>CAZNUQ010000001.1:0-81385 GCA_964576235.1 uncultured Desulfovibrio sp.
TGGCCGCGGTCAACGTGGTCTTGCCGTGGTCGATGTGGCCGATGGTGCCGATGTTCACGTGCGGCTTGGTCCGCTCGAATTTCGCCTTGCCCATGTGGTCCCCCTGGAACTTCCGCGCTAGCGGGTCTTCGTTTCTTCGCCCTCGCCCGAACGTCCTCGGGCGTTACTTCTTCTTCATGATTTCCTCGGCCAAGGCGGCCGGGACCCTTTCGTAATGGTCGAACTGCATGGTGAAGGTCGCCCGGCCCTGCGATCTGGACCGCAGATCCGTGGCGTACCCGAACATGGACGACAAGGGTACGTGGGCGGTGATGATCTGGGCGCCCGCCCGGGAGTCCATCCTGGCGATGCGGCCGCGGCGGCCGTTCAAGTCGCCCATGACATCGCCCATATATTCTTCCGGCGTGACCACTTCAACAGCCATGATGGGCTCGAGCAGAACCGGGGAAGCCTTGTGCACCGCCTCCTTGAAGCACTGGGAGGCGCAGATGAAGAAGGCCTGCTCGGACGAGTCCACCTCGTGGTAGGAACCAAAGACCAGCTTGACCCGGACGTCCACCAGGGGGAAGCCGGCGATGACGCCGCCCTTCATGGCGTTCTGGATGCCTTTGTCAACAGCCGGAATGTATTCCTTGGGAATGACGCCGCCCACGATTTCGTTGACGAACTCGTATCCGCCGTCATTCTTGGGCTCGATCTCCAAGACCACGTGGCCGTACTGGCCGCGGCCGCCCGTCTGCTTGACGTAGCGCAGATCGTTCTTGATGGGCTTGGTAATGGTTTCGCGGTAGGCGACCTGGGGCGCGCCGACATTGGCGTTGACGCCGAATTCGCGCATCAGGCGGTCGACGATGATCTCCAGGTGCAACTCACCCATGCCGGCGATCAGCGTCTGGCCGGTTTCCTCGTCGGACTTGACCCGGAAGGACGGATCCTCCTTGGTCAGCTTGCCCAGGGCCTGGGAAAGGGAATCGCGGTCGGCCTTGGTCTTGGGCTCGATGGCCACCTCGATGACCGGCTCGGGGATGCTGAGCGACTCCAGGGCGACGGGACGGTTTTCCGCGCACAGCGTATCGCCGGTGGAGGTGATCTTCATGCCCACGGCGGCCACGATATCGCCGGCGTCGGCTCCCTTGATCTCCTCGCGCTTGTTGGCGTGCATCTTGAGCAGGCGGCCGATGCGCTCCCTCTTGCCGGTGTTGGCGTTGAGCACCGTCATGCCCGATTCGATGTGGCCCGAATAGATGCGCAGGAAGGTCAGATGCCCGATGAAGGGATCGCTCATCAGCTTGAAGGCCAGGGCCGACAGAGGCGCCTTGGGATCGCACGGGCACTCGATGAGCTTCTCCTCGTCGTCGGGGTCGTGTCCGATCATGACCGGAATGTCGACAGGCGAGGGCAGGAAGTCCACGACGGCATCGAGCAGGGGCTGCACACCCTTGTTCTTGAAGGCGGAACCGCACAGCACCGGGCAGATGGCCAGGTTGATGGTGGCCTTGCGGATGCCGGCAATGAGCTCCTCGTGCGTCAGTTCCTCGCCGCCGAGGTACTTCTCCATGAGGGCCTCGTCTTCCTCGGCCACGGCCTCCAGCATCTGGTGCCGCAAATCCTCATAGAGCTCCTGCAGGTCGTCGGGAATGTCCTTGTAGACGAATTCCTTGCCCTGGGTCTCGGTGTCGAAGAAAATGGCCTTGCCCCGGATCATGTCCACGACGCCCTTGAAGTTCTCCTCGGAGCCGATGGGGATCTGCAGGGGCACGGGCTTGGCGCCCAGGCGGTCGCGGATCATGTCCACGCAACGGAAAAAATCCGCGCCGACACGGTCCATCTTGTTGACGAAGCTCATGCGGGGAACGCGATACCGTTCGGCTTGCCGCCAAACGGTCTCGGACTGGGGCTCGACGCCGGAAACAGCGTCGAAAACGGCCACGGCCCCGTCGAGGACACGCAAGGAACGCTCCACCTCGATGGTAAAATCCACGTGACCGGGCGTGTCAATGATGTTGATTCTATGGTCTCGCCAAAAGCAGGTGGTGGCGGCGGACGTAATCGTGATGCCGCGCTCCTGCTCCTGAACCATCCAGTCCATGGTGGCCTGGCCATCATGGACCTCGCCTATCTTGTGCGACACCCCGGTGTAGAACAGAATACGTTCGGTGGTGGTCGTCTTCCCGGCATCGATGTGCGCCATGATGCCGATATTGCGTTGCCGCTCTATGGGTACAGTCCGAGACACGTGATTATCCTTGTGCGACTACCACCGGTAATGGGCGAACGCCTTGTTGGCGTCGGCCATGCGGTGCGTATCCTCTTTCTTTTTCACGGCCCCGCCGCGATTATGATAGGCATCGAGCAGTTCGCCCGACAGCTTTTCCGACATCCCCTTCTCCCCACGGGAGCGGGCGTTGGAAACCAGCCACCGCAGGGCCAGGGTCAGCTGCCGCTCGGGCCGCACTTCCATGGGCACCTGATAGGTGGCGCCACCGACCCGGCGAGGCTTGACTTCCATGTGCGGCTTGACGTTGGCGATGGCCTTCTCGAAGGCCTTCAAGGGATCCTCGCCAGACTTCTCGGCCAGCACGTCGACAGCCTTGTAGAACAGACCTTCGGCCACGCCCTTCTTGCCATCGTACATGAGCCGGTTGATGAACTTCGTCACCAACATGCTGCCGAACTTGGGGTCGGGCAGGACCGAACGCTTGGAAACTGGACCTTTACGCGGCATACGCGTCCTCTCCTTGCAACGGAAAATTACTTGGGCCGCTTGGCGCCGTACTTGGAACGGGCCTGGCGACGATCGGACACGCCGGCTGTGTCGAGCGTGCCGCGGATGATATGATACCGGACACCGGGAAGGTCTTTGACGCGGCCGCCCCGGATCATCACCACCGAGTGTTCCTGCAGGTTGTGGCCCTCGCCCGGGATGTAGGAAGTCACCTCGATGCCGTTGGTCAGGCGCACGCGGGCGACCTTGCGCAAGGCCGAGTTGGGCTTTTTAGGCGTGGTCGTATACACACGGGTACACACCCCACGGCGCTGCGGGCAGGCCTGCAAGGCGGGCGTCTTGCGGCGCTTGGCCACCTTCGCCCTCTCCTTGCGGATAAGTTGATTGATCGTGGGCATAGCCGTCTCCGTTCGGAAAATAATCGTATTTTATGGCAAAGACAGAGGCATATAGACCCATTAGAAAGCCGTGTCAAGCGGCAATGGGTCCTCCGCCAAAAAAACAGCCCTCCCATCCTTCACGGGCGGGAGGGCCTTACCGTTTACCCTAGTTTCCCGGGTTTGTCAGCCTAGAAAGTGAAGCGAATGCCGGCATGGCCGCCCCAGGCGTCCAGGCCGTGGTTGTCGAAGCCGATGCGCTGGTAACGCCCGGCCAGTTCGAAGGACACGTTGTTCGTCAGGGAAACCGTGAAGCCGAGGTCCACAGGCACCGTCGGATTGGCCGTGTTGCCGCGGCCGCCGTTGGAGTAATACGGGATGCGTTCGCCGGAGAACAGGCCGCCGATGCCGGTGCCGATGAAAAACGCGGCCTTGTCCGTGCGGATCGGATAGTACCGGATCAGCGCGTTGGCGCCGAAGGCCCAGGGGTTCTGCTGGTAGCCGCCGGTGTTCCAGCCTTCCTTGCGCTGGTCGAACGAATAGGCCAGCGCCTCGGCGCCGATGGACAGGCCGTCGATCACGAAATAGCCGCCGCTGGCGCCGAAGGTGATGATGGAACTGACCTGCTTCTGGCCCGTTCCATAAACGCCGAACTCGGGCTGCAGATAAAAGGTTCCGGCCTCGCCGATGGCGAAGGACCGCGCCGGCAGCGCGGCCAGGCCGATGCACACGGCGAACACGAGCACCGCGATCTTTTGCAGTTGCGCCTTCATGGCCTTTCCTCCTTGATGTCTTGTTGACCAGTTCGGGGCGGCGGCGCCCAGGCCCTCGCATGAGACGCCTTCCAGGGTGACGCCCCCTTTTCGGACTGCGTGGCCGGAAATATTCATAATCCCGGCACCACGCGTTGACCAGGGGTGGGGTTTCATTTTCCTCCCCCAGGATCGGATTCCCCACCGGAATCCCGTGACCATACCCGCTTCTTAGCAAAGCCTCCGCCGGTCCGCAAGAAAACTTCCGCATCCTTCGTTTCTTGCGGTCCTCCAATATTTCGGGTATGTTTGTGATGTTCGCGAACCCAAGCAGGAGACGGCGGCATGGACGACAAGGAATCCTTCGGGGTGCGCATGGAATCCCAACTGGCCGCGTACAAGGCGAAAATCGAGGCGGCCCGCTCCGAAGCCAAGAACAAGGGGCCGGATTTTTTTGAGCGATGGGCCGGCGACCTGGAGCACCTGCTCGAAAAGTACGACAAGGCCCGCTACAAGCTGACCCTGTTGCGCAAGGGCGGCGGCGACGCCCTGGCCGAACTCCGCGATGGCGTGGAAAACGCCCTGGGCGAGCTCAAAACCGCGCTGGGCCGGGCCAAGGAAAAATTCTAGCACCGCGCCCTCCGCGACCGCTACGGGTGACGGACGTGGATCGCGTTCCCTGATCCGTTCCGCACGCGGGCGCCGAAGATGCCCGGTGGTCCGCTCCCACGGGTTACGGTCCTGACCAGAACCCGAGCAGCCGGCCGGTTTCCCAGGCGATCACCGCGAACCACAGGACGATGCCTATCCCCGCCCCGGCCGCGGCCATGTCCTTGATGGCCCGGATGCGCCGATCCTCCTGGGCGACCAGGAAATCGCACACCGCCTCGATGGCCGTGTTGAAGATCTCCGCCGCGAGCATCTGGCCCGTGGCCACGAGCACCAGGGCGAAATCCCGCCACGACCGGTTGAAGCCGAAAATCGCCAGGGCCAGGGCGGACACCCCCACTTTCCAGGCGACGCTCGTGTCGTAGACGACGGCGAACCGCAGCCCCGACACCACGACCTTGACCTTGCGAACCGGGTTCCAACCGGGTTCGCCCGTGCCCAGGAACTTGTTGCGCATTCCCCCCCCTGCCCCACGCGTGGATTTCCCGGCAGGATACGCCAGAACGGCCGGAACGGGCAATGCCGCGTCCAGCGGGAACGACGAAAACGCAAACGCACCGCTCCAGGCCCGAGACGCCGGGCCGGACGCCAGACCTTGCCGCTGGAGGTCACCCCGCATCCGGGCGGCAAACCGAAGGGCAGCATCCCTCGGCATGGCCAGGGAACGACTCCCGGACGGCTAGGCGCTCACGGACAGGCCGGTCCCCTGCTGGCCGCCTCCCTCCGTGGATGCCTGCTGCACGGCGTACTTTTTCGCGCCCTGCCGGCTTGCCGCGTACTCGTTCAACAGCCCCGACAGGCCGTCCGCCTTTTCGAGGGTCGAACCATAGTTCTCGCCTTGGGCCGTGGGCGTGAACGGAACGGTCTTGACGGTCTGGCTGACGATCTTTCCTTCGGGGTCCGTCACCGTGGTCGTCTGCTCGAGGCCTTCCGACGTGAAGGTCACGGTCACGGTGGTGGTGTTGCCGCTGCCGTCGCCCTTGGCGGCGTCCCCGTTCGTGGAACCGGAGGAGCCGGCGGCGGAGGACGCTTCCGTCTGGCCGGAGCTTTCCGATCCGGCGGAGGCCGATGCCGCGGCGGCGAGTGTCGAGGAGGAACTCGTCGAGACGAGACGGCCGGCCGCGTCGAAGCTTTCGGTTTCGGTCATGCTCCGCCCGTCGGGACCATTGACGGTCTGCCCGCGGGTCATGGAACCGTCGGCGGCGGCCTGTTCGTAACCGGATTCCAGAACGTGGCCGTTGGCGTCGGTCACGGTGTTGGTGATCGTGAATCCGCCGTCGGCGGTCTTTTCCCCGGTGATGGTCCGGGTCACGTTCCGGCCGTCCGGACCGAGGGCGGCGATCACCGTGGAAAACGTGCCATCGGCATTTTCCGTGGTCGTTTCGGTGTTCACGACCGTGCCGCTCCCATCGGTCAGGGTGGCGGTGCGGGTCGTGGAACCGTCCGCGTTGGCGGTCTCGGTCTGCTTGCGGGTCAGGTTCCCCTCGTCGTCGCCCAGAGTCCCGGAGGCCGTGTCCGAAAGGGTCAGGCTCCCGGTCGCGATGTCGTAGGAGAGCGTTCCGTTTCCGGAGAGAAGCGCCGTCAGGATGTCCCTGAAGCTGCCAGCGACGTTCGAGGCCGACGCGTCCGATGAAGACGAGGCGCTCGAATCGGAAGAAGTTGCCGCACTCTGGTCGGTCGCATCGGTGTCCGAGGACAGAAGACTCGACATGTCTGACTGGCCGGCCGAGGCCTGCCGCGACGAGGCCGCCAGCAGTTGCCGCAGCCAGTCGCTGTCGGGTGTTTGCCCGATGGATTGCACGCTCATGTCCATGCCTCCCGGGGAGGAAATTTTTTCCGGGCGAAAGGCTCCCCGGGAGGGTCAAGGCAAAAGCCATGCCGCGCGGCTGCCCGCCCCGGCCGGGCGAGGTCACGAAAAAGCCCGGCCGGGCATTTTGCCTGGCCGGGCCCGAAAGGAACGGCGGGGGTCGGCGCTTAGCCGCCGAGATAGGCTTTTTTCACCTCGGGATCGCGGCTAAGCTCCTCGGCGGTGCCGGAAAGCTTGATCTCGCCGGTGTCGAGGACGTAGCCCCGGTGGGCGAAGGACAGCGCCACCTTGGCGTTTTGCTCGATGAGCAGGATGGTGAGCCCCTGCTCGTTGAGCTTTTTGAGGGTGCGGAACATCTCGTACATGAGCAGCGGCGCCAGTCCCATGGAGGGCTCGTCGAGCAGGATGAAGTCGCAGCCGGTCATGATGGCCCGGCCCACGGCCAGCATCTGCTGCTCGCCGCCGGAAAGCGACTCGCTGCGCTGCCTGCGGCGCTCGGACAGGCGGGGGAAAAGGGAAAGCACCCGTTCGAGGTCCCGGCCGATGGCCGCCTCGCCGTCCTTCCGGGCGTAGGTGGCCAGCACCAGGTTCTCCATGACCGTCAGGTTGCCGAAGATGCGCCGGCCCTCGGGGGAGAGGTCCATGTGGAGCTTGCGGACCACGTCGTGGGGCTCCATGCCGAGGATGCTGCGCCCCTCGTATTTGATGTCGCCTTCCACCACCTTGGGGGCCTCGGGCGGCGGCAGGCGCATGATGGAATGCAACGTCGTGGTCTTGCCCGCGCCGTTGGCCCCGATCAGGGCGACGATCTCCCCCCGCTCGACGTGGAAGGAGATGCCGTGCAGGGCCTCGATGTTGCCGTACTTGACCCGGAGGTTTTCAACGGAGAGCAGCATCAGATTGTATCGTCTCCCAGGTAGGCTTTGATGACCGCGGGGTTGTTCTGGATCTCCGAAGGCGTGCCCTCGGCGATGGTGGCCCCGAAATCGATGACCTTGATCCATGAGCACAGCGTCATGACCACATCCATCTGGTGTTCGATCATCCAGATGGTGAGCCCGAAATCCCGGTGGATGTCGGCGATCAGCCTGATGAGCCCCTCCACGTCGGCGGAGTTGAGGCCCGCGGCCGGCTCGTCGAGCATCAGAAGCGACGGCTTGATGGACAGGGCGCGGGCGATCTCGACCAGACGCTGGACGCCGTAGGGCAAATTTTTCGGCTGCTCGCGGGCCACCTCGCGCAGCCCCAGGCGTTCGAGGACCTCCATGGCGTGGTCCTCGATGTCCCGTTCGCGGCGCATGTAGCGCGGCGTGCGCAGGAAGCAGTCCAAAAGACCGTAGCCGAGGGCGTGGTGCTGGGCAATGCGGATGTTGTCGAGCACCGACATATCGAACCACAGGCGAATGTTCTGGAAGGTGCGGGCGATGCCGCGCGCCGTCACCTGATGGGGCTTCAAGCCCTTGATGGACCGGCCCTGAAACAGGATGTCGCCCCGGGTGGGCTTGTAAAAGCCGCTGACGAGGTTGAAGACCGTGGTCTTGCCGGCGCCGTTGGGTCCGATCAGGGCCACGAGCTGGCCCTGCTCCAGGGACACGGAAAACTCCGACACGGCGCACAGCCCGCCGAAGTACTGCGTCATCTCGTTCACTTCCAGCAGCGCCACGGCCTACCCCTTGAACGTGTAGAATTTGCGGAGTCCCGGGAACACGTCGACCAGTTCCCGCCGCCCCATGATGCCCTCCGGGCGGAACTGCATGAGCAGCACGAGCAGCAGCGGAATGACGACCCACTTTACGATCTGCAAGGGGCGCAGCGCCTCCATGAGCAGCGTGATGAGCACGGCCGAGAGCACCGCGCCGGAGAGCGACCCCATTCCGCCGAGATAGACCATGACCATGACCTCGGTGGACTTGAGGATGGTGAACGACCCCGGGTTCACGTAGCCGAGGATGTGGGCGAAAAGCCCGCCGGCCAGGCCGGCCAGGCCGCAGGACACCATGAAGGCCACCAGTTTGACCCGGTCGGTGTTCACGCTCATGATCTCGGCCGCGATCTCGTCCTGGCAGATGGCGTCCACGCCACGGCCGAACGTCGAATAGATGAAGCGGCGGATGAGCCACACGGAAAAGACCGTGCCCAGGAAGACCCAGATCATGATCCAGGGCAGGTTGGCCGTCTCGCCCATGGCGTTCATGACCCCGCCCATGCCCATGAAACCCCGGGCCCCGCCGATCACGTTGATGTTCTCGATGGTGGACTTGACGATGTAGCTGGCGGCGATGGTGATGATGGCCAGGTAGTCGCCCCGGGTCTTGAACGAGGGGATGGCGACGATCAGCCCGGCGACGGAGGCGGCCAGGGCCCCGGCCAGCAAGACGAGGGGGAACAGCCAGACCGCGAGCGAGGCCGGCAGGAGCGGGTCGCCGAAAGCCGCGCTCTTGGCGAAAAGGGCCACGGACAGAACCGACGAGACGTAGGCCCCGACGGCCATGAATCCGGCGTGGCCGCAGGAGAATTCGCCCATGTTGCCGTTGATGATGTTCAGGCTCGAGGACAGGATGATGTTGATGCCTATGAACATGACCACCGACTGCCAGTAGATGTTCATGGCCCCGGACTGACTGGCCCAGACCAGCACGCCGAAGAGGCAGGCCAGCAGGACGGGAACGGTAAAACGCTTCATGCGGCGACTCCCTGGCCGGCCCTAGATTTTGGTCCGCCGGGCCACGCCGAACAGCCCGGTCGGCCGGATGGACAAAATGAGCAGCAGGATGGAAAAGGCGATCAAATCCCGGTAGGTGGAAGGAAAGAAGGCCACCACCATGATCTCCACGAACCCGAGCAAAAATCCGCCGGCGAAGGCCCCGGCGATGGAGCCGATACCGCCGACCACGGCGGCGATGAAGGCCTTCCAGCCGATCAGCGCCCCCATGTAGGGATCGAGGACGGGATAGGTCATGGCGAAAAAGAGTCCGGCCACCCCGGCGAAGGCCGAGCCCAGGACGAAGGTGAAGACGATGACCGTGTCGGCCGGAATGCCCATGAGGGGCACGGCAAAACGGTCATAGGAAATCGCCCGCATGGCCATGCCGATCTTGGTTCTGGAGACGACGAACCACAAGAGCAGGAAGGACAGGATGGCCACGCCGATGACCATGAGCTTGATGTTGGTCACGGTGACGCCGAAGAAATTGAAGACCTGGGTCGGCAAAAGGGTGGGAAAGCTCTTGCGGCTGGCGCCGAGCAGGGCCAGGTTGCCGTTTTCCAGGATCAGCCCGCACATGAGCGCCGTGATGACCACATAGAGCCGGTTGACGCCCTTGCGCCGCAAGGGCCGGTAGGCCACCCGCTCCAGGGTCACGCCGACCACGGCGGTCAGCAGCATGGTCAGGGGGATCGCCAGCGCCAGGACCATCCAGCCGGGAAAACCGGCCACAAGCCCGTACTTGCCGAGCAGGAAGGTGCAGACGAAAAAGGCGATGTAGGCTCCGACCATGAAAATGTCGCCATGGGCGAAGTTGATGAGCAAAAGCACGCCGTAGACCAGGCAGTAGCCAAGCGCGATGAGCGAATAAAAGCTCCCCCACTGCAGGGCGTTCAGGATATTTTGCGCGATGCTCTGAAACAACGGACTCCCCCCCCTTGGCGCGACGTTGCGTCCGTCCGGCCCGTCATCCGGGCCGGACGGTTTGGAAGATGTGGGCCTTTAGGGGCACACGGACTTGTAGAAGGCGAACTTGCCGGCGTCGTCGATCTTCACCACGACGGCGCACTTGATGGGATCATGGTCCCCGGTGGCCGGATAGGCCATGTCGCCGGTGATGCCCTCGAACTTCTTGACACCGGCCATGGCCTTCATGAGGGCCTCGCGGTCCTTGGCCAGGTCGCCGGAAAGGCTGCCCATGGACTGGACGGCCGAGAGCATCAGGTTGGCGCCATCCCAGGTGAGGGCGGCGACATCGTCAGGGGTCTTCTTGTAGAGCTTGGTGTACTCGTCGATGAATTCCTTGGTCTTGCCCTTGGCGCCGGCGGCGGCGTAGTGGGTGACAAAGTAGTAGCCCTTGCAGTCGTCGCCGCAAAGACCCATCAGGTCGCCGGAACCCCAGGAATCGCTGCCCAGAAACGGCTTGTTGAAGCCCAGGGCCTTGGCCTGCTTCACGACCAGGGGCACCTCGTTGTAATATTGCGGGATAAAGAGCACGTCCGCGCCGGACTTGGCGATGTTGGTCAGCTGGGCCGAGAAGTCCACGTCCTTGGTGGTGAAGGTCTCGAAGGCCACGACCGAGCCCGGGCCGTTTTGCTTCTCGAAGGCGGCCTTGAAGTCCTCGGCCAGCCCCTTGGGATAGTCGGAGGCGATGTCATAGAGCACGGCGGCCTTTTTCGCCCCGAACTCCTCGATGGCGAACTTGGCGGCCACGGGCCCCTGGAAGGTGTCGAGGAAGCAGCCCCGGAACACGTAGGGCCGGGATTTGGTGGTGTTGGGGTTGGTGGACCAGGGGGCCATCATCGGGGTCTTGAGGTCGTTGGCGGCTTCGCCGGCGGGCACGGCCTGCTTGCTGGACTGGGGGCCGACCAAGCCGAGGACGCCGTCCTGGGTGCTCAACTTCCTCGCGGAGGACAGGGCGGATTCCGCCTTGGACTCGTTGTCCTCGTAGACGAATTCCAGCATGTACTTCTTGCCGCCGACATCCAGACCGCCGGCGTCGTTGATTTTCTTCTTGAGCATTTCGGCGGCGTTCTTCGAGGACTCGCCCACGTCCGGGATGTCCCCGGTCAGCGGAATGTTGAAGCCGAGCTTGATGGTATCCGCCGCCCGGGCCGGCGCGGCCAGTCCAAGGACGAGGAAAAGAGCGATCAGCCAGGACCTTTTCATGCACGCCTCCTTATTGCAGTCGATTTCAGCTACTTACACGGGAACTCCAGCCCCTGTGCCAATACATGAAGTCGGCGGCGAAGGGAACCCCTTCCCTGGCAAAGCCCACATTTTTGTGAAAATTCCGGCGGCAGGCCCGCCTCCCCTTCCCGCCGCCCTAGGCCAGCACGTGGTCCACGGGCGTCAGGGGCAGCCCGAAAGCCTCGGCCACGCCGGCGAACGTCAGCCTGCCGTCGATGGTGTTGAGCCCGAGGGCCAGGGAGTGGTCCTCGGCCAGGGCGCCGAGGCCCTTGGCCGCGAGCTTTATGACATACGGAAGGGTTTGATTGCAAAGGGCGTATGTGGAGGTGCGGGGCACGGCGCCGGGCATGTTGGCCACGCCGTAGTGGACCACGCCGTCGACGACGTAGGTCGGATCGGCGTGGGTCGTGGGCCGGATGGTTTCCACGCAGCCGCCCTGGTCCACGGCCACGTCCACGATGACCGAGCCTTCCTTCATGGTGCCCAGCATGTCCCTGGACACCAGGCGCGGGGCCTTGGCCCCGGGGATGAGCACCGCGCCGATGAGCAGGTCGGCGTAGGTCACGGCCTTGCGGATATTGGCCTCGTTGCTGGACATGGTCACGATGCGGCCCTGGTAGATGTCGTCGAGGTACTGGAGCCTGGCGTGGTTGACATCGAGAACGGTGACCTGGGCGCCCATGCCCACGGCCAGCTTGCAGGCGTTGGAGCCGACGACGCCCGCTCCGACCACCACCACCGAGGCCTGGGGCACGCCCGGCACGCCGCCGAGCAAAAGTCCCCGCCCGCCCTGGGACTTTTCCAGGGCGTGGGCCCCGACCTGGGGCGCCATGCGGCCGGCCACTTCGCTCATGGGGACCAGCAGCGGCAGGGTGCCGTCGGGGAGTTGCACGGTTTCGTAGGCCACGCCGACGGTCCCGGAGGCCAGCAGGGCCTCGGTCAGGGGCCGGTCGGCGGCCAGATGCAGGTAGGTGAACAGCAGCAGGCCCCGGCGCAAGTACCTGTATTCGCCGGGGACGGGCTCCTTGACCTTCACGACCATGTCCGCGCCCCAGGCTTCGTCCGCGCCCACGAGGCGCGCCCCGGCCATGGCGTACAGCTCGTCCGCCAGCCCCGACCCCCGGCCGGCTCCGGTTTCGACCAGCACCGCGTGACCCCGGCGGACGAGGGTTTCCACCGCTCCGGGGGTCATGGCCACGCGATTCTCCAATGTCTTGATTTCCTTTGGGATACCGATAATCATGGGAGGACCTCTTCGGAAGGCGCTTGGAGGTTTTGGCTTCCCTTCGGCCAGGGCGCGCTCGAAGCGGGGGCGCGCACGACAACTCGCCTTTCCTGTAAACGAATTGACGGTTAATAACAATATTGTCCGAATAATCTTTGGAACGAAGCCTCTGGATTCAGAATCCGTTCTGGGGTATTCCCCCTTCTCCCGGCGAACGCCGGAGTTCTCACCCGCGAAAAGGACACCCACGCATGGCCGCCACCGCCCGCTTGCGCATCACCTGCCCCGACCGTCCCGGCATCGTCTCGGCAGTGACCACCTTTCTGTACACCCACGGCGCGAACATCATCGACCTCGACCAGCATTCCACGGACCCCGAGGGCGGCACCTTCTTCATGCGGCTGGAATTTTTCGCGCCCTACACGGACGTTTCCCGGCCGGCCCTGGAAGAGGCCTTCGCCGAAGTGGTGGGCGCGCGTTTTTCCATGAACTGGCGGCTGTCCTACACCGACGACCCCAAGCGCATGGCCATCCTCGTCTCGCGCCACGACCACTGCCTGATGGAACTTTTGTGGCGCTTCGCCCGCAAGGAGCTGCCCTGCGAGATCTCCATGGTCATCAGCAACCACGAGGACCTCAGGGCCAGCGTGGAGGGGTTCGGCGTGCCCTTTTCCTGCGTGCCGGTCGGCGACGGGGGCATGGCCGAGGCGGAACCGCGGATGGTGGAACTGCTCGGCGACGACACCGACCTGATCGTGCTCGCCCGCTACATGCGGGTGCTCTCGGGGGATTTCCTCGCGCCCTACGCCAACCGGGTGATCAACATCCACCATTCGTTCCTGCCGGCCTTCGTCGGCGCCGACCCGTACCGCCAGGCCCACGAGAAGGGCGTCAAGCTGATCGGGGCCACGGCCCACTACGTGACGGCGGAGCTCGACGCCGGCCCGATCATCGAGCAGGACACGGCCCGGGTGACGCACCGGTTCTCCGTGGAGGATCTCAAGAACATGGGCAGCGATCTGGAACGCAACGTCCTGGCCCGGGCCGTGCGCTGGCACCTGGAGGACCGGGTGATCGTGCACGGGAACAAGACGGTGGTGTTCCGGTAGCCTCCCCCCGGGGCGGAACCGACGCCGGCCGAGACCTTCACGAAGAGAGTCCCGCCCTCCTCCATCTTCCCCGCCGAAAAGCCGCCGAGGCCCGGGCCGAACACGGCCCGCAGGTTCCCGGTGCCGTGGCGCGGGGCATTCCGAGAAAAATGTCGCGGACGAGCGGTCCGGACCTGAACCTCGCCACGACGCCCGCAGCGTTCCAGAGGGGCATTTCCATCATGGCGTCGCCAGGACGCCTCTGTTGCGGTCCGTGCGTCAAGGATTCGACAGGCGATGGAACTGCATCCAAAACTCCTGACATTTCAAGGCGAAAACAATGAAACGAACAATTATCCCTTGCGAAACATTTTGAAGTTAGATATAGTAAGCCATATTCGCTCAAAGTTCCGACGACACCCCGTCACGCGACGGCGCGTCTCCGGGCCTTGGTGCTAACCGATTCATTCGTGGAACACAGAGTGCGCGCCGACCGTTTTACATCACCTCGCAGCCAAAACCGACGGATGCACTCCAACTATCGGGCCATTCCGGTCACGCGACCGATGGAATCGTCCTGGGAAGGAGCGTAGCCGGCGGTTTGTTCGCGGACCTCCGTACACGCTTCGCGTTCGCATTGACGTCAACCGTTTGGGAGTCCGTGCCTCATGTCCAAGAACATCTATGTTGGCAACCTGCCTTTCCGCACCACCGAGGAGAGCGTCCGCGACCTGTTCGCGCGCTACGGCGAAGTCCAGTCCGTCAAACTGATCTCCGATCGCGAAACCGGCAAACCCCGCGGGTTCGGCTTCGTGGAGATGGATGACGACGCCGCCGCCGACGAAGCGATCAGGGCTCTGGACGGGACCGAGTTCGAGGGTCGAAGCCTCAAGGTCAACGAGGCCAAACCCCGCGCGCCGCGTCCGCCCCGCCGCCCGGCCTGGTAAGACGCCGGCCCGCGCCACCCCTTTCGCGCCCGGGGCCGGCCGTTCGCTCGGCCTGGCCCCGGGCGCCCCGTTTTCCCAAAGACACGCCCATATTGGCCTCGCTTTTGCATGGCTCCTGCCACATTCCAGGGAGGCGCCCATGCATGTCAAATATCTGATCATCGGAGCGGGTCCGACGGGCCTCGGCGCGGCGTGGCGCCTGACCGAACTCGGCCAGCACGACTTCCTCCTGCTCGAGGGGAATCCCTACATCGGCGGCCTCTCGGCCAGTTTCGCCGATACGGCCGGTTTCACCTGGGACGTGGGCGGCCACGTGGTCTTTTCCCATTACGAGGCCTTCGACCGGCTGCTCGACGACCTCCTCGGCGAGGACGTGCTGCGCCACCAGCGCGAGTCCTGGATCCGCGTGGCCGGCACCTTCGTGCCCTATCCCTTCCAGAACAACATCCGCCGCCTGCCCCCGGACCTCGTATGGGAATGCGTCAAGGGCCTGCTCGACGCGGGCCGCGCCGCGACGAACAACGGCGGACCGAAGCCGCCGGCCCATTTCCGGGAATGGATCGACCGCGTTTTCGGTCCCGGCATCGCCCGCCTGTTCATGGTGCCCTACAACTTCAAGGTCTGGGCCCATCCCGGCGAGGTCATGTCCCACCGCTGGATCGGCGAGCGGGTGTCCGTGGTGGACGCCGACCGGGTCATAAAAAACATCGTCCTTGGCCGCGACGACGTGGCCTGGGGGCCGAACAACACCTTTTTCTTCCCCCTGCGCGGCGGCACCGGCGAAATCTACCGCCGGCTGGCCGCCCGATTCGCCGACCGGGTACGCCTGGGCGACGCCTGCCACCGCGTCGATCCCGTCAAAAAGACGGCGTTGGCCGCCTCCGGCGAGACCGTGACCTACGACCACCTGCTCTCCACCGCCCCCCTCGACCGCTTCGTCGCCGACATCCTGGACGGCGCCACGCCGGCCATGCGCGAGGCGGCCGCCCGGCTCAAGCACAACGGGACGGCCATCCACGGCCTGGGGTTCGCCGGCGCGCCGCCCGACCCGCGCTGCTGGATGTATTTCCCCGAAGACGACTGCCCCTTCTACCGGGTGACCAACTTCCACAACTATTCCCCGAACAACACCCCCGATCCCGACGGCATGCGCCCCCGGTCCAGGGCCATCATGACCGAGACGAGCTTTTCCGAGCACAAGCCGGAGAACATGGGCACCCTCGCCGAACGCACCGTCGCCGGCCTCGAGGCCACCACCCTGATCGACCGCCACGACGCCGACCGGATCCTGTCGAGTTGGGAGATGCGGGTGGAATACGCCTACCCCATCCCCTGCCTGGAACGCGATGCCGCCCTGTCCGTGATCCAGCCGGCCCTCGAGGCCATGGACATCTGCTCCCGGGGCCGTTTCGGCGGCTGGAAGTACGAGGTGGGCAACATGGACCACTCCTTCATGCAGGGCGTCGAGTGGACCGAACGGGTGGTCCTCGGACGGCAGGAGGCGGTCTACGCCGCCTAGCCCGCGCCTTGCGTGTTGACGTCGGCCGCCCGATCTGGAACACCTGCCGGCGGCGACATTCGCCGGAAAACGAAGGAGCGCGAGGCCGACGTGAGCATGATTTCCGACCAGCTGTCCGTTTACGCGGCGCGCAGGGACCGCCTGCGCGAGAGGTTGCGACATCAGGGCATGGAAGCCCTGCTCGTCTCCCACGCCGCCAACCGGTTCTACCTCAGCGGCTTCGAACTGCACGACCCCCAGTGCAACGAGTCGGCCGGCTACCTGTGCGTGGGCGCCGACGGACGGGACGCGCTTTTCACCGATTCCCGCTACCGGGACGCGGCTCTGCGGCTTTGGCCCGGGGAAGACCTGTGCGTCTACGGCGCCAACCGCCACGCCGTCATGGCCGCCTTTCTCAAGGGGCGGGGCGTCACCGGACTCGGGTTCGAGGCCGCGAGCCTGTCCTTCGAAACCCACGCCAAGCTGGCCGACGAAATTCCCCTGTTCCCGGCCCGCCAGACGGTGGAACCCCTGCGCCAGATCAAGGACGCGGACGAGATCGCGCGCATGCGCCGCTCGGCCGCGATCAACCACGCCGTCATGGAACGCCTGCCGGAAATCCTCGTGCCCGGACGCACCGAGTCCCAGGCGGCCTGGGAGATCGAAAAGTGCTTCCGGGAACTCGGGGCCAGCGAACTGGCCTTCGCCCCCATCGTGGCCGTGAACGCCAACGCCGCCCTGCCCCACGCCATCCCCGGGGAAACGGCCATCACCGAAGGTTGCCAGGTTCTCGTCGACGTGGGGGGGCGCCACGCCGACTACTGCTCGGACCAGACCCGGACGCTGTGGGTGGGCGACACCCCCCCGGAGCGCTACCTGACCATGCTCGACCGGGTCAAACGCGCCCAGGCCGCCGCACTCGCCGGACTGCGCCCGGGGCTCACCTTTCGCGAGGCCCATGCCCTGGCCCGGGAGGTCTTCGACAGGGAAGGCGTCGCCGACCGCTTCACCCACTCCCTGGGGCACGGCATCGGCCTGGAAACGCACGAAGGCCCGAGCCTCAACCCGGCGGCCGAGGGCGAACTCGCCCCGGGCATGGTGGTGACGGTGGAGCCCGGTCTGTATTACCCCGAATGGGGCGGGGCGCGCTGGGAACACATGGCCCTGGTCACCGAAGACGGCTGCGTCACTCTGTGAAGAAGCCACGTCGGCGCCCCCGCACGCCCTACGCCCCCCCCGCGACCTCGGCCCGCCTCTACGTGCGGCTGGCCCCGCGCCATGTGGCCCTGCTGCGTTTCCTGCTGGAGGCCGAGGACAATCTGGCCCTGCCCACGGTGGTCGACCGCTTCGCCGCCGTGGTCCGCCTCGTCTTCTCGCCGGACGAGACCGACCGGGTGGAAGCCTTCGTCCTGGATCTGGCAGCCATGTGCCCCGAGGCGGCCGTGTGTTTCCGACCGAAATCCGTGGCGCCTGTTGCCAGTTCCTCCTCGTTGGCTTAACAGGGATCGCACGGGAATACCGCCTTGCCGGCACCCGCCGGGGCGGCCCGCGAACGGTGAGCCATGGACTCCAATCCCGCGCAGCCATGCATCCTGCTGGTCGACGACAACGCCGACAACCTCGCCCTGATGCGCCTTTACCTGGAAGGCGGCAGCTACCGCATCGCCACGGCCGCCAACGGCCGGGAGGCCGTGGAACGCTACGCGGCCGGCCCGTGCGATCTCGTCTTCATGGATCTGGAGATGCCGGTCATGGACGGCTACGAAGCCACCCGGGCCATCCGGCGGCTGGAAACAGAGCGCGGCGCCCCCCCGATCCCCATCCTGGCCCTCACCGCCCACACCCTCGACGAACACCGGCTGCGCTGCCAGGAGGCCGGCTGCACCGATTTCCTGGTCAAGCCCGTGCGCAAGGCCGGCGTGATGGCCGCCCTGGCCCGATTCCTGGGCCGGAAGGAGCTGGAAGAAAAACGGCCCGAGGCCTGGGAGCCCGCGCCGGACATCGACCGGCTGCGGCCGCTGCTGCCCCTTTTTTTCGATACCGCCGGGCAGACCCTCAAGACCGCCCGCCAGGCGCTCGAAACCGGCGACCTGGCCACGGTCCGCGCCCAGGGGCACCGGCTCAAGGGCTCGGCCCGCACCTACGGATTCCGGGAACTGGGGCTCGCGGCCGAGACCATGGAGAAGGCGGGAGAGGAAGGAAACGCCGTGGGCGCGGCCACGGCGCTCGACTGGGCAACGACCCTTTTGGCCAAGGCCCGGTTCGACTGCGCCTGACGCGTCCGGACCGCCCGAAGGCCGCACCGGGCAATGCCCGCGGACCAGGGTCGGCCCGACGGGCGTTCACGCCGCGCTGAATGACGTTTCGGGGGCTGGCGACGCCAGGTCCGGTTCCGGAATCGGGGTGACCGCGAGCCCCCTGCCTGAAAGGGTCAGGTGGCGGCGGAGGGCGCGGCCGAAACCGGACCGATCAGGTCCGCGACCTTGCGCAGCAGCGTCGCCTCGTCGAAGGGCTTTTCCAGCACGTCGTCGGCTCCGAAGATGGTGGCGTGCCCCAGGAGATCCATGCCGACCTTGGCGGAGCCTCCGGAGATGGCCATGACCTTGCAGCCCCGGCCCTGGGTGCGCATCAGTTGCAACACCTCCAGGCCGTCCATCTCGGGCATGAAGATGTCGAGCACGACCAGATCGATCTTTTCCTCGCCCAGCAGCCGCACGCCGCGCCGGCCGTCCGAGGCCTCGACCACCTGGTATCCCGCGCCTTCCAGATAGAGCCGGATCAGCGCCCGGATGCTGGGGTCGTCATCCACAACCAGTATGGTCTTCACGGCTTGTGCCTCCCGAGGTTGGCTCCCCGCTTCCCCGCGCAGGCGAAAGCTCCGTCAGTGTACAGTATGCGGACCGTCTGTGTCCGTCAAGCGCGCCCCCGGCGTGGCGCCGCGCGGATCAGGAGAAGTCGTACATATCCAGAAGCTTCCCGTTGCGGTCGACCAGCAGGGGATCGAGCATGTTCTTGCCCCGGGACTCGCCGGTTTCCATGGACAGCATCCTGTCGTCATAGGACAGTCCGGTGATGACGGTTTCCTCGCTGTACAGGTCGGAAAGCCGGTCGACGTGGATGGTCAGCTTGTCGGGATCGAAGGGACCGTCGGCATCGGGCAGGGAGAAAACCATTTCGCCCTTGTCCACGGCTCCGAGCACCGCCGCCACCTCGTCCTCCCCCAGCCCCTCCAGGAAGTCGGCCAGGCGCGGACGTTTCTCGGCCACCCGGAGGCCCGCCGCGTTGAGGCAGGACTCGCCCCCCCCGTCGCGTACGGAGAGCCGCAGGCCGAGATCGAGACAGGCCCCGGTCCTGTGGTAGAACTTGGTGGCGGACAGCCAGCCGCGCCAGGAGAACCCCGTGTCCTCGGCGTACTTGGCGGCCAGCCGTTCGTCGAAATAGAGCACGCCCTTGAAACAGTTGCCGGCGAAGTACGGGGTGTTGTTCTTGCCCCAGCAATGCCGGTAGATTTTCTGCACGAAGGCGCGCGGCAGCAAGGTCACGATGATCTGGTCGATATCGCCATGCGTGGTGATTTCTAGGGCCATGGTGGTGCGTCTCCCCGGATAGAGGATTTTCTCTTCGTTCTTAACCGGCCGGAAGGATTTGGGCAAGTCGGGGTCCGCCGTGCCCATGAAAAGCCGCGCCTGTTTGCCTATGGCCGGGGCTTGGGATACATACTTGTCCATCCCCAGCCGACCCCACCCAAGGAGCCCGCCATGGCCCTTTTCGGACGCGACAAGAAAAAGGACGCGACGGCCGCGGACCCGGCCCGGGCCGATTCCCCCGCGAAACCCGCCCGCCTCATCCCCGCGGACAATCTGCCGGAACTCATAAAATTCTTCGAGGGCCTGCGCGAACCGGTCGAACTCGCCGTGTTCACGGATCCCGACCGCAACGCGCCCTACAACGCCCTCATGGAATCGCTTTGCCGGGAGCTCTCGGAGCTCCATCCCAAAATCACGGTCCGTTTCCTCGACCTCCAGGACGAAGAGGCGGCGCGGCGCGGCGTGGACTTCTCGCCCACCCTGCTTTTGGCGCCCGACCGGTGCGACATCCGCTATCTCGGCGCCCCGCTCGGCGAGGAGGCCCGAACCCTGGTCGAAACCATCATGCGCCTTTCCGTGGGCAAATCCGGCCTCGGCCAGATCTCCCGGCAACTGCTCCAGGAACTGGAGGAGAAACGCAGCGCGCGGGTCTTCGTCAACCCCGCGTGCCCCTACTGTCCGGGACAGGTCGCCCACGCCTTCCATTGCGCCGTGGAGCGTCCGGACCTCGTCTCGGCGGCCTGCGTGGACACCACCCAGCATCCGGAACTGGCCGCCCGGCACCATGTCGGCTCCGTGCCGCACACGGTCATCAACGACACCCTGACCACCCTCGGCCTCGTGCCCGAGGAACGGTTCGTGGTGGAGCTGGTGACGCTCAAAAGCGCAGAGAAGCTGCTGGCCGAACGCCGGGCCGAGGGTCTCGCCCCGGCCGGCGGCCTCGAGGTCCGGGAGGTCGACGTCGTGGTGGCCGGGGCCGGCCCGGCGGGACTCACCGCCGCCATCTACGCCGTCCGCAGCGGGCTGTCCGCCGTGGTCCTGGAAAAAAACGTCATCGGCGGCCAGGTGGCCCTGACCCCGGTGGTCGAGAACTATCCGGGGTTCGCCAACGTGCCGGGCAAGCGCCTGATGGAGATGATCGCCGAACAGGCCCGCCGCTACGCCGACATCCACGAGGGCGAAGGGATCACCGAGGTCAAGGTGGGGAAAAAGGTGGAAGTCTTCACCGACAAGGCCGTCTACGTGGCCAGGGCGCTGATCCTGGCCACGGGGGCCGCATGGAAGCGGCTGGGCGTCCCCGGCGAGGACCGGTATTTCGGTTTCGGCGTCAGCTTCTGCTCGACCTGCGACGGCTACCTCTACCGGGGCAAGAAGGCGGTGGTGGTCGGCGGCGGCAACACGGCCCTCACCGACGCCCTGCACCTCCGGCACCTCGGCGTGGAGGTCACGGTCATCCACCGCCGGCCGGAATTCAGGGCCGAGCGGCACCTCCGGGACGCCCTGGCCGCGGAAGGCGTCGCCACGGTCATGGGCGCCGTGGTGGAGGAGATCGCCGGCGACGGCGGGAAGGTCACGGCCGCCCGGATCCGGGTCACGGAGGACGGTTCCACCCGGGAGATCCCGACGGACGCCGTGTTCGTGGCCATCGGCCTCGCCCCCAACACCGAGATCGCCGAGCAATTGGGGCTCGCCCTCGACGAGGCCGGGTGCATCAGGACCGACGCGGGCAAGCGCACCTCGATCCCGCGCGTCTATGCGGCCGGCGACGTGACCGGCGGCGCCCGCCAGATCGTCAACGCCGTGGGCGACGGCTCCACGGCGGCGCTTTCGGCCTTCGAGGATCTCGCCCACCCCTACTGGAAAAAGGACAGGACGGCCTAGGGCAAGGCGTAGAATTCCGGCGGCGACAGTTCCGTGGACTCGAACCAGCCGCGCTCGGACAGATGGCGGCGGATGTCCTGGCACAGTTCGCACTTGTTGACGTAGCCTTCCGGGCGCGCCCCGTAGCCCTCGAGGCCCGTCGCGTATTCGTACAGGCTGCGGATGCCGCCTTCCGCCAGGGTGGTCAGGATCGGATAGCGCTCCGGGTCGAGGGGCGCGCCGAGATCGGAGACGCGAAAGGCCAGCCCCGTGCACAGCCCGGGCACGTAGTCGCCGTAGAGATCCATGTGGAAATGGCCGGTGTCAGCGAGTTCCCCCAGGCAGTTCTCCGAGGCCCCAGCCAAAATTTCCGCAGCCGGCCTGCGGCCGCGCGCCATGGCGACGAGATCGAAGGCCCGCCCCCCGGGATGGATCCGGGCGCGCCGCAGCAGGTCGGCCGGATAGCCGGGGCCGAAACGGGCCAGATATTCCTCCAGGGGGTGGGGCACGCCGGGGTCGAAGGCCCGCAGATCCTCCAGGAACTGTTCCTGCCAGGGAAAAACCTCGATGCCGGCCTTGCGGGCAGCCTCCCATGCGCCGAGGGTCTTCCGCAACGGGACGAAGCCGTTGTGCATCGGGCTCACGGACAACAGGATCGCGGCGAGCCCCATTTCCCGCAACTCCGACAAAAGCTCCACAGCCTCCCCGGCGTCGTCGAACCAGGAGCCGCTCGTCTCCACGTATTCGACGGCCATGCCCGTTCCGGCCGCGGCCGCGAGCACCCCGGCGAGGCCCAGGGGATCGGCCAGGGGCTCGCCGCCGCCGACATGCATGGCGGTGGCGCCGAGTTCCAGGGCCCGGGAGAACGCGGCCGCCGCCGTCTCCTGGTCGATGTAGTCCGGCGAACGGGCCGGACCGCCCCGGTACAGGCAATGCGGACAGGCGGCCTGGCACTGGTAGGTGGCGATGAGCCCCCCCGAACGCAGGCGGGTCACGGCCAGGGTCATGGACGCGATTCCCCGGCCAGCCGGGCCAGCGCGCCGCGCACGGCCTCGCCCTCCTGCGGGCACAACGCGTCGTCGCTCATGGATGCTCCCTCGCGGCCCGGAGCGTGTCGTCGCCCGCGGCCAGCTTCTGGTGGATGGCGCTTATGCCCTCCTCGGGATAGCGCAGGCGCAACAGGAAATACCGGTCGACGACCTTCAGGACGTAGTCCTTGGTTTCGTCGTAGGGAGGCACCCCGCCGTGCCGGGCCACGGCCCCGGGGCCGGCGTTGTAGGCGGCCAGGGCCATCACCTCGGTCTGGAACTTGTCGAGCATTTCCCGAAGATAGCGGGTGCCGGCGGCGATGTTGCGCTCGGGGTCGAACGGATCCTTGAGCCCCAGAAGCCGTTGGGTGTCGGGCATGATCTGCATGAGGCCCTGGGCGCCCTTGGGCGACACGGCGGCGGGGTTGAAACGGGACTCCTGCTCGATGAGCGCGTAGACGAGCCGCGGGTCAAGCCGGTTTTTTTTGCTGTAGGCATTGACCCAGCCGAGCAGTTTCTCGTCGGCGATCACGGCCGGATAGCGGGCGGACACGGTCTTCTTGTCGCCGAAACGGTAGCCCGCCTGCCGCAACGAGGCGTCCCGGCGGCCGGCGGCCACGGGATCGGGCAGGACCACGCCGTGAATTTCCGTGACCGGGGCCGGCGCGGTCGCGATTTTCGGACCGCCGGCCTGGACCGGGCACGCCGGCAGCCAGACCGCCAGGGCGGCCAGGACCGGCAGGTAGCAACGCATTCGGGAACGCTCCTTTGCCATTGGCGATCGCTTGCCAGTATCCGCTTCCCACCTAGAGCACAAGGCAGGGGGCCGTCAACGGACCTGCCGTCTCCAGCGGTCGATGGTGTCGCGGATAAAACCGCGATCGACGCTCTCGACGCTCCAGACATCGGAAAACCGGGCCGTGTCGCTGCGCGGCCGCTCGTCGTCGGCCAGGTTCCGGAAACGGATGCGCATGGGCACGGGCACGCCCTCGCCGACCACCACGGCCTCCTGGGTGCGCAGGGCCGGCAGGGCGGCGAGCAGTCCGGCCGCGTTCTCCGGCATGGCCCGGCGCACGAAAAGCTGGTCCTGCTCGTTGCTCATGCGCAACGACACCAGGGTGTTGACCTGGGACAGGACGGTTTCCGAGATTTCCGAGGGACGCTGGGTGATGAGTCCGAGGGAGACGCCGTACTTGCGGCCCTCCTTGGCGATGCGCGACAAAGCCCGCCGGGTCGGACCGAAGGCCGCCGCCGTGTCCCGGGGCACATAGCGGTGGGCCTCCTCGCACACGAGCAGGACCGGCACCCCCCTGCCCCGTTCGGTCCAGATGGCGAAATCGAAAATGAGCCGGCACAGCAGGGAAACCACCACGTCCACGATCTCGGCGGGGACGCCGGCCAGGTTGAAGATGGTCAGCGGCCGGCCCTCGGCGGGCAGGCGCAGATACCGGGCCAGCACATCGGGCATGCAGTCCTCGACGGTGAGCTGGCCGAACATGAAGGAAAACCGCCGGTCCCGGCGCAAGGCGTCCAGACGGGCGGCGAGGCGCAGGTAGGGGATGGAGCTTTCGGGCTTGTCCAGGCGCCCCATGCCGACCTTGAGCAGTTCCCCCACCCGGGCCAGCCGGTAGGGCGTCGGCGTGTCGATGGTCAGCCCCGGATCCTCCGTGGCCCCGGCCCCGCGCAGGTACTCGGCCTTGGCCGTCACCACGCATTCCTTGAGGATGTTGGCCTCCACCTCCCGGTAGGGCCGTTCGGAACTGCAAAAGACCTGCACCATCTCCTCGAAGTCGAGGAGCCAGTAGGGCAGGGACAGGTTCTCCGGGGTGACGGTTTCGGCCAGGTCGCCGAAGGCCGCCGCGTATTCGTCGTGGGGATCGAGCAACACGATGTGGCCGTGCCGGTGGGCCGTCAGGATCGAGCGCAGGAGCACCGCCACGGTGCAGGACTTGCCCGAGCCGGTGGTGCCGAGGACGGCGAAATGCTTGCCCAGGAAGTCGTCGACCACCATGTAGGCCGGCACCTCCGGATCCTGGTGCAGCGCCCCCACCATGACGCTCGACTTGGCGGGCTTGGCGTAGATGCGCGCCAGATCGGCGCTCACGGCCAGCCGGACCACGGCCCCCAGGCGGGGACTGATGGAAACGCCGCGCTGGAACACGAAGGCCTCCTCCTCGGGTCCGAGGCTTTCGCCGAGAAGGGCCACCCTGGCCTCCTGCCTCCCGTTGCCGGCCAGGAGCGCCTGGACGAGGCCGAACACCATCGACCGGTCCGAAGGGATCACCACCATGTCGCCGACGCCGACATCGCCCGCCGCCCCGGCCTCCAGCACCACCGCGACCTCCGGGCCCTCGATGCCCGAGACAACGCCCACCGCCCGTCTTTCCGCCATACGATCGACCTCCATCGTTCCGAAAATGCCGGAGACGCGGCCTCCGGTCCGCCCGGACGCGTCCCCGCCCGCGAGTCCCCCGGCTGACGCGTCGCTACGTCTCCCGGCGTATTGGCCCTGGCCGGGAGGCCTCCGCCTCCGGCCGAAGGGCCGCCTCGATGGCCGCGGCCAGATCCCGGCGCAGGATGGGCTTGAGGAGCAGATCGCGGATGCCGATGTCCTTCGCCCCCTCCCGGCTCATGGTCTCGCTGAACCCGGTGAGCATGAGCACCGGCAGGTCCGGCCGGACGGCCAGAACGGCCCTGGCCAGTTCGCCGCCGGTCATCCCGGGCATGTTCTGGTCGGTGATCATAAGATCGAAGGCGGCGGGATCCTGCCGGAAAACGGCCAGGGCCCGTCGGGGATCGGTCGCGGCGAGGACGGCGTAGCCGAGGGACTCGACCAGCTCCCGGCCGATTTCGGCAAGGGCCTCCTCGTCGTCCACGAAAAGCACCCGTCCCCGGCCCATGGACGGGAGCCCCCCGGCTTCGGCCTCGGCCTCCGGCTCGCCGGAGGCCAGGGGCAAAAAGACATTGAAAAGCGCGCCCTGGCCCACGGTGCTTTGGACCTTGATCTCGCCGCCGTACTTGCGCACCAGGCCATGGACCACGGACAACCCCATGCCCGTGCCCTCTCCGGGCTTTTTCGTGGTGAAAAAGGGGTCGAAGATCCGGTCCAGGATGTCCGCCGCGATGCCGGGGCCGCTGTCGCGCACCCACAGGCGCAGGCAGCCCGCCGCCGGGACGGGGCCGGGGACCGGGCAGGCGCCGGCCGGCGTCTCCTCCAGGCCGACCTCCAGGACGCCGCCGCTTTCCCGCATGGCGTGGGCCGCGTTGGCGCACAGGTTCATGATGATCTGCTGGATCTGGGTGGGCTCGCCCAGAATGGTGTCGCGGCCGGGGCGGATCGCCTCGACCAGGGCGATGGTGTTGGGGACGGTGGCCCGGATGAGCTTGAGGGTTTCCTTGATCAGCGGCCCGACGCGAAGCGGCTTGGCCCCCTGCTCGCTTTGGCGGCTAAACGACAGGATCTGCAGGACGAGGTCCCGGGCCCGGCGGCAGGCCGACAGGATGTGTTCCACCCGGCGGGCCAGGGTTCCCTCCGGTTCGGCATCGCCCTCGATCATCTCGGCGAACCCCATGATGATGCCGAGGATGTTGTTGAAGTCGTGGGCGATGCCGCCGGCCAGGGTGCCTATGGCCTCCATCTTCTGGCTCTGGCGCAGGCGCTGCTCGAGATTCTTGCGCTCGGTGATGTCGTGGGCCACGAACACCGTGCCAAGCGGCGCGTCGTCGGCCTGGCTGAGCGGCGAGGCCGTGACGAGGAACTCCCCGCGCAGCCTGGGAATGGAGATCTCCCGGGAATGATAGCGGCCGTCGGTCATGGCCAGCATCTCGCCGGAGCGTTCCCCGGGACGCTCCGGGTGGTCGAAGACGAACGAACACTTCCGGCCGACCACGTCCCGGGGCGAGGCCCCCAGGCGATGGGCCATGGCCAGGTTCAGACGGCGGACGGTCTGGTCGTGGCCGATGACCAGCACGAGGTCCTGGACGGAATCGAAGGTTCCCTCCCATTCGCGTTTGGCCGTGACGATGAGCCGGGTGACGCGCTCGCGCTCCTCCATTTCCCGGGTCAGCTTGCGGTTGGCGCTGGCCAGGGCGGCGGTGCGCTCGGAAACGAGGGTTTCCAGGCGGCTTTTGAGGGCGGAAAAATCCCGCTCGGCCCGCCACTTGGCGCCAAGCGAGGTGGCGAACTGGAGGATCTCCTGGGGATGAAACGGCTTTTGGATATAAAGCAGCTTGTCGGCGGGAGGCACCCGCTTGGTGATGGTCGACGGATTGACATCGGTGAAGGCCGTGACGACCACGATCTGCACGGCGGGGTCCATGGCCCGGATCTCCTCGGCCGCGACCAGGCCGCCGCGTCCGGGGGGCATGCGCACGTCGAGGAAGGCCACGGCGTAGGGCCGGCGCTCCCGCAGGGAAGCCTCGACGGCGGCCACGGCCTCCTCTCCCTGGCGGCAAAGGGTCAGTTCGAAACGGGGGCCCGGGACCGCGGCGGCGGGTTCGAAACCGTCGAGCCCGTCCAGGACATCGTCGTCCGGGGCCAGGATCTCCGTGAAAAGATCGAGGATGCGCGGCTCGTCGTCGGCCACCAGCAACCGCAGCGGCGCCCTGTTCGCTTCCTTGTCCGGCATGTCGCCTCCGCGCCGCCTTGTCGGGACCTAGGGCATCTCGCCGCGGTCGAGCTTTTCCGCGGCGGCGGGCGAGTGATGCGTCCCCTTGGAGGTCGTCACGGCCGTTGAGGCCGGCCGGGACTCCTTGCCGACGGCAGCGGTCCCGGACGGCGTGAACGGCTTGGGCGCGCCGGACGGCAACGCGGCCGGGGCCGCAGGCCGGGACTGGACCGGCTGGGCAGGGGGCGTCTGGGAAGGCGTGGCCTGGGTGGACGCCGGCGGAACAGGAGGCGCGTCGACGGGGGGCGTCGCCTGGACCGGGGCCGGAGCCGCCTGCTGCGCGGGAACCGCCGGCTGGTGCGGCGCGACCTGCTGGGGTGTCGGAGCCGGGGCAGGCTGCGGCGGCGCGGTCTGTGCAGGCGCGGCCGCCCCCGGAGCGACCGCGGGCAGGTTGACCTCCTCCACGGCGGAAAGTTTGGTCAGGTTCTCCTGGGCGAGGGGGTAGAACCGGGGATTGGCGGCTATGGCGCGCTCGAAATAGGCCTGCGCCTTGGCCTTGTTGCCCGCCTCCATGTAGCACACGCCGACGTTGTTGAGGGCCACGGCCTCCGTGGCGACCCCGGCGAACACGGTGTAGGCCTCGTCGTAGCGGCCGAGCTTGCACAAGGCCAGGGCCAGATTGTTGACGAATTTCGGATTTTTCTTGCCGGCGGCAGCCTTGCGGAACGCCTCGGCGGCATCCTCGCCCCGGCCGAGCATGAGCAGGGCGAGGCCCCGGTTGTTCTCCACGTCCGGGTCGAAGACCACGGCCAGGGATTTGTCGTAGATGGCGAGCGCCGCTTCGGGCCGGCCCTCGCGGGCCTCGATGGCCCCGAGCAGGGCGGCGGCCCGGGACAGTCCCGGTTCGATGGCCAGGGCCTTGGCCAGGGCCTCGGAGGCCGGACCCTTGGCGCCGGAAAGGTACAGGGCGAAACCGACGCCTTGCAGGGCCGGGGCGAACTTGGGATTGGCCTTGAGCGCGTCCTGGTAGGACGTCCGGGCCTGGGGAAAATTGCCGGCGCCGAGGTGGAGGTCGCCAAGGCGGGTATGCACCTTGGCCGCGTCGGCCCCCGCCTTGAGGGCCGCCTGATAGAGCCGGCCGGCCTCGGCCCGGTCGCCGCGGGACAGGGCGGCATCCCCGGCGGCGAGGCTGTCGCCCCCGGGCTTGCCGGCCCAGTCGGTTTTGGCCTTGGCCCCGGCGCCACCGCATCCCGCCACCGCGAACAGGCTGACACCCATGACCACGGCGGCCAGGGCCTTGAGCAGAAAACCGTTCACCTGTCTTCCCCCCTTGTCCTCGGACGCTGCATACCAGAGGCGGCCGGGCTGGTAAACACGATGCCGCGGAGGCCTTTCCACGGCTGGTGGATCGCAGGCCGCAAATCAAGGGTTTCCCGGCCCATGTTTTCGCGCGTTCTCCATTTTTCATGGAACACACCGCAGGGGCATTCCGCGCCACGGCCTGTAACCAGAAAAATAATCATCTAAATTAATTCATTTTTTTGACAAAAACTCCCGAAAACGGAAAAACTCGTTTCCTGGCACGATTTTTTCAAAACATGGGGAAAGGCCGGGACCGGACAACGGGCCGGCCACCAGGAAACGGGGGACGCCATGAAACGAATATGCGCCGACCAACGGGGAGTCGCGGCTGTGGAAGTGGCCATCGGCATGCTGCTTTTGGTGCCGCTTTTCCTGGTATTGGTCGAGGCGACCAAGGCGATCGGCGAATATTCCCAACTGCAGAACGCGGCCATGGAAGGCGCACGCATGCTGGCCCGGCAAAACGGCGACACGACCAATGTCGAGGATTACGTCAGGAGCCTCTTGAAGAACGCCGATGCAAGCTCCGCCCTCGACGGAGCCGCGCCGACGGTGACCATTTCGCCGCGCGATGCCCAAAACAACGTAACCGTGCAGGTGGACCATGAATTCACGCCATTTTACTCCGGATCCGGCGGCCAAGGCGCAAACGGCCTTTTCGACATTATGGGCCAGAATCCGCTCACGCTTTCGGCAAGGACCACCATGGCGCTGCCCGCCGGGAACTAGGCCGTCGGACAGCCGGGGCGCATCGAGCGTCCTCGTCGCGGCGAGCCTGGTCGGCGTCATGGCCGCGGCGGGCACGGCCGTGGATCTCGGCCGCGTCTACGTCGAGCACAACCGCCTGCAAAACGCGGTGGACGCGGCGGCCCTGGCCGGCAGCCTCCAGCTCCCCGACGACCCGGATGTCACCACCGGGAAAGTCGAGAGCGCGGCCAAAACCAACCTCCTGGCCAACGACCCCGCCGCCACGGACATCGTCGTGGCTTCGGGCGGCGCCACCCGCAGCGTGTGCGTCGACGCCGCGGCCAAGGTGGACATGACCCTGGCCAAGATTCTCGGCATCAAGGACGCCACGGTCACGGCCGAGGCCTGCGCCGGTTACAACGACATCGAACTGGTCATGGTCCTCGACGCCACGGGCAGCATGAAGGGTTCGCCCATCGAAAGCGTCAAGGACGCGGCCTCCGACCTGGTCAACCTCATCATGCCCGCCTCCGCCTCCACGTCCACCCGGTCGAAGATCGGGCTGGTTCCCTTCCAGGGCAAGGTGCGCATCGACGGCAACGACCCGGTCCTGGCCGAACGCAACCCCGACGGCGTGGGCGTCGGTTGCCGCAACGCCGACGGCACCCTCAACGACGGCAGGCTCAAAACCGAATACAGCAAGACCACGGACAGGACCTCCATCTTCTACGGCTACACCATAAGCGGCGTGAGCACCACGACGGACAAAACCTGTTCCGGCATGTCGCCCATCCGGGCCCTGGCCTCGGACAAGTCGGCGATTTTGGACAACATCGCGGCCATCAACGCCGGGGCCGTGACCTCGGGCACGCTCATCGCCGAGGGTATCAAGTGGGGGCACAAGGTGCTCTCGCCCGAGACGCCCTATGTCGAGGCCAGCACGGACAAGAAGGTCCGCAAGATCATGATCGTGCTCACCGACGGCGACAGCGAGGACGGCCGCTGCGGCGGCAACTTCGCCTCGGCCTCCCGGACCGTCAACACCTACTGGACCAACGCCTACTTCGGCATGGGGCTCAAGCCGACCTCGGCCGCCTCGCCCTACGCGACGCTCTCCACCGCCTCGGCCACCCTGGCCCAGATCCCGGACTGCAAGGACGGCGGCAAGCTCAACCAGTACACCCTCGACGCGGCCAACGCGGCCAAAAACGACCCCAGCTACCCCGTGGAGATCTTCTCCATCCGCTTCGGCGACTCCGACAGCACGGACAAAAGCATCATGCGGCAGATCGCCTCCTCCAAAACAGGGACCGACGACCACTACTACGATGCGCCCAACAGCTCGGACATCCAGGAGATGTTCAAGAAGATCGGGCAGCAGCTCGGTCAGCGGCTCATGTCCAAGAAGGAAGCCACGACCGGAACGCCCTAGGACCGGCGGGAACAGCACGAAGGCCGGCGCCCGGGCCCGTCGCCGGAGGCCCGGGCGCGATCAAAAGGACCACGCCCATGTCGTCGACACGCCATGCCCGCAACACCGCGCGCCGCGCCAACGCCCAACAGGGGGCCACAGCCGTGGAACTCGCCCTGGTGCTGCCGGTACTGCTGCTGCTGCTTTTCGGCATCATCGAGATCGCCAACATCCTGCGCATCCAGTTCACGCTGCAAAGCGCCGTGACCACCATCGCCAGGGACTCGGCCATGCATTACACGACTCAGGCCTCGGCCGAGCAGTACATGAACGACAACGGCCTCCTTCCCGGGGTCATGCAGGACGGGAATTCCCAGGCCAACGCCCCCAAACTCACCCTGACCCCTCCCGAGACATCCAGCTGCAAGACGACCCCCTGCACCCCCTTCGAGGTGAAACTGTCCTACACCTACATGGCCATCATCAATCCCATGAAGCCCTTTTTCGACAACATCGTGCTCACGGCCGCGGCCAGGAAGGCTTCGGAACCCTGGGGGCAATAGCCGCCGGGCCCCGGTCCTGAGGACGGCCAACGCATCGGAGAAACGCCATGAAAAAAACGCTCCCCGCCATCGCGATCCTGGCCGCCCTGGCCCTCGCCGCTCCCGGCCAGGCCGCAACCAGGGACAGCCTCGTCCGGTTCTACAAGGACTATCTCACCCTGGTCAGCGCCAGCGACTATGTCACCGTGTCCAGGGACGAACCCGAAACCTGGGACAGCCGTTTCGACGCCATCGCCAGAAACGCCGGCTTCGAGGATTCCGCCGCGGCCATCGCCGCGGGCGAAGCCATGGGCGCCGACAGCGAGATCGCCGGGTTGCGCCAGGCCGTGGCCGAAAAGATTCTCCAGCAGTACAAGCCCTACCGGGAATGACCCCGGGGCCGCGCCAAGGCGGCCGCCGGAACGCGGGACGCGGGGGGAATGCCGGGACAGGCCGGCCTCCCCCCGCGATCCTTTTTCCGGAGGGCCGCCGGGATGGCGGCAAGGACGGACCCTAGCGGTTCATGCCGCTGAACATCTGCATGAGACGGATGGCGGCCGGTCCGAGGATGACGATCAGGAGGGTTGGGAAGACAAAGAAAATCAGCGGGAAAAGCATCTTCACCGGGAGCTTCGCCGCCAGTTCCTCGGCCCGCTGGAACCGCTTGGTCCGCATGGACTCGGCATAGACCCGAAGCGTCTGGGCAATGGAGGTGCCGAACATGTCGGTCTGGATGAGCATGGCCACGAGGGAGCCCATGTCCTCCAGCCCCACCCGGGTCGACAGGTTCTTGAGGGCCTCGCGCCGGGACTTGCCGGCGCGCAGTTCCAAGGTCAAAAGGCGCAGTTCGCCGCTGAGGGTCGGCTGGGATTTGGTCAGTTCCGTGCTGACCCGGTACATGGCCGCATCCAGGCCCATGCCCGCCTCCACGCACACCACGAGCAGGTCCAGGGCGTCGGGCAGGCCGTTCTGAATGGCCTTCTGGCGTTTCTTGACCCGGGAATCGAGCAGCATTCCGGGCAGATAGAAGCCCACGGCCACGCACAGCAGGGCCGCGAGCATCTTGTACTGGCCGGGCACGCGGCCCGACGCGGCCACAAGCACGCCCACGCCCAGTCCGACCAGGGCCGCGCCCACCTTGATGCCCCAGTAGATGTCCACGGCGTGGGGCTGGCGGAACCCCGCGTGCATCAGGGCGGACCGGGTCTTGGACAGCTCCTGGGCTTCCTTGGGCTTGACGGCCTCGCCGAAACGCGCGGCCAGCCCCCGGAAGGCGCCAGCCAGCCAGCCGCCGAGGGTCTGGCGCTCGGCGGCTCCAGCCACCCCGGCATGCATCACGGCCTGAACCCGGTCGGACATTTTCCGACGCTTGTCGCGTTCCTTGCGCAGACCGCCCAGGGAGAAGGTGAGAAAACCGACGCTCACCGCCGCCAGAAGGGCTATCAGGACGATTTCCACGGCCGGCTCCTCACACTTCGATGCGCACCATCTTGCGGATGACGAAGATGCCCATGGTCATGAGCCCGCCGACGCCATAGGCCATCATGCGGCCCAGGGGATCGGTGAAAAGCAGGTCCATGTAGCCGGGATTGAGCATCTGCACGGCCCCGACCACGCCGAACGGCAGCAGACACAGGACCCAGGCGGCCATGCGCCCCTCGGCCGACAGCACCCGCACCCGTCCCTTGAGCTTGAAGCGCTCCCGGATAAGCGAACTGATGTTGCCGACGATTTCGGCCAGGTTGCCGCCGGTTTCGTTCTGGATTTTCACCGACACCACGAAAAAGTTGAGGTCCGGGCAGTCCACCCGTTCCATGAGGTTGTCCAGGGCGACGCCCACCCCCACGCCGAAATTGATCTCTTCCAGGGTGGTCTGGAACTCGCTCCGGATGGGTTCGGCGAATTCGCTGACGACCATGGCCATGCCGCTCGTGAAGGTATGTCCCGCCTTGAGCGCCCGGCCGACCAGCTCCAGGGCCTCCGGCAACTGGCGTTCGAACTCGTCCATGCGCTTGGCCTTGCGCCGGGCGATGAGCTTGAACGGCACCGCGCCCAGGACCACCGCCGCGGCGAGGCGCAGCGCGAGGTTGTCCAGATACACCGAGGCGCCCAGGAAACCGATGACCACCAACACCAGGGAAAGCAGCACGAAGATGCCGAGCGGCGCCTGGATGCCGGCCTGGGTGAGCATCTTGTCCATGCGCCGGCTCCAGGCGTGGCGCGCCAGCAGCATGTCGAGCCAGGGCATGCCGCTCATCTCGTGCTTCTTGACGATGTCCGAGGACGCCTCCACGCCGATCCCCTGGCCCCGCGCCACGGCCTCGATGCGGCGGGCCAGCTCCTTGCCGCGCTTGTCGGTCAGGCGGCGCGCCACGAGCACGACGCTCACGAAAAAATACACGATCGCCAGGACGACCACGAGGGCCAAAAGGACGGGCATGTCCGCGGGCAAGGAAGCCTCCTTATGGCGCGCCGGGGGCGCCGGACCGGAGCATGGGCGTCGCCGGGGCCATGGCCTAGGTCTCCACCACGTTTCGTGGATCGAAGATGCCGTCCCCGATCCGGATGCCCTTGGCCTCGAACTTGGCGGCGAACTTGGGCCGGATGCCCCGGCTCAGGAACACGCCCTTGACCTTGCCCTCGGCCGTGACGCCGCGTTGTTCGAAGGCGAAGATCTCCTGCATGGTGATGACCTCGCCCTCCATGCCGGTGAGCTCCTGAAAGCTCACCATCTTGCGGCTGCCGTCGGAAAACCGCGAAATCTGGACGATGACGTCCACGGCCGAGGCGATGTAGCGCTTGAGGGAAAGGGCCGAGATGTTGAGGCCGGCCATGGCCACGAGGGTTTCCAACCGCATCAGGGCGTCCCGGGGGGTGTTGGCGTGCAGGGTGGCCAGGGAGCCGTCGTGGCCGGTGTTCATGGCCTGGAGCATGTCCAGGGCCTCGGCGCCGCGCACCTCGCCGACGATGATGCGGTCCGGCCGCATGCGCAGGCAGTTGCGCACCAGATCCCGCTGGGTGACCTCGCCGCGCCCCTCGATGTTGGGGGGGCGCGACTCCAGACGCACCACATGGTCCTGCTTGAGCTGCAGTTCGGCCGCGTCCTCCACGGTGACGATGCGTTCGTCGTGGGGGATGAATCCCGACAGGCAGTTGAGCATGGTGGTCTTGCCCGTGCCCGTGCCGCCCGAGATGATGATGTTGAGCCGGGCCAGCACGATCCCCCGCAGCACGTCGGCGATGTCCCGGGTCATGGCCTTGAACCGGATCAAGTCCTCGATGGTCAGCTTTTCCTTGGAGAACTTGCGGATGGACAGCGCCGGCCCGTCGATGGCCAGGGGGGGGATGATGGCGTTGACGCGGGAGCCGTCGGCAAGGCGCGCGTCCACCATGGGCGAGGATTCGTCCACCCGGCGCCCCACCCGCGAAACGATGCGGTCGATGATCTTCTTGAGGTGGTCGTTGTCCTTGAAGCGGGACTCGGTCAGAACCAGCTTGCCGGAACGCTCCACGTAGATCTGGCGGTAGGAGTTGACCAGGATGTCGTTGACGCTCGGATCCTTGAGAAAGGGCTCCAGCGGCCCGAGGCCGAGCATCTCGTCCTTGACCTCGGTGATCAGGCGCTCCCGTTCGGCCTGATTGAGCGGCGTCTGGGCGAACTCCTCGCGCAGGAGCCGTTCCACCAGCCGGCCGATCTCGGCGCCGAGGGAGGCCCCGTCCAGGCTGTCGAGCAGCGTCAGGTCGATCAGGTCGATGAGCCGGTCGTGGATCCGGGTCTTGATCTCGTAGTAATCCTCCATGGCCACGCCCGGCTCCTTGCGCTCCTGGCCCTGGGGGGCCGGGGAGCGGGGCATCTGGCGCATGAGAGGCGGCCGGCCGCGTTCCACCATCGCGTGACTCCTTGCCTGGTCAGGCGGGCCGGTCCCCCCCGGAAAATCGGGGAAGCCTCCCGCGCCAAGGCCTTATCCGAATACCCCATTCCGCCGCGTTGCGACAGTCCCCTCCGACCGCTCCGCCGGGCGAAGGCGCCCCGGCGTCCCGGGGGAAGCCGGGGCGCTGGTCAGGAACGGCGCCCCCCCAGGAATTTGAGCCCGAAAAGGCTTTTTTTGCCGGGATGTTCCTGTTCGCCCTGGGAGGGGACGAGGGCCTGGGCCAGATCGCGCAGGGCCCGGGTCACCGGGGACTTGGGCGCGGTTTCGAACAGCGTCTTGCCCTGGTTGATGGCCTCGAGAGTGGTCCGGTAGTCGTTGGGCACGCGCCAGAAGACCGGCAGCCCCAGGGCCTTTTCCATGTCGTCGACCACCAGGTCGCTCTCCTCGAGATGGCGGTTGACCACGATCCGGAGCTTCTCCTCGAGTCCCGCGTCGGACTGCCGGATGTTGTCCAGGAAGCGGCGCACGTTGGCCAGGCAGGCCAGGTTCTGGACGCACATGAGCACGATGGCGTCGGAGATGTCCATGACCTTGAGGGTGATTTCGTCGAGGTACATGCCGAGGTCGATGACCACGGTGTCGAAGACCTGGCGCATGAGTTCGAGAAGCTTGGAGATGTTTTCCGGTGTGGCCATCTGGAGGTCGTCGAGGCGGCTCGGCGGGGCGAGGAGGTAGAGCCCCGAGGCGTGGCGGGACATGACGCTCATGAGGTAGGTGGCGTCCAGGCGGCTGATGTTGCCGAGGACTTCGCCCCAGTGGTATTTCGGGGCGATGTCCAGAAAGAGCTGGGCCTCGCCGAAGGGGAGGTTCATGTCCATGAGGGCCACGGTGGCCCCGGCCTTGTGGGTCAGGCAGGCGGCGGCCAGATTGACGGCGGCCGTGGTGGTGCCGACGCCGCCCTTGGCGCCGAAAACGTTGATGATGCGCCCCTGCTTGGCGCCGCGCGGTCCGAGACGGCTTTCCCGGCGCTCCTTGAAGCGCCAAAGCGCCATGCGCACTTCCTCGTGGCTGACGGGCTGGGGGAAGAACTCCCGGACGCCCTGGCGCATCAGCCGCATGAGGACGTCGGCGTCGTAGGTCGCGGCGGTCAGAAACACCTCGCGGTCGCCCCGTCGGGAAACCATCTCGGCCACGGCCTCGAGTTCCTCCTCGCCGCGCGAGGCGTCCATCTGGCGCACCACCAGGTCGGCGAATTCCTCCCCGGCGCCGAGCACCTCGAAGTCGCCGTCCTCGGACAGGCATTCCTCGAACACCCGGCGGGCCGTCGAGGCTTCCATATCCAGGATCACGGTGAGTTTGTCCCGCATGGTCATGGTCCATCCCCTCCCCGCCCCGTCCCCGCGGCGGAACCGATGCGGCCCCGCCGGGCGCAAGGCCCGTGGCTGTCGCGTCGTCGGACGCGGGCGCGCGTCACTTCTGCTTCAAGAAGGCCTCGAACGACCCGGAGCCCTGTTCCTTCTTTTCCGGCGCGGTCTTCTCGTGGCGCTCGTACATCAGGGCTGCGCGCGATCCGTCCATGCCGACGACAGGCGTGTCGTCCCCGGCGTTGGGATTGAGTTTCTGATTTTCGAAAACCGTGTGGTAGGCCTTGCCGTAGTCCCAGTTCATCTGCTTGTCGGCCTCGCAACCGACGAGCAGGGCCGTGGTGACCGCCAGCGCCGCGAAGGTCAACCGCTTCATGTCCGCCTCCGGCCCGGGGACGCGCCTGCCGCGTCCGGGCCCTGTTTTCCCGCCGTGAGGCCCCGCCGCCATCACTGCTCCCTGCCGGCCGCGCCGGCGGGACGCCCGGTCACGGCCGCGGGCATGGCATGGCCGTAATCGCCGTCGAGGGAGCCTCCGGCGTGGCCCAGGCCGGCCACGGACGCGGGCTTTTGCCCATCCCCTCCTCCGGCGATACCCAGGAAGAATTCCAGGTCGTCGGGTTCGTGGGACGAGTCGGAGGGCATGGCCATGTGCTTCTTGTCCAGGGGCTTGGCCAGGTGCGCCGTGATGATGATGACCAGTTCCGACTGGTCCTTCTGGAACTGCGAACTCTTAAACAGGTTGCCGAGGACCGGGATGTCGCCCAGCATGGGATACTTGTCCATCGAATTGCGGGACTCCTCGCGCAAGAGGCCGGCAACGGCGAAACTCTGGCCGTTGTTGAGTTCGATGGTGGTCGAGGTGCGCCGCGTGTTGATGGCCGGGATGGTGAAGCCGTTTATCTGGATGGCCCGGGTGTAGTCCAGGTCGGAGACCTCGGGGTTGACCTGCAGGCTGATGCGTTCGCCGGTCACGATGGACGGCGTGAACTTGAGGCCGACGCCGAACTCCTTCCATTCGATGCTGGTGGTGCCAAGGCCCGAGGGCACGGGGACGGGGATCTCGCCGCCGGCCAGGAACTTGGCCGTCTGGCCGTTGAGGCACACCAGGTTGGGTTCGGCCAGGATCTTCACCAGGCCGTTTTGCTTGAGCATGTCGATGACGGCCGTCATGGTGGTATTGCCCGCCCCGCCCCAGTTGGTGCTCCAGCGCGCCGCGGCCGTGCCCTGGTTCAGGTAGGACGTTTCCCGGTTGGAGGGCACGTTGAACTCCCGATACCGCAACTGGACGGGGGAGGACTCGAAGCTCGTGCTGCCGGAGGTGGCCGTGGTCGTCACGTAGTCGTACACGTTCTGGACGGAATCCACATTGAGCATGCCCGGAGCGAGGGAGCTCAGGCCGCCGATGAGGGTGTAGGCGAAGGAGCCGTCGCCCACCGCGTTGAGGTTGATGCCCATGCGGTTGACCAGGGTCTTGGACATTTCGGCCACGCGCACCTCGAGCATGACCTGCTGCACCCCGCCGACGGAAAGCAGGTTCACCACCTTCTTGGGGGCGTAGACCTCGGCCAGGGACAGGGCTTTCTTGAGGCTCTCCGCATCCCGGACCGTGCCGGCCAGGGCGATGGAGTCCTGGCTGGCCCTGACCTCGATGCCGGTTTCTCCCGGCAGCACGTCGTGGAGCATCTTCTTGAGCCGGGTCACGTCCGGGGCCACGTCCAGGTCGTAAACGCCGATCACCCGGTTGCCGGAGCCCCAGAGCATGAGGTTCGTCACCCCCGGAGCGATGCCGGTGACATAGACCTGTCGAGGAGAAAGGAGCACGAAATCGGCCACTTCCTTGGCGCCCACGGACACCCGGCTGATGTCCTCCCGGCTGGTGATGATCGTGGATTTGCCCATGGGCAACGAATACCGCGTCACCGACGACGGCGCGGAAGCGCTCGTCGTCGCCGCCGGGGTCCTGGACCCGGAGGGCGCGCTCCAGGCGGGTGCGAGGGCCACGATCAACGCGATCGCGGCCAATCCGGCTATGCGTGGCGTCGTCATGGCTTGCCTCCCGCGGCCGGCTTCTGCGGCTGCGCTGGTTCGATGTCGATGGTGACCTGATGCATCCGTATCATGTCCGTTCCCTGGTCGAGCGGCTTCGCCCGCGGACCGTCCCCCGCAAGGGGGGCCGCCCCGGAAGCCGCCGGATTCCCCGCCGGAGGGGGCGCCTGCCCGGAGTCACCGCCCCCCGGCCCGGCCGCAGGGGCCGCCGGGGCGCCGCCGGAAGACGCCGCGCGCGGCGCCGACCCCCGGACGGAATGGTACACGTATCGCGCCGACTCGCCCTCCGGACGGGCTGGCGGACCGGCGTCCTTGTCCATGCCGGCGAGCCCCCGCAGCTCCACTCCCGGGGTGGTCTCGGACCCGGCGTCCCCGGACCGGCGCAGGGCGAAATGCAGGGTGCCCTGGTCCGAGGCCAGGGCCAGCCGCTCGGCCTGTTCCGGCGTGACCATGAGGGTGAAAAGGTCGGTGCTGGCCAACTCCTCCCGGCCGTCCTTGCCCACCCGGGTTTCGAGTTCCGTGCCCGTGGTCAGGATGGGGATGTCCTCGAGGATGAGCTTGCCCACCTTTTTCTCGCCACCGTCGCTCACCTGGAAGGTGGCCACCACATCCACCCGGCTGCCCGGGGTGATGAGCCCGCCGGCGCCGAGAATCTTGGTTCCCTTGACGGTCAGGGCGCGCTTGCCGGGCGGCACGGTGCCCTCGAGCCCGGCGATGGTCGTCCCCTTGGGCAGGAGCTTGTCCGGCGTGATGGCGTCGTCCTGGGAAATCTCCCGCGCCGTGAGCCGCCCCTCGATCTCGGCCATGTCGAGCATCGCCCCGGTGGGCACGACATCGGCCCCGTAGGGCTTGAAGCGCACCAGGGAGGCGTCGAGCCGGGTCCCCTTGGGAATGGGCCTGGAGGCCACGGCCACATCGACCTTCTTGGCCTCGGCCTTGGGCTGGGGCGCCTCCGAGGGGCCGCGCATGGACCCCAGCCACCGGATGGTCAGCACCCCGGCCACCAGGGCCAGAATGACGGCCACGATCATGTGGGGCATCACCTTGGATTTCATAACGCGCCTCCGCTTGCCGCGTCGCCGGTCCGCCGCCCCGTGGTCCGAGGGCATCGCGCCCCCGGGGGCGAACAGGTTCGTTTCACTTTGTTAAACCGTGCTAATGGCCCCGGCCCGCTTCCCTTCCTCCGGGCCGCCGCGCGGCTTCCTGGAGGAGCGCCCCCATGCCGCCCCGTCCTTTCGGCGGGGCCGCTTCCGGGCTGGTCCGGCGCCTGTCCGGCCCGCGCGGCTGCCGCGCGGCCACGCGTCACGGCTTTCCCAAAGCAAGAAACCTGCCAACAAGACACCCGCCCGCCATCCCCCGGAGGCCTTGACGCGACGCGGCGGGACCGCCACAAGGGCCGGATGCCGCCCTTCGCCCCGATCCTCCTCCAGCCCCAGCACGCGTTCCTCTTCCCGGCGCTGGCCGCCCTGCTCGGCCTCGTCCTCGGCAGCTTCTATTCCGTGTGCGCCACGCGGGGGGCCGAGGGCCGCTCCATCGTCCGGCCGCCGTCCCATTGTCCGCGATGCGGCCGCCGGCTGCGGCCGTGGGAGCTCGTGCCCCTGGCGAGCTATCTTCTGTTGCGGGGACGTTGCGCCGGGTGCGGGGAGCGCATCCCGCCGCTGTATCCGCTCATCGAACTGGCCTCCGCCGCCTGGGCCGCCCTCGTGGCGCTCAAATTCGGCCCCTCGGCCTGGTTTCTGGCCCACCTGGCCCTCGGCGGCCTCTACCTCGTGGCCTCGGCCATCGACTTCAAGGTCTACCTCCTGCCGGACCGCCTGACCTATCCGGCGGCGGCCGTCGGCATCGGCATCGGCATGGCCGATCCGGCCATCGGCCCCTGGTCCGCCCTTTCCGGCGCGGCGGCAGGATTCGGCGTGTTCTGGCTCCTGGCGGCCGCCTACCGCGCCGCCCGGGGGACGGACGGCCTGGGCGGCGGGGATGTCAAGCTGATGCTTTCCATCGGCGGGGTCGTGGGCATCGCGGGGCTGCCCTACGCCGTGCTGCTCGGCAGCCTGGCGGCCCTGGCGGCCAGCCCCGCCTACCTGCTCGGGCCGGGACGCGGCCGCTCCATGCCCATCCCCTTCGGACCGTTTTTGTGTTTCGGGGCCATGACGCAAATCCTCTACGGCCGGGAGATCCTGCGCCTGCTGACCGGCTAGCGACGCCAGCCACGACGCCTGGTCCTTTTTTCAAAAAAAGCGCGCGGGAAATTTCCGGCCCCGCCCGCGTGGACGCTGGCCTTGGACGGACCGGATGTGGTAGCCATGCCAAGGCACCCACGTCCCTCATCCCGCGTCCGACGGAGGACACATGCGACACTTTCTCCGATGCGCCCTGGCGACAGCCGCGCTGGCCCTCGCCATGGCCGGCTGCGGCCCGCTCAAGCCGGCGTCCCCTTCCATGTTCTTCGGCAACTGCATCACGCCGCCAGGGCCCGATCCGTGCAGTTCGGACATGGAAATCTGCCAGGTCTTCGAAAACGTCGTCAACGAGGAGCACGCCTCGGCCGACGCCTGCCGCGCGGCCTGCCGGAAGGCCAACGACGGGCTGTACTACCAGGGTTACCAGCTGCGCGACTGCGGCTACATGCTCGACCGCGGCAGCTCCCTGTGCGAGCAGCAATGCCTGCGCCTGTATCCGGCCACGAAATAGGCCCCCGGGGAAGGACGCGGCCGGCGCCCATCGCGACGGTTTCAGGAAAAACCCCGTCCGGACGCCGTGTTGTTTCTTGACAGGGACCCCGTTCCAGCGGATGGAAGGCGTACCCGAAAACGTATGACACCGTGGCGCCCCTTTCCATGACACATTCTCCGAACGGCACCCCAGCGGCCGACGCGCCCTCGCGCGATGTCGCCCTCGACGACGGGATTCTCACCCTCACGTTTTCCGGATCGTGGCGCATGGAACGGCCGTTCCCCGACCTGGAGCCGGTGCTCCGGGCCATGGCCCGCACGCCGGCGCCCACGCGGCTGGTCTTCGCGGCTTCGGCCGTCACCGGCTGGGACAGCCGGTTCCTGACCCAGTGCCGGGCCATCCTGGGCATGGCCAGGGAACGGGGCGTCGTGGCGGATCTCGAGGGACTGCCGCCGGGAGTGGCCAGCCTCCTCGAACTGGCCGACAAGGTTCCCGAACGCCAGGGCGCGGCCCGCAAGGTCCGCCGCACCCCCTTCCTGGAACGCGTGGCCGACATGGCCTTCGGGGCCAGACAGGCCGTCCTCAACCTTCTGGAATTTTTGGGCGACGTCACCCTGGCCTGCCTGGCCCTGCTGCGGGGCAGGGCCGTGTTCCAGCGCTCCCAGCTGACGGCGCTCATCCATCAGGCCGGCGTCGAGGCGCTGCCCATCGTTTCGCTCATCAGCCTTCTGGTGGGCCTCATCCTGGCCTTCGTCGGCGCCATCCAGCTTGCCCAGTTCGGAGCCCAGATCTACGTCTCCACCATCGTCGGCATCGCCATGATCCGGGTCATGGGCGCCATCATGACCGGCATCATCATGGCCGGCCGCACGGGCGCGGCCTACGCGGCCGAACTCGGCACCATGCAGGTCAACGAGGAGATCGACGCCCTGCAGACCTTCGGCTTCTCGCCGACCCAGTTCCTGGTTCTGCCGCGCATGATCGCCCTGGTGCTCATGATGCCGCTGCTGTGCATCTACGCCGACCTCATGGGCGTCCTCGGCGGCTTCATCGTCGGGGTCTTCATGCTCCACATCAACCCCGTCCAGTACCTGACCCATACCTGGCAGTCCGTTCCCCTGGTCAACTTCTGGATCGGACTCGTGCACAGCGCGGTCTTCGGCGTGCTCGTGGCCCTGGCCGGCTGCTACCGGGGAATGCGCTGCGGCCGCAGCGCCCTGGCCGTCGGACAGGCCACCACCGCCGCCGTGGTCACGAGCATCCTGGCCATCATCATCGCCACGGCCGTGATCACCGTGGCCTGCAACATCATCGGCGTGTGAGGCTTCCGTGAACGTCACCTCTCCCACCGCCGTCCCCGCCGCGCCCGAGGCGCCGGCCATCCGCGTCGAGGGCCTGACCATGGCCTACGGCGACTTCGTCCTGATGCGCGACCTCACGTTCACCGTGAACCGGGGGGACATCTTCATCATCATGGGCGGCAGCGGCTGCGGCAAGTCCACCCTGCTGCGCGTGCTGGTCGGCCTCAAGGCGCCGGCCGCCGGAAGGATTCTCTACCGCGAGGGGAGCCTGTGGGAGGAAACCCAGGAAAAGCGCGACGCCATCCTGCGCCGCACCGGCATCCTCTACCAGTCCGGAGCGCTTTTCAGCTCCATGACCCTCGCCGAGAACATCGCCCTGCCCATTTCCCAGTACACGCCGCTAAAACCAAGGGAAATCCGCGAGCTGGCCTCGCTCAAGCTGGCCCTCGTCGGTCTGGCCGGCTTCGAGGACTTCTACCCCTCGGAAATCAGCGGCGGCATGCGCAAGCGGGCGGGGCTGGCCCGGGCCATGGCCCTCGATCCGGACATCCTCTTTTTCGACGAGCCCTCGGCCGGTCTGGATCCGGTCAGCGCCCATCTGCTCGACGAACTCATACTGGAACTTCGCGAAAGCCTGCGGGCCACCTTCGTGGTGGTCACCCACGAACTGGCCAGTATTTTCGATATCGGCAACAATTCCGTGTTCTTAAACGTGGAGACCCGGACCATGAGCGCCAGCGGCGACCCCAGCGAGCTGCTCGCGCACACGACCGACCCCACGCTCAGGCATTTCCTCACCCGAGGCAAGCAGTAGCCCGACGCAGGGGTTACGGGAAAAGGGACCATTCATGAGCGGCAAAACCAGCAAAACCATGATCGGGGCATTCGTCCTCGGCGCCCTGGCCCTGGCCGTGGGGGCCATCGTGGCCCTCGGGTCGGGCATGCTTTTCACCCAGAAATACCGCTGCATCATGTTCTTCCCCAACTCCGTCAGCGGCCTGGAAGTCGGGGCGCCCGTCGTCTTTCGCGGCGTGCCCATCGGTTCGGTCAAGGAGATCAGCATCGAGGCCGACGCCTCGCGCCTGCACTTCTACATCCCGGTGGTGGTGGAAATCCTCGGCAACAAGGTATCCCTGGCGCCGACCCGGCCCGACAAGTCGGCGGAAACCCTGGCCCAGGTCCGCGCGGAAACGCCCCGCGACCTGCTCTCCCAGCTCATCGACAAGGGTCTGCGCGCCCAGCTCGTCACCCAGAGCTTCGTCACGGGCCAACTCGCCGTCTCCCTCGACCTCATGCCCGACACCCCGGTGCGCCTCGTCGGCGGTTCCTCCCTGCCCGAGATCCCCACCGCGCCCTCCACGTTCGAAAAACTGACCGAAACCATCAAGAAACTGCCGCTCCAGGAACTGGTCGACCGCCTCATCGGCGCGGTCACGGGCTTCGAAAAGCTCGTCAACTCCGAGGAACTGGCCCGCATGCCGCACAAAATCGACAAGGTGCTGACCACCGGCAACGACCTGTTGCAGGAAATCCGCGGCAAGGTCGGCCCCCTGGCCCAGGATCTCGACACGGCCGTGCAAAGCTACACCGACCTGGCCCGGCACCTCGACCGCCGCACCGAAGGCATAAGCTCCTCGGCCAAGGGAGCGCTGGACTCCTTCGACGCCACCTTGAAGGAAAGCCGCTCGGCCATCGTCAAGTTCCAGAAGATCGTCAACGCCGATTCGCCGACGGTCCTGGACCTCAACCGGGCCCTTGGGGAAATCGCCAAGGCCGCCCAGGCCATCCGCGAGCTGGCCGACTATCTGGAACGCCATCCGGAAGCGCTCCTGCAGGGCAAGGGAGGCCCCAAGCGATGAACATCCGCCCCGTCACTCCGATGCGCCGCCTCGCCGCCGCCCTGGCCGGCGCGGCCTGCGGCCTGACGCTGCTGGCCGGCTGCGGCAAGTCCGCGCCCACCCACTTCTATTCCCTGAGTTCCGCCGGCTCGCCGCAGCAGGCCGACACGGCGACCGGACCGTGCCTGTCCCTCGGGGTCGGCCCGATCGATTTCCCGGCCTATCTCGACAGGTCCCAGATCGTCACCCGCACCGGCCAAAACCAGATGCACATGGCCGATTTCGACCAGTGGATCGAACCGTTGCGCGACAACTTCCAGCGCGCCCTCCTGGAAAACCTCTCCGGCCTCGTATGCGCCAAGCCCCTCGTCGGCTACCCCTGGCCGGCCGGCGGCCGTCCCGAACGGCAGATCGTCATCCAGGTCGCCCGGTTCGACGGCTCCCTCGGCCAGGAAACCGCCCTGCGCGTCAGCTGGTCCGTGCTGGACGCCGACTCCAGGCAACTCGCCTGGCGCACCGCCGAATACCACGAACCGACCGGCGCCCCGGACTACGCCGCCCTGGCCGCCGCCCAAAGCCGGCTGGTGGAAAAATTCGCCAAGGACGTGGCGGAGTCGCTGCGCGGGCTCTAGACCCGGCGCAAAAGATCGGGGGCAGCCCCCCTCCCGGCCCCATCCAGGAGGCGAACGGGAGGGGGGCACCAGGCCCCCGGCGGGTCCGGGACGGAATTCCGGCGGGGCCGCCCCCCCCGGGGACAGCCGGAGCGGCGGCCTGGAACTAGGCGCTCACGCGGGCGGCCTTGACGGCCTTCTTCAGATTCTTCTTCCACTTCGGGCCGTCGAGGGCCTCGGCCAGGTATTCGAGGGTATGCATGACGACATGCTTGTCCCGCATTTCCGCAAGAATGCGCTGAATGCCCATCTTGCAGGACGGGCAGCCGACGAGGATGGGCATGGTCTCCGGGGCCTCGGCCAGATTCTCGGCCAGGGTGGCCCGCTTGCGGTCCCGCAGGCGGTTGTAGATGGCGGGGGTGGTCATGGCGCCCATGCCCGATTCGCCGCAGCAATGGGGCGAAAGCGAAACCGGCCGTCCGGTGGCCTTGGCCAGGGCGGACTGATACGCGGCCGCGGCCTTGGTCTTGGGCACGTCGGCCCATTCGGCGTGGCAGGCCGCGTGATAGAGGATGGGCGAGTCGTCCCCGGGCGCCGGCAGCTCCAGACGTCCGACCAGATACTGGGTCACGTCCATGTGGACGATGTCCGGCCGCAGGGTTTTGAGTTCGTGCTCTTCGAGCGCCTCGCGGCAGGTGCCGCAGCTCGTGAGACAGTGGGTGGGGCTGAGGCCGAGGCGATCGGCCTCTTCCAGGAGGGCGGCCAGGGCGGCCCGGTTGCGCTCCCGGTTCATGCGGTAGGCCTCGCCCATGCCGGCGGCCAGGAGCGGATAGCCGCAGCACAGGTGCTGATGGGGCATGAGCACGGCCACTTCCGCCCGCAGGAGCAGATGCACGGCGGCCATGCCGATGGCGCTGGAAAAAATGGCCGCGCCGCAGCCCGGGAAATACAGCGCCGTCTCCGGAGCCTCGCGCCCGTCCTGGGGAATGAGGATGGACCCCTTGTCGAGGTCCAGCCGCTCGGCGAGGTTGCGCATGCCGATGGACGGATTGGGGCCGCGCAGGCCCGGGTTCTCGATGCGGTTACGCCAGAATCCGGGCAGAAGCGGCATGACCTTGTTGTGGAACTGCTGGCCGTAGGCCATGATCTTGGCCGCCTGGGGCACCCGCTTCCGCGGGTCCTCGACCAGGTAGTTGAGGATCTTGGCCTTGATCGGATGTCCGCCGCAGCCCTGCTGGTCCAGGAAATTGCGCAGCCCGAGGGCCACCTGGCCGGACTGGATCTTCACCGAGCACGCCCCGGTGCACTTGCCGCAGGCGGTGCAGTGGTCGGTGATGGTCCGCAGCTTGTCGAGCAGGGCGGGATCGGGCTCGCCATGGGCGATCTGGGAATAGTAGATGGCCTCGATCAGGGCGCCCAGGCTGATGTTCTTGTTGCGCGGGTGGTAGAGCATCCCGTGCTCCGGGGCGAACATGGGGCAGACCTGCTTGCACTTGCCGCAGCGGTTGCAGAACTGGATGCCGCTTAAGATCGCAATGAGCGTGTCCTTCTCGGGCAGCGCCGTCTTCTTGATGTCCCGGATCAGCCGGTTAAACGAGAAGGTGTAGGGCTCGACCGACAGGGTTCTGGTAGTCAGTTTTCCGGGATTGATGATGTTTTTCGGGTCGACCCGTTTCTTGTAGGCCCGCAGCGCGTCGATCTTGGCCTGGTCCAGGAAGGCGATCTTGGTGATGCCGATGCCGTGCTCGCCCGAGACGGCCCCTCCGAGCCTGGTGACGGTCTCGAACACCTGCTCGGCGGCCTCCCAGGCCTGGCGCATCATCTCCGGATCGTTGGAGTTGACCGGGATGTTGACGTGGCAGTTGCCGTCGCCGGCGTGCATGTGGCTGGCCACCTCCACCCGGGTGGCGGTCATCTCGGCGTGGATGGCGTCCAGCCGGTCCTTGAGCCGGGGATAGCGCGACGCCAGGTCGGTGAAGAAGTAGTGGGTCTGGACCTCCACCTCGGAATCCGACAGGTCGCGGGCGGAAATCTTGCCGCGCAGCACCCGGTCGCAAAATTCCAGCTCCATGGCGATGAACTCGTCCGACGCCGGGATGCCGGGCAGGCGTCCGGCGTTTTGCAGGGCGGTCCGGTAGGCCCGGGCGATGCAATGGAGGTTCAGATCCTCCAGGAATTCGGCGAACTCCGGCACCACCGAAAGCGGGATGACCACGTCCTCGTTGATCTTGAAGCCCGAGGTGCGCTTGGAGATGGCCGACAGCTTGTGGCGGTCCTCCCAGTAGAGTTCGGCGGTCTTGGCGTCCTTGGCCTCGAACACGTCCACGTCGTCGTAGGGATCGACGATGTCCACGATGTCGGCGGCGGCGCGCAGCAGCGCGTCCTCGTCGTCGGAATCGAGCTGCAGCAGCAGGACGGAAATGGGGTCGCCCTCGTACTGGGACGATTTCTTCACGTAGCCGATGGCCTGGACGTACTTGGAGTTGAATTCCTCCAGGGCGGAAATCTTGACCGCGTCGCCCTCCTCGCGGATGCGGTCGCGCAGTCCCACCACGTCGCGGATGACGCACATGGCGTTTTTCATGGACCGGCCGAAAAACTCCAGGCACAGCGTGCGCGAATACCGGGGGATGGGGAACAGGGCGAAGCAGGCCTCGGTGATGATGCCGTCCACGCCTTCCTTCTGCACGCCGGGCAGCCCGCCGAGATACTTGTTGGAAACGTCCTTGCCGAGGTTCGCCCCCCGGATCTCGTTGCCGGGGAGCCGCACCACGTCGCGCACGGTGCCGTCCTCCTCGACGATCTCGAAGACGGCCGTCTCCTCGGGACGGATCTTGTGGCGCGGATGGTCGACCCGGCGCACCTCGATGATCTCGCCCGTGGCCTCGACCATGCGGTAGCTGATGAGGTTGTCCAGGGTGGTGCCGTATTCGAAGGCGAAAGGCCCGCCGGCGTTCTCGGCGATGTTCCCGCCAAGGGAGGAGGCGGCCTTGGAGGCCGGGTCCACGGTCAGCAGGAGCCCCCTGGCCTCGGCGGCCTTGATGGCCGTCAGGGTGATGACCCCGGTCTGGGCGCACAGCGTCAGGGCCTCGGTGTCGATGTCGAGGATCTTCTTGAATTTGGCCAGGCTCAAAATGACCGAGCGGCGGTGGGCGGGAATGGCCCCGCCGGTCAGGCCCGAGCCGCCGCCGCGGGGAATGATGGCGAATTCCAGTTCGTTGGCCAGGCGCAGGATATGGCGGATGTGGGCGCTGGTTTCGGGCAGGAGCATGCAAAGGGGCATCTCCATGCGCAGGTCCGTGGCGTCGGTGGAACACTCGACCAGCGAGTTGGGGGCCGTGACCACGTCCTCGGGAGGCAGGAACCGGCGCAGGCGCTCGACGAGGTTGTCCCGGAAGCGCTGGTCGGCCTCGTAAACGTCCCAGAAGGCCTTGTAGGCCTTGCGGATGGTGCGCGGATACTCGCCCCAGGCCTTGGGGTTGGCCTCGGCGAGACGTTTTTCCACGGAATTCTTGACATCCTCGGCGTTTATGAAGGGATTGGCGCGCACCAGAAAGAGTTCGGACGCCACGGCCACGGCGAGATTCCTGGCATCTTCCGGCCAGTTTTCCAATTCTTCCGCTGAGATGTCCAGAACCCGCGGCACGAGTCGTTCGAGTGGCAGGGAAATATGGGGTGTTCGCTCCGACATAAAGGGCGCTTCCAGCGAGGGTTAAAAAGGAGAGGAGGGAGTCAGATAATGCCGAAGCTGGCGTTTGGCAAGACTTGGGCGGGGACGCCCTCCGGCAACGAAACGGGCGGCCCTTTCGGACCGCCCGCCGTATATCCGCCAGGGCGCGAAACGCCTAGCCGTGGGCGCCGGGGAAGAACTCGGCACTGACGAAGTACAGCACGAAAAGCAGTACCACGCCGAGGCCGATACTCCACCCGACCAGTTTCTTTTCGACGGGGAGCAGTGGCTCCCATTCCATCTTCGCGAGTTCCTCGGTGAAGGTCGCTTCCTTGTTTTCAGGTTCCATGCATGCCTCCTTGCGAATGGATCGGTTGTGCTACGACGCCAGGGGCGGCTTGACCCCGTGGAAGAACAGCCAGGAGATGAAAAGCCCGATCCAGATGATGAACCCGAACAGGCTTACGATGTACACCAACGCCAGCCGGCCGATGCCTTCGTCCCACAGCTTCTTGAAGTTGGACACCACCCCGATGGTGAAAAACGTCAGCACGAAGAAGATGCCGCGGAAGGGGCCGGTGTCGGCGATGGCCGTCTTGCCCATCTTGAGCAGGTCCCCGCCCTGGGCGCACAGGATCAGCATGATGACGAAGGTGATGACGTAGCCGAGCACGAAACGCGGGAAGCGGTCGATGATGGCGCCGACCTTCATGCGTTCGCCGGGCTTGCATTCGATCATGGTGCACCAGATGGCCGCCAGGATGAAGGCCCACACGCCGATGAACACGTCGATGAAGATCTTGATGGTGGTGGCCGCCATGGTCACCCAGCCTTCCTGGTAGCGGATGCCGTCGGCGGTCAGGGCCTGGGCCCGGATCAGGGCGTCGGTGATGACGCCCGAGGCGATGGCGCCGCCGTCGGACTTGACGGCCAGGCCCATCCAGGCTCCGGCCACCATGGGTTCGCCGAACAGCCAGTGCTGGGCCACGAAGGGCAGGATGAGCATTTCCACGCAGGTGAAGACGACGACCAGGGAGGAAACCATGATCGGGACGATCGGCCGGGCGCGGATGGCGCCGCCGGTGGCGATGGCGGCGGACACGCCGCAGATCGAGATGCCCGAAGCCAGCGGAGCCGCCCACTCGCGGCTGAACTTGAAGTACTTCCGGGAGATGTAATACACCAGGGCCCAGTAGATCAGATAGGCCTCGACGATGGCGCAAAGGCCCCGGAAGATGACCGAGGAGGCCAGACCCAGGGCGTCCACGGACTTCACGCCGAGTTCGGCGCCGAGGATGACGATGGCGATCTTGACGAACATCTCGGGCTTGAGGGCGTCCTTGAGCTTGGCCGCCAGCCCCGGCATGAAGTTGCCGATGAAGATGCCGGCCAGAAGCGCGATGATGAATCCCGCCTCGCCCGTGAGCCCCATGGCCCACTTCAGGTTGAATTTCTGCAGCTTGTCCGGGGTGGCCGCGATGACCGCGTAGTGGCCCAGGGCGTAGCAGCAATAGCTGATGAAAAAGACCAGGGTGAAGCTGGTCATGAAACGCTTGGCGTCGCCGCCGAGGGCCTTGACGCCGTACGCCAGCACGACCGTGAGGAACACCCAGGTCACGATCAGACTCAAAAAGCCCGGCATGTTTTTGTAGGCCGCCGTGGCCGGCGCGAAAATCTTGGCCGCGTCGGTCCACACGTTGATCTTGACGACCCATCCCAGCGGATCGACGCCTCCGAAATTGAGCGCCGACAAGCCGAACAGGACCAACCCCAGGATCAGGGCCAGCTTGTCTTCCGTCAGCCACTTCCTTTCCGCCATAACTCCCTCCTCTTGCATTGACGGTGTCGCGCCCGGCAACCGCCGGCGCCGAACGATCCAGGTCGCCGGAGCCGATGCCCGGTCGCCCTCCTCCGGTCCCCGCAGGGCCGCGCCCTCCCTTAAGCAAGGATGGGGCCATCGCCTTTCATACATTTAACATATTGAATTAACGAAATATTTTTCTGAAGAGAACAGCCCCCCTGCTAACTCCGGTTGGCACTCCGACACCCCGGGGTTGCATTGCCTTTTTTCCCGGCCCGCCCCAAACTGGAATCAAGGACGAAACATGGCCAAACAGCACCCCAAAACCATCAAGCATCGGTTCATGGTCGGCCTCTCGGTCATCATGGCCGCCCTCGGACTTTTCTTCGCCGTGGTCATCTCCATGAACCTGCGCCACCAGCTCGTCACCGACACCGAGCACAAGGCCTCCCTGGTGCTGTCCCAGGCCGAGGCCATCCAGACCTTCGTGCGCCAGGCCCTGCGCCCGGCCATGTACGAACTGCTGCCGGCGGACGGCTTTCTCCTGGAAGCCATGTCCACCTCCTACGTCACCCGCCGGATCATGAGCGACCTCAACGTCCAGGGAGACCAGTTCCGCTACCGCCGGGTGGCGGTCGGCGCGAGGAATCCGGACTACGAGGCCGACGCCTTCGAACGGTCGCTCATGGCCCGTTTCGAAAAGGACCCGGAACTGACGCGGGTGGAGGAAATCACCCAGCGCAACGGGGAGGAGGTGTTCGTGGCGGCCCGGCCGGTGCGCTTCGACGCCTCGTGCCTGCACTGCCACGGCGATCCGGCCGAGGCGCCCAAGGCCCTGATCGAACGCTACGGGGTCGAACGCGGTTTCTGGCGCCTCGACGGCGAACTGGTGGGGGTCGACGCGGTGACCATGCCCGTGGCCGGCGCCCTCGGCCAGATCAAGGGCGCGACCTTCAGCTTCCTGTCGCTTTTCGCCCTGGGAATGGGGATCTTCTACCTGACGCTCCAGGTGTTTTTCGACCGGCTGGTGGTGGTCAACCTGAGCCGGGTGACCGAGGTGATGCGGCGCTACTTCCCCAAGGAAGCCGGCGAGGCGCCGCCCGAGACGGCCGACGAAGGCGAGATCGACGAGATTTACGCCGGCATCGAGGCCTTCGCCTCGCGCCTCAAGGAAGCGCGGGGCAAGATCGAGGAGCATGCCGAGGAACTGGAGCGCAAGGTCGCCGCCAGAACCCTCGAACTGGCCCACGAGGCCGACGAACGCCGGTCCGACGTGGCGCTTTTCGTCGATCTCCTGAACATCCTCAACCTGTCCCAGACCCGGGCGGAACTGCTTGCCGGCGCCCTGGCCCGCATCGCGCTGCGTTTCGGAGCCCGGGCCGCGGCCTACGAATGCGAGTTTTCCGGGGGCGGCTCCGTCGCCTGGCCTCCGGACGTCACCCCGCCCTCCCCGCCCGGGGACTGGCGGGCCATCCTGGCCGCCGACGAACTGCGCCTCGACGGCCATACGGCGTTCATTCCGGTGCGCACCACCGATGTCAGCCGGGGGCTCTTGCGCCTCTATTTCCCGCAGGACGGCCCGGGGCCGGACGCCGCCGCCTCGGACCTCTACCGGGCCATCGGCCAGCAACTGGGCATCGCCCTGGAGAACCTGGACGCCATCAACTCCCTGCTCGGCCAAAACACCCTGCTCGCCTCCATCTTCGACGGCATCTCCGATCCCCTGGTCCTGCTCGACAGCGCCTACGGCGTCATCATGGCCAACGACCCGGCCCGGGATCTGGCCCGGGCCCTCGACCAACGCCTGGACACCCCGGATGTCCCGGGCGGCCCCCCCGGCCCCCCCCTGCGCCTGCCGCCCGAGCTCTTCGGCAAGGAGGCCCTGGCCCCGGGCGGTGACACGCCGGCTCCGGCGGAACCGACGTTTGCCACCGTCAGCCTGCCCGACGGCCGTTCCTTCGCCGTCACCCGCTACCCCCTGGCCTCGCCCACGGGCCAGGACGGCCGCATGGTGGTGTATGCCCGGGAAAACACCGCCGAGCGGCGCATGCGCGAACGGATGCGCCAGACGGAGAAGCTCGTGGCCGTGGGCAAGCTGGCCGCCGGACTGGCCCACGAGATCAACAACCCCCTCGGCGTCATCGCCTGCTACGCGGAACTGTTGCGCCAGAACCTGACCGACCCCCAGGCCCTGGACGACCTGGCCGTCATCGAACGCCACGCCGTCATGGCCAAGAAGGTTCTGCGCGACCTGCTCGATTTCGCCCGGCCAAGGCCGGCCACGCCCGGCCCCTGCGACCTGTCGGCCCTGCTCGGCAGCCTCTCCCGCGTCTTCGAGGTCCAGGCCCAGGCCAGAAGGACAAGGCTCCTCACCCGCGCCCCCGCCGGCCTGCCCCTGGCCAAGGCCGACGCCTCGGCCCTGGAACAGGTGCTGTCCAACCTGCTCCTAAACGCCCTGGACGCGGTCACGCCCGGCGAGGGGGAAATCGTGATCGAGGCGGCCGCCGGCCCCGACGGGGAAACGCTCCTGCTGCGGATCTCCGACAACGGCCCGGGCATCGCCGCCGAGAACATGCCGCGCATCTTCGAGCCGTTCTTCACCACCAAGGAAGCCGGACGCGGCTCGGGCCTGGGATTGGCCGTGGCCTACGGCCTCCTGCGGGACATGGGCGGCCGCATCGACGTGGAAAACGCCGGCGGCGCGACCTTTACCGTCACCCTGCCGGCCTGCGGACGGCAATGCCAGGAGGATGCCTCGTGACCGACTCGCCGCGCGTGCTGATCGTGGACGACCAGCCGGACTTCGCCAAGGGACTGACCCGGCTGCTCGCGCCCAAGCTTCCCAACGCCGCGTTCTCCTTCGTCCTTTCCGGCGAGGCGGCGCTGGAGGATCTGGCCCGGACGCCCTGCGCCGTGATGGTCACGGACCTGCGCATGCCCGGCCTCTCCGGCCTCGACCTGCTGCCCCGGGCGCTTACGCTCGCCCCCCAGCTCGGCATGGTGCTGCTGACCGCCCACGGGGATATCGACACCGCCGTGGCGGCGCTCAAGGCCGGCGCCTACGACTTCCTGACCAAGCCGGTCGATTCCGACCATCTGGCCCGGGTCATCGCCAAGGGACTGGAACGGGCCTCGCTTTTGGCGGAAAACATCCGCCTGCGGGCCGCCGTCCGGGCCTGCGGGGCCGATGCCGGACTCCTCGGCCAGTCCCCGGCCATGGTCCAGGTCCGCGAGGCCATCGCCGCGGTTGCCGGCTCGGACTATACCGTGCTCATCCGTGGCGAATCCGGCACGGGCAAGGAACTGGCCGCCCGGGCCATCCACGGCCTGTCGCGCCGGGCCGCCGGACCGTTTCTTTCGGTCAATTGTCCGGCCATCCCGGACCAGTTGCTGGAAAGCGAACTCTTCGGCCACGTCCGGGGCGCCTTCACCGGCGCGGAGCGCGACCGGCGGGGGCTTTTCCTGTCCGCCCACGGCGGCGTCATCGTCCTCGACGAGATCGGCGACATCCCCATGAGCGTGCAGACCAAGCTTTTGCGCGTGCTCCAGGAACGCGAGGTGCGCCCGGTCGGATCGAGCAAGTCCGTGCCCATCGACGTGCGCATCCTGGCCTCCACCAATCAGGACCTGGAAGCCAGGATCGCCGGCAGGACCTTTCGCGAAGACCTCTACTACCGCTTGAACGTTCTGACCGTGCGCCTGCCGCCCCTGCGCGAACGCCGCGAGGACATCCCGCTTCTGGCCGCCGCCTTCCTCGAACGGGCCTGCCGGGAAACCGGCATCGGCGACAAGGCATTCTCGTCCGAGGCCCTGGCCGCCCTGGCCGGCCGGGAATGGCCCGGCAACGTTCGGGAACTGTTCAACTTCGTGCGGCGGCTCACCGTTTTCTGCCGGGGGGATGTCATCGGCCCCGGCGCCGTCGCGTCCGCCGATCCGGATCACATCCATACCGCCGACCCGGACGAAGGGCTGTCCTCCCCCTACCTGGAAGCCAAGGCCCGCGTAGTCGACGCCTTCACCCGGCACTACGTCGAACGGCTCCTGACCCGGACGCACGGCAACATCTCCGAGGCGGCCCGGGTTTCGGGCCTCGAACGGGTGTCGTTGCAAAAGATATTGCGGCGTCTGGGGATCGCCGCGGAAGGGTTCCGCTAGGACGGCGCCCCGCGATGGGGACGACCGAGACTGATCGAAACGGCCGGGAATCCCGCCCCCGGCGCTATCGCCGCGCCACGGCCGTCAGCACGCCGGCGCCGACGAGGACGCCGCCGCCGAGGCGTTTGAGCCGGGAAATGTAGCCGGGGTTCTGGATGCGGTTTCCGGCCGACCCGGAGAGGTAGCTGTAGATGGCGACGTTGATGGCGGAAAGGACGACGAAGGTGGCGCCGAGCAGCAGCAGTTGCGGTCCGGCGGGTTGGCCGGGACTGACGAACTGGGGCAGAAAGGCGAGAAAGAACAGGATGTCCTTGGGGTTGGAGGCCGTGACCGCGAAGGCCCGGGCGAATTTCCTGCCGGGGGAACTGGAAGCCAGGGTCGGGGAAGGAGCGTTTCCGGCACGGATCATGGAGATGCCGAGAAACACGATGTAGGCAGCGCCGACGTATTTGATGACGGCGAAGGCCGTGGCCGAGGCGGCCAGCACCGCGCCGAGACCGACAAGGGACAGGGCGCAGGCCACGGCGTCCCCGAGGGCCACGCCGGCGACGAGGGCCCAAACGGACTTGCGGCCTTCGGAAAGGCCGTACCCCACGACAAGCAGCACCGTGGGGCCCGGAATGACGAGCAGGGACGAGGCGGCGACGACGAAGGCGAAATAAAGCGGCATGGTCATGGCGAAAACTCCCGTCCCGCTGTCTACCGTCCTTTGCCTTCCCCGTAAATACCGCAACGCCGGCACCCCTCGCAGCCGGCCGGCGGACATTTGGCCGTGGGCACGCCGGCAAGGTAGCGCTCCCATTCGCGCCAGAGGAATTCCCGGGACACCCCGGTATCGATGCGGTCCCAGGGCAGAACCTCCTCGTAGGGGCGTTCGCGGTCGAGGATGGCGGCCATGTCGCCGTCCCAGTCCTTGAGCGCCCGGCGGAAGCCGCCCTTGGCGGCGGCCGCCTCGATGAGGGGGAAAAGGCGCTCGTCGCCCCGGGCGAGGAGCCCCTGCATGCGGGCCATGGAGGGCGTCTCGGTTTCCACGCGGAATCCCTTGAGCCCCTTGGCGGCCTGGCGGATCCGGGCGTAGGCCGCCTCGATGACCGCCTCGGAGGCCATGGGCGCCCACTGCATGGGGGTCGCCGGCTTGGGGACGAGCGGGTTGACCGAGAGCGTGGCGTGGGCCACGCCCCGCTTGCCCTGGCCGATGTGGGCCGCCTCGGCGATTTGGGCCAGAAGCGGGGCCAGTTCGTCGAAATCAGCGGCCGTCTCGCCGGGCCATCCGACGATCAGATAGAATTTCAGATGGTTGACGCCGTGCTTGCCGGCCAGCGCCACGGCCCGCAGGAGCGCCTCCACGGAAAGCTGTTTGTTGGCCGCCCGGCGCAGCCGTTCGCCCGGGGCCTCCAGGGCGAGGGTCAGGGTGCGCAGTCCGGCCGCCCGGAGGATGGTCAGCAACTCCGGCGTGATGCCGTCGGCGCGCACCGAGGACAGGGAAAATTTCGTGCCCCGCCCGCGCAGCCAGGCGAGCAAGGGAATCAGGTCGGGCCAGTCGGTGAGCGCCGTGCCGACGAGCCCGACCTTGCGCGGCGCGACGTCCTCGATCAGGGCCTTGAGCGCCTCCAGCCCGGCCTGCCTCGGCGGCCTGTAGACGTAGCCGGCGGCGCAGAAGCGGCAGCCGTGGGGGCAGCCCCGGTTGACCTCGACCAGGAACATGTCGCGGAATTCCGCGTGGCCGGAAACGAAGCAGGAATGGGCCGGCTCGGAAAGCAGTGGCACGCCAGCCGGACCGACGGCCCTCGCCCGCCGGACCGGCGTGGGGGTCAGGCCGGGGACCCAGACGCCCGGCATCCGGGCCACGGCCGCGAGGCAGGCGGCCTTGTCCGCGCCCTCGAGGGCCCGCTGGCGCAGGACGGCGAAAACGTCGGCGAGCCCGGCCTCGGCCTCGCCGACGAAAAGCAGGTCCATGGCCGGCAGGATGGGCGCGGGATTGAGAAAGGCCAGCGGCCCGCCCCCGACAATGATCGGGAAATCGGGCCGCCGGCGGGCTTCCAGGGGGATGTCGGCGTCGCGCAGGGCGGCGACCACGGGCAGGTAGTCCTCCTCGTAGCACAGCGAGAAGGCGACGACCGGGAAATCGGTCAGGAGACGGCCGGAATCCTCTGTCCGGGGCGGCCCGTCCCCCCGGCAGAAGACCCGTTCCACGGCCAGGGCCGGATCATCGTCCAGGATCCGCCACACGGCCTGCCAGCCGAGGGCCGACAGGGCCACGCCGGCATCCCCCGGCACGGCCAGGGCCACGGGCAACCGGCCCCCGAACTCCCGGGGCGCCGGCCGGTCCAGACCGAAATACACCCGCGCCCGTTTCTTGTCGCGCAACACGTCTCCCACCCCGTTCCCCTTCCGGGGGCCGGGGGAATGGCCCCCGGCGGGGACGCCCGGCGGGACGCCCCCGGCCGGTTTTCTAGTCGGCCTGCATGCGGATGAACGAGGGGATTTCGAATTCCTCCTCGTCGAAGATGAATTCCTCCTCGCCAGCGGGGGGGGTCTTCATGGGGGCCTGGGGCTGGGAGAGCGCCGCCTCGGGCCCGCCCTTCTTGCCGCCTTTGCGAATATAGGTCGGAATGTTGTAGTCGTTGCCCTGGTTGCTCAGCACACGCATGCTGCGCGGGCTTTGCATACCGCCCCCGCCGCCCGGGCCGGAGGGCGTCGGCGTCGGCTTCTGGCGGGCCAGGGTGGTGATGACTTCCACGGGGCGCTGCTCCTCGCGCTTTTGCTGCGGGGCCGCGTCGCGCTGCATGGCCGATTCGATGCCGGTGGCGATGACCGTGATGCGCATCTCGTCCGTGGCGTCGGGATCGAAGACCGTGCCGAAAAAGACCTTGGCGTCCTCGTGGACGGCCTCGGTGATGGTGGAGGCGGCCTCGTCGACCTCCTCGATGGTGAGGTCCGGACCGCAGGTGATGTTCATGAGCACGCCGCGGGCGCCGTCGATGGTGACGTCCTCGAGCAGCGGGCTGGTGATGGCCTTGAGGGCCGCCTCGCGGGCGCGGGATTCGCCGCGCGCCGTGCCGAAGCCCATCATGGCCAGTCCCATCTCGCTCATGACGGCCTTCACGTCGGCGAAGTCGAGGTTGATCAGCCCCGGAACCATGATGAGGTCGGAAATGCCCTTGACCGCGTAATAGAGAATTTCATCGGCCTTTTTGAGCATCTCCAGGAAGGTGGCCTTCTTGGAGGCCAGGGACAGCAGACGGTCGTTGGGGATGGTGATGATGGAATCCACCACATCCCGCAGGGCCTGCACGCCCTTGTCGGCCTGGAGCAGGCGTTTCTTGCCTTCGAAATAAAACGGCTTGGTGACGACGGCGACGGTGAGGGCGCCGGCCTCCTTGGCCACCTGGGCGATCACCGGGGCGGCGCCGGTGCCGGTGCCGCCGCCCATGCCGGCGGTGACGAAGACCATGTCGCAATCGCCTATGGCCTGGCGGATGGCGTCGATGCTCTCCCGGGCGGCGTCGCGGCCGACATCGGGATTGGCGCCGGCGCCAAGGCCCTTGGTCAGCTTTTCGCCGAGCTGGATGCGGTATTCGGCCTGCGATTTCTGCAGGGCCTGCATGTCGGTGTTGGCGGTGATGAACGTCACGCCGGACATGGCCGAGCAGATCATGTTCTCCACGGCGTTTCCGCCGCCGCCGCCGCAGCCCACCACCTTGATGCGAGCGTTCGATCCCTGTTCAAGTTCCAGGTATTCCATACCATGTTCCCCCTAACGATCTCCCTGGTTATCCCCCAAAAAACACACGATCCACTCGCGGACTACTTCACATCCACGAACCACTTCCGCATCCTCCCCAGAATGCGGTTGAAAACATTTTCGTCGCGGATGCGGAAGCGCTGCTCGACGCCCTCCTTTTCCGCTCCGAACATCAAAAGACCGACCGCCGTGGCGTACATCGGGCTGTTGACCACGTCCTTGAGCCCCCCGACCTTGTCGGGATAGCCGATACGCGTGGGCAGGTTGAAAATCTGTTCGCCGAGCTCCTGGATGCCCTCGATCAGCGCCGTGCCGCCGGTCAGGACGACGCCCGCGCCGATCTGGTTCTTCATGCCCGAGCGGATGAGTTCCTGGTCCACCAGGGCCAGCATCTCCTCGACGCGGGGCTCGCAGATCTCGGCCAGCACCTGGCGGGAAAGCCGGCGCGCCTCCCGCCCGCCGACGCTCATGACCTCGATGACATCGTCCTTGGGCACCATCTCGGCCAGGGCGCACCCGTACTTGATCTTGATCTTCTCGGCCGAGGCCATGGGCGTGCGCAGGCCAAACGCGATGTCGTTGGTCAGGTTCGTGCCGCCAAGGGCCAGCACGGCGGTGTGCTTGATGGAATCGTTGGCGAAGATGGCCAGATCCGTGGTGCCGCCGCCGAGATCCACCAGGGCCACGCCGATCTCGCGTTCCTCGCCCGTGAGCACGGCCTTGGACGAGGCCAGGGATTCGAGCACGATGTCCGAGACATCGAGGCCGGCACGGTGGCAGGAGCGGATGATGTTCTGGGCGCTGGTGACGGCGCCGGTCACGATGTGCACGCGCACTTCCAGGCGCACGCCGGCCATGCCCAGCGGGTCGGCGATGCCGCGCTGGTCGTCCACGATGTATTCCTGGGGCAGGATGTGGATGACCTCCCGGTCGAGGGGGATGGCCACGGCCTTGGCCGCGTCGATGACCCGCTCGATGTCCCGGGGGCCGACCTCGCCGCCCTTGACGGCGATGACCCCGTGGCTGTTGAACCCCTTGATGTGGCTGCCGGCGATGCCCGCGTAGACCGAGCGGATCTCGCAGCCGGCCATGAGTTCGGCCTCTTCAAGGGCCTTCTTGATGGACTGGACCGTCTGCTCGATGTTGACGACGACACCCTTTCGCAACCCCGTGGAGGGGCTGGTGCCGATGCCGACCACGTCCACGCCTTCCGGCGAAAGTTCTCCAACCACCACGCAAATCTTGGTGGTGCCTATATCGAGCCCGACTATTAGTTCCGACCTGGCCATAATCCGCTCCCTGAACGTTTCCTCGCGTGGCGCTCACGCCCGCCCAGGCGTTTTTATGTTAACCGTGCCTGGATTTCATTAAAAAAAACGAGCAATCCCAACCGTGACGCCAACGTTGCCTTCCCCGCGTCCCCTAGCCTTGCGGCGCATCCCCCGAATTGCCGCGCTTTTCCACCCAGACCTTGTCTCCCTCGGCGGTTATCAGCGCCACATTGCCAAGCTCCCCCCGCTTGCGCAAATCCGTCCAGACCAAATTCATCCGGGCGAGGTTCCTCTGCCACTGCTGCGATCCCAGGCACAACAGGATGTCGCCGTCCATGAGGCGGATTTCGAGCCCCCTGCCCCAGCTCAGGCGCAGCCAGGCGATCTGGCCGAGGTCGAAGGGCACCCGGTGTTCGGCCATGGCCCGCCGCAGTTCGGCCAACAACGGCAGGTGCTTCTCCATGCCGGCCTCGACCTCGATCTGGGGCAGGGAAACGAACTGTCCCGGCTCCACCTTGTCGATGATGCGGCCGGCCTCGTCGGCGTAATAGAGGGTTCCCTGGTACTGCACAAGATAGGAGGGGGATTTTTCCCGCACCTCCACCACGATGGTGCCGGGCAGGATCCTTTTGACCGCCACCGAGTCCACCCACGGCTCGCGGGCGAGGTCGGCCCGCATCTTGTCCATGGACAAGGACAGCACGTTGACGCCGGGGCTCAGGCCCGCCAGGGCCCGGACATGCTCCTCGGACAGGCGGGAACAGCCGGTGATGGCCGCCTCCTGCAGGGCGAAATAGTTCACCGTGGTCAGCCAGCGGTATCCGGCCAGGAGCCCCACGCTGACCGCCAGCACCAGGGAGGCCATGAAGGCCATGGACACGGCGCGGGCGAACACGCGTCCCACCCCGCCGAGGCTGACCGCGGGCATGGCGAGGGACGAGCCCCCCCGGGAGTTGCGGTTGCGGTTGCCGCGCGAGGTGACGATGCGGCTTTTGACCGTCACGCGCGGGGCGCTCCCTCTCCCATAGTTGTTGCGCTTTTTCCTCGTCGACATGACGCCAAGCCCCGTTAGAGCCCCTGCCCTGATGTTCATGGCACGACCCTCACTTCGAGTTCCAGTTGGTGTCCGGTTCGCCCGCGCACCGCCTCTCGCGCCGCCTCGATGCACGCGAAGGCCTCGTCGCTCGTCCCCCCTCCGCAATTGACCAGAAAGTTGGCGTGAACATGGGAAAACGCCATGTTGCCGATCCGCCTGCCCCGGAATCCGGCCGCATCGAGGAGCCTTCCGGCCGATTCCCCCGGGGGATTCTTGAACACGCACCCGGCCGAAGCCGCCGTGATCGGCTGGGTGGCCCGCTTGCGCCGCAGGTTGGCGATCATGCCCCGGCGGATCTCGATGGGCTCGGCCGCCTCGCAATCGAATTCCGCGGCCAGCACCAGGAAAAAGCCCGGAACGCCGCGGAGGGCGAAATGCCGGTAGCCCGCCTCGAACCCCTCACGACCGATCCAGGCGACGCCCGCCCCGGGCGTCCAGACCAGAACCCGCGCCAGGGGACCGGCCGTCTCGCAGCCGTAGGAGCCGGCATTGCCGGCCACGGCCCCGCCCACGGTCCCGGGCACGCCCACCAGCCCGGCCAGGGCGTCGAGCCCCTGGGTGGCCAGCCAGGCCAGAAATCGCGAAAGCTTGACCCCGGCGCCGACCCTGACCCGGATTTTCCCCCCGGACCGCTCGCGGAGCACTTCCGGCTCGCCCCGCAGGCGCGGCGAAACGAGCACCAGCGGCAGTTCGCCGGCCCTGGCCAGGAGGTTGCTCCCGCCGCCGAGGGCCAGGGGCCGGCCGCCCAGGCGCGCCAGGGCGTCGTCCAGGCCGGCGGCGTCCTCCGCCCGCTCGAGCACGAGCTCGGCCAGGGTCCGGCCGCCCAGGCGCAAGGTGGTGCGGGACGCGAGCTCCGGCCCGGGACGCGGTTCAAGAGCCATGCCCGGCCTCCAGGTAATGGACGCCCACCTGCCAGATGCTGCCCGCCCCGAGGGTGAGCAGCACGTCGCCGGGACGCAGGACACCCGGCAAGGCCGCCTCCATGGCCGCGAAATTCGGATAATAGGTCACTTCCGTGCGGCTCACCTGCCGGATGCCCTGGGCCAGGCTCTCGCCGCTGACTCCGGGAATGGGCGCTTCCGAGGCCGGATAGATTTCCGTGAGAAGAAGCTGGTCCACCTCCGCGAAGCAGGTGCAGAACTCGCCGAAAAGCATCTTGGTGCGCGAGAACCGGTGGGGCTGGAAGGTCACCACCAGCCGGCGGCCGGGATAGACCGAGCGGGCCGTGGCCAGCGTGGCCCGGATCTCGGCCGGATGATGGCCGTAGTCGTCGACCACGAGCACGCCGTCGCGCTCCCCCTTGATTTCGAACCGGCGTCCCACCCCGCCGAACTTGGCCAGGGCCTCGGCGATGACCGGCAGGCCGATGCCGCACTCGAGGGAGGCGCCGATGGCCCCGAGGGCGTTCTGGACGTTGTGGCGCCCGGGATGGTTAAGGCGCATCTCGCCCAGGGAGTCGCCGTCGAGGAACACCTCGAAACGGCTTTTCGCCCCGGTTTCGAGGATGACGCCGCGCAGCCGGGCCTTCTCGCCGAAACCGTAGGTGAGGACGGGGCGGTTGATGCGGGGCAGGATCCTGGCCACGCCGGGATCGTCCAGACAGACCACGTTCTTGCCGTAAAAGGGGATGCCGTTCAAAAAGGCCACGAAGGCGTCGTCGATGGCCGCGAGGTCGGGATAATGGTCCAGGTGGTCGGCGTCGACGTTGGTGACCACCGAGACGATGGGCGACAGGCACAAAAACGAGCCGTCGGACTCGTCGGCCTCGGCGATCAGGTATTGGCCCTGTCCCAGGCGCGCGCCGGCGCCGTAGGCGTTGAGGCGGCCGCCGATGATGACCGTGGGATCGTAGCCGGCCTCGGTGAAGATGGTGGCCAGAAGCGAGGTGGTGGTCGTCTTGCCGTGGGTGCCGGCCACGGCGATGCCGGTGCGCAGGCGCATGAGCTCGGCCAGCATCTCGGCCCGGGGGATGACCGGGATGCCGCGTTCGCGCGCGGCCACCACCTCGGGGTTGTCGGCGGTCACGGCGGTGGATTTCACCACCACGTCGGCGTCGCCGAGATTCTCCCGGCCATGGCCGATGGAGATGGCCGCGCCGAGACCCCCCAGACGCCGCACGGTCTGGCTCATGGCCAGATCCGAGCCGGACACCTCGTAGCCGAGGTTGATGAGCACCTCGGCGATACCGCTCATGCCCGAGCCGCCGATGCCGATCATATGAATCTTGCTGACTTTGGAGCGCATGACGCACGAGGCGTTCGTCGCGTTAGCATGCATGGTCATCTGGCGCCTCCCTTGTGCGCGGCGAGTTCGAGCACGGCCTCGGCGATACGGTCCGCGGCGTCCGGCAGGGCCGCTTTGGCGGCCGCCTCGCCCATGCGGGCCAGACGGCCTGGGTCGGCCAGAAGTCCGATCAGGGCCCCGGCCAGATCCATACCGGCCAGATCCTTCTGGGCAACGACCTCGGCCGCGCCGGCGTCGGCCAGGAAGGCGGCGTTGACCGACTGGTGGTCGTGGGTGGCGAAGGGGAAGGGAATCAGGAAGGACGGTTTTCCCGCAGCCGTCACCTCGGCCAGGGTCGTGGCCCCGGCCCGGGCCAGGACCAGGTCGGCCCAGGCGTAGGCCCCGGCCATGTCGTCGATGAAATTCTCGATGACCAGTTCCGGCTCGCCTCCGGCATGGGGCCGGCCGGCCAGCAACCCGGCCGCCCGGGCGCTCACCCGGTCGAAGTCGGCCCGCCCGGCCTGGAGGCGCACCTTGACTCCCGCGCCGAGCAGCCGGGGCAGGCTGTCGCACACGGCGTCGTTCACGGCCCTGGCGCCCTGGCTGCCTCCCAGGACGAGCAGGTGCCGGGTGCCCAGGGGACGGGGGCCGGTGGCGGCGGCGATGCCGCCCCGGATGGGATTGCCGAGCCGCACGGTCCGCTCCGGGGGAAAGGCCCGGCCTTCGTCGGGGTAGGTGACGAACACCCGGTCCACCAACCGCCCCAGGACCCTGTTGGTGACGCCGGGGACGCTGTTTTGCTCGTGAATGGCCGTGGCCACGCCCATGAGCCGGGCCGTGGCCACCGGGATGAACCCGGCGTACCCGCCGAAACCGACCACCGCGTTCGGGGCGAAATCGCGCACCAGCCGCACGGCCATGCCGAAGGCCCGGGCCATCCAGACCGGGGCGGCCAGGGCGCGAAGCCCCCGTCCGAAAATCCCCCGGGCCGGAAGGCCCACGAAGGAAAGCCCGGCCCTGGTGGCCAGTTCCCCCTCCGGGCCGGAACCGCCGACGAAAAGCAGATTCGCGTCGGGCCGCCGGCGCCGCAAGGCCTCGGCCACGGCCAAGGCCGGAAAGATGTGGCCGCCCGTGCCGCCCGTGGTCAAAATGATGCGCGTCATGTCCGGGCGCTCCGGGAAAGGTTGAGCAGGATGCCGACGCACAGGAAGCACGACAGCAGGTTGGAGCCGCCATAGCTCAGGAAGGGCATGGCCACGCCCTTGGGCGGCACGCAGCCGAGCACCACCGCCAGATTGAGAAGGAAGCCGAGGCCGAGGACCAGGGCCATGCCGTAGGCCGTGAACCGGTCGCGCAGGTCGTCCTGGGCGAGCGCCACCCGAAACGAACGCCACAGCAGGATGCCGATGCACACGAACACCAGGGAGACGCCGATAAAGCCCAGTTCCTCGCCCAAAACGGCCATGATGAAGTCGTTGTGGGCCTCGGGCAGATAGAACAGCTTCTGTTTGCCGGCTCCGAAACCCGCCCCGGCGATCCCGCCCGATCCGAAGGCGTAGAAGGACTGCACGAGCTGGTAGCCGACGTTCTGCGGATCCTTGAAGGGGTCGAGAAAGGCGAACCAGCGTTTGAACCGGTAGGGAGACGAGGCGATCAGAAGCCCCATGGCGCCGATGCCGAACATCATGGAGACGGCGAGATAGGTGAGCCGGGTGCCCCCGACCAGGCTCATGAAGAAAAAGAGCATGCCGAGGAAGACCGCGCCGCCGAAATCCGGCTGGAGCAGCAGGATCAGGCCAAGAAACCCCGTCACCATGACCGGCGGGATGAACCCCACGGAAAAGGAGCGGACGAGCTTTTGCTTCTGGCTGAAAAAGTAGGCCAGATACATGACCAGGACCACCTTGGCCAGTTCCATGGGCTGGAGCGTGGCCGGGCCGAAATGCATCCAGCGCCGGGCGCCGCCGGCCTTGACCGAGAACGGCGGCACGAGGGTGAGCACCAAAAGCCCGATGATCGCGAAAAGCCAGATGTAGACCGGACCGTGCAGGAGCCGGCGCGGCATCCAGGCGCAGATGCCCATGAGGGTGACGCTTATGAGCGCGAAGATCCCCTGGCGCTGGAAGAAGTAGTAGCGGTTGCCGTTGAGCCGCTCGGCCATGACGCCGCTCGACGAAAAAACCATGACCAGCCCCAGGCCGGCCAGGAGCAACGCCGCGCCGAGGAGCCACAGGTCGAAGGGACCGAGGGTCTTCCTGTCGGCGGTGGGAACGGTGATCCTGCTCATGCGCCCTTCCCCGGGTCGTCCGCCGGAAGGCCGGCGAAGATGGCCTGGAAATCACGTCCCCGGGCCTTGTAGCCGTCGTAAAGGTCGAAGCTGGCCGTGCCGGGCGAAAGCAGGATGGCGTCGCCGGGACGGGCCTCCTCGAAAAGGCGCGTGACGGCCTCCTTCTGGGTCGGCGCGTAAAAAAGCGGCACCTGTCCCGTCCAGGCCGCCTCGAAGACCTCGCGGTTGGCGCCGAACAGCCCCACGGCCGCCACCTTCTCCCGCAAAAGCGGCACGAGGGCCGCCAAATCGCCGCCCTTGAACACGCCGCCGGCCAGGAGCCGGACCGGCCGGTCGAAGCTTCTGATCGCCGCCTCCATGGCCGCGACCGTGGTGGCCTTGGAGTCGTCCACGAAAAGCACCCCCCGCTTCTCGCCGATGATCTGCAGGCGGTGCGGGGCGGGGACGAAGCTCTCGAAGGCGGCCGCGGCCAGCTCCTCGGTCAGGCCGAAGGGCCGGCAGGCGAGATAGGCGGCTTCCATGTTCTGCCGGTTGTGGACGCCGGCGAGCCGCGGACAGGAAAAGCGCGCGGTGGGGGAAAACCAGGTGACGCCGGCCCGGGTGAAGGGGCGGCCGGCCAGCTCCTCCCGCATGTCCTCGGGCAGGATGGCCACGTCCTCCGGGCGCTGGGCGGCGAAGATGTTGAGCTTGGCCGAGAGGTATTCCTCCAGGTCCGCGTGCCAGTCCAGGTGGTTGGGCGAAAAGTTGAGCAGCACGGCGACGCGGGGGCGGAAGGTCTTGACCAGCTGGAGCTGGAAGCTCGACACCTCGAGCACCACCACGTCGGCCCGTTCGTCACCCAGGACGTATTCGGAAAGCGGCGTGCCGATGTTGCCGCCGGTGAAGACCCTGCGGCCGGCGGCCTCGAGGAGGTGGCTGACCAGCATGACCGTGGTGGTCTTGCCGTTGGAGCCGGTAACCGCCACCATGGGTTCGGCGACGAACCACGAGGCCAGCTCCAGCTCGGAGAGAACCTGGGCGGCAGGACAGGCGGCCAGACAGGCGGCCATGTTGGCGGCCCGGATGCCCGGGGAGAGCACGACCATGTCCGCGCCGGCGAAATCGGCCGGCCCGTGCGCCCCGACGCGCAGGTCGTATCCGGCGGCGGCCGCCTCCCCGCGAAAGTCGTCCGGGACGGCCTTGGGATTTTTCTCCAGAAAACGCACGGAAGCGCCCAGGCGGCAGAGCAGCCTGGCCGCCGAACGGCCCGAGGAGCCGGCGCCCACGACCACGGCCAGATGGCCGCGCAGTTGATCGGAATGCAGCATCTCGCGCATGGGTCGCCTACCGCAGTTTGAGGGTGGACAGTCCCACCAGGGCCAAAAGGATGGACAGGATCCAGAACCGGATGATGATCTTCGACTCCGGCACGCCCATGAGCTCGAAATGGTGGTGCAGCGGCGCCATGCGGAAAATCCGCTTGCCGCCGGTCATCTTGAAGTAGCCCACCTGGAGGATGACCGAGACGGTCTCGGCCACGTACAGCCCGCCGACGACGATGAGCAGCAGTTCCTGCTTGCAAAGGACCGCCAGAAACCCCAGCGCCCCGCCCAGTGACAGGGAGCCCACGTCGCCCATGAAGATCTGGGCCGGATAGGCGTTGAACCACAGGAACCCGAGGCCGGCCCCCACCATGGCCCCGCAAAAGACCGTCACCTCGCCCACGCCCGACACCGGCATCACCTGGAGGTAGCGGGCCATGTGGGCGTGCCCGGCCACGTAGATGAAAAGCGAGAACATGGCGGCGTTGACGATCATCGGCCCGATGGCCAGGCCGTCCAGGCCGTCGGTGAGGTTGACGGCGTTGCTGGCCGCCACCATGACCAGCATGGCGAAGGGAAAATACATCCAGCCGAGGTCGGGGTTGGCGTGTTTGAAAAAGGGCACGGCCAGCCGGGTGGAGTATTCGGGATCGGACAGCAGCAGGGCGGCGGCCACGCCGGAGACGAGCAGCTGCCCGACGAGCTTGCCCTTGGCCGAAAGCCCCCGGTTCTGCTTCTTGACCACCTTGGCGTGGTCGTCGATGAACCCGAGCACCCCGAAGCCGAGGAAGACGAAGATGGTCATCCAGACGTATTCGTTGGCCAGATCGCCCCACAACAGCACGCTGACGATGATGCAAAAGCCGATGAGGAGGCCGCCCATGGTCGGCGTTCCGGCCTTGCGGCGGTGCGCCTCCACGTCCTCGTGGATGTACTGGCCGTACTTGAGGCGGGTCAGCGCCCGGATCACGCGCGGTCCGAAGACGATGGAAAGGACCAGGGCGGTCAGCAGCGCCGCGATGGAGCGGAACGTGATGTAGCGGAAGACGTTCAAGGCGCTCAAATGGGCCGCGAGCGGCACCAGGAGATAATAGATCATGCCTTGACGTCCTGTTGGATGCTCTGGGTGAAGGCGGCCAGATATTCTTCCATACGCATGGAACGCGATCCCTTGAACAGATAGACGCCGCCGGAAAGCCCGGTGGCGGCGAGGGTTTCGATGAAGGCGGCGGGCGTGTCCACCACGGCGAAGACGCCGGCGTAGCCGCGGCGGGCCAGTCCCGCGCCCACGGCGTCGGCGTGGGCGCCGTGGTAGAACACGGCCCGGGCGCCGCTGGCCGCGGCCAGTTCGCCAAGCGTGCCGTGTTCGGCGGCGGCATGGGCGCCCATCTCGCGCATTTCGCCGAGGACCAGGACGAGGGGGGCTCCCTTGGCCGCCTCGGCGGCCGCGGCGACGGCCCGGCGCATGGACAGGGGGTTGGCGTTGTAGGTGTCGTCGATGATGGTGTAGCAGCCGTGGCGGCGGCAGAAAAACCGCTGCTCGGGCATGACGGCGGTCTCCAGGCCGGCGGCGATGTGGCTCTCGCCGGCGCCGAGGACGTGGGCGGCCGCGGCCGCGGCCAGGACGTTCTCCGCGAAGTGCCCGCCCGTCAGCGGCGTGGCGACCTCCAGTTCCAGCGCGTCGAGTTTCAGGAAGAACCGGCCGCGCCCCTCGGAGAGGGCCCCCAGGTACTTGGCCCGGTAGGGCGCGCCGCGCCCCGTGGTGGACATGCCCAGCACCCCGGGACAGGCGGCCCGGGCCGCGTCCCACAATTCCGGGTAATCCATGGAGGCCAGGGCGATGCCGCCGGGGCGCAGGGCCCCGAAAAGCCGCGTCTTCTCGGCGGCCACGCCGGCCACGTCGCCAAGCGCCTCCAGGTGGGCCGGGCCGACGTTGTGGATGACGGCCACGTCGGGCTCGGCGATGGAGGCCAGGGGCTCCATCTCGCCCGGGGCGGAAACCCCGAGTTCCATGACCCAGAAGGCGGCGTCCGCCCCGGCTTCCAGCATGGACAGGGGCAGCCCGATCCTATTGTTGAAATTCTTGTAGTTCTTCGCGGTCGGCCCCACCCGGCCGAGGATGGTGGCGGTCAGTTCCTTGACCGTGGTCTTGCCGGCCGATCCGGAGACGGCGACCAGCCTGGCCCCGCACCGCTCGCGCCAGGCCCGGGCCATCCGGCCGAGGGCCGCCACGGTGTCCCGCACCAAAAGGACCGGCGTTCCCTCGGGCAGCCCGGCCAGGGGACGGTCGGCCAAAATGGCGGCCGCGCCCTTGGACACGGCCTCGGCGGCGAAATTGTGGCCGTCCAGGCGCGCTCCGGGCACGCATACGAACAGACATCCGGGGACGATGGCCCGGCTGTCGATGCGGACGGTCTCGATGACGGGATTGCCCCGCTCGCCCACATCGCCGACAGCCCCGGTGGCCGCAAGGATCTCCGAGAGGGTCATGCGCATCCGGTGAGCTCCCTGACCACGGCGGCGTCGGAAAACGGGTGCTTCACGTCGCCGATCTGCTGATAGGTTTCGTGCCCCTTGCCCGCGACGACCAACACGTCCTCGGGCCGCATTTCGGCAAGGGCCAGTTCGATGGCCCGCCGGCGGTCCGGTTCGAGGATGACCCGGTGGGCGCCCTTGAGTCCGGGCTTGGCGTCGTCCATGATGGCCAGCGGATCCTCGTGGCGCGGATTGTCCGAGGTCAGCACGGCCACGTCGGCGTGCCGGGCCACGGCCGCCGCCATGCGGGGGCGCTTGGTCCGGTCGCGGTTGCCGCCGCAGCCGAAGACCACGTAGAGCTTCCCGGCCGTGAACTCCCGGGCCGCGCCCAGCACGTTCTCCAGGGCGTCCGGCGTGTGGGCGTAGTCCACGAGCACGGTCAGGCCGGCCGGATTGGGGATGCGCTCCAGACGCCCCGGCGCGCCGTGAAAGTCGGCCAGGGAGGCCAGGGCGTCGAGGGGCAGTCCGAGCACCATGGCCGCGCCCGTGGCGGCCAGGATGTTCTCGGCGTTGTGGCGGCCGGGCATGGGCGAGGCGACCTTGAGGGCCACATCGCCGCAGGTGGCGTCGAGGCGCAGCCCGTCGCGGCCGGCGTGGCGGATGGCGCCCACGAGCAGGCGGGAAACGCCGGAAGGCGGCACGGTCAGGCCGTAGGCCAGGGCCTGGGGGAATTCCCGGGCCAGCCGCAGGCCGAAGGGGTCGTCGAAACTCAGCACCGCCGCCGCCGGATCGGCCAGATAGCGGCGGAAAAGTTTGGCCTTGGCCTCGAAATAGGCCTCCATGTTCCTGTGGTAGTCCAGGTGGTCCTGGGTCAGGTTGGTAAAGACGGCGGCGGCGAAGGACAGCCCGGCCAGCCGGTCCTGGTCCAGGGCGTGGGAGGAGGCCTCCATGATGGCCAGATCGCAGCCCGCCCTGGCCATCTCCCCAAGGCTTTCGTGGATGGTCAGGCAGTCCGGCGTGGTCAGGGTGGCGTCGCGGGACACCCCCGGCCAGCGGTAGGCCACGGTGCCGAGGACGCCGACGTTGCGGCCGGCGGCGGTGGCCAGGCGCTCGATGAGGTAGCTCACCGTGGTCTTGCCGTTGGTGCCGGTCACGGCCACAACGGGCATGGCCATGCGGTCCGTGCCGTGGCGCGCGGCGGCGAGCCGTCCCAGGGCGGCCCTGGGATCGTCCACGACGACGAGTTCGGCGCCGGCCCCGTCCGGCAGTCTGGTTCCCGCGGCGGCCACGACATAGGCCGCGCCCCGGGCCAGGGCGTCGGGGATGAAAAGCGAGCCGTCGCCTCCCGGGCCGGCGGCGGCCACGAACACCCCGCCGGGCACGACCCGGCCGGAATGCCCGGCGACATCGATCCCGCCTCCGCGAACCCGGTCAACCAGGGCGGACAGACCCGCCACGTTCGATTGCGCCATCATCCTCGCCTCGCCATCAGGACGGCCTGGAAAGCCAGAGCACGAATTCGGTTTTGCCATCGCCGGGCCAGGGCGCGCCCGGCGCGGGGCTCTGCTTGGACACGACAAGCCCCTGTCCTTCGAGCCTGGGCACGATGCCCTTGCTCACGAGAATCTCCATGGCCTTGCGCAGCGGCATGCCGGCAAGGTTCGGCACCGCGTGGATTTCCACCGACGCCGTGGCGGCGGGCTTGGACTGGGCGATGTCCAGGATCTCCCTGTCCGCCTTGGACGGGGCCACCGGTTCGGAAGGCGCCTCGCCCGCGGACGCGGCGGCCGGGGGAGCCCCCGCGGCCCCCTTGGCCAGCTGGACGTTCTCGGGCATGCGCCCGAGGTAGGACAGCATCCGGATGGTCACGTCGCGCACCGCCGGCGCGGCGACGACCCCGCCGTAGTGGCTTGGCTCGGGTTCGTCAACCATGACCAGGACGATGTATTCGGGGCCGATGGCCGGAACGAAGGCCACGAACGATCCCAGGTACTTGTTGCCGTAGCCGCCGCCGGCTCCCGCCTTCTGGGCCGTGCCGGTCTTGCCGCCGAGTTCGAGGCCCTCGATGCGGGCCGAACGGCCGGTACCGTGGTCCTCGTGCACCACCTCGCGCATCATGCGCTGGACAGACCGGGCCACGTCGGCGTCGAAAACCCGGTAGGGCTTGCGTTCGGCCTCGGGGTTGGCCGGGTCGGCCACGAGCCGCAGCGGCTTGTACAGGCCGTCGTTGGCCAGGATCAAAAACGCCTGGGCCATCTGCACCGGGGTCACGGCCACGCCCTGGCCGAAGGAGGCGGTGGCCAGATCCAGGGGGGACCAGGCCTTAAGCGGACGCAAAAGCCCCTTGCCCTCGCCGGAAATGGGCAGGCCGGTGGGACGGCCGAAACCGAGCTTTTCGAAATAGGCGTGCAACCGGGGCGAACCGAGCTGGAGGCCGATCTTGGCCGCGCCGATGTTCGAGGACACGCGCACGATCATGTTGACGGGCAGGGTCCCGTAGGAATGGGTGTCCTTGATGACCCGGCCGGCCAGGCCGAACTTGCCGTTCTCGCAGTTGAACTTCGAGTCGGGCCGCACGGTGCGCTCCTGAAGCGCGGCGGCCACGAGCAGCGGCTTCATGGTGGATCCGGGTTCGAACACGTCCAGGGCGGCGCGGTTGCGGGCGATGCGGGGGCTTATGCCCCGGCCCACGTTGGGGTCGAAGAAGGGATAGTTGGCCATGGCCAGGATCTCGCCCGTGGGCACGTGGACCACGATGGCCGAGCCGCCCTTGGCGTTGTTGGCCGTGACCGCCTTCTCCAGTTCCTCCTCGGCGAAGAACTGGATCTGGGAATCGATGGTCAGGCGCACGTCGTGGCCGTTGATCTCGGCCAGCTCCCGCCCCTGGGAGTCGAAGAAGAACCGCCGTCCGGCGGCGTCGCGCTGCACCACGTACTTGGCCTGCCGGCCGGTCAGACGGCCGTCGAAGGCCTTCTCCAGGCCTTCCAGGCCCACGTCGCCGACGCCGACGAAGCCCATGACCTGGCTGGCCAGATGCCCGTTCGGGTAAAATCTGCCGAATTCCTTGGTGAAATAGACGCCGGGCAGGTTCGCCTCGCGGATGCGGGCCGCGGCGCGGTCCCCCACGCGCCAGGACAGATAGACCATGGGCGAGGAGCTCTGGAGCTTCTTTTTGATCCGCTGTTCCTTGACGTGCAGCACCTTGGACAGCAACGACGCAGTCCTGTCCTGATCGGCGACCTCCTTCGGCCGCACGTAGACCGCCTCGAACTCCACGCTCTTGGCCAGAAGACGGCCGCCGCGGTCGTAGATCTCGCCCCTGGCCCCCTTGTCCACCTCCGAGGCCAGGTGCTGACGGATGGCCTGCTGGGCGAGGCCGGGACCGGCCACGATCTGGAGAAAGCCGGCCCGAAACCACAGGGCGAGCCAGGCCAGACAGAAGAACACGCCCACGCAGGTGAGCTTGACCCGGCTCCAGTCCCGGACGGTTTGATGCTGGCGATCCTTTGACGCGACGCGCATGCCCGGCCCTTGAACGCCTTACGGCTTCTTCCTGGTCTTGGTCTTGGGGGCCGTCTGGCCGGCATCCGCCGTGGCGCGCGGCGCTCCCTTGACCTGGGTTTCGTCAGCCGCGCCGCAAAGCGGCGAGGCCTCGATCTCGCCGGAGGGGGAAACCCTCCGGATCTGGCCCGGACGGGCCGGGGCGAGGGTGTAGTGCCGGGCCATCTCCCGCAGACGGGGCGGCGTAATGAGCGTGTTGCGCTCCACCTCGAGCTTGGCCGTCAGCGCCTCCAGTTCGTCGATCTGGCGCTGCACCCTGTTGAGCTCATAGGCCATGTCCACCCGCTCGATGTTGAGCCAGACCAGCCCCAGACCGAAGACAAGCAGCAAGGCGATGCTAAACGCCATGGACACGGCCCATTCCTTGGACAGCACGCTCACCTCCCCTCCTCCGGAGCCCCGGCGTCCGGCAGCCGCTCGGCCACCCGCAGCTTGGCGCTCCGAGCCCTGGGATTGACGGCCACCTCAGCCTCCCCGGCCATGACGGGCTTCTTGGTCAGGATGCGAAGCCTCGGCTTGTGCCCGCACACGCACACGACCTGCTCGCGCGGGCACAGGCAGCCGGTCGCCTCGAGCCTGAACGCCCGCTTGACCAGCCTGTCCTCGAGGGAATGAAAGGAAATGACGGCCACACGTCCCCCCGCGACCAGATAGTCCGGGATGGCCCGCAAGAACTCCTCCAACTCCCCCGTCTCCTCGTTGACGGCCATGCGCAGGGCCTGAAAGGTCCTGGTGGCCGGATGCTGCCGGGCCGTGGCCCGCCACTTGGCCGGATAGGCCGCCGCCACCACCTCGGCCAGACGTCCGGTGGTGGTGATCGGGGCCTCCTCCCTGGCGGCCACGATGGCCCGGGCGATGCGCCCGGCCTGGGGGTCCTCGCCGTACTCCCGGACGATCTCCCGGAGCCTGGCGAAGGACGCCCGGTTCACCAGCCCTTCGGCGCTCTCCCCGCCGTCCTCGATCCCCATGCGCATATCCAGGGGACCGTCATGCAAAAACCCGAAGCCCCGCTCCGGGTCGTCGAGCTGCAGCGAGGACATTCCGGCGTCCACCAGCGCAGCGTCGACCTTCTCCCACCCCGCCTCGGCCAGGGCCGCCGGGAACCGGCTGTAGCGGGTGCGCACCAGCCGCACCCGGTCGCCGTAGGCTTCGAGTCGTCGCCCGGCCTCGGACAGGGCCTCCCTGTCCCTGTCGAGGCCGAGCACCCAAGCCTCTCCCCCGGCCGCTTCGAGCATCCCCCTGGTATGCCCGCCAAGCCCCGTCGTGGCGTCCAAAATTCGCATCCCCGGCCGAATGCCGAGGGTTTCGACCACCTCCCGCAAAAGGACCGGGATGTGACAGGGAGCCTGTTCCATGCCCCCTCCTACAGCCTGAGCGTGAACCCGGTCTCGGCCAGGGCGGCCAGGTCGGCGTCGAAACTCGCCTCCACCTGCCGCCGGCGCTCCTCGAACTTGGCCTGGTTCCAGATTTCGAACTTCGTTCCCACCCCGGCCAACACGAGCTCCTTATCCAACGCGGCGTAGGCCCGCAGATGCGGCGGCACCAGGACGCGCCCCTGCTTGTCGAGGGTCACTTCCATGGCCCCGGAAATGAGAAACCGCTCAAGGTTGCGGATCCTGGGATCGAGCTTGTTGCCTCCCCGAAAGCTCTCCTCCACGAGTTCCCACTCCGGCATGGGGTAGCCGCTGACCGCGCCGTCGAAGTTGTTGGTGAGCATCAGCCGGCCGTCGGGCGCGAGCCGCAAGACCTCCTCCCGAAATTCGGGAGGCAGCATCAGGCGCCCCTTGGGGTCCAGACTGCGGAAGGAATGTCCCCTGAACACGTCCCCTCACGATGGCAGCTCACCACTTCTTACCACCATTTCCCACATCCTCTTCATCAAATACCCTTGAGTGTCAAGAAGAAACCACCTTCCCGCGCAGGGAGTCCGGGCCCACAGGGCCGTTTTTGGGGCAAAGTGGGAGAAACATGGGGGAAAACAGGCCATTTCAGCAAAGGGAGTGGTATTTCGGCGCATTAGCGGAAAAAGCACGCTGTCCGCCACGGAACAGGCCAAAAAAACGATCAAATGTCCGGTCGCGGCGGCGCAAGCCTTGCCAGATCGTCGAACAACCCGTTAAGGAAAAAACCTGTTTCGACGCACCAACCCCCTTGCCCGGCACGGGAGGGGAGGCCAGACCCTGGGAAGGGAAGCATGCGTGAAAGGCAGACAGTCGATGTTCCGGCGGGGCTGGAAGAGGAATACTACCAGATCAATCCGGACATCCTTCACAGCTTCAGCAAGTTCCGTCCGCCGCTGAATATCTACCGCTTTCTGGAAACGGTCAGCCGCATCACGCCCTATTACAAGGTCGGGGACCGCCTTTCCAAGGAACAGACCGAGGAGCTGGCCCAGCTCGTCAGCCAGGGCGTCATTTTCGTCTCGCGCGAGGACCATCCGGTCTACGTCAAGCACATCAGCTACCAGCTCGATCTGGTGCTCCTCGACAAGCACCTCACCGAATCCGAGATCGCGGACATCTTCCAGATCGCCCTGACCCGGCGCATGGAGGCCTTCTTCGACCAGCCCGTGCGCCTGGTCTACGACAAGGTGCGCGAGGACGTGCTGGTGCTCACCCAGTACGTGTGGGAGGATGCCCACCGGGCCAAGGCCCTGGCCCGGCGCCTGCACACCGCGCACTCCCTGGCCAACCACGCCGTCAACTGCGGCTTCCTCGGCCTGTCGCTGTTCCTGGCCATCCAGCAGGAAGGGTTCCGGGAAGCCAGGAACGCCCGCAACCTCCTCGACAGATCCATGCTCGGCATCTTCCTGCACGACCTCGGCATGACCAGGGTGCCGGCGCTTGTCCGGGACAAAACCAAGCCGTTGCTCCCCGACGAACTGCAGAAGATCCGGGGACACACCATGGCCGGCTTCGAGATGCTGGCCCGGCTGGACATCAAGTTTCAGGAAATGGAACGGTGCGTGTCCGAGCATCACGAGCGCCTGGACGGATCGGGCTATCCCCAGAAGCTCTCGGCCGGAACCATTTCCGAACTGGGGCTGCTCACGGGGGTGGTCGATTCCTTCTGCGCCATGATCAGCACCCGCCCTTACGCCCCGGCCATGGAACCGCTGGCGGCGGCAAAACGGCTGCTCGACGAGGGGCGGCGCTATCCGGCCGACATGGTCAAGCGCCTGCTCGGCATCCTGGCCGCCGGCAAGTAGCCCGCGCCCAGCATCACGTCCTCGAAAAAAGCATTCCTTTTTTCGAGGATAACACGTTGGAATACTTTCTTTTTCCTGAAAAACACCCTCGCATTTTCCAGGGACGCCAGGCTAGAGCCTGCCGCATTCGCGGCGCATCTCCCGGAATATCTCGCCCAGGGGCACGAGCCCGAGCAGGCGTTCGCCCTCGAGGACCACGGCGAAGCGGCTGTCGGCCTTGATCATGACGTCGAGGACCAGATGCAGGGGCTGGGAGGGGGAGACGACGGGAATGTCGCGCCGGGCGGCCTCGAAGGCCTTGCGGGCCATGCAGTGGCGGCAGGCTTCGCGGTAGGTGGCCTCGAAGTCGTCGTCCCCGAGGCTCGTGCGCAGGCTGGCGTCCAAGGCGCAGTCGTTCAAATCCCCGAGCAGGGTGCGCAGGCTGACCATGCCCAGATAGCGGCCCCGGCGCAGCACCACCACGGCGTCCATGTCCGGGCTCTCCTCCAGGTGCTTCTCCAGCTTGACCGCGACGGCGTCCAGGGTCTCGGCCGCGTCGACGGCCAGCACGTCGGCGCGCAAGGCGTCGAAGGCGCGTTTGCGTAGCATGGTCCCTCTCCGATGACGTGATGGATCGGAAATGTAACCCTGTTTGGCGGGGCTTGGGAAGCCCCGGATGCGCGTCCCGGCGGCCGGGGGGTCAGTCGAAATCCGCCAGGAGCGCCCCCACGTGGACGCGGCCGAAGAGCACCGTGGCGGCGTATTGCGTGCGCAGCCGCCATACCGCCCGCTGGAGCTGGTCCGAGGTGATGCCGTTTCGCAGGGCCGTATAGGCCTCGATGAAGGCGGCCAGGGAGTCGCAGACCTTGAGGAGCTGGCCGTCCTTGGGATCGTGGGCGTCGTCGTTGCAGACCCCGTCGAGCTCCTCGGGCGACACCCGCCGGATGCGCCCGTCCCCGTCCCGGACGGACTCGTAGAATTCCGACCCCACCTCGATGCCCAGGAAATAGGCCAGCCGGTCGGCCAGCCCCCCGTAGCCGCCGCCCGCGAGCACGGAGAAGACCCGTCTGGCCAGTTCGGCGTTCTCGTATTCCTTGATCATGCTGCCAAGCTGCGCCACCGACTGCTTGACCGGCGAGATGATGTCCCGGGTCAGCAGCTCGGGCATGTCGTGGAACAGGCCCGCGAAAAAGTTGTTGCACCGTCTGGCCGGGCAGGCCCCCACGGCCAGGCTGAAGAAATAGGCGTAGGCCGCCACCAGGAACATGTGCCCGAGCACCGAGGTTTCCGGGATGCGCGGGGTCTGGGACCAGCGGGTCTGGAACCGCAGCTGCCCGAGCAGCCGGCCGAAATGCCCGAGGGGGGTCTTGCGGCCGGCGAAAAGCCCCCCGGCCAGATCCGAGACCCCGCGCAGGTCGGAAAACCGCTCCAACCCGCCGGTGAACGAGGACTCGATCTCCAGCAGTTCGTCGTCCCAGGGGTTGTCCCGGGCGATCAGGGAATATTCCCAGCCGCTGGCGTAGAGGTGGGCGGCGTCGAGGATGCGCCGGGCCGGGGCGTCGCTTGCCGCCTCGGCCAGGTAGCCGCGCAGCCTGCGCCAGAAATCCTCCCCGAGCTCGCGCACCCGGGGCTCGAGCTGGACGAGCACCCAGTCGGTGAGCTGGGCGTAATGGGCGGGGTTGGCCTTGATCTTGTAGAACACCGGCGGTTTGATGTCGGTGATGACCAGCCGGTAGAGGTATTCGAAAAGCCCGCCCTCGATGATCTCCAGCCCGAGGGCCAGACGGTCGGCCGCGGGGAGGTGGCCGCTGTTGAGTTCGTAAAGCATCCAGGCCACCATCATCTTGTGGGCCTGCTTGTCCACCTCGACCAGATCCATGCTGCGGTGCTTGTCGTTCCACCGCTTCATGAACGACCCCGAGAAGACCAACTGCAGCAAACTCTTGCGGACACTGACCATGCGCGCTCCTTGCGGGTCCGGATGCCGTTCGAGCCTAGCCCGGCCCGGGGCAAACCGCAACCGGCGCCGCGACACGGCCCGGACCGCCGAAAACCGCAAAATCCCTTGCCTTGACCGGCCGAGCCACCTATCCTCGGCCAAACCATCTAAATCGCCATGCGGAGCCGACGACGTTGAGCGCCCGAAGTCTTGACGCCCTGTTTCGACCCAATTCCGTGGCCGTCATCGGAGCGTCCACCGATCCCGCCCACGTGGGCGCGGTCATCATGAAAAACCTGCTGGGCGGCAAGTTCCTGGGTCCGGTCATGCCGGTCAATCCGGCCCTCGACGCCATTTCCGGGGTGCTTTGCTACAAGTCGGTGGACACCCTGCCGCTGACCCCGGACATCGGCGTCATCGCCACCGCTCCGGAATCCGTGCCGGAATGCATCCGCGACCTCGGCCGCCGGGGCGTGGGCGCCGCCGTGGCCCTGCCCCCGGGGTACGCCAAGCTGCCGCGCGAAAAAAAACGCGAACTGCGGGCCCGCATGCTCGAGGCCGCGGCGCCGTCGGGCATCCGCATCCTGGGGCCGAGCGGCCTGGGACTGATCGTTCCGGGCATCGGGCTCAACTGCTCCCTGGCCTCGACCGAAGCCCTGCCCGGCCGAACCGCCTTCATCTCCCAGTCCGCCTCCCTTTTCACCGCCGTCCTCGACTGGGCCAAGACCAAGGGCATCGGCTTCTCCCACATCCTGTCCCTCGGGGACCGGGTGGACCTCAAGTACGGCGACATCCTCGACTACATGTCCTCGGATCCGGGCACGCGCGCCATTTTGCTCTACATCGAATCCCTCACCGACGCCCGGTCGTTCATGAGCGCGGCCCGGGCCGCCGCGCGCAACAAGCCGGTGCTGGTCATCAAACCCGGCCGCAAGCTGTGGACCGCCTTCCCGCCCCCCCCGGGCGAGGGCCGCGACGAGGTCTACGACGAGGCCTTCCGGCGGGCGGGCATGCTGCGGGTGGGAGCCATCGACGCCCTGTTCGACGCCGCCCAGACCCTGGCCCGCTCGCGCCCCTTGCGCGGCGACCACCTGGCCATCCTGACCAATGGCGGCTCGGTCGGGCTCATGGCCGCCGACGCCCTGCTCGACGGCGGCGGCACCCTCACCCCCTTCGACGCCGAGGCCGACGCGGCCCTCTCGGCCCTGCTCGGCCCCAACTGGCTGCGCCAGGGGGTGGTGGACATGGGCTTCGACGCCAAGCCCGCCGATTACGCCGAGGCCCTGCGGGCCATGCTGCGGGCCCAGAACGTCAACGCCGTGCTGGTCGTCCACGTGCCCTTCCCGGGGGTGTCCGCCGACGAGGCGGCCCGGGCCGTGGCCGAGGTACTGGCCAAGACCAAGCGCACCGTGCTCGCCTGCTGGATGGGCTACGACCCCGCCGGCGGCGAGGCTCTCAGGATCCTCAACGAGGCCGGCGTGCCCACCTACGAGACGCCGGACCAGGCCGTGTCGGCCTTCGTGCACCTGTTGCGCCACCGCAAGAACCAGGAACTCCTCATGGAGATGCCGGCCAGCCTGCCCGAGGAATACGCCCCGGACCCGGAGGCGGCCCGGGCCGTGGTGGAGCGGGCCTTCGCCGAGGGCCGGCTCGCCCTCACCGACCCCGAGGCCAAGGAGGTGCTCGGGTATTACGGCGTGCGCGCCGTGGCCTCCCACGTGACCGAGGACATCGACGACGCCGTGGCCGCCGCCGACGCCCTGGGCTACCCGGTGGCCGTCAAGATCAGTTCCCCGGACATCCCCCAGCCTTTCGAGGTCGGCGGCATCGTCCTCGACGTGACCGGCCCCGAGGCCGTGCGCGAGGCGGCCGAGGCGGCGCGGGCCCGGGCCCTCGCCCACAAGCCGGGCGCCCGCATCGACGGCTACGTGATCCAGGAGATGGGGCGGCGCACCGGCGCCCACGAAGTGACCATCAAGGCCCGGGTGGACCCCGTGTTCGGCCCCTATATCGTCTTCGGCCAGGGAGGCCTGGCGGCCCGGGTGACCCGGGACAAGGCCGTGGCGCTCACGCCCCTCAACATGTCCCTCGCCAGGGATCTGGTCCTGCGCACCAGGGTCTCGGCCAGCCTGCGGGGGACGACGGGACACCCCGGCGTGGATCTCGACGCCCTGTGCCTCACCCTCAACCAGGTTTCCCAGTGCGTCGCGGACATCGAGCGCATCGCCGCCATCGACCTGAACCCCGTGTTCGCGCACCCGGCCGGCGTCACGGTCATCGGCGCGGGCATCCGGCTCTCGCCCGAGGCCCAGCCCAACCCCCACCGGCTGGCCATCCGGCCCTACCCCCGGGAACTCGAGGAGCCCGCCGTCCTCAAAGACGGCCGGCACATCCTGCTGCGCCCCATCCGTCCCGAGGACGAACCGGCCCATTTCGCCTTTTTCAAGCGGCTCTCCCCCGAGGATCTGCGCTTCCGCTTCTTCGGCGTGGTGCGCGAACTCGACCATTCGGAAATGGCCCGCCTCACCCAGATCGACTACGAACGGGAAATGGCCTTCATCGCCGCCGCCCCCGGCGAGGACGGGATGGCCGAGACCCTCGGCGTGGTGCGGGCCGCGACCAGGCCGGACAACTCCTCGGCCGAATTCGCGGTCATCGTGCGTTCGGATCTGAAAGGCCAGGGCCTCGGGCGGCTTCTCATGGAAAAAATCATCCGCTACTGCCGGGAGCGGGGCACGCGCGTGCTGACCGGGCAGGCGCTGATGGAAAACAGCGGCATGCAGGGTCTGGCCGAGAAGCTCGGCTTCTCGGTGGTGCGCAACTATGACGACGACGTGGTGGAGATGCGCCTGCCCCTTTGCGACGCCGCCCCCGGCGAGGCCGGCCGGCCATGAGCGACAGGGCGCCGGCCAGGGACAACCCGTCTTCCGGGGATCTCAAGGCCTACCTCCCGGTGAGCACCCACCTCCTGCGGCCATGGGGCACGGGGCGCTTCTCGATTTATGTTCGCAAGGGGCCGGGGTTTGTCCTTTACGCCTCGCGGGGCGCGGCCTTCACCCCGGAGCAGTCGCGGCGGCTTCGGGCCATGGGCGTGACGACCGCCTACATCCACCGGGGGGAGGCGCGGCATTTCGAAAACTACCTCCGCGACATCCTGGGCGAAATCCTCCTCGACGATTCCATCCCCCTGCCCGAGCGCACCGAGGCCTGGCACGCCAGCGCCTCCTCCCTGGTCCGCGGCTTCCTGGAGGAAAAGCTCCCCCATTCCGTAAGCCGCGCCCGTTTCGACCAGATCGGCAAGCTCGTGCGCCAGTCCATCGGCTTCCTCCAGGACCAGGACGCGGCCAGGAACCTGACGCGGCTCCTCAGCAAGGGCTACCAGGAATACCAGCACGGCCTGGCCGTGATGGTGCTGACCTCCCTCGTGCTCATGGACCGGCCGGACATGACCGAGGAACTGCTCGTCCGGGTGGGAACGGGGGCGCTTTTGCACGACATGGGCAAGAGCGGGCTGCCGGACGGCCTGCTGGAGCGCCGGCCGGACGGCCGGACGCCGGAGGAGGAGACGGTCTTCCGGTCCCACCCGGCCCTGGGCGTCGGCCTGTGCGTCGGCCTGCCCCTGCCCCCGGAAACGCTCCACTGCATCCTGTTCCACCACGAACAGGAGGACGGCCGGGGGTTCCCGGCCGGGCTGCCGGGCAGCGGCATCCCCGCGTATGTCAAGGCGCTGTCCGTGTGCGACACCTACGACGCGCTGACGCGGGCCTGCGTGTGGCGGCCGGCCTATCCGCCCTTCGAGGCCCTGCGCAAGATGGAAGGGCGCAAGGAAACCCTCGACAGGGCCATGTTCCGGCGGCTCATCATGATCCTGGCCGACGCCGAGATGCTCGACACCGGCGCCAG
>CAZNUQ010000001.1:81485-99874 GCA_964576235.1 uncultured Desulfovibrio sp.
TCCGGCGGCTCATCATGATCCTGGCCGACGCCGAGATGCTCGACACCGGCGCCAGGAAAAACGGCGACGGGGAGACGCCGCCGCCCTCCTCCGCGCCCGGGGATCCCGGGGACGGCCAATAGCCGGCGGAGGAGGCCCCGCGGCGGGAGGCCGGCGGAAGGGATGCCCGGAGCGGGCGGCCCGCCTCGCGGAAAGCCGCCCCCCCCGGCGCCCCGCTACCCCGGATATCCCTCGTCGGCCGGCAGGCCGCGCGAACCGGCGGCGGTCCTGGCCAGCACGTCGCAGCGCTCGTTGTCCGGATTGCCGGTGTGGCCGCGCACCCAGTTGAACCGGATCCGGTGCGTGGCCAGCAGCGGAATGAGCCGGCGCCACAGATCCTGGTTTTTCACCGGCTTTTTCTCGGCGTTGACCCAGCCTTTTTTCTGCCACGAGGCCAGCCACCGCTTCTCGATGGCGTCGTGGACGTAGCGCGAGTCGGTGACGAGCGTCACGTCGCAGGGGCGCTCCAGGGCGGACAGGGCCTCGATGACGGCGAGGAGCTCCATGCGGTTGTTCGTGGTGAGACTGCGGCCGCCGGCGATCTCCCGGCGCGCCCCGTTGCAGGCCAGCACGGCGCCGTAGCCGCCGGGGCCGGGATTGCCCAGGCAGGCCCCGTCCGTATGGATGGTCACCGCCTGGCGCGGCGTCTGCGTGTCTTCGGTCATGATCCTTCCCCCTTGCCCCGGGCCGCCGCTTCGTCCAGGGCCTCGACAAGTAGTCCAAGTGCCGCCAGCACGCCCTCGCGGGGGCGTCCGTCGCGGCAGGCCGCGTCCAGGTGTTCCCGGCCGAGGTCGCCGGCCAGACCTTCCGGCAGGGCCGAGGCGACGAGCCGGGGAACGGCCACGAGGCTCCCCCGGCACTCCGGGTCGAAATAAAGATAGAGCGTCCTGGGGTCGTCCGGCGCGGGCGGCCGGGGCGCCCCCCCCAGGCGCACGGCGAGCTCCAGCCCGTAGCCCCGCCGCAGTTCCTCGGCCCGGGCCAGGATCCAGGCCCGGTCCGGGGCGGCGAGCACTCCCAGGGAGTCGGACACGGTGCCCCGTGAGGCCGCTTCGTCGGCCACGCGCTGAAAATGCTTCTGGAAGGCCACGACGACCAGGGCGAACACCCCGCCGAGGAGCGCCGCGCGGACCAGCCGCTCCAGGGGGCCGCGGCCGCCAGGGGAGAAAAAAAGCCGTTTCATCCGGCCCCGGTCACCCTGCCGTCGCGCAGCCGCGCCACCCGGCCGCACCGCCCGGCCAGGCCGGCGTCATGGGTGACGAGCACCAACGTCGTGCCCCGGGACAGGGAGAAAAGAAGTTCCATGACCCGTTCGCCGGTTTCGCCGTCGAGATTGCCCGTCGGCTCGTCGGCCAGGATCAGGCGGGGCCGGGGCGCCAGGGCCCGGGCCAGGGCCACGCGCTGCTGCTCGCCGCCGGAAAGCTCGGCCGGGAAATGTCCCAGCCGGTCCCCGAGACCCACGGCGACCAGCGCCTCCTCGGCCCGCTCGAAGGCGTCGGCGCGCCCGGCGAATTCCAGGGAAAGCGCCGCGTTTTCCAGGGCGGTCATGACCGGCACGAGATGGAAACCCTGGAACACGATGCCGACGTTTTCCCGGCGGAACACGGCCAGGGCGTCCTCGTCCATGGACGAAAGGTCGCGCCCGGCCACGCGCACCGAGCCCGAGGACGCCCGCTCCAGGCCGGCCAGGAGCATGAGCAGCGTGGTTTTTCCGGCGCCGGACGGCCCCATGACGGCGAGCGCCTCGCCGGCCCCGACCGAGAGATTCACGCCGCGCAGGATGTTGACCCGGCCGGCCTGGCTTTGTAACGTCAGCCGCACATCGGATAACGCGATCATGCATTCGCCAGCCGTGTCCATCTCGCCTCCGCCCTCCGCCCTTTCCGGCAGGAGAGGATATCAGGTTGCCCGGAAAAGACAAACCGCGGCGACCGCCCTCGTCCTGACCGTGCTGATCCTTGGAGCCTTCATGCCGGAAGAGATTCTCGCCGCCACGTTGCGCCTGGCGGCTCTGGGCGACAGTCTGACCGCCGGATGGGGCGTGGCCGCCGGCGACGCCTTTCCGGCCAAGCTCGAGGCGGCGCTCGCCGCCAGGGGGCACCAGGTCGCCATCGCCAACTTCGGCGTCTCCGGAGACACCACCGCCGGCGGGGCCGCCCGCCTGGACGGGGTCGTGGCCGCCGGCCCCGACGGGGTGATCGTCGAACTCGGAGCCAACGACGTGCTGCGGGGGCTGCCGCCCGAGGCCGCCAGGGCCAATCTCGACGCCATCCTCGCGCGCCTGCGGGAGGCCGGGATTCCGGTTCTTGTGTGCGGCCTGCGCGTGCCGAAAAACTACGGAGAGGACTACGCCGCGGCCTTCGAGGCCATCTACCCCGAGCTGGCCCGGACCCACGACGCCGTGCTCTACCCTTTTTTCCTGGACGGCGTCACCGGCCGGGCGGAACTGAACCAACCCGACGGCCTGCACCCCAACGCCGCCGGCGTGGACGTCCTGGTTTCGCGCATCCTGCCGACCGTGGAAACCTTCATCGCGCGCCTGGGGTCCGGGAACGGACAGGGCGCGGCGGCCAGCCGGTGACCCCGCCATGCCAGCCCTTCTGATCGATGTGGGCAACACCAACATCAAGTTCGGTCTGGCCGAAAGGCGCGGGCTGGGGCCTTCGTTCGCCCTGCCCACGGACCGCGCGGCCACGTCGGACAGCCTGGGGCTGGCCGTGGTCACGGGACTGTCCTTCCACGGCTGCCGGCCGGCGGACGTGGAAGCGGCCGTGGCCTCGAGCGTGGTGCCGCCCCTGAACCCGGTCCTGGAACGGGCCGTGTCCCGCTATCTCGGGGTGCGCCTGCGCTGGGTCCCCACCGATGTTCCCGTGCCGCTCAAGAACCTGTACGGCCGGCCCCACGAGGTGGGCGCCGACCGGCTGGTCACGGCCTACGCCGGCAGGCTGGCGGCCAGCGCGCCGTCGGTCATCGTGGTCGATTTCGGCACGGCCACCAATTTCGACTGCGTTCAGGACGACGCCTTCCTCGGCGGGCTCATCTGCCCGGGGATGGCCACCTCGCTTTCCGGCCTGGTCGGCAAGACGGCCAAACTCCCCCACGTGGCCCTCGATCCCGGCGACGGCGCCCTGTCCATCGGCCGTTCCACGGCGGAATGCATCAACCAGGGGTTCGTGTTCGGGTTCGCCGACATGGTGGCGGGCGTGACGGCGCGCCTGCGGGCCCACCTGGGGGGCGAGGTCCAGGTCATGGCCACGGGAGGCTTCGCCGAAAAACTGGCCCCCATCTGCCCGGTCATCCGCGACGTGCGCCCCGAGCTGCTCCTGGAAGGCCTGCGGCAACTCTGGCTCCGTCACTGCTGACCGCCGCTCCGCGGAGGACGCCATGGTTCCGGAAATCCTCGGCTGCTACCAGTCCCGCAAGCGGGAGAAAATGGGCAAGGGCGGCTCCGGCCGCGAGTTCACCCAGCGCATCGACTGGCTGGCCATGCGCCTGGACACGGCCCGGATCCTGCTTTTCCCCCTGGACGATTCCCGGCTGCCCCTGCCCCTGCAAAAAAGCGTCACGCCCGAGGAATTCCTGGCCCATTTCCTGCCCGCCCCCCAGGTCTTCAACGAACGGCTGGCTCCGGCGGCCATCGTCCTCTCCCGGCTGTTGCGCGATGTCGGGCCCAACCTGGACCAGGCCGCCCTGCCCGACGCCGAACGCGCCCTCCACGCGACGCTCCTGGCCGCCCTGTCCGGCGGAGGGGCGGCGACGCCCACGGCCGCCTCGGTCCTGACCCTGCTCTCCTCCCTGGGCGCCGGCGCCAACGGCGACGCCCAGAAGGCGGCCATCAACGCCTTCGGCATCCACCTGCGCAAGCAAAAGGACTTCGACACGGCGGCGGTCTATTACCGCAAGGCCCTGGAAGTGGCCCCGGACGACGAACGCCTTCTTTTCAATCTGGCCCGCGTCCTTTTCGAAAAGGGCGATCTGGCCGCCTGCCGGAACACCCTGGAGCGGGCCCTGGGGCTCGATCCGGAATTCGTCGAAGCCCGCAAGTTCCTGCGCTATCTGAAACGCCAGACCCCGGACGACGACGGGGAGGGCTTTCCGGACATCACGGTCTGAGACCGCCCAACCGCCCCACCCCGCGAAAGGCCCCGGCCGGGGGTTATAAATTGCCCCGAATTGCGATAAGTCCCGTAAACGGCGGGCCGCCACCGGCCCGCCCGCTTCCCGTCGCACCATAGCCATCAACCGATAAGGAGACAGTCATGAGCACCATTGCGGCCGTTTGGGCCAGGGAAATCCTTGATTCCCGCGGCAATCCCACCGTCGAGGTGGAGGTCACCCTGGAATCCGGCGTGTCCGGACGGGCCGCCGTCCCCTCCGGAGCCTCCACCGGCTCCCGCGAGGCCCTGGAACTGCGCGACCAGGACACCTCCCGCTACGGCGGCAAGGGTGTCAGCAAGGCCGTCGAGCACGTCCAGGGAGAACTGGCCGAGGCCGTCATCGGCATGGACGCCCTGCAGCAGGTGGCCATCGACAACCTGATGATCGACACCGATGGCACCGAGAACAAATCGCGCCTTGGCGCCAACGCCATCCTCGGCGTGTCCATGGCCGTGGCCCGGGCGGCCACCAACTTCCTCGGCCTGCCCTTTTACCAGTACCTCGGCGGCGTCAACGCCAAGGTGCTGCCCGTGCCGTTGATGAACATCCTCAACGGCGGCGCCCACGCCCCCAACAACCTGGACATCCAGGAATTCATGATCGTGCCCCTGGGCGCGCGGACCTTCGCCGACGCCCTGCGCATGGGCGCCGAAACCTTCCACACCCTGAAGAAGATCCTGGCCGCCGACGGGCACATGACCGCCGTCGGCGACGAGGGAGGCTTCGCCCCCAACCTGAAAAACCACGACGAGGCCTTCAAATACATCGTCAAGGCCATCGAGGAGGCCGGCTACCGCCCGGGCTCGGAAATCTCCCTGGCCATCGACGCCGCCGCCTCGGAATTCTACAAGAACGGCAAGTACGTGCTCGGCGGCGAAAACCGCACCCTGAGCCCCGCCGACATGATCGGCTACCTCGGCGACTTCGTCGACCGCTACCCCTTGATCTCCATCGAGGACGGCCTGGCCGAATCCGACTGGGACGGCTGGAAGCGGCTGACCGTCGACCTCGGCGAGCGCATCCAGCTCGTCGGCGACGACATCTTCGTCACCAACCCGGACATCCTGGCCGAGGGCATCGACCAGGGCGTGGCCAACTCGATCCTGATCAAGCTCAACCAGATCGGCACCGTGACCGAGACCCTGGACACCATCGAGATGGCCAAGCAGGCCGCCTACACCACCGTCGTGTCCCACCGCTCGGGCGAGACCGAGGACAGCTTCATCGCGGACCTGGCCGTGGCCGTCAACGCCGGCCAGATCAAGACCGGTTCGCTTTGCCGCTCCGACCGTCTGGCCAAGTACAACCAGCTCCTGCGCATCGAAGAGGAGCTCGAGGACATGGCCATCTACTACGGTCCGATCATGGCCGGCCAGTGGTACGACATCGAGGAAGAGGAGGAGGAGGGCGAGGAATAGTCCCCTCCCCCCGCCCCGCGGACACAGCATCCGGGGAGGGAAGGTTCGCAAGCGACCCTCCCCGGACGGCAAGGGGGGCCCGCTCCGGGTCCGGCTCCCCGAAGGAGAGAAATCCCATGCTTCTTATCGACGGCAGGAAAGTCGCGGCGGAGCTTCGCCTGCGCGCGCGAAACGATGTCGACGCCCTGACCCGGGAATACGGCCGCGCCCCGCATCTGGCCGTCATCCTGGTCGGCGACGACCCGGCCTCCCAGATCTACGTCCGCTACAAGGAGAAGGCCTGCGAGGAAGTGGGCATCGTCTCCCGCATCTGGCGCCTCGACGCGGGCATCAGCCAGTGCGCCCTGGAAAAGTGCATCCGGGAGCTTTCCGGGAGCGACGACATCGACGGCATCCTGCTCCAGCTGCCCCTGCCGCGCGGTCTCGACGCCAACCGCTGCCTGTGTCTGGTCGATCCCAGAAAGGACGTGGACGGCTTCCATCCGGAAAACGTCGGCCGCCTTTCCATCGGCCTGCCGGGACTCAAGCCCTGCACGCCCTTCGGGGTCCTGAAACTGCTTGAATACTACGGGCTTTCGCCGGCCGGGAAGCGGGCCGTGGTCATCGGGCGCAGCAACATCGTGGGCAAGCCCATGGCCATGCTGCTCTCCGCCCCCACGCCCTTCGGCAACGCCACGGTCACCGTGTGCCACTCCCGCACCCCGGACCTGGCCGCCGTGTGCCGCGAGGCCGACCTCATCGTGCCGGCCATCGGCAAGGCCAGGCTCATCACCAGGGACATGGTCAAGCCCGGCGCGGTCATCGTCGACGTGGGCATGAACCGGCTTCCCGACGGGACGCTGTGCGGCGACGTGGATTTCGACGGCGTGAAGGACATCGTCTCGGCCATCACCCCGGTGCCCGGCGGCGTCGGCCCCATGACCATCGCCACCCTGATGCACAACACCGTGGAGGCCTTCCGCTGGCGCAGGGAAAAGCCGGTCTGCCCCGTCGACTAGGAGGGCTCGTGTTTTCCCTGGCCTCGATCCCGCATTTCGCCAGAAACGCCCGGCGGTTCAAGGAAATCGCCGGCGTTTTGGCCAAATACGGCCTGGCCGAGTTCCTGGCCGCGACCGACCCGGGGTTCCTGAAGGACGTCCTGGTCAGCCCCGCCGGCGCGAGCCTGGCCGCGTTGCGCCGGGAGGAGCGGCTGCGGCTGGCCCTTGCCGAACTCGGCGCCGCCTGCGTCAAGCTCGGCCAGATCCTCTCCACCCGGGCCGACCTCGTCGGCCCGGAAGTGGCGGAGGAACTGGCCAAGCTGCGCGCCGACACCGTGCCCGATCCGCCGTCGGTGGTGCGGGCGACCCTCACCACCGAACTGGGGACCCCGCCCGAGACCCTTTTCACCCGTTTCGACGCCGTCCCCATCGCCTCGGCCTCCATCGGGCAGGTGCACCGGGCGGCCCTGACCGACGGCACCCCCGTCGTGGTCAAGGTGCGCCACGCCGGCATCGAGGAACAGGTGCGGGCCGACCTCGACATCCTCATGGGGCTGGCGGAACTGGCCGAACGCGGCATCGTGGAACTGCGCCTCTACCAGCCCCTGGCCGTGGCCGCCGAGATGCGCCGCACCATCCTGCGCGAACTCGACTTCGTGCGCGAGGAGCGCAACCTGCGCCACTTCGCGGCCAATTTCGCCAGCGACCCCAGGGTGGTCTTCCCCCGGACCTTCCCGGCGCTGTGCGCCCGCGGCGTGCTGACCATGGAGGAACTTTCGGGCCTGCCCCTGGCGGACTTCGCCGCCGCGCCCGTCGCGCCGGGAGAAGCCGGGAGACGGAACCGTCTGGCCCGGGCCGCGGCCGACGTCTTTCTGGAAATGATCTTCCGCGACAATTTTTTCCACGCCGACCCGCACCCGGGCAACATCCTGATCCTGCCCGACGACCGGCTGGGGCTGCTCGACTGCGGCATGGTCGGCCGCCTCGACGACCGCACCCGGCGGGCCCTGGAAGACGCGCTGCTGGCCGTGGTCGAAGGCGATCCCGACGCCCTGGCCGAGCAGGTCATGCGCCTCGGCCGCATCCCCCCCGGCCTCGACCGGGACGCGTTGCGGGCCGATGTCGAGGATTTCGTGGCCGACTACGCCAGCCAGGCCATCGGCGCCTTCGACCTGAGCGGGGCCCTGGCCGACGTGGCCGCCCTGGTGCGGCGCCACGGCATTCTCCTGCCGCCGACGGTGGCGCACCTGATCAAGCTTTTCGTGGTGCTGGAAGGGGCGGCCCGCTCGCTGACCCCGGGCTTCTCCCTGATGGAGGCCTTCGCGCCCTATTCCGGCAAGATCCTCGCCCGCCGCTTCTCGCCCGGCGAGCTGGCCGCGAAGCTCAAACGGAGCTGGCGGGACTGGAACGGACTGCTCGAGGCCTTCCCCCGCGACGCCGCGGAAATCCTGCGCCGGGCCAGGGAAGGCCACCTCGACGTGCATCTGGCCCACAAGGGCCTGGACGCCACGGTCAACCGGCTGGTCTACGGCATCCTGAGCGCGGCCCTTTTCCTGGGCTCCTGCCAGGTGCTGGCCAACCGGGTGCCGCCGCTTCTCTTCGACATCTCGCTTTTCGGGGCGGCCGGCTGCCTGGGCGGCATCGTGCTCGGGCTGCGCCTTTTGCGCGCCGTCAAGCGTTCCGGAAGCCTGGGCGCGAAACCCTGATCACCGCTTGTCCATCCAGTACTTGAGCCGGGCCTCTGGCGCGGCGTCCAGCCGGCGGCAGATATCGGCGTACTCCGCGACGGTCCGCGCGTCGCCGCCCTCCCCGCCGGCCATCCGGGCCGTCATCCTGGCGGTGATGCGGTCGAGCCGTTCCCGCAGCCTGGCCTCGGGAAGCATGGTCCGGGCCCTGCCGAGCAGATCCGAGGCCATGACGAAATGCCGGTAGGCGTCCATGCCATCGCCGGCCTGCCGGAGTTCGCCGCCGCGCAGCGTGTGGTACGCGACGCAGGTCAGGACCTCGTGAACGAAGATGTTGACGGCCGAGGCCCGGTCGTAGGCCGCTGACGGGACCGGCCGGCAAAGCGGCAGCAGACAGGCCGCAACAAGCGCGATGCGTCGCATTTTTCCCTCCCCCGGCACGGGCGCGCCCGTACGCCCAGCCTTTCCCGCCGTCCCGGCCGGTCTTTCGTTGTCATCGGGCCCCGGGCGTCGTATATGCTTCATATCCGCCCTCAACCCACTAACTCCCATCGAGCGCACTTGTGAAGGACATGGAAAAGCACCATCGATTCTCCATCTGGTACGTGCTGATCGCCATTTGGGGCGTCTTTTTGCTCAACAATCTCATCGTCACCACCTACGGACCGAAAAATCTGCCCTATTCCGAGTTCCTCAAGGACCTGCAGGCCGGCAACGTCACCGAGGTATCCATCACCGGCGATGTCATCTCCGGCACCATGAAGGTCAAGGAGGAGGGAACCGAAAAGGACGTGGAATTCGTCACCCGCCGGGTGGACCAGAACCTGTCGTCGGAACTCTCCAAGTACAACGTCCACTTCCGGGCCCAGCCCGAATCCACGTTCCTGCGCGACATCCTGTCCTGGATCATCCCCATCCTCATCTTCTTCGGCATCTGGTACGTGCTCATGCAGCGTCTCAATCCAGGGTCCGGGGTGATGGCCTTCGGCAAGAACAAGGCCCGGGTCTACGCCGAGAAGGACCTGGAGACGCGCTTTTCCGACGTGGCCGGCTGCGACGAGGCCAAGGCGGAGCTGGTCGAGATCATCGACTACCTGAAGACCCCCGAGCGGTTCCAGCGCCTGGGCGGCCAGATGCCCAAGGGCGTGCTGCTGATCGGCCCGCCGGGCACGGGCAAGACGCTCCTCGCCCGGGCCGTGGCCGGCGAGGCGCGGGTGCCCTTCTTCACCATCTCCGGCTCGGAATTCGTGGAGATGTTCGTGGGCGTCGGCGCGGCCCGGGTGCGGGAACTCTTCACCCAGGCCAAGGAAAAGGCGCCGTGCATCATCTTCATCGACGAACTCGACGCCATCGGCAAGTCCCGGGCCGGGGCCATCGTCGGCGGCCACGACGAGCGGGAACAGACCCTCAACCAGCTTCTCGTCGAAATGGACGGCTTCGATCCGCGCGTGGGGGTCATCATCATGGCCGCCACCAACCGCCCCGAGACCCTCGACCCGGCCCTCCTGCGGGCCGGCCGCTTCGACCGGCAGGTGCTGGTGGACCGCCCGGACGTGGTCGGCCGCGAGCAGATCCTCCAGGTGCACGCCCGCAAGGTCGTGCTGGCCAAAGACGTGGACCTCGCCGTCATCGCCCGCAGGACGCCGGGCTTTTCTGGAGCGGACCTGGCCAACGCCATCAACGAGGCGGCGCTCCTCGCCGCGCGCAAGGACAAGGACGCGGTCGGCATGGACGACCTGGAGGAGGCGGTCGACCGCATCATGGGCGGACTGGAAAAGAAGAACCGGGTGATCAACCCCAAGGAGAAGCAGGTGGTGGCCTACCACGAGTCCGGCCACGCCATCGTCGCGACCTTCACCCCCGGCGCCGACGCCGTGCACAAGATCTCCATCGTGCCCCGCGGCATCGGGGCACTTGGCTGGACGCAGCAGCTCCCCACCGAGGACCGCTACCTCATGACCAAGTCCGAACTCCTCGGGAAGATCGACGTGCTGCTGGCCGGCCGGGCGGCCGAACGGCTGGTTTTCGGGGATGTCTCCACCGGGGCTCACAACGACCTCCAGCGGGCCACCGACATCGCCCGGGCCATGGTGGCCGAGTACGGCATGGGCGAAACCCTCGGCCCGGCCACCTACCCGCGCCAGCACCGGCCGGTCTTCCTCGGCGCCGACCAGGGCGGGCTGGCCGGCCGGGAGTATTCGGAAGCCACGGCGGCACAGCTGGACATCGAGGTGAAAGACATCCTGGAAACGTCCGACGCCCGGGTGGGGGAGCTTTTGGGCACCAAGCGCGCGGCCCTCGAACGCGTGGCCGGGGCGCTCCTCGACAAGGAAACCCTCGACGAGGCGGCCTTCCGGGAACTGCTCGGGGAAGAAGGGACCACGGCCTAGCGGGAACGCCCGCACGGGGCACGGCCGCGTTTTCTCGTGGAACGAGGGGCGGCTGCCGCCCTTTTGCCGTCGGAATTTCCGGAATCGGCTCAGGAGCCGGCCGCGGGGGGCTTGCGGCCCTCGACCATCCGCTCCAGGCCGGCCAGATCGCGGCGCACGGCCACGTCGACGAACCCCGCCCCGGCGAGGATCTCGGCCGCCGCCCCGCCCTGCTTCCAGCCGATCTCGACCAGCAGCCAGCCCCCTGGCGCCAGGGCGGCGAAGGCCGCCCTGGCCACCACCGGCACGGCCTCCAGTCCGGTCTCGCCCGGAACCAGGGCGCTTTCGGGCTCGAAATCGCGCACTTCCCGCGAGCATTCCCGATACTCCTGGGCGCTGACGTAGGGCGGGTTGGAAACCACGAGGTCGAAACCGCCCAGGCGCCGCGGCAAGGCCGAAAAATCGGCCTCGACGAATTCCAGGCGTCCGGCCACACCGTGGCGCGCGGCGTTTTGCCGGGCCACGACCAGCGCCCCGGGGCTGGCGTCGAGGGCCAGACCCGAGGCTCCGGGGAAGGTGACGGCCAGGGTGACTGCCAGGCAGCCCGAACCGGTGCCCAGGTCGGCGAAGGAGGCCAGCCGGCCGGCCGCATGGAGTTCCCTGGCCCGGTCGATGACCAGCTCCGTTTCGGGCCTGGGGATGAGCGTGTCCGGGGTGACGGTGAAATCGAGACCGTAGAATTCCCGTTCGCCGAGGATGTAGGCCACGGGTTCGCCGCGGCCGCGCCGGGCCACCAGGGGCCGCACGGCGTCGAGTTCAGGCGGCGTCAGCGGCCGGTCCATGGCCAGGATCAGCCCCAGACGGTCCACGCCAAGGGCCGTGGCCAGCAGGAGCTGGGCCGAAAGACGCGGCGCGTCCACGTTCCGTCCGGCCAAGTATTCCTCGGTCCGGCGGAGGATTTCCCGCACGCTCGGCGCGTGGAGTTCGGAAAGGGAATGTCGCGAATCTGTCATGGCGGGCCTTGCCGGAAGGAGCCGGGGCTCCGGACCCCGCCGGAGGGAATGCGCCCCCCGGGTCCCCCCCGCAGGGGAGAACCGGGGAGGAGTATCCTCCCGTCGGGGTCCCAGAAGCGGCGCTCCTGGTCTTCAACTAGGCGACATCGGCCTGGGCCTTGAGGGCCTCGGCCTGGTAATGGGCGATCAGGGCGTCGAAGAGTTCGTCGAGGTCGCCCTCGAGCACGGACTCCAGGCGATAGAGCGTCAGGTTGATGCGATGGTCGGTGACGCGGCCCTGGGGAAAGTTGTAGGTGCGGATACGCTCCGAGCGGTCGCCGGTGCCGACCTGGGAACGGCGGCTGGCTTCCTGTTCCAGGCGCTGCTTTTCCTGTTCGGCCTGGAGCAGCCGGGCCCGCAGCACCTTGAGGGCCTTGGCCTTGTTCTTGTGTTGCGACTTCTCGTCCTGGCAGATGACCACGAGGCCGGAGGGGATGTGGGTGACGCGCACGGCCGAGTCGGTGGTGTTGACGCTCTGGCCGCCGGGACCGCTCGACCGGTAGACGTCGATGCGCAGGTCGTTGGGATCGATGGCCACGTCGACTTCCTCGGCCTCGGGCATGATGGCGACGGTGACGGCGGAGGTATGGATGCGGCCCTGGGATTCGGTGGCCGGCACGCGCTGGACGCGGTGGGCGCCGGATTCGTACTTGAGGCGGCTGTAGACCTTGTCGCCGGAAATGGAGGCGATGACTTCCTTGTAGCCGCCGGAGCCGGACTCCGACTCGCTCATGATCTCGACCTTCCAGCGCCGGACCTCGGCGTAGCGGGTGTACATGCGGAAGAGATCGCCGGCGAAAAGGGCCGCTTCCTCGCCGCCGGTGCCGGCCCGGATCTCCAGGAGGATGTTTTTCTCATCCATGGGGTCCTTGGGAAGGAGCAGGAGCTTGAGACGCGCCTCCAGTTCGGCCAGGGCCTCCTTGCCGGCCTTGATCTCGGCCAGGGCCAGCTCCCGCATTTCGGGGTCCGGGTCCTGGACCAGTTCCTGGCTGTCCTCGATGCCCTGGGAAATGGACCGGTATTCCCGGAAGGCGGCCACCATCTCGGCCAGATCGGAGTGGGCCTTGGCCAGCTTGCGGTAGCGTTCCTGGTCTCCGATGACCTCGGGGTCGGAAAGTTGTTTTTCCAGTTCCTCGTACTTGCGTTCGAGGCTTTCGAGCTTGGCGAACATGGGGCATCTCCGGAGCGGGACGCCGTGACGGCGTCCCCCGGCTGGGGTTTGGCAAGGGCCGGCCCGACGCGCGCGGGGTCAGGAGGCGCTCTGGCGTTCCACCGCTCCGCGGAGGGCGGCCAGGGCCACCTCGATCTGGCGGTCGTCGGGTTCCTTGGTGGTGAGCAATTGCATGAAAAGCCCCGGGGCCGAGATCAGACGGCAGACGATGTTCTCGTGGAACCTGCCGGCCACCTTGATCACCTCGTAGGCCAGGGAACTGACCGGGATCATGAGCACGAGCTTGAGGGCCACGATGTAGGTCTGCCTGACCCAGCCGGTTTCGGGGGCGTAAAAGGTCAAAAGCCAGGGCACGAGGAAGGCGTACAGGGCTATGGAGATGGCCAGGACGAAGAGCAGGAAGGCGGTGCCGCAGCGGGGATGCAGGCGCGAGAAGCCGCGCGCGCCCTCGGGCGACAGCGACGCGCCCCGTTCGAAGGCCCAGATGACCTTGTGCTCCGCCCCATGGTATTGAAAAACCCTTCGGATGTCGGGAAGATAGGAAATGGCCAGGATGTAGCCCAAAAAAAGCGCCATCTTGAAAAGGCCGTCCCAGACGTGGAAACTCAGTTCCTCCACGCCTCCCGAAAGACCGACAGCCTTCATGCCGAGGGAAAAAAGGTGCGGCACCACCACGAAGAGCAGCAGGGCGAAACCGATGGAGGCGGCCAGGGTGAGCCCCATGGCCCAGGGGCCGATCTCGCCTTCCTCCTCCTCTTCCACGGCCACCTGGGCCGAGAAATTGAGGGCCTTGATGCCGTTGACCAGGGTCTCGAGCAGAATGGGAAAGCCCCGCACCAGGGGCTTTCGCAGCCACGGGGCGGCGGTCAGGGAGAACCAGGGGCGCACGTCGAGAAGGATGTCGCCGCCAGGCCTGCGCACGGCGATGGCCAGGCGATCCCTGTCGCGCATCATCACCCCTTCCATGACGGCCTGTCCGCCCACGGAGGGCGCGGCGGCCAGAAAGGGGAGCAGCAACTTCGCGCGTTTCATGGCCGGATCCCGGGAGTTGCCGCCGGGCTCCTGCCGAGCCCGGCGGATGAGGGAAAAGGCCGCACTAGGCCTTTTTCTGCTCGAATTTGGCGTACTTTTTCCGGAAGCGGTCAATGCGGCCGGCGGTATCCAGAAAACGCTGCTTGCCGGTAAAAAACGGATGGCAGTTGGAGCAGACTTCCACCTGCACCAGCTCGCCCTTGGTGGACAGGGCCTGGGCTTCGTATCCGCAGTTGCAGCGGATCGTGGCCTGGTAGGTCTTGGGATGGATATCCTTTTTCATTACCTGACTCCTTCGGTATCCCTTTCGGGAAAGCGAGATCAATTAACGCCTTTCTCCGGAGTTGGCAAGCCCCCTTCGCCTCCGCCGTTTCCTCCGCCGCGGCTTTGAGGTTTGCCCCTGTTCATGCTAGTGACGACGATCCGTCAACCACCTCAAGGATCACCCATGTCCATCTGCAGCAAAAACACCGTGCTCTCCGGCATCCTGAGAGCGAACCTCGCCGCCCTGGCCGCCGCCGAATCCCTGCCGGCCGCCGCCATCCAGGCCGCCGTCAACGCCGGCACCATGGTCGTCCTGGCCAACCCCGCCCACAAGGGCGTGGTCCCGACCGTCATCGGGCAGCCGGCCAGGGTCAAGGTCAACGCCAACATCGGCACCTCCATGCTGGTCACCGACGTGGCCATGGAAATGGAGAAGGTCCGGTTGTGCAGGACGGCCGGCGCCCACACGGTCATGGACCTGTCCACGGCCGGGGATCTGGCCGCCATCCGCCGGGCCATCCTGGCCGAAACCGACCTGCCCCTCGGCACGGTGCCGCTCTACGCCGTGGCCCAGCGCCATCTGGCCCGGGGCGGCGACCCGAGCGACTTCTCCGAGGAGGAGATCATCGCCGAGATCGCCGAGCAGGCCGCGGCCGGCGTGGACTTCATGACCCTGCACTGCGGGGTGACCCGCCGGGCCGCCGCCCTGGCCGCCGAGTCCGGCCGCATCACGGGCATCGTCTCCCGCGGCGGCTCCATCCTGGGGCGCTGGATGCGCCGCCACGACGCGGAAAACCCCTTCCTCACGCGCTACGACGACATCCTCGACATCTGCCTGGCCCACAACGTGACCATCAGTCTCGGCGACGGGCTGCGCCCCGGCTGCGGGGCCGACGCCGGCGACGCGGCCCAGTGGGAGGAAGTCATCAACCTCGGCCGGCTGGCAGCGCTGGCCAGACGGCACGGCGTCCAGACCATGATCGAAGGGCCGGGACACGTCCCCCTGCACCTCGTCCAGAGCCAGATCCAGGGCATCAAGCGCCTCACGGACAACGCCCCGCTCTACGTCCTCGGCCCGCTGACCACCGACTGCGCCCCGGGCTACGACCACATCGCCGGGGCCATCGGCGGAGCCATGGCCGCCTATTTCGGGGCGGACTTCCTGTGCTACCTGACCCCGGCCGAACACCTGACCCTGCCCGACCCCGAGGATGTCCGGGCCGGCATCAAGGCCAGCCTCGTGGCCGCCCAGAGCGCCGAGACCGCCCTGGGACGGGAGTGGGCCGTCGCCCGCAACAACGCCATGTCCAAGGCCCGGGCCGATCTCGACTGGGACGCCATGACCGCCCTCGCCCTGGACCCGGACATCGTCAACCGGCGCCGGGCCAGGCACAGCAAGGAGAAGGAGTGCGCCATGTGCGGCGCCCTGTGCGCCATGCGCATGATGACCGGCGACGATTTCGAGTGCCCGTCGCCCGGGGAAGGCGGCGCCAGATAAACCGGTCCTCGTCGGAAGGAGGAGGATGCCCATGCACACCCTGGTCCTTTTGCGGCACGGACAAAGCGTCTGGAACCTGGAAAACCGCTTCACCGGCTGGACCGACGTGGAATTGTCCCCGGAGGGCGAGGCCGAAGCCGCGTCCGCCGCGCAACTGCTGGCCGCCGGCGGATACGACTTCGACGCCTGCCTGACCTCGGTGCTCAAGCGGGCCGTCAAGACCCTGGACATCGTCCTCGACCGCATGGACCGGCTGTGGCTGCCGGTCACCAAGTCCTGGCGCCTCAACGAACGGCACTACGGGGCGTTGCAGGGCCTCAACAAGGCGGAAACCGCCGCCAAATACGGCGAGGACCAGGTTTTCGCCTGGCGCCGCGGCTACGCGGTACGCCCCCCGGCCCTGGCCCCGGACGACCCCCGTTTCCCCGGCCGCGACCGCCGCTACGCCGCCCTTTCGGAGGCGGAACTTCCCCGGACGGAATGCCTCGAGGACACCGTGGCCCGGGTGCTCCCCTTCTGGCACGAGGTCATGGCCCCGGCCATCGCCGAGGGCGCCCGCCTGCTCGTGGCCGCCCACGGCAACTCCCTGCGCGCCCTGGTCAAGCACCTCGACGCCATCGACGACGCGGCCATAAGCGAGCTGAACATCCCCACCGGCGTGCCGCTGGTCTACGAACTCGACGACACCCTGCGCCCGGTGCGCCACTTCTATCTCGGCGACCCCGAGGCCATCGCCAGGAGCGTGGCCGCCGTCGCCGCCCAAGGCAAGGCGAAGCGGTAACGGTCACGCGGCGGCCGGGGGAATACCCCGTCCCCGCGTGATGCCCCCGGGCGGACGGCGAGGGTCACGAACGAAAGCGGCGGACGCCCGGTCGGGCGCCCGCCGCTTTCCGCCGGCTCAATGCCCCGGAGGACACTTCGTGGGCACGTACACCACCTTGTCGCCCTGGTACTGCTCGATATAGCAGGTATTATTGACGTTGTAGTAGGTGACGCCGGCCACGGTCAGGGCCACGGCGGCCGCCGGAAGCGTCCACAGCCAGGGTCCGGGCAGCACCGGAGGCGGCGGTCCCCAGGGACGCGGCCCCGGAGGAGGCGGAGGCGGAACCGGGACCGGCGGCACGGGGACCGGCGGCCGCGGACCGGGACCGAAGCCGGGGACCGGCGGCTGGATCGGCGCTGGCGGACGCGGGGGCACGCCGCCAGCGATCGGCACGGGTCCCGGAACCGGCGCGAAGGCCGGCCCGCCGGGACGTGGCCCGGGAGGCCGGACCGACGGTCGGGGAGCCGCCGGCGGACCGCCGCCGAACCGCAACCCACCGGGGGGTGGCCCGCCGCCCATGCGCGGACCGCCGCCCGGCCCCGGACCGCCCATGCGAGGGCCGCCGCCGGGCCCCGGCCCGCCCCCGCGCGGCCCGCCGCCCGGCCGGGCCTCGGCCCCGGCAACGAACAGTCCCGAAAGCGAAAGCAGGGCCTGCGCGTCGAAGACAAGACCGAGCGCCACGGCCAGAACCATGACCCGCGATGCCCGTCGATGCCAGGAAGATCGTTTCATGCCAGCCCCCTTAGCGTGCTTCCCCCTGGCCCGAGACCAGGGGCGCGAAATCGATCCGCCGCGCGTCCCGCGCCGGCGTGAACGTGAAAAGCCCCTCCGGCAGGCGCGGCCGCAACGACCAGTTCGTGTAGGTCACCGAATACTGGGGCCAGCCCATGACCTCCTTGTCGGTCAGGACGAATTTCCACGGAAGCGGCGGTTTCCCCTTGTCGATCCAGACCTGCCAGTCCGCGTGCTTCTGGGAGAAGGCCAGATGGTCGCAGCGCCTGCCGGCGGCCATGTGCTCGCCGACATGGTCGCCGGTGCGCACGTTTTCGAGAATGGCCGCGCACGGATCGGCATAGAGGATGTCGGAGGTGGGCGCGTAGAACCCGTATTTCGAACTCAGCATGTCGAGGGTGGCGTCGATGGTCGGCGGCGCGTCCAGGATGGCGTAAACGCCCCGGTCCAGATCGGCCACGGCCACGGTCTTGCCGTCGTAGACGAAGACCCGGTCGCGTTCGTCGCCGGTGATCCTGGCGTAGAGCTTGTCGGGGCGCTTGACCGACATGTCGACGTACCGGGTGAGCTGGATGGTCTGGCCGTTGGGGAAGACCTGCTCCGTGGCGACCTCGGCCGAGAACGAAAAAGCGGCCTGGGATTTGATGAAATCGCACATGGACCGGATCGGGCCGGCCGCCTCGGGGGTGATGTCCGGGGCATTGTCCTCCGGCGCGGCCCGGGCCGTCTGTCCGGCGTCCGCGGCCAGGGCCGCCGAGGCGGCCAGCCAGACGCACAGGCCGAGGGTCCAACAAAGATGGCGCATGCAAACCTCCTTGCCGGCCCGCCGACCGATTCGGACGAACCGTTTTTCTTGGTATGATCACCCTAGGAGGGGCCATGGACGGTGTCAAGAACGCACGCGAAGCCCTCTCCCCGGCGGGGCAGGGCCCGGCGCGCCCCGGATGCGCGACCGGTCCGGCAACGGCGGGGTTCCTTCTTTTTATGCCCGGCCCATTGCCCATATGGTGGAATTGCCGTAGCATGTTGTCCACTCCCGAACTCCGGGGAACCAGCCCGACAGTTCTGTGTTTCGCGAGGGGCGGCAAGGAGACAACCATGCGGGAACACACGCCCACCTCATGACCCCCGCGCGCCATTTCCACCCGACATCCCCCCGGGACCAAAGAATCCG
>CAZNUQ010000001.1:99974-101845 GCA_964576235.1 uncultured Desulfovibrio sp.
TCATGACCCCCGCGCGCCATTTCCACCCGACATCCCCCCGGGACCAAAGAATCCGCCGGCCCTGGCCCCGTCCCTTGTCGTTGCTGGCGGCGGCCTGCGCCGTTCTCGCCCTCCTGGCCTGGTCCCCCGTACCGGGCCGGGCCGACAACACCCGCCGCCTTCCGCCGCAGTCCCTCACCGTGGCCCTCGACAACAACTACCCGCCCTACGCCTTCCTGTCGCCGGACGGCGACCTCCAGGGCATCCTCGTCGATTTCTGGAAGTTGTGGAGCGGCAAGACGGGCGTGCCCGTCACCCTGATGGGGCTCGACTGGGAGGCCGCCCTGGACGCCGTGACGCATGGCCAGGCCGATGTCATCGACACGATTTTCAAGAACGCGGACAGGGAAAGAGTATTCAGCTTCTCCCCCCCGTACGCGACCATCGACGTGCCCGTCTTCGTCCACAAGGAATTGGAGGGATTGCGGGATCTCGAAATGCTGCGCGGTTTCGCGGTCGGCGTCAAAAAGGGGGACGCCTGCGCGGAGGTCCTGGCCTCCAAGGGCATCAACACCCTGGTGCCCTTCGACAACTACGAAACCCTGGTGCGCGCCGCCGGCGAGGGCAAGGTCAGGATTTTTTGCGCGGACAAGCCCCCCGCCCTCCATTATCTCTACAAATATCGGCTGGAGCGGGAATTCCGTCTGGCCTTCACGCTGTACACGGGCGCCTTTCACCGCGCCGTCCTCAAGGGGAACGAGGAACTGCTGGCCCTCGTCGAGGAAGGGTTTTCCCGCATCACCCCGGCGCAATACACGGAAATCGACAAGCGATGGCACGGGGTTTCGCTTTTCCCCTCCGCCGTCCTGCGCCAGACCCTCCTGGCGCTCGGCGTCGTCGCGGTCGTGGCCCTGGCGCTCCTGGCCCTGACCGCCATCCTGCGCCGCACCGTGCGTCGCCAGACCGCCAAACTCAACGATCTTCTCGAAGCCATGCGGCAAAGCGAGGAGCGCTACCGCGACCTGGTCCAAAGCGTGGGCAGCGTCATCGTGCGCCTGGACACCGCCGGCAGGATCGCCTTCTGCAATGCCTTCGGCCAACGTTTTTTCGGCTATACCCTGGAAGAGATGCGCGGCAGGGACATCGGCGAACTCCTCGGACTGCCGGATGAAGACGCCGCGCCGTGGGCGGCCCTGGTAGACGACCTGCGCGACAACCCGGACGGCATGGTCACCCTGGTCCGGGAACACCGCCGGCGCGACGGCCAGCCGGCCTGGATCGCCTGGTCCGTGCGTCTCCAGCACGCCCCGCACGGCACCGCCTTGGAAATGTTGTGCGTCGGCAACGACATCACCGAACGCAGGCTGGCCGAGGAAGCCCTGCGGCAAAGCGAGGAGCGCTACGCCCTCGTGGTGCGCGGCACCAACGACGGCATCTGGGATTGGGACCTGCGCACCAACTCCGTCTACTTTTCCCCGCGCTACATGGAAATCCTCGGCTACGCCTCCGGGGAGATGCGCCAGTTCGTTGACGAATGGACCAAGCGGCTGCACCCGGAGGACGCCGAGGCCGTCATCCGGGAGAATAAGCGATGCGCCGACGGCGAAGTGGACAATTTCGCCGTGGAATACCGCATGCAGCACAAGGACGGCACCTACCGCTGGATTCTCGGGCGCGGCGCGAGCCTCAAGGATGCCCACGGCGTGGTCGTGCGCATGGGCGGAACCCACACCGACATCACCAGCCGCAAACGCGACGAGCAGATCCAGCGGGAAAGCCAGGACCAGCTCTCCAAGATATTCCGCTACAGCCCGGCCGGCATCTGCCTGTCCACCCGCACGGATGGCCGCATGCTGGACATCAACGAGGCCGGTTGCCGGCTCTTCGGCTAC
>CAZNUQ010000001.1:101945-112419 GCA_964576235.1 uncultured Desulfovibrio sp.
CTCTCCACCATGAGCCATGAAATACGCACGCCCATGAACACCATCCTCGGCATGGTGGACGTGCTCGCCGGAACGCCCCTCACTCCGGAACAGATCCACGCCATAAAGGCCATCGAGCATGCCGGCGGCAACCTGCTCGGCCTGCTCAACGACATCCTCGACCTGTCCCAGATCGAGGCGGGCGGCCTCATCATGGAGGAAAAGCCCTGCGACATCGTCGATCTGGCAACGAAAACGGCCGACATGCTGCGCCCCGACGCCGCGCGCAAGGGAATCGCCCTGCGCCTACAGGCTCAGGACGGCTTGCCGGCCCGCGTTCTTTGCTGCCCCGAACGGGTCCGCCAGGTGCTCGTCAACCTGCTCGGCAACGCCATCAAATTCACCGTCCAGGGCGAAGTCGTCCTGGAAATCGGCGCCGTGGACGATCCCCGCTCCGGTCCGAAGCTCCGGCTGGCCGTGCGCGACACGGGCATCGGCATACCGGCGGACAAGCGTTCCATCATTTTCGAACGCTTCACCCAGATCAACGCCTCGGCCAGCCGGAGTTTCGGCGGCGTCGGCCTCGGGCTCGCCATCTGCAAGAAGCTCGTGGAGACCATGGGGGGCCGCATCGTGGTGGACAGCCAGGAAGGCCGGGGGTCCACCTTCACCGTCACCCTGCCCCTGCACCCGGCGGACACGCGCGCCGCCGGCATCCCGGCCGGAACCACCGCCCCCCGCGCGCCGAGCCCCCTCACCCGCCCGGCGCGCGTGTTGCTGGTCGAGGACAGCGCCACCAACGCCGAGGTCATGCGCCTGATGCTCGAAGGGGCCCCGTTCGAGGTGACCTGGGTGCCGAGCGGACAGGCCGCCCTGGAAGCCTGCCGCGAAACGTCCTTCGACGTCGTGCTCATGGACGTGGAAATGCCCGGCATGGACGGTTACGAAACCACCCGGGCCCTGCGCGGACTGGAAGCCGAGACAGGCCGCCCCCGGGCTCCCATCGTGGCCCTGACCGCCCACGCCTTCGAGGAGCATCGCCGCCGCGCCCTGGCCGCCGGCTGCGACGATTTCCAGGTCAAGCCGATCCCCAAGGCCAAGCTGATCGACACGCTCGAGACCTGGGCGGCGCTGGCGCCGCGCCAGCAAGAGGCCGTTTGAAAACACGCCGGCGTTTTCAAAACACAATTTCGGACAGGCTGCCCGTAAATCCGGGCCAACGGAGCGCCAGGGCGCGCGGGGCACTCAGGCGTGCTGCCCGGCGGCGAAACCCGAGGCCCAGGCCCAGTGCAGGTTGAAGCCGCCGAGGCGGCCCGTCACGTCGAGCACCTCCCCGATGGCGTGAAGGCCGGAAATGCCCGAGGCTTCCATCGTCTTTGAGGAAAACGCCGCCGTGTCCAGGCCGCCGAGGGTCACCTCGGCCTTGTCGTAGCCTTCGGCCCGGGAGGGGGCGAAGGGGAAGGCGGCCAGACGGCCGGCGAGCTCCCGCCTGTCCCTGGCGGCAAGGCCCGCCACGGTTCCGTCGAGGCCAAGATGCCGGCACAACGACGCGGCCAGCCGCCGCGGCAGGAGCCGGGCGAGGGCGTTTTTGATGTCCGACCGGCCGGCGTCGGCCAGGGCGGCGTCGAGATCGACGCCCGGCAGGAGGTCCAGCAGCAGGGTGTCGCCGGGGCGCCACCACAGCGAGGCGTCGAGCACCGCCGGCCCGGAGATGCCCTTGTGGGTGAAAAGCAGGTCGCCGGCCAGATCGCATGGACCGGCGAGGCGCACCGGGAGCGACACCCCGGCCAGTTCCCGGCACAATCCGGCCAGTTCCCGGGGGGCGAGAAGCGGCGTCAGGCCGGGCCGCAAGGGCGTCACGCCAAGCCCCAGGCGTTTCGCCAGGACATATCCGAAATCCGTCGCGCCGAGCCCGGGCCAGGACCGTCCCCCCAGGGCCAGGACCAGCGATGGCGCGCGCGCCGACCCGCCGTCGGTGTCCACGACGAACGAGTCTCCTTCCTTCCGGGCGTCGGCCAGCGCGACCCCAAGGACGATGCGCGCCCCGGCCCTCCCGGCCTCGGCTTCCAGGAAACGGGCCAGGGCCGGCGCCCCGTCCCGGCAGAAGACCTTGCCCCCGCCCTCCTCCCGCGTCGCCACGCCGCCGGCGTGGATCCAGTCCAGGAAATCCCACGGCGTGAACCGGGCCAGGGCGGATTTGACGAAATGCGGATTGGCGCAACGGTAATCGGCCGCGCCGGCTTCCAGATTGGTGCAATTGCAGCGGCCGCCGCCGGAAGCCAGCACCTTCCGGGCCGCCTTGCGGCCGTGGTCGAAAACGAGCACATCGCGGCCGCGCCGGGCGCAGGCCACGGCGCAGGCGAGCCCCGAGGCCCCGGCACCCAGAATGATCACGTCGGCGCGCATGGCGTGTTCCCCTCCGCGCTTCGCCTGCTACCCCAGGGGCGCGGCGGGGCCAACACTTTTTTGCCGTCGTGGATATCCTGGTGGCGGCGCCCCGGCCGGGAGGACGGGGGGCACGCGGCGCCCCCCCCGAAAGGCATTTCGCGCGGCGCGCTAGGCCGCGCGCTTTTCCCAGTCCGCCTGGCTTTCGGCCCTGCCCTCCTCCCAGCCCGTGATCATGGCCCGGACATGGGCGAAAGGCGTGTGCCCCGTGGTCGTCATGTAGACATGCACCACGAGGAAGACCAGGACGGCGAAGGCGCCGATCAGATGGGCCAGGGCCACGGCCGAGAGGCCGAGCCCGCCGAATCCGAGGGCGGCCCAGTCGTTGTAGAGGTAGTAGAGCAGACCGGTTGCCATCATAAACGGCAGCAGGATGGCGGACAGCGCCAGGTAGGTCAGCCGCTGCAAGGGATTGTGCTTGGCATCCGGGGACTTGGGACAGGGGTGGGGCTGCCCGGCGAAAATGCCGTAGGCGTAGTAGCGCATGACCTCGAACATCTTTTTCGTGGTCGGCACGTACTGCTTCCATTCGCCCGTGGTGGCCACCCAGAAGACGAAGAAGGCGAAGGCCGCCAGCCAGGAGACGCCGAGGAAGGCGTGGACGGTCACGGCCTGCTTGTAGCCGAGCAGGACGAAGGAGCCGTGGACCTCCAGGCCGGTGGCGAGCAGGCACAGGATCAGCGCCGCCTGCAGCCAATGCCAGAACCGCTCGTAGCGGGTGTACAGATAGAACTTCCCGTCCTTGCGAATGTCGGTGCCGCTCATCGTCCGTTCCTCCTCTTGCGGGAAACCACCCGCATGGCTCCATGGCCGACGACGGCCACAAGCGCCGCGACAACGGCCGTCCAGCCTGCGGCGGTCACGCCGGCATGGATGTCGCGCCCCGGCACGTAGACGCCCGGCAGGCCCTCCAGGCGCCCCCCGACGGAGTGGCACTCCCGGCAGGCCACCACGTTTTCCTTGGGGGCCACCATGTGGGTGACGGGGAAGAAGTATTCCGTCTCGACGAATCCCACTTCCCCCGAGAAGGGCAGGTCCACGTAGCGCATGCCCGAGACGATGGCCCGCTTCCAGTCGAAGGCCGCCCAGTAGGCGTCCGAGTCCTTGGGACCGAAGAGGTGGGGAATGACCAGGGTGGCGCTGACGGGATCGAAGGGCTGCTTTCCGGTGTGGCGCTTAAACGGCATGATGCGCGACTTGGGGTCGCCCGGCGAGCCGGCCGGATGGTTCAGGCTGACGATCCTGGTCGGGTCCAGGGTGTCGGTGACGAGCATGTTGCTCATGGCGCCGTTGAACCAGTAGTATTGCGGCACGACGTTTTTTTCCCAGACGAAGTCGCCCTTCTTCGAATCGTACACGGGCTTGCCGTAGGGACCTTCCTTGCGGAACGGCTTGCCCTCGGCGTTCATTCTGCCGGCGGTGGACCAGTCCCAGGACATCTTGGTGGGCAACACCCTGGCGAATTCCGGGATATGGCAGGACTGGCAGGCCACCTTGTCGGTGTGGTCGTTGGCCTTGGCGTCCTTCTTGTGGGGCGTGGCCCCGTGGCACGATTCGCAGGCGATCTTGGAGGCCAGGTCGGCCTCGGTGAGGCTGATGCGTTCCGGAGCCGCCGGGGAGGTGTAGAGCCGGCCGGCGATCTGGTGCTCCTTGGTGGTGTGGCAGCGTTGGCAGGCGAAGTTCAGGCCCTCGGCGTCCATGTGCACGTCGAGGGTCTTTTTCGGGGCGCCCATGGAGCTGTCCAGGTCGCCGTGCTTCACGCCGTCGCCGCCGCCGCCGTAGAAATGGCAGGCGCCGCAGTTGAGCCGGTCGGGCCGGCCCACCTTTCCCACGATCGTCTTGTAGTCCGGCGGCAGGTAGGTCTGGCCGTCCTCGGGGAACACCGTCGGCTCGCTGGCCGGATAACCGGCCTTGGTGGGGAACTTTTTGTAGGTGTGGGTGGTGTCGTGGCACACCAGACAGTCGATGCGGTCCTTGGACGAAAAATCGAAGTTCTTGTCCTTGAAGCCGTAGCCGATATGGCAGGAGGTGCAGCGCGGCTCGTTGGACGGCACGGCGATGCAGAAGTTATTGATCGTCTTCCCGTACTTGCCCATGGACTTGCCGTCCCCGCAATCGGGGCACAGCCAGGTCCAGTGGATGGAGTGGTGCAACTGGTCGGCGGCCAGGTCGTGGCAGGAGAGACAGGCCGCGGTCACCTCCTCGGGTTTGGCGAAATCCTTTTTGAGGGCCTCGAACCTGGCGTGGTCCGCCGTGGTCCAGCGGGCCCCGGGCGCGGCCACCGCACTCCGGGCGAGCTGGCGGCCCGGCGCCTTGTCGGCTTCCCGCTCCCCGGCGCCGAAAAGCTCCGGCGCGCCGAAACACACCGCCACGGCCAACAGGGCCAATCCTCCCAGGATCTTCCATGGTCGCTTGCACTGTCGCATGGTTCCTCCTCGCCTCGCGGCCGGAATCGCGTCCGGGCCGGAGTGGGCGCGCCGCCCGCGCATGGCGGCGCGCCCTGGTTTCGGGATGCGAAGCAGGGAACGTGCCAGGGAAAAAAACGGGGACAAAAAAGATAAACATTGAACTTATTGAAGAATCATCAAAAACCAGCACATGGCGACCCCGGCTTTACCTGACAGGTGCGCACCCTGTTGCGCACCTGTACAAGCACCTGTCGACCACAAGGCCGGAAAGACGGAAAGGGACGCCCGGCCGGGCGCCCCGTAGCGCGCTACTTGCCGCGCTTTTCCTGTTCGTGGCCGACCAGGGCGCCGGCGATGCCGCCCAGGGCGCCGCCGATCCCCGCGCCGATGCCGGCGTTGCCCCCGGAGATGGCGCTGATGGCCGCGCCGGCGCCGGCGCCGATGGCCGCGCCGGACAGGGCGCCCTGCTGGGTCTTGGTCATGTTGGTGCAACCGAGGCTGGCGACGATGGCCAGGGTCGCGGCGGTCGCTGTCAATCGCTTCATGAAGGCCTCCTTTCCTGGTGTCGTGCCGGAAGGGCGATGCGACCATCCCCTATCCGGGAAACGGGCGGCGCGCGGCGCATGCCGGCGGCACGCGGCCGGCCGGAGCTACTTGCCGGCGTTGGGCTTGGCAAGTTCGTACCACATGACCTCGACCAGGGGCCGGTCGAGCCTGTCCTGGTGCGCCGAATACCAGGCGTCGATGGCCGCGGCCATCTGGTCGAACGTGAAGTGGCTAAGCCCCTTGCACCAGGTGTCGATGGTGCTTTTCCCGGGAGGGTTGGGCCCCTGCACTTCCTGCTCCAGTTCGATGATGGTGGCCGCGCCGACCAGAAACGCCTTGCGCTCCTGGGGCGTGGACTTGGTCCAATGCACCCCGGTGACGACCGGGATCTCATGCTCCTCGGCCGCCCGGGCGACGGCCGGCAACGCCAGCAGCAAAGCCAGGGCCAGCCAGCCCAACATGGACATGCTCGATGCGGGGCGTGTTCTCACGTATTCCTCCTTTGACGCCTGCGCCCCGGGGCACCCGGGACGGGAGACGGTTTGCCGTGCTTGCGCCCGGCGGCGCGGGGCCGCCGGAAGCGGGAAATGGGCTATCCGGTTATTCCATGCGAAAAATACATACAAAAGGCAAGCCCGAAGCAATCGGAGAAGCGCTTGCCCTGAACGCCCGCCGGGACTACAAGCCGGCAAAACCATTCCGTCACGCTCGCGAGCCAGCCATGTCCGACCGTACCACCTTCGCCGATGCCCTGATCCGCCCGCTTCTGGCGGGAGGCTATCTGTCCGACACCGAACGGGAGGCCCTGCTCGCCGTCCTGCCCGAAGCAGCCGGCCCGGAACTGGCCGCCCTGGCCAGGGCGGCCGACGCCGTGCGCCGGGCCAGGGTCGGCAGCGCCGCCTCCCTGTGCGCCATCATCAGCGCGAAATCCGGCCGTTGCGGCGAGAACTGCGCCTTTTGCGCCCAGTCCGGGCATTACGCCACGGCCGCCCCCGAGCATGCGCTCCTCGCCCCGGAGCGCATCGTCGCGGCGGCTGCCGCCATGAACCGCGCGGGCGTCTCCCGCTTCGGCGTCGTCGCCTCGGGCAAGGCCCTGCCCGAGGCCGAACTCGAACCGGTCGCGCGGGCCCTCGCCGGCATCGCCGCACTCGGCATGGCCGCCGACGCCTCCCTCGGCGTCCTTTCCGGCGACGCCCTGGCGCGCCTGCGGGCCGCCGGACTCGCCGCCTACCACCACAACCTGGAGACTTCCCGGAACTATTATCCGAACGTCTGCACCACCCGGTCCTTCGACGAAAACCTGGAGGTTCTGCGCCGGTGCCGGTCCCTCGGCATCCCCGTCTGTTCCGGCGGGCTCTTCGGCCTGGGGGAATCCTGGAGCGACCGGGCCGACCTCGCCCTGACGCTCCTCGAAGCCGGGGTCTTCTCCGTTCCGGTCAACTTTCTCAATCCCATCCCCGGAACGCCCCTCGGCGCCCGTCCGGTCCTGCGCCCCGACGAGGCCCGGCGCGTCGTCATCCTGCTGCGCCTGCTCCTGCCCGACCGCCACATCCGCATCTGCGGCGGCCGCCCGGCCGTCTTCGGGGCCGGCGACACCCTGGCGCCCATGGCCGCCGGGGCCGACGGGCTCATGGTCGGCGACTACCTGACCACGGCCGGCGCCTCCCTGGAGGCGGACCGCCGGGGACTGGCCGAACTGGGATTCACGCTGTAGGCGGGACCGTCCGGGAGGGCGGCCCCGGGGTCACAGGCCGAAAAACCGCCGGGCGTTGTCGCCGGTCGCCCGCCAGACCTCGGCGATATCCCGGTCCATGAGCGCGGCCACCCGGGCGGCCGTGAAGACGATGAAGGCCGGTTCGTTGCGTTTGCCCCGCCAGGGTTCCGGAGCCAGGTAGGGGGTGTCCGTCTCCAGGAGCACCCGGGAAAGGTCCATGCCGGCCACGGCCTCGGCCAGGGCCGTGTTCTTGGGATAGGTGACGGGACCGGGCAGGGAGAGCATCCAGCCCCGGGAGAGGACGGCTTCGGCCAATTGCGTGCCGCCGCCGAAGCAGTGCCACAGGAGGGGCCGGTCCTTGAACCCCATGTCGTCGAGGATGGCGAGGGTGTCCGGCTCGGCGTCGCGGCTGTGGATGACCACGGGCTTGTCGATCCGCCGGGCCAGGTCCAACTGGTCGCGCAGGAGCCGTTTCTGGATATCGACCGTCGCGCGGTCCCAGTAGTAGTCCAGACCGATTTCGCCGATGGCCCTGAGCCTTTGCTCCTCGCGGAAGGCGGCCTCCATGGCCGCCACGTCGCCTGCCGCCGCGCCGGCCGCGTCGCAGGGGTGCACCCCCAGGATGTAGAAGACCTCCGGCCGGTCGCGAAAGAGGCCGCGATGGGCGGCGAAGGCCGCCGGCCCGAGAAAGACGTTGCCGACGGCCGCGACGCCCGCGGCGGCGGCCCGGTCCAGAACCTGCGGGATTTCCTCGGCGGCGAACTCCGCCATATCCAGGTGGGCGTGGCTTTCGACGCCCACCCGGGGCAACCCCAGGCTGGCCGGATCGGGGCGTTCGCGTTTCTTTTTCTTGGACACCGTGTCGTGCTCCTTGGCGGAATCGCGCCGCGTTGACGGGGGGCCGCCGGGCCAGTTAGAACAGGGCGAAACGCCAGGAGCGCGCCCGTGTCCGCCGTCCCCCCCCTTCTTGCCGGCCTCGCGTCCGATTTCGGCCAGACGACCGTCGTCGCGGCCGTCTGGCTGGCCGGCGCCCTGGTCGCCTTCGCGGCGACCGCCGCGCTGTTGCGCGGTCTGCGCGCGCGGGGGGTCATTAGCGTCTCGTTGGGGGGGCTCGTCAAGTGGCTGGCCGCCTTCGGCCTGCTGTGGGCCCTGGAGGGCCCGCTCTCGGACGGGATGCCCGCGGCCGGGGCCAAGGCCTTCGCCCTGGCCAGACTGGCCGCCGCCTGGATGGCCGCCCGCCACGGCGTGGACTTCTTCTACGCCAAACTCGGACCGGCCGGCGGGGCGGGGAAGCCAGGACGCCACATCCTCCAGGACCTGATCAAGTTCTGCATCCTGGCCATGCTGGCCGGCTGGGGCCTCAAGGAACTCCTCGACATCCAGATCGGCTCCCTGCTCACCTCCTCGGCCATCCTCACCGCCGTCATCGGCCTTTCCATGCAGGACACCATCGGCAGCCTGTTTTCGGGCCTGCTCATGCAGATCGAAAAGCCGTTCGAGGAAGGCGACTGGATCCGTGTGGGGGACGTGCAGGGCCGCGTCGCGGAGGTGACCTGGCGCTACACCAAGGTCATCGCCCCCGATGACTACGAGGTCCTCCTGCCCAACAACGGCGTGGCCAAGGAACGGCTCGTCAACTTCAGCCGTCCCGGTCCGACCATCGGCCAGACCGTGTTCGTGCCCGCCCCCCTCGACGTCCCGCCGGTGAAGGTGAAATCGACCATCCTGACGGCCCTCGGCAGGGCCGAAGGCGTGGTCCGGCATCCCGCCCCGTCCGTGCGGCTGCACGAGATCCAGTCCGACCGCATCGTCTACGCGGCCAGCTACTCCACCACGGCCTTTCCCAGCCGCCTGAAGGTGGCCGACGCGGTGCTCTCCACCATCTGGTACCAGTTCATGGAGCGCGACATCGACCTGCCCTCCCCGACCCGCCGGGTGTTCATGGAGGAACGCGCCACCTGCGCCGCCGCCCCGGAACGGCTCGCGGCCCTGGCCGGCGTGGAACTCCTCTCCGGCATGTCCGAGGCGGACATGGAGATGTTCGCCAGGGTCTCGGCCGTGCGCCGTTTTTCCCCGGACCAGACCATCATGGCCAAGGGCGAGACCGGCACCACCATGTGCATCATCCTTTCGGGACTGGTGGCCGTGTCCGCCGACGACAAGGAACTGGCCCGGCTGTCGCCGGGGCAGATCTTCGGCGAGATGGCCCTGCTCACCGGCGAGCCCCGCCAGGCCGACGTGCGGGCCGTGGAAACGACCTGCTGCCTGGAGGTGGACAGGGAAGGGTTCCGCATGGCCCTGGCCCGGCATCCGGCCATCGTCGACCGTGTGCGGGCCATTTTCGACGCCCGCGCGACGGCCAACCACAGCGCCTCGCCCCCCGACGCCTCGGAGGAAGCGGGCTCCCTGTTCGCCAGGTTCCGGAAGCTGTTCCTGTGACAAACGCCGCCGCGATGCCGGCCGGCCGCTTTGTGATCGCGGCCGCCGTCCTGGGGTTCGCCGAGGCGGCCACGCTCTGCCTGCTGTGGCGCGAGCTGCCGCTTTCCCGCCACGCCCCGCTCGCCGTCCTGGGACTGGCCCTGGCGACGCTGCCGGCGCTGGCCGCGGCGGGCGCGGCCCTGGCCCGCCGGGTGGCCGCACGCCGCGACCCGGCCGGGCTGCCCGGACCATTTTTCGCCGCCCTGGCCGTGGCCCTGCCGGCAAGCCTTCTGACCTCGCGGGGTGCGGGAGCGCTTTTCCTCCCGGCAACCGGGGCCGCCCCCTCCCTTCCCGCCATGGCGGGCATGGCGCTGGCGGCATTCCTCCTTCCGGGGACCGGCCTGGGGTTCGGCCTGCGAACCCTGGGCGCCGCCACGGCCGGCCCGCTTCCCGAATGCAGCGGCCGCCACACGCGCCTGTCCGGCATCCTGGCCCTGTCGGCCTCGGGCGGGGCGCTTTTCGACGCCCTGGTGACCCTGCCCAAGCTCGGCGCGCTCAACGCCAGCCTGGACCTGGCCCTCGGGGTCTGCGCGGCCGGGATCGTCTGCGCCGCCGGCACGCCGGGCGATCGACGCGCCGAAACCTGGCTGTCGCTTTTGGCCCTGGGGCTGGTGCTCGCCCTGCCCGTCTCGGGCCCGATCGACGCGCACACCGGCCGGTGGGGCCGGACCGTGGCCGCCACAACGGCCGAAGCGGCGGACCTCCCGGCCAGGGGCGACACGGCACGGGACCGCATGGGGCCGATCGCGGCCGGATTGGCCGCGTTCCTGGGAGCCGGAGCGGCGATTCCCTGTCTGCGAAGGGCACGGCGGCCGCGTCCGGAAGCGTTGGCGGCCATGGCCGAGGCCGCCGCGATCCTGGTGCTGGCGCTTGGCGGCCTGGCCCGTGGCGTCGTCCCTCCCGA
>CAZNUQ010000001.1:112519-122278 GCA_964576235.1 uncultured Desulfovibrio sp.
CCGCGATCCTGGTGCTGGCGCTTGGCGGCCTGGCCCGTGGCGTCGTCCCTCCCGAGGGGCAAGGCTGGCTCGCGGCCGCGTTTTTCGCCGGCGAGGCGTCCGGGCTTTTCCTCGACCGGCGTCCCCCCTGGCCCCGGGCGGCCATGACCGGCCCGGTCCTGGCCCTGGCGGGAGCCGCGGCGATTGTCTGGCCGGCCGTCCCGCCTCCCCTTCCCGCGTGGCTGGCGCTGTCCCTGGCGGCGGGCGCCCTGGGCGGCGTCTTCCGGGCCACGGCTCCGACCGCGCCGGGTCCGCTGGCCACGGCTTCTGGGTGGGCCGTCCTGGCCCTCCTTCTGGCCTGATCCCGGGCCGACGGCCCCCGTCAGGCTTGACAAGGCGCGCGCATTTGACGGAAGGTGCAACTCTTTTCGGGAGGCAGGGACATCCGGCGCATCGGATGGGCCTTGCCTTCCGCATTTCCGCAGCAACCCACAGGGGGGAAACGATGGTCCTGGAGCTGATACGGCCCAACACGAACATCAATTTTCTGAAATACCGGAAACTGGCCTACCTGCTTTCGACCGTCGTCATCGTGGCCGGCCTCGTGTCCCTGGTGATCAAGGGCGGTCCCCGGTACGGCGTGGATTTCTCCGGTGGCCTGTCCATTCAGGTGCGCTTCGCCAAGGACATGGACGTAGCGGCCATCACCAAGGCCGTGGACGAGGTGGGCCTGCAAAACGTCGTGGTGCAGCGCTTCGGCCAGGAGGACAACAAGGAATTCCTCATCCGGGCCTCGGATCACGACATCAAGGCCGACAGCCTGCGCGCGAGCATCGAATCGGCTCTGTCCAAAAACCTTCCGGACTCGGGCTATTCCCTCCAACGCCTGGAAATGGTCGGCCCGAAGGTCGGCGCTGACTTGCGTGGCAAGGCCCTGGAAGCGGTGTTCTATTCGGTGCTCCTGATCGCCATCTACATTTCCGGACGGTTCGAGCACCGCTGGATGGCAGCCGCCATCATGGCCGCCGGCCTGTGCGGCGGCATCTACCTGCTCAAGCTCGCCGGGGCGTCCACCACCTGGCTTATCGTCGCGGCCATGCTCATCACGATGTTCCTGTGCTTCGTCATGCGGCTCAAATACGCCCTCGGAGCGGTCATCGCCGACCTGCACGACATGCTCATCCTCATCGGCGTCTTCTCGCTCCTGGACAAGGAATTCGACCTGACCATCGTGGCGGCCCTGCTCACCATCCTGGGCTACTCCCTCAACGACACCATCATCATCTACGACCGCATCCGCGAAAAACTGCGCGGCGCCGAAAAGAGCACGCCCTTCGAGCAGGTCATCAACCGCAGCGTCAACGAGACGCTCTCGCGCACCATCCTGACCGCCGGAACCACCCTGATCACCGTGACCTGCCTGTTCATCCTCGGCGGCCCGGTCATCCACGACTTCGCCCTGGCCATGCTGATCGGCATCGTGGCCGGCACCTATTCCTCGGTGTTCGTGGCCAGCCCGATCCTGCTGGATTTCGGCTCCGGCCTCAAATCCGGACCGACACCGGAGCCGGTCACCGCCAAGGGCCAGACGGCGAGGGCCTGATCCGGGCCCGGGCCGCGACGCGCCGCACCCCGTTCCCAAAGCCCCCTTCCGTTCATCCGGAGGGGGGCTTTCTTTTCGGTCCCCGGGACCGGCCGGAACGACGCCCCCGGGAGTTGAAGGAAATCGCGGGATGGTGCAGACAGGAACCATACGGGAACGTGGTATCGGTTAGCGGATGCGCGGCCGCCACGGGGCATGGCCCGCCAACCCTGCCGGGGAAAACGGGAATCATGGAACGCAGGGATTTCCTGAAAATGACCCTGCTGTCGGCCATGGGGCTGGGCACGGCACCCGCGCGATCCGATCCAACGCCAAAGGAGGCTCGCCATGACCACCCAGACCACCCCTGCGGACCTGCTCCGGATTTCCGGCTCCTACTGGAAGACATGCGCCCTGCACGCCGGGGTCATGCTCGATGTCTTCACGCCCATCGGCGAAGGGCCCACCGCCGCAGGCGACCTCGCATCCCGGCTCGGCTGCGACGCGCGGGCCCTGGAAATGCTCCTCAACGCCCTGGCCGCCATGGGGCTTCTGGCCAAATCCGGCCGCGACTACAGCCTCGCCGGACCGGCCAGGGAATTCCTGGACAGGCGCTCCCCGCGCTACACCGGCCACGTGATCCGCCACCACCACCGGCTCATGTCCTCCTGGGCCAGACTGCCCGAGGCCGTCCGCACCGGCCGCCCCGTGCGCGAGAGCGTGCATACCCGGGGGGACGACGGGGACCGCGAGGATTTCCTCATGGGCATGTTCGACATCGCCTCGGCCATCGCTCCCGGACTGGCCGCGTCCATCGACCTGTCCGGCCGCAAGCGGCTCCTGGACCTGGGAGGCGGGCCGGGCACCTATGCCGCCCATTTCTGCCTGGCCAACCCGGAGTTGCGGGCCTCGGTCTTCGACCTGGCCACCTCGGCCACCTTCGCCGATTCGGTCCGCCGGCGCCTGGGCGTCGCGGACAGGGTGGATTTCGTGCCCGGCGACTACCTCAGCGATCCCGTGCCCGGCGGCTACGACGCGGCCTGGCTGTCCCAGGTCCTCCACGCCGAGGCCCCGGAGGGGTGCATGACCATCCTGCGCAAGGCCACTCGCGCCCTCAACCCGGGAGGCGTGCTTTTCGTCCACGAATTCATGCTCGACGACGCCATGGACGGACCGGAGTTCGCCACGCTTTTCTCGTTGAACATGCTTCTGGTCACGCCGGGCGGCCAGTCCTATTCGGAAGGGGCCATCCGCGGGATGATGGAACGGGCGGGAGCGCGCGACATCGAACGGCTGGACTTCGTCGGCCCGAACGATTCCCGGGTGCTGCGCGGGATCGTGGGGTAGCGGGACGCGCCGGAAAGGGGGCCAACCGCGCCGCGCCGTTAGCCCAAAACGGCCGGGGGCGCGGCGGACGGCGTGAAACCGGGAAAAACCTCCGCCGCCTTCTTCTCCGGCAGCCCCAGATGCCGCAGGGCGACGACGGTGGCCACGTCGCGCCAGTCCGTGGCCACGGCCACGTCCCGCCCCCCGGCCAGGCGGTGGGCCGACAGCCCGGGCCAGTCCCCGTAAAGCCGCCCCCCGGCCACCGGACCGCCCAGGACGAGGGCCACCCCGCCCTGGCCGTTGTCCGTGCCGCCGAAGCCGTTTTCCCGGGCCGACCGGCCGAATTCCCCCAAAGCCAGGATCACCGTGTCCTCGAAGGCCCGCCCCAGTCCGGAAGCCAGCCGGGAAAGCCCCTCGGCCGTCTCGCGCAGGCGGTCGGCCAGATAGCCCTTGACGCCGCCCTGACCGGAATGGGTGTCGAAGCCGCCCACGGCGAGGTAGGCCAGGGCCGCGTCCCGGCGCCTGGCCAGTTCGCGGCCGAACCGTTCGGCGAATTCCGGGAAGGCCGGAGCGGGAATGGCGCCGGCCGAGGCCCGCCGGGATTCCTCGAGAACCCTGGCCAGGGCGTCCTGGCGGGCCTCCCGCCCGGCGGCGAAGGGCCGGGCCAGGGGCTCGCGGCCGGAAAACAGTTTGGCCGCCGCCTCGAAGACCTCCTGATCCTCGACGGGAAGCGGCGGCAGCGACGGCCCCCGGCCCGGGGCGATCATGTTGTAGTGGGGCGCGCCCTCGTAGGCATCCGAGCGGACGGCCACGAGCATCTGGGAGCTGCCGCCGCCCAGGGCCAGGGCCAACCGGCCGAGCCAGCCGCCCCTGGCCTCCCGGCTCCCGCCCGGCGCTCCCCGGGCGAAGTCGGCCAGGGCCCCGGCGTGGGAGGCCGGGACCCCGGGCATGGCGCAGGCCGGGATGACGGCCAGACGCTTTTGGGCGTAATGCGGCGCCAGGGCCGCCAGGGCCGGATGGAGGGAGAACCCCTCGCCGAGGTCCTGGCCGCCGCAGTCCCGGGGCAGGGCCGTGGTGGGCCGCAGATAGGCGTAGAGGGGATCGGCCGTGGGCGCGGCCACGGACAGGCCGTCCGGCCCGCCCTGCAGCAGCACCACCACGAGCTGCTTGCCGGTCCGCCAGGAAGGCCGGGCGGGCTCCCCGCCATCCCGGCCGGAGGCGTGTTTGCCGGTCGGGCGGCGGGCCAGGGCCTCGCCCGCCGGAAAGCCGCCAAGGCATCCCAGGGCGGCCAGAAACCGCAATACGTCGCGTCGTCTCACCTTTTCCCCCAAGCGGGCCCGGCAGCCGGGGCCGTCAGTACCGCATGAAATCCGGCGAGGCCAGGATCACGGCCGGACCGGCGCCGGCCCTGGCGCGCCCGGCCGCCTGGGTCGCGGCCGGAGACAGGGCCGGTCCCAGGGTGTCGGCGAGGTTCCCCACCGACGGGCGCTCCGCCAGCCCCAGACCGGGGATGCGTCCGAAGGCCATGTCCCCGGCGAAGGCCACCCGGCGGGCCAACGCCTCGGGCTTGAGCCAGGGGGCCGAGGCACCGGGATACCCCTCGGGCCCGTCGGCGGCGTACAGGGGCTGGCCCAGTCCGGCCAGGGCCCCGGCCAGGGCGGCCGTGTCCCCGGGGACGCAGCCCAGGGCCCGGGCCGCCGAGACGGCATGGCGCAAGGGCGGCTTGAGGCGGTTGCCCATGTATTTGGGATCGAAAAACTCCGGACTGGAAAAAAGCGTCCGCAACGTCTCGCGGATGTCGCCGCCATTGGCGCGGAAGGCGTCGGCCATGCGGGCCACGAGTCCCGCCGGCGGGTCGTCGCACAGGAAAAACACGGCCAGCTTGCGGCTGATGGTACGGGCCGTGGCGGGATGCTCGGCCAGGATGCGCAGCGCCGCAGCCCCCTCGGCCAGTCCCGAGCCCTTGATGGTCTGGCCGAGAAAGACCTTGTCCGACGGGTCGTGCAGGTCCACGTCGAAATAGAACCCGCCGCTGTCCGAATCGGCCCGGGCCGCCCCCACCCGCCAGCCGGTCAGGATGCGGGCCAGGGCCAGGGTGTCGGCCGGCTTTTGCGGCCCGCCCGGGCCGAGGGTCTGGTTGGCCAGGAGGATGGCCGCGTAGGTGGGGTCGAGGGCGTCCCTCGCCGGGGCGCCGCCCTCGCGGTGGACGACGTTTTTCCAGTTGTCCCGGGCGATCAGCATGGCCGGGTGCATGGCCGTGGCCGCGAGCAGGTCGAGGAACCGGCCCATGGCCCGGGGACGGATGGCCTCGCGCTCGAAGGAGCCGACCCACAGGTGGGCCAGACCCTTCTTGCCGCCGAGATTGAAATGCTCGCTCCAGAAGGCCACCATGAGTTCGGCCAGCTGCCGCCGGGACAGCACGGCGCGCGCCAGTCTGGCCCTGGCCGCCTCCAGGGCCGCGACCCCGGCCCGGTCGAAGGTGCGGCGCATGGCCTCGGCATCGGGCCTCGCCCCGGTGTCGGCCGCCGGACCGAACTCCCGGAAAAGACGCACGGTGTCCATGGATTCGGAAGGCAGGGCGGCCAGGGCCTCGGCCAGGGCCGGCGGCTCGTCCAGGCGCTCGGGTTCGAGCTGTTCGCGGATGAATTCCTGGACGCCGAGGGCCGCCACCCGGCGCAGCTCGCCGGGAGCGGCACCGTAGGTCAGGCGGGAAACGACGTGGGCCACCCGGGCGTCCACGGCCTGCTCCTCTCCGGCCCCGGCCGGCACGGCCGCGAGCCAGCAGGCGGCCAGGACCAGCAGGGCCAGCAGGCCTCGGGCCGTTCGCGAGAGGAAAACCCTGGGATGGCGCGGTGAAAGGGCCATTTCGTCTATGTGCGCGGCCGGGGTCGAAATGTCAAATCCCCCCGGCGCCCCGCCCCTTCCGCTCCCCCCCGACGGCGGCGAGCGTCTGGAAATAACGGGCGCGGCAGGCGTTTTCGATGGCGCACAGGGAGGCCAGGGCCTCGTTGAAGTCGTCGCGGCCCATGGTGAAGACGCCGTGGCCAAGGACGATGACTCCGGCCCTGCCGCCTCCCCCGGCCATGGCCGGGGGCATGGTGTGGACCAGCCCGCGCGGGCCGCAGCCGACTTCGCCCGGCACGATGGGGATGTCCCCGACGAACCGGGCCTCCCGGCAGGCCACGTGGCAGGCGTCGCGGTCGCGACACGCCGCCCGGTCGCAGTCCATGGAACAGACGACGGAAAACCTGGGGTGGCCGTGCAGGACGGCCCGCCGGCCGTCCAGACGGGCCAGGGCGGCGTGGGCCCCGAGTTCGCTCGACGCGGTCAGTCCGGCGCACGACGAGCCGTCGAGGGGGCACAGATCGACGGCCCCCTCCAGGGCGTCCAGGGCGGCGCCGGTCTGGCTGATGGCCAACACGCCGTCCAGGTTGTAGGAAATGTTGCCGAAAACCGAATCGACCAGCCCCAGGGCGACGGTGGCCCGTCCGGCCTCGGCCATGGCGGCCAGGGCCGCCCCGCGCTCGGCGAAGGGCCCCCTGGCCAGGGGCGGCACGGCCGTCGGCGCCGGCGGCAGAAAACCCACGGCGGCTTCGAAGGCTTGCCGGGCCGCCGCGTCCAGGGTCCCGGCCCGGGCGGCGGCGAGATGGTCGGAAAAAAACTTCACGAACCCGGCGAAGGCGACCGAGGAAACCGTGATGAAGGCCTGCTCCGGGGAGAGCGCCCCGTGGGCCAGGATGCCGCGCCCCGGAAGGTAGGCGCCCTTGCGCCGGGAAAGGGCCGCGGCGGCCGCCCGGGCCGAATCCGGCGGCACCACCGGGATGTCGTGGAAGAAGGTGCGCGTCTCGCAGTCGCGCGGCCGGATGGCCGGGGCCTCCCGGGAGGCCAGGAACTCCAGGATGGTCCGGTAGGGCTCGGCCGGGGGGACGAGCATCAGGCAGGCCACGCCCAGGCGTTCGACCACCTCGGCCAGGAGCCCGTTTTCCGGGGCCTCCCGGGAAAAGGACAGGGCGTCGTCCAGGCAGGCGATCCGGGCCTCGCCGGCCCCGGTCAGGCCGGCCCGGGCGAGGCGTTCGGCGAAGCGCGCGGCTAGGACGTCCATGGGAGCTCCAGGGCGGCGGCGCGTTCGGGGGCCGGCAGCCCCCCGGCGTCCAGGCCGCGCAGGCGGTAGTACTTGGCCCGGGCCTCCAGGAAGGCCGCGCGCGAAAGGGGCGGCACCGCGACGGCGTCGCCGGAACTGCCGGGCTCGGTGAAAAAAAGGCCCGGCAGGTCGTCGGCGGCGGCCCCCAGGCCGAACCGGGCGTTTTGCAGCCGTTCCCGGAAGACCGTCCGCTCGCCGAGACGGGCCAGATCCCCGGCGGTCGCGGGACGGCCGGTCACGGCGGCCAGGGCCAGGGCCCACTCCTCCAGGGAGACGGCCAGGGAGAAAAACGGGCAGCCACCCAGGCAGGCGGCGGCGGCTACGGCGTTTTCGCCCAGGAAGACCGCCCGGGCCTTGCCCTCGAAGGTGAAGCGGTCCGTGGCCACGGGCTTGCGCAGGATCTCGTGGGACAGGCAGCCCCCCGCCCAGGGATCCGGTCCGTCCGGCGACACGGCCAGGGCCAGGGCCAGCCCGCAGGCCCCGCGCGGATCGAAGGCCGGCAGCTCCAGCCCTTTGACGGCCAGCTCCCCCGCATCCCGCCCCGCCGGCCGGCCGGGATCGTCCGCGGCCGCCATGGCGGCGAGCAGTTCCATGACCCTTGCCGGCGACAGTTCCTCCCCGGAACGGGCGGCGCGCGCCGAGACGGCCGCCGCCGCGCCCGCCGGATCGAGTCCGGCGCCCAGGCAGAAGGCGTTGGCTCCGACGGCCAGTTCCGGATCGGACAGCCCCAAAAGGGCCGTCAGATGGGAGAGCGCGTCCGCGTCGGGCAGGGCCCGGCCGTCCGGGGCCACCCGGCGGCATCCCACCGGACAGCCGGGACAGGCCACGCCGTGGGCGCCGAAGGCCGCCTCCAGGGCCGGGGCGTTGACGGAGCCGGCCCGTTCGAAAAAGGTCTGGCGGAAATGGCGGGTCGGCTGCATGCGCCGGCCGCCGGTCAGATCGACCAGGGCGGCCGGGCCGAAGCGCCCGAAGCCGCAGGGGCCGGAAAGGGCCGGCGCGGCGGCCACGAGCCGTTCCATGGCCGCCCGGGCTCCGGCCAGGGCGGCGGGATCGGCCACGGGCACCGGGCCATGGCCGGTGGCGGCCAGGTACAGGAGCCTTTTCGCGGCAAGAACCGGCCCCAGTCCGGCCCGGCCGGCCCCATGCCAACGGTCGGCCACCAGGGTGGCCAGGGGGGACCCGGCCACTGCCGCCGGCCCGATGGCCGCCGCGCCGTCATGGGCGCCCAGGGCGGCGAAGATGGCGTCCGTCGGCTGTCCCCAAAGCGGCGTCGCATCGACGAGCCGGGCCTCGCCGTCCCTGATGGCCACTCCGGTCGGCCGCCGGGCCCGGCCCGTCACTACCACGGCGGCCAGCCCCGCCCCGGCCAGGGCGCCGGCCAGCCGTCCGCCCGCGCCGGCCCGGGCCACGCCGCCGGTTCGCGGCGACCGGAAGGCCGCGTGAAAATGCCCCACCCCGGGCAGATCGAGTCCGGCCAGCCGGCCGGGAGCGAAAACCACCGCCGCCTCGGGCGCGTCCCAGGCCAGGCGGGGGTCGGCGTCGAGCAGGGCGCCGGCCAGCCCCCGGCCGCCCAGATCGGCGTCGCGCAAGGACGGCGGCAACATCCGGCGGAGGATCGTTTCCCCGGTCAGGTCGACATGCAGGATGTCGGGAGAGGCGATGGCGGCCATGCGGTTCCTTCAGGCGTAAACGTCACCGCCCGCAGTACCAGAAGGCATTATCCGGGGCAACGCGCCGGTTCCCTAAAGCCCGGCGCACCATGGCCGATAGGAAGGATACGAACCATCTCGCGAGGCGGACCATGCAGATCACGTCCCTTTCCTCCGGGCTTGCGACCCTCCTTTCCCCCATGCCCCGGGAGGCGTCCAACGTCCCGGCCACGGCGCCCGGCCAGTCCCAATGGGCCGCCCCGTCCCGGGGCGGCGTCACGGCCATGCCCCCCAAGGACACCTCGGAAACCTTCTCCGCCGAGATCATGCGCCGCCTGGAATCGGCGCGGCCGGCCAGCGGCGCGGGAACGGCCCTGGCCAGCGGCGCGGCCGGCAACCTCCAGGCCGCCCTGGCCGACACCATCGAGGACATCCGCGAACAGCACGGCGACGCGGCGGCCACGGCCGTCATGGGCATCATCCTCAAGGGCGTGGGGGACGGGGCCGGAGGCGAGGACGCCCTGGGGAACGCCCTGGTGTCGTCGCTGAAATTCATCGACCGCAATTTCGGCATCGCCGCAGGCGACGCGGCCATGGCCCGGTACAACGGCGCGCTCAACAGCGCGGTCAACGAGTATTTCCAAAACGGCCGCGACGAGATGTTCTACGCCTCGGACGGCTCCGGCGGGACGACGGAAAAGATCAAGGGCATCCTCGGCACCGCCCTGTCCCGGGTGGCCGAACGCTTCGGCAAGGACGCGGCCGCGACCGTGGCCGACATCCTCACATCGACCCTGGAACAGGCCGGCCTCACCCGGAAGGGCCTGGGGCAGGCCGTGGCCGCCGCCGACGACTACCTGCTGGAAAGGCACGGGACGGCGGACTTCCTCGGCTCCCTGGCCGGCACCGAGGCCGTGGCCGCCCCGGACAAGGGCAGCGTCCTCGATCTGGCGGTCTAGGCCGGAATCTTCGGAACGTTGACGAACCGGGGCGCCACCCCGGCCCCCCCGATCAGAGAAACAACGCCGCGGGAGGCCGGCAGGAGTCGTTTTCCCGTGAAGGAAGCGGCGCGGCGCCCTGGG
>CAZNUQ010000001.1:122378-148260 GCA_964576235.1 uncultured Desulfovibrio sp.
GCGGCGCCCTGGGGCAGGACGAAGGTGACGGTGGTCGTGTCCGTCGCGTCCGAGGTTTCCATGCGGGCGCCACCGCCATGGGTTTCGGCGATAAGCCGCGCCGAATAGGCGCCGAGCCCGGTGCCGCCCACCTTGCCTTCGGTGGCGAACTTCTGGAAAAACCTGCCGCGCAGCCCGGGCGGCACGACGCCCCGGTTGACGATGCCGACCAGGGCGGGATCGCCGGGCCGCACGTCAACCGTCACCGTCTCCCCCGCGGGCGACGCCTCCACGGCGTTTTTCAAGCAGTTGGCCAGCATGGAATAAAGGAGCAGCCGTTCGCCGGACACCATGGCCGTGTCCGTCGGACCGGCCGGCTTCCCGTCCAGGGTCAGGGCGAAGGAGAGGCGCCTGCCGCCGGCGAGGGAGGCCAGTTCCGCGAAAAGCCTCCGGACCATGGCCGCCATGTCCACGGGTTCGGGGCGCGGCACGTAGGTTCCCCGCTCCATCTTGAAAAGGTCCATGGACAGGTTGATCATGGAGAGCATCTTGAGGCCGTTCTCCTCGATCAGCCGCAGGAACATGGCCTGGCCGTCGGTCAGGCCGCCCTCGTCGCGGATGATCTGGGGCAGGCCGATGATCCCCGTCAGCGGGGCCTTGAGGTCGTGGCGCATGATATGCTCCACGTCCTCGCGCAGCCTGGCCGCCTCGAGCAGCGCCTCGTTCTGGCGGGCCAGGGTCTGCCTCGCCGCCCGAAGCTCCAGGTGGTTCTTCACCCGGGCCCGCACCACCGCCCGGCTGGCCGGCTTGACGATGTAGTCCACGGCCCCCATCGCCAGACCGTACGCCTCGTCCTCGGGGGCGAATTTCCCGGTGACGAAGATGACCGGGATATCGCCCGTGGCGGGCTCGGCCTTCAGACGGCGGCACACCTCGTAGCCGTCCATGTCGGGCATCATCACGTCGAGGAGGATGACATCGGGGGAGAGCCGCCGGGCCAGATCGAGGGCCTGGGCGCCGCGCGTGGCGCCATGGATGCCGTGGCCCTCGCGCAGGTATTCGGCAAGGATGCGGATGTTGGCCGGAACGTCGTCCACGATGAGCACGGACGGGCTGTTCGCGTCGCGAATCATGGAAAGCGCTTAGACCGAACCCGGAGGCTAGGCAAGAAATTCGTCCTGAATGGCCCTTACAAGATCGAAATCGTTGATGAAGACATCGAGGATGCGCGGGTCGAAATGGGTTCCCCGGCCGGCCCGCATGATCTCCAGGGACTTCTCGTTGGGATAGGGTTCCTTGTAGGGCCGCCGGCTGGTCAGGGCGTCGAACACGTCGGCCACGGCGCAGATGCGGCCGTAAAGCGGGATGTCCTCGCCGGAAAGCCTCCTGGGATACCCGGAGCCGTCCCATTTCTCGTGATGCGACATGGCGATGATCTCGCCGACGCGCAAAAGCTCGAAGCTGGATTCCCCGAGGATGCGCGCCCCGTAGAGGGTGTGACGCTGCATCACCTCCCACTCCTCGGGGGTGAGCCGGGCCGGTTTGAGCAGGATGCTGTCGGGAATGCCGATCTTGCCGATGTCGTGCATGGGGCTGGCCTGCAGGATCATGTCGACCTCGGCGTCGGGCAGGCCCAGCCTGGCGGCCAGCAGGGCGCAGTAACGGCTCATGCGCTGGATGTGGTCGGCCGTCTCCTCGTCCTTGAATTCCGCGGCCGAGGCCAGCCGGTGGATGGTTTCCAGGTGGGCGGAAAGGATCACCCGCTGGGACTGCTGGACGTTGTCCAGCGCCATACGGAGGGCCGAGGTGCGCACCGCCACCATTTCCTCGAGCTCGGCCTGGTAGCGCTTCACCTCGTCCTGGGATTCCTTCATCCGCAAAAGCGAGTTCATGCGCACCCGAAGCTCGGTGAGGTCGATGGGCTTGGAGATGAAGTCGTTGGCCCCGGCCTCGACGGCCTTGAGGCGGTCCTGTTTGCTGGTCAGGGCCGTGACCATGATGATGGGCACGTCGGACACGCCGGGCATCTGCCGGATCTTGCGGGCCACGGTGAATCCGTCGGTCTCGGGCATCATGACATCGAGCAGCACGAGATCGATGCTCGGGTCCAGCACGCCCAGCGCCTCGGCGAAGGATTCGGTCAGCACGGGCTCGTGGCCGAGATTGCGCAACAGCCCGCCGATGACCCGCAGGTTGATGCGCTCGTCGTCGATTGCCAGAATGCGCTTGGGATTATGCAACTTCCACCCGCCTTGCCAGGATCCCTGACGTGCTATTCAAAGCAGGTATCTATGGCATGGTTTCCCGCCGGGTCAAGCCATGGCCCAGCCATTTTCGGGGCCGCCCTTGAACTTCCCTCCCGTTCGAGGCTATTGCGACAGGCAAGAAGGAAATCTCCTCCGGGGGGTAAACCAGGGAGGCACCATGTCCGCACCGCCCAGCCCGCCCGCCTGGCACGCCCTTGACGCCGGCGAGGCCCTGGCCCAACTCGGCGGCAACGCGGCCTCGGGCCTGACCGGGGACGAGGCCCAACGGCGCCGTGGCATCCACGGCCGAAACGTCCTGGCCGCCCGGCGCGGCCCGGGAAGACTGCGCCGCTTTCTGCGCCAGTTCCACCAGCCGCTGGTCTACATCCTGCTCGCCGCAGGGGCCGTGACGGCCCTGCTCGGCGAACCGGTCGACTCCTCGGTGATCGCCGGCGTGGTTCTGCTCAACGCCGTGCTCGGCTACATCCAGGAAGCCAAGGCCGTCTCGGCCCTGGCGGCCCTGGCCCGTTCCATGGTGACCGAGGCCACGGTCCTCCGGGAGGGCGACTGGAGCGTCCTGCCCGCCGCCGACCTCGTCCCCGGGGACGTGGTCAGGCTGCGTTCGGGGGACAAGGTGCCCGCCGACCTGCGCCTCCTCTTCGCCCAAAGCCTACGCTGCGACGAATCCGCCCTGACCGGCGAGTCCGTGCCCGTGGACAAGGCCGTGGCCTCCGTCCCGGCCGACACCCCCCTGGCCGAACGGACCTGCCTCGCCTTCGCTTCCACCGTCATCACCTACGGCGCCGGTGTCGGCGTGGTGGCGGCAACGGGCGGGGCCGCCGTCATCGGCCGCATCGCGTCCCTCACGGCCGGGGCCGACGACCTGGCCACCCCGCTTACCCGGAACATCGCCCGTTTCTCCCACGTGGTCCTCTGGGGCATCCTGGTCCTGGCCGGCCTGACCTTCGCCGTGGGCATCGCCCGGGGCCAGCCCGTCGAACCCATGTTCATGGCCGCCGTAGCCCTGGCCGTGGGGGCCATCCCCGAGGGGCTGCCCGCCGCCGTCACCGTCATCCTGGCCATGGGCGTCGCCCGCATGGCCGGCCGCCATGCCGTCATCCGCCGTCTGCCGGCCGTCGAGACCCTCGGCTCGACAACGGTCATCTGCACCGACAAGACCGGCACCCTGACCCAGAACCGCATGACGGTGACCGAGGTTCTCGCCGGAGGTCGCCTCTGGCGCGCGGACGGAAACGGCTTCGCGGCCCATGGCCCGGACGACGGGGCCAAGGCGGCCGCCCGGCCGGCGCTGCTCGAAGCCCTGCGGGCCGGCGTCCTGTGCAACGACGCCAGCCTTGCCGACACCCCGGCCGGATTCGCCGGCGACCCCACGGAGGCGGCCCTGCTCGTGGCCGGAACCAGGGAAGGCCTGACCCGGCTGGAGGAGGAGGCGGCCCTGCCGCGTCTGGCGGACGAACCCTTCGAATCCGAACGCATGTTCATGGCCACGCTCCACGACGCGGGCCAAGGCGCGCCCCGCCGCCTCTATTTCAAGGGTTCGGTGGAGGCGGTGCTGGCCCGCTGCCGCGAAGGAGGGGACGGGAACGGCGACGCGGCCCGGTCGCGGCGCGCGGCGACGGCCATGGGGCGCCGGGGCCTGCGGGTGCTGGCCCTGGCCCGCAAGGAACTGCCCCCCGGAACCGCGGCCATCGCCCCGGAACATCTGGAGGACGGCCTCGAATTCCTGGGGCTCGCGGGCATGATCGACCCGCCGCGCCCCGAGGCGGCCCGGGCCGTCAGCGTCTGCCGGGACGCCGGGGTCATGGTCAAGATGATCACCGGCGACCACGCGGCCACGGCATCGGCCATCGGCGCCGCCCTGGGACTGGCCGGCGAGGCCCCCGTCGCCGCCCTGTCCGGACGGGACATCGACGCGGTGCCCGACGCGGACCTGCCGCGGGCCGCCGAGGCGACCCACGTCTTCGCCCGGGTTTCCCCGGAGCAGAAGCTGCGGCTGGTGCGGGCGCTGCAATCCCTCGGCCACGTCACGGCCATGACCGGCGACGGCGTCAACGACGCCCCGGCCCTGCGGCAGGCCGACATCGGCGTGGCCATGGGACAGGGAGGAACCGAGGCCGCCAAGGAGGCCGCGGACATGGTGCTCGCCGACGACAACTTCGCCACCATCGAGGCCGCCGTGGAGGAAGGACGCGGCGTTTTCGACAACCTGACCAAGTTCATCGTCTGGACCCTGCCCACCAACGTGGGCGAGGGACTGGTCATCCTGGCCGCGGTGCTCGCCGGCATGGAGCTGCCCATCTCCCCCGTCCAGATCCTGTGGATCAACATGACCACGGCCGGCTGCCTCGGGCTGGCCCTGGCTTTCGAGCCCAGGGAGCCGGGCATCATGGAACGCCCTCCCCGCGACCCCCGCCGCCCCATCCTCGACGCCCCGCTGATCCGGCGGATCCTGCTGGTCGGCGGCATGCTCCTGGCCGCGGCCTTCGGCCTGCACGCCTGGGAGCTCGCCTCCGGCGCCAGCCACGAGGCGGCCCGCACGGCGGCGGTCAATGTCTTCGTCGCGGCCGAGGCCCTCTACCTTCTGAACTGCCGGTCCCTGACCCGTCCGGCCCTGTCCATGCCGCCGGGCGGCAACCCCTATGTCCTTTGGGGCATGGCCGTGGTCATGGGATTGCAGCTCGCGTTCACCTACGCGCCGTTCATGAACACGCTGTTCGGCGCGGCGCCCATCGGCCCCATGTCCTGGCTGCGCGTCGCCGGGGCGGCGGTGGCGGTGTTTTTCGCGGTGGAGGCGGAAAAGCGCCTGTTCCGGCCGGCCTGACCGGTCCGGCGAGTTGCTTGCCCGCCAAGCCTCGTGTTACCAAGCCCATCGTGGACGCGAGACGGCAGAGACATCCGCTGACGGAAGGACGCACGCCGGCCATGGCCGGCGCGCTCCTTTGCGCGCTGCTGGCCCTGGTGTTCGGCTGGAGCCGCGGCGCCTTCGCCACGGGCCGCGTCGAGGCCGTCAAGACCCCGCCCGGCCTGGCCTACACGGTGCGCTACGAGGGCGAGCTTCCCCCGGAAACCCTGGCCCTGCTCAAGGAGGTCTCCAAGGCCGAGGCCCTGCGCCAGACCCCTCCGGATTCCGCCCTACTGCTGGAGCGCCGGGCCGAGGAGGACAAGGCGGCCTTCGCCAAGGTCTTCCAGTCCGAGGGACGCTTCGCCGCCACCGTCGCCGCCGAGGTGGACCAGACGGCCTCCCCGGCCGTCCTCACCTTCCGCATCGCCCCCGGCCCCCGTTTCGAGCTGCGCCAGGTGCTCCTGCGACCCGCCGGCGAGGCCCCGGGACGGCCGGCCGACCTGCCGACCCCGGCGAGCATCGGCCTGCCCGTGCCCGCGCCCTTTTCGGCCAAGGCCGTGGTCGACGCCGAGGCCGCCATCACCGAACGGCTGCGCCGGAACGGCCATCCTTTCGCCAAGATCGCCGAGCGCAGGGTCACGGCCGATTTCGACACCCGGGCCGTCACCGTGGTATGGGACGTGGACGCCGGCCCCCGGGCCGCCTTCGGCCCCGTGGCCTACAAGGGCCTCGTTTCGGTCAAGGAAGGCTATCTGGCCGGACTCGTCCCCTGGCGACGCGGCGAGGCCTACGACGCCGACCTCCTGACCCGGTACAGGAAAAAGCTTTCCGGTCTGGACCTTTTCACCGTGGTCCAGGTGGAGCCCGGCCAGGCCGTGGACACGGCCGGCGAGGTGCCCGTCGTCGTCACCGTGGCCGAACGCAAGCACCGCACCGTGAAAGGCGGCCTCGACTACAAGACGGACGAGGGCCCCGGAGCCAACCTCGGCTGGGAACACCGCAACCTCTTCGGCGGCGGCGAAAGGCTCTCCGTGGCGGCCGGCGCCTCGGCCATCGAGCAGTCCGGCGAGGCGGCCTTCGAGAAGCCGGGGTGCATCACGCCCAAGGAGCTCTTCAAGGCCAAGGCCAAGGTCACCGACGAGAACAAGAAGGCCTACAAGGGCCAAAGCGCCCAGGCCACGGCCACCATCCGCCGCCAGTTCACCGACGCCTTCTCCGCCGCCACGGGATTCGGTTACCGGGCCTCGCGCATCGAAGTGGACCGGTCCCGGCCCTGGCAGGACGACACCCGCTACGGCTTCGTCTTCCTGCCCGTCGAAGCCGCCCTCGACACCCGCGACGACGTGCTCGACCCCCAAAAGGGACTGTCCGGCACCCTGGCCCTTTCCCCCTACTGGGGGACGCTGGTCCACGGCCCCAATTTCATCCGGCCCGAATTCTCCCTGGCCACCTACCTGAAGCTCCTCGACAAGCCGGGCGTCGTCCTGGCCACGCGGGTTTCCGGCGGGGCCAACGTCGGCGCCGACCGCGACGACGTCTCCCCGGACCTGCGCTGGTACGCCGGGGGCGGCGGGTCGATCCGGGGCTACCCCTACCAGAGCGTGGGGCCGCTTCGCGGCAAGACCCCCCTCGGCGGCGGGTCGATGCTGACGTTTTCCTCGGAACTGCGGTGGCGGGTCACCGAATTGATCGGCGTCGTGCCGTTCCTCGACGGCGGCTCCTCGTTCGCCAATCCGCTGCCGCCCTACAACCAGTCCCTGCTGCTCGGCGCGGGCCTGGGCGTGCGCGTCTTCACCCCGGTCGGGCCGGTGCGCCTGGACGTGGCCACGCCGCTCACCCCGCGCAAGGACATCGACGACATTGCCCAATTCTACTTCAGCATCGGACAGGCCTTCTAGGCCGGCCGGCGATCCGGAAAAGCGTCCCGCCAGGAAAACCCGAACCCCGCGGCGGCTGGGGGTGGGCCTTCTGGCCCTGGCCTGTCTGGCGGGGCTGCTCTGGATCTTCCTGCTGACGCCGGCGGGCCTCGGCACAGCCGCCTGGGTGGCCGAGCGGGCCATACGGGCCGGCTCGGGCATGACGGCCCGCATCGAGGGCGTCTCCGGCGTCTTCCCCTTTTCGCTGCGCGTGGAGCGCCTCGCCCTGGCCGATGCGCGGGGGCCGTGGCTCGTCGTCGGCGACGCCGCCCTCGCCTGGTCGCCGGGGGCGATTTTTCGCGGACGGCTGCTCGTGCGCGAGATTTCGGCCGACGTGGTCCGGATTCGCCGGCCGCCGGAGATGCCGCCGGGGACCGGCGAACCCGTGCGGATCGAATGGCCGCCCCGTTTTCCGAGCCTGCCGCCCATCCTGGTGGACCGGCTGGCCGTGTCCCGGCTCATCCTCGACGCGGACCTTCTCGGGCAAGCCGCGGTCATCGGCATAAACGGCCGGCTGGCCGAATCCGGCCGGGGCGCGGTGGCCCTTTCCCTGGCCGCCACGCGCCTGGACGGGGACAAGCCCCTTTCGGCCCGGCTGGCCGGGGCGCTCAACTATGCCGACTGGAAGCTGGCCGCCAAGGCCGCCCTCGACGACGCCCCGGGAGGGCTCCTCGCCGGAGCCCTGGCTGGACCCTCCGGCGGCCCGCTGCGGGTGGCCCTGACCGGCGACGGCCCCCTCGACGCCTGGAAGGGCCGGCTGGACGCGACCCTGGCCGGCGCGCCGCTTCTGACCGCCGACCTCGGACTTTCCGTGCCGCTGGCCGGGAACGCCAGCGCCGCCTTCACCCTGGCCGCCACCGGCAGCCCGGCCGCCGGACTTTTGCCCGAAGCCGCCGCGCGACTGGTCGGACCGGCCCCGACGGTGAACCTGGCCGGCCGGGTCGGCATCGTCTCCGGGGAGTTTGTCCTGGAGCGGGCGGAGGCATCCCTGGCCGCCGGACGGATCAGCGCCAGGGGCAGCCTCGATCCGCGCACCGACACCCTGTCCGCCACAGCCGATCTGACCGTGCCCGACGCGGCGGTCCTGGCCCCGGGCATGGCCGGGGCTCTCGCGGCCAGCCTCGCCGCAACGGGAAGCGTCGCGCGTCCCCTCGTCTCGGCCCGGGTCACGGCCAGGGCCCTGCGCGCCGGCCCCCTGACCCTCGACGCGGCCGACCTCGCCGCGCGGGCCGAACCGGACGGCGAACTGGCCGACACCTTCCCCGGCGCCACCCTCGCCGTCTCGGGCACCCTCGACGGGCTGGCCGGCCCCGGGGGCGCGACGCTTCTCGGCGACAGACTCTCCCTGGACATCGCCGCCAATCTGGACCCCGCTGGCGGACTGACCGCCAAAAACGCCACCCTGACCGGCCGGGGCGGCGCCCTCAAGGTCCGGGACGCCCTGCTCAAGGACGGCCGGATCGGCGGCGCCTGCGCCCTGGAGATGGCCGACGCGGCGGGACTGGCCTCCCTGGCGGGGCTTCCCCTCTCGGGGAAACTCGCCGCCACGGCCGAAACCGCCATGGACACCGCCGGCCGGGGCGAGGCGACGGTGGCCGTCCGACTGGACGGCCTCGCCGCCACGGACCCGGCGAATCCCCCCGGCGCGGCCGTGGCCGCCCTGCTCGGTCCCGCCCCGCGCCTGGGGGCCACGCTCCGGTTCTCCCCGGAAGGAATCCGGCTCTCGGAACTGCGCCTGGACGGCAAGGCCGCGACCGTCGCCGGCCAGGGCGGCTACGACGCCGCCAAGGGCGGCCTGGAGGCCGGAGCCACGGCCAGGATCGCGGATATGGCCGTGCTCGGGCCGGCGCTTGGCGAAAAATGCGGCGGCGCCCTCGACCTGGCCGTGGAGCTTGCCGGTCCGGCCGCCTCGCCGCGCCTGAAGGCCAAGGCCACGGTCCAACGGCCGGTCTGGGGCGAACTGGCCCTGGCCGAGGCGACCCTCGACATCGAGGCCGCGGACCTGGCCGGACGCCCGGAAGGGCAGGCCCGCCTCGCGGCCCGGCGCGAGGGGGAAACGGCCCGGCTGGAAACGGGGTTCGTCGTGGACGGCCCCCGGATCGCCCTCCGGGGGCTGCGCCTCGCCGCTCCCGACGCCGCCTTCTCGGCCGACGCCACCATCGACGCGGCCACCGGGGGAATCACCGGCAAGGCCGGCGGCAACGCTTCCAGCCTGGCCGGAATCGGCCGCTTCACCGGGCTTTCCCTGGCCGGCGCCCTGAAACTTTCGGCCACGGCCGCCGCCGGCCGGACCGGACAGTCCCTGGCCGGGGAACTCACCCTTTCGGGATTCCGCGGTTTCGGCGTGGCCGCCGCCCAGCTTGCCGTCACGGCCGCCCTCGAGGATGTGGCCGGGCTCCCCCGGGGCAAGGCCTCGGTGGCGGCCAAGGGTCTCGCCGCGGCCGGCTGCGCCATAGACGCCGCGACACTGACCGCCGGCGGCGACGGCAAGGGCGGCACGGCCCTAGCCGTCGAGGCCCGGGGCCGCGTGCCCGGCGAGAAGCCCCTGGAACTCGCGGCCAGGGCGACCCTGGCCCAGGCCGGCACGGACCGGCGGCTCGCCTTCGCGAGTCTCGCCGGGAGCTTCGACAAGCGCCGGTTCTCCCTGGCCGCCCCGGCGACCCTGGCCTTCGGTCCGGGCGGCACCCGGCTGGACGGTTTGGTTCTGGCCTACGACAAGGCCCGGCTGACCGCCTCGGGCCGCCTCGGCCCCTCGGACGTGGCGGGCAAGGCCACGGTGGAACGTCTGCCCCTGTCCCTGCTCGCCCCCCTCGGCCTGACCGAGGCCGAGGGCGCCGGAACGCTTTCCGCCACCCTCTCCGGCACGCCGGCGCGGCCGGCCCTGGCCGCCGAAATCCGTCTCGACGGGCTGCGCCTGGCCTCGGAACGGGGCCGGGGGCTGCCGTCGCTTTCCCTGCACGCCACAGCCACGGTTTCAGGCGGAAAATGCGCCGTGAAAGGCGGCCTCGCCGGTGCGGGCGCCGCCGAGTCCGTTTCCGTCGAGGCCAGCGCGCCCATGCGCTTTTCCCTGGCTCCCTTCGTCCTGGACGCGCCCCCGGGCGGCGCGCTGGCCGGCCGGATCACGGCCGAAAGCGATCTGTCGCAGCTGGCCACCCTTCTGGCCCGGGCGAACATGCGTCTCGTCGGACACCTCGCGGCCGACCTGACCCTGGGCGGCAGCCTGGGGGCGCCGACGGCCACGGGCTCCCTCGGGCTGACCGCCAGCCGTCTGGAAAACGCCGACGCCGGGCTGGTCCTGCGCAACGTCACCGTGCGCCTCGACGCCTCGGGCGGCACCCTCACCGTGACCAAGGCCGTGGGCGAGGACCTCAAGGGCGGCAGTTTCTCCGTCACCGGGAAACTCGGCATCGCCGACCCGGAAAACGGCCCCGTGGACCTTGCCGTGCGGCTCACCCGCCTGCGGGTGGCCGGCCTCGACCTGGCCACGGTCACCGCCGACGGCCGGCTCGCCGTCACCGGCACCCTGTCCCGGATGCGGGCCGCCGGCCGCATCGTTCTGGGACCGGCCGACATCAACCTGCCCACCTCGATGCCGCCGGACGTGGTGGTCATCCCGGTCACCCTGAAAAACGACCCCAACGCCCCCAAAACGCCGCGCAAGGCCGTGCCTCCGGCGGCGGCCCGCCACATCGACCTCGATATCAAGGTGGCCCTCGGCCAGGCGGTTTACGTTAGGGGCATGGGGCTGGAATCGCGCTGGGGAGGCGAGGTGGCGATCACGGGCACGGCCGCATCACCCGTGGTGGCCGGCGCCTACGCCGTGGAGAAGGGACACATCGACCTTTTCGGCAGCACCCTGGAGATCACCAAGGGCGAGGTGGTGTTCCGGGGGGAGAACCCGCCGGCCCCCACCTTCGACATCCGGGCCGAGCGCACGGCCAACGACGTGACCGCGGGCGTGTCCATCGCCGGCGACGCCGCCAATCCCGCCATCACCCTGACCTCGAACCCGCAGCTTCCCCACGACGAGATCCTCTCGCGCATCCTGTTCGGCCAAAGCGCGAGCACCCTGTCGCCCCTGCAGGCGGCCCAGCTCGCCCAGGCCGCCGCCTCGCTGTATTCCGGCGGCACGCCCACCAGCATCCTGGCCCGGACCCGGCGCATCCTGGGGCTCGACCAGCTCACCCTGGTGTCGGGAAACAAGGGGGGCCTCTCCTCGACGGTGCTGCGGGCCGGCAAGGAGATCGTCAAGGGCGTGAGCGTGGGGGTGGAACACGGCGTGGGCGCCCAAAGCGGCGCCGTGTCCGTGGAGGTGCAGGTGACGCCGAACATCACCGTGGACAGCCGCGTCGGCGCGGACAACAAGCAGGGCGTGGGCGTCAACTGGAAGTGGGATTACTGATCCCGGGCCACGGGCGGCCTCCGGCCGGGGAAGGACCGGGAAAAGACCGCGTCAGCCCGAAAACGAGCGCAACACGAAAAGCAGCAGCAGTCCGGCCAGCATGGCCGTCAGCCCGAGCCCCCGCAATTCCCCGGGACGGCGTTCGGCCAGGGCCCGGAGCACCTCGGGCATTTTTTCCGCCGCCAGGAAATAGGGCAATCCTTCGAGAATGAACGCCAGACCGAGGGCCGTGAGAAAAAGTTTCCAATCAAACTGCATTTTTTGTTAATAAGCCCTGGCCCGGGCATTGTAAACAGGCCCGGCTTGCCGGCCGGAACGCCTTACGCTATTGGGCCTGCGGAAGCATTCCCGCGTTTCCACAGAAGGAGCAGATACATTGATCACTTTCGAAGCGATTCGTTCCAAGGACGCCGCCGTGGCCGTGATCGGCCTCGGCTACGTGGGCCTGCCCCTGGCCGTGGCCCTGGCCCGGCATTTCCGGGTGGTGGGGTTCGACCTCAAGGCCTCCCGCGTGGCCGAACTCGCCGCCGGCCGGGACAGCACCCTGGAGGTCGCGCCCGAGGAACTGGCCGCCGTTTCCCCGACCTACACCAGCGATCCCGCCGATCTCGCCCAGTGCAAGGTCTTCATCGTGGCCGTGCCCACGCCCATCACCGCCAACCGCGTGCCCGACCTGGAGCCGCTGGTCGGCGCCTCCCGGCTCCTGGCCAAATGGATCTCCCCCGGCAGCGTGGTGGCCTATGAATCCACGGTCTATCCCGGACTGACCGAGGAGATCTGCCAGCCGCTCCTGGAAGAGGGGTCGGGGCTGGCCTGCGGCACCGACTTTTTCATCGGCTATTCGCCGGAGCGCATCAACCCCGGCGACAAGGTGCATACCCTCAGGACCGTGATGAAGGTGGTGGCCGGCCAGTCCCCCGAGGTCACCGACCTTCTGGCCGAAATCTACGGCGCGGTGGTTCCGGCCGGCATCCACAAGGCCCCGTCGATCAAGGTGGCCGAGGCGGCCAAGGTCATCGAGAACACCCAGCGCGACATCAACATCGCGCTGATGAACGAGTTGTCGCTGATCTGCGAGCGCCTGGACATCGACACCGTCGACGTGCTCGAGGCCGCCGGCACCAAATGGAACTTCCTGCCCTTCCGGCCCGGCCTGGTCGGCGGCCACTGCATCGGCGTGGACCCCTACTACCTGCTCTACAAGGCCCAGAGCCTCGGCCTCCATCCCCAGGTCATCCCGGCCGGGCGCAACATCAACGACTCCATGGGCAAGCACGTGGCCGAGGCCACGGTGAAGCTCCTCATCCGCTCCGAGGCCCGCACGGCCGGGGCGCGCATCGGCATCCTCGGCCTCACCTTCAAGGAGAACGTGCCGGATCTGCGCAACACCAAGGTCGTGGATATCGTCGCCGAGCTGTGCGAGTTCCGCATGCGCGTGCTGGTGTGCGACCCCATGGTGTCGGCCGGGGAGGCCCGGCAGGAATACGGCCTGACCATGGCCTCCATGGACGAGATGCGCGATCTCGACGCGCTGATCGTGGCCGTCGGGCACGACGCCTTCAAGAGCCTCTCCCTGGAAACCCTGGCCACCTGGTTCCGCCCGAGCGTCGACCCGATCCTCATCGACGTGAAGGCCCTCTACGACCGCCGCGCCGCCGAGGCGGCCGGCTTCCGCTACTGGCGGCTCTAGGCTTCCATGACGCCCGCGACGCCCCCCGTCCCCCCTCCGGGGGGGCCGGGGGAGACCCCTCCCGCCGACGCGGCATCGCGCCAGGCGGGAACCCCTTCCCGCCCCCTCCTCGCGACCGTGGCCACGGCCAAGGAATACAAGGCCGCGTTCGGCCCCCTCGGCGCGCCGCCCCCCCCGCCTCCCGGCGAGGCCGTGCCCTGGCGCCGGGGCGGCCGGGACATCCTGCTCGTCGTGACCGGCGTCGGGCCGGTGGCCGCCGCCCTGACCGTGGGTTCCGTCCTGGGCCGGCACGGCCGGGACTGCGGGGGGATCGTCAACTGCGGCGTCGCCGGCGGCTTCGACCCCGCCCGCTCGCCCCTGGGCGCGCTGGTCGCGGCCACGGCCGAAATCTTTCCGGAATACGGGCTGCGCTCCGGCGAGGACACCGACGCCCGGGGTATCGGCTTCCCCCAGCTTCGCGTCGGCGCGACGCCCGTCTTCGACCGCCTGCCCCTCGACCCCGAGACGGCGGCCCGGACCATGGGGCTGGCCCTGCCCCCCGCGGCCGTCCGGGGGGTCTGCGTCACCGTGGCCGGCGTCACCGCCTCGGACGAACGGGCCAGGGCCCTGGCCGCCCGATACGAAGCCGTGGCCGAATCCATGGAGGGGTTCGCCGTGGCCCTGGCGGCGGCCTTCGCGGGCCTGCCCTTCCTGGAACTGCGGGCCGTGTCCAACCGGGTGGCCGCCCGCCCGCCCCGCGACTGGGATCTTCCCGGGGCCCTGGCGGCGCTCTCCCGGGCCGTCGAACGACTTTTTCCCCCACGAGGCAAACCGTGAACACCCTTTCCGTGGCCATTTCCCCCTGCCCCAACGACGTGGCCATCTTCGGGGCCTGGCTCCTCGGCCGGGTCGAAACGCCCGGCCTGCGCCCGGGCTTCGCCTTCGAGGACGTGGAAACCCTCAACGAGGCCGCCCTGGCCGGAACCTACGACGTGATCAAGGTTTCGGCGGCCATGGCCGCCCCTCTGGCCGACGCCTACGAAGTCCTGCCTTCCGGGGCGGCCTTCGGTTTCGGGGCCGGCCCGAAGCTCGTGGTCGGAGAGGGATTTTCCGGCCGGCCGCGCTCCGTGGCCGTGCCTGGCCTGCGCACCACGGCGGCGACGCTCCTGCGGGCGGCGCTTGCGGCCGACGATTCCGGCCTGCCGCCGCCCGACGCGGCCTTTCTCCCGGTGCGCTACGACGCCATCGTCGAGACGGTGCTCCAGGGCCGGGCCGAGGCCGGGCTCCTCATCCACGAGACGGCCCTGGCCGCCGCCGCCCACGGTCTGCGCCTGCTCCTCGACCTCGGGGCCTGGTGGCAGGCGCGCCTCCCGGGCACGCCCGTGCCCCTGGGCGTGATCCTGGCCAAAAAAAGCCTCGGCGCCGCGCGCGTGGCCGCCATCGGGGAGACCGTGCGCCAAAGCCTGCTGGCCGCCCGGAAGGAGCCGGCCCTCGTGGCCCCGCTTACGCGGCTTCTGGCCCGGGAAAAGGACGAGGCCGTGATCGCGGCCCACATCCGGGCCTACGTCGGGGACCTGAGCCTGGACATGGGCGAGACCGGCAGACTGGCCCTGCGCACCCTGGCGGAACTGGCCCCCGGCGGACATTTGCCGCCCAGCCCCCCCTTGCCAGCCCGGGACCAATGCTGTTAAGTGCCTGCGGATGAGCGATATCGCGGACATCATATCTCGGGAGATTCCGGCCATTAACCGGCACCTGGAGGGAGCGGCGGCCTCGCTCAACCCCCTGGTGCAGCCGGTGGTGCGCCACGTGCTTCTGGCCGGCGGCAAGCGCCTGCGGCCGCTTCTCGCCATCCTCGTGGCCCGGGCATTGGGGCACCGGGACGACGATGTCTACCCGCTGGCCTGTTCCCTGGAGTTCCTCCACTCGGCCACGCTCCTGCACGACGACATCCTCGACGGCGCGGCCATGCGCCGGGGCCGGGAATCCGCCCACATGCGGTTCGGCTCCACCCACACCATCCTGGCCGGCGACGTGATGCTCGCCATGGCCAACCGGCTCGTGGCCGAGTACGGCAACCCGGAGCTGACGCGCATCCTCTCCGAGGCGCTGCTCCAGACGGCCACGGGCGAGATCCTCGAAATCGCCCACCTGCGCGACACCGACCTGCCGATCGACACCTATCTTTCCATCGTCTCCGGCAAGACCGCCTACCTGCTCCAGGCCGCCTGCCTCTGCGGCGCGGTGCTGGCCGGGGCGTCCCCCAGGCTGCGCGACGCGGCCAGGGCCCTCGGCCTCAACTGCGGCATCGCCTTCCAGCTCGTGGACGACGCCCTGGACTACACCTCCCCCACCGCCGTTTCGGGAAAGCCGACCGGCGGCGACCTCAAGGAGGGCAAGGTCACCCTGCCCCTGATCCTCTACATGGCCGAACTGCCCTTCGAATCCAGGCGCCGGCTGGCCGAGGATTTCCGCCAGGACCAGCTGTCCGGGGAAGACATCGAATATTTGCGCGGCAACATCGTTGCCGCGGGACACGCCGAAAAGACACGGGAAATGGCCGCAACCTATCTGGAGAAAGCCCAGGCGGCCCTGGCTGTCTTCCCGCCCTCGCCGGAAGCCGACCTGATCGCCCAGGTCCTGGCCCCCATGCTCGGCCGGGACAGGTAGCCAAGCCACGCCGGCGGCGGGCCGGCGCACATCGCACCAAAACTGGAAGGTACGCCATGCTCAGTCGCGTCGCCGTGGGCCTGCGCCCAAGCGTCAAGGATGTCGTCGGCCAGCGGGTGGCGGGCAAGATCGGCAACGAGCTGCACCTGCCCGTCGCCGCCGTCCGCATCGTCAAGATTTTCACCATCGACGGTCTGGACGAGGCCGAGGTCCGCCAGGTGGTGGAGGCCGGCGTGCTGCACGACCCGGTCGTCCAGACCGCCGCCACCGTCCCCCTCTCGCCGGCGCCGGAAGCCACGGACTGGATCATCGAGGTGGCCTTCCGCCCCGGCGTCACGGACAACGAGGGACGCACCGCCCGCGAGGCCATCGCCCTGGCCCTGGACCTGCCCGCGGACCGGGCGAAGGCCCTGGCCGTCTACACCGCCGCCCAGTACCACGTCGAGGGCCTGCCCGACCGCGAGACCGCCCGGCGCGTGGCCGTGGACCTGCTGGCCAACGACCTGCTCCAGCGCAGCGACATCAAGTCCCGGGACGAATGGCGCGCCGAACCGGGATTCCCGGCCCGGGCCGCCAAGGTCACCGGCCAGGCCAGCGGCAAGGTCGAGGTGCCGGACCTCTTCAACATGCTCGAGGAGCAGATGCTGGAACTCGGCCGGCAGCGCACCCTGGCCCTGTCCCTGGACGAATGGTGGGCCATCCGCGCCTATTTCGGACAGCCCGGCTTCAAGATGCGCCGCTCGGTGTGGGGACTCATCCACAACCTCACCGACGTGGAACTGGAGTGCATCGCCCAGACCTGGTCCGAGCACTGCAAGCACAAGATTTTCAACGCCGTCATCACCTACCGCGACGAGGAAGCCGGCACCCGGGAAGTCATCGAGAGCCTGTTTAAGACCTACATCCAGGCCTCCACGGCCGACATCCGCCGGGCTCTCGGCGACCGGGACTTCTGCCTGTCGGTCTTTTCCGACAACGCCGGGGTGGTGCGCTTCACCGACGACCTGAACCTCTGCATCAAGGTCGAGACCCACAACAGCCCCTCGGCCCTGGATCCCTACGGCGGCGCCCTCACCGGCATCGTCGGCGTCAACCGGGACCCCATGGGCACCGGCATGGGCGCCAACCTGCTGTGCAACACCGACGTGTTCTGCTTCGCCTCGCCCTTCCACGAGGGCGCCCTGCCGCCCCGCCTCCTCCACCCCCGCCGGGTGCTCGAAGGCGTGCGCGAGGGCGTGGAGCACGGCGGCAACAAATCCGGCATCCCGACCGTCAACGGCTCCATCGTCTTCGACGAACGCTATCTCGGCAAACCGCTGGTCTTCTGCGGCACGGTGGGCACCCTGCCCGCCCAGGTCGCCGGCAAGCCGAGCCACGAGAAAAAGGCCCTGCCCGGCGACTACATCATCATGGTCGGCGGCCGGGTCGGCAAGGACGGCATCCACGGCGCCACCTTCTCCTCGGAGGAACTGCACGAGGGCTCCCCGGCCACGGCCGTGCAGATCGGCGACCCGATCACCCAGCGCAAGATGTACGATTTCCTCATGCGCGCCCGGGACCTGGGGCTCTACCACGCCATCACCGACAACGGCGCCGGCGGCCTGTCCAGCTCCGTGGGCGAGATGGCCCGGGACAGCGGCGGCTGCGAACTCTACCTCGACCGGGTGCCGCTGAAGTACGACGGCCTCGTTCCCTGGGAGATCCTCACCTCCGAAGCCCAGGAGCGCATGACCCTGGCCGTGCCGCCCCGGCGCCTTCCGGAATTCATCAAGCTCGCCCGGGAAATGGGCGTCGAGGCCAGCGAGCTGGGCACCTTCACCAACTCCGGCTACATGCGCGTCTACTACGGCAACCGCACGGTGGCCTACATCGACATGCCCTTCCTGCACGAGGGCACCCCGGTCATGCGCCTGGACGCCACCTGGCGCCGGCCCGAAATCATCCGGACCGAACCGGTCATGCCGGCCGGCGGGCACGGGGCGCTGCTGCGGCGCATGCTCGGCCGCCTCAACATCTGCAGCAAGGAATACGTGGTCCGCCAGTACGACCACGAGGTCAAGGGCGGTTCGGCCGTCAAGCCGCTGTGCGGCGTCCGCCGCGACGGCCCGTCCGACGCCGGCGTGCTGCGCCCGGTGCTCTCCCGGACCGAGGGCGTGGCCCTTTCCCACGGCATCTGCCCCCGCTACTCCGACATCGACACCTACTGGATGATGGCCGCCTGCATCGACGAGGCCGTGCGCGGCGCCGTGGCCGTGGGCGCCGATCCCGACCGGCTGGCCGGCATCGACAACTTCTGCTGGTGCGATCCGGTGGAGTCGGAAAAGACCCCGGACGGCCGCTACAAGCTGGCCCAGCTCGTGCGGGCCAACAAGGCCCTGGCCCACTTCTGCCGCGCCTTCCGGGTGCCCTGCGTCTCCGGCAAGGATTCCATGAAAAACGACTACTCCGGCGGCGGCGTCAAGATATCCATCCCGCCCACCGTGCTCTTCTCGGTCATGGGCTTCGTGCCGGACGTGAACCGGGTCGCCACCTCGGACTTCAAGAAGGCCGGCGACCTCGTCTACGTCCTGGGCCTCACCCGGGCCGAGCTCGGGGCCTCGGAGCTGGCCGGGGAACTCGGTTTCGCCTCGCCCGACGTGCCCCAGGTGGACGCCGTTTCGGCCCGGAGCCGCTACCTGGCCCTGCACGCCGCCATCACGGCCGGCCTCGTCTCGGCCTGCCACGACTGTTCCGACGGCGGTCTGGCCGTCGCCCTGGCCGAGATGGCCATCGGCGGCCGCCTCGGCGCCAGCCTCGACCTGGACGCCGCGCCGCAGGCCGGAGGACTGACCGATCTCGAACTGCTCTACAGCGAATCCCAAAGCCGGCTGGTGGTCACCGTGCCGCCGGAAAACCAGGCCGCCTTCGAGGCCGCCTTCGCCGGCCAGCAGCTCGGATGCCTCGGCGTCGTCACCGACGCGCCGGGACTCGTCCTGCGCCGCGCCGGCGCCGTCTTGTGCGACGAACCGGCCGAGGATCTCGCCCGGGCCTTCAAGGCCACCCTGGACTGGTAGCGAAGGGGAGGAAGGGAAACGGGGCGTCCGCCCCGGTACACCGCGCCGGGAGGGGGGACGCTCCCTCCCGGCCCCCGCAGCTGGTGTGGCGCGGGACGCGGGCCCGGTGGAAGCCGGGCCGTATCAGGCCAGGGGACGGAGGAAGACCGTGGTTTCTTCCAGCAGGTCGAGCAGGCGCGTCACAAGGCCCGGCAACGGCTCCGGGGTACCGGCCCGGGCGGCGAGTTCCAGATCGTAGGCCGCCTGCCGCAACGGCTCGGCGAAGATGGTTCCGGCCACGCCCTTGAGGGAATGGGCCAGACGGGTGAGCCGGGGCAGGTCCCCGGCGGCCAGCGAGGCCTTGATGTCAGTGCGCCGCTCCGGCGTTTCCATGACGAAAACCTTGAAAATCTCCGCCAAAAGCTCCTCGTCGTCGTCGAACCGCTGACGCAGCCTGGCCATGGCGACCAGTTCGGGCAAGGCGTCGTTCATAAGCAATCCCCCTCCAAGATGGAAACGGCTTCAGGCCTTCGCCGCCCCGTTGCGTCCAGCCGCCAGCACCGGAGGCAGGTGCAGCGAGATGGCGCAGCCGCCGCCGGGCTGACCGGCGGCTTCCACCGCCCCACCGAAATCGTCCACCACTTTCTTGACCATCGCCAGGCCAAGCCCATACTCGCAGTGGTCCACCTTGTAAAAGGGGCTGAACATGTTCTCGAGTTTTTCCCGGGTCATGCGGCGTCCTCCGCTGTCCGAAACCCGCACCAGCACCCGGTCGCCGTCCCGGGCCGTGGTCACGGTGACGAGACCGCCTTGGGGAACGGCCTCCACGGCGTTGCGCAGCACCGTGACCAGGCACTGTTTCAGCAGGGCGGGATCGATGGCCACCACCGGCAATCCCGGTTCCAGGGAGACGGCCAGCCCCACGCTCCGACTGGCGGCCTCGGGGCGCGAGGCGTCCAGGAGTTCCCCCACGATCCTGTTGACGTCCACCTCCGAAGCGACCTTGCCCACGGGGCGGGCGAATTCCAGGAACTGCTTGAGCAGCCCCTCCATGCGCGTGAGTTCCTCGACCACGATATCGGCCTTTTCCCGGGCCTTGCCGGACAGTTCGCCCATGCGCGCGAGTTGTCTGGCGAATCCGCTGGCCGCGAAAAGCGGATTTCGGATCTCGTGGGCCAGGTACGAGGACAGCCGGCCCACGGTTTCGATGCGCTCGGCCTGGCGGGCGCTGATCTCCCCCACCGTGCGGTCGGTGATGTCGCGGCGGAAGACCACCACGTGCCCCACCCGGCCCAGGCTGTCGCGGATGGGATAGGTGTAGGTGCGGTAGTAGCGCAGCCGGCCGTCGCCGGAGACGGCGGTGTGCATCCGCTCGGCCTTCTGGCCCGTGACCAGGGCGATGCGGAAGGGGCAGGTCGGATCGTCGAGGTCGCACAAGGGCGGATCGTCGGGACCGGTCCTGAGGTCCTGGCAGGAACTGCCGAGCAATTCCTCCTTGGTCCGGCCCAGGCGTTTGAGGATGTTGCGGTTGAGGTCCTCCACCCTGCCCGCGGCGGACACCAGGGCGATGTCCTCCTGGACCTCGTCCACGATGGCCTCCAGGAGCAGGCGCTGGTGGTCGAGGCGCATGCGGCAATGGGTGCCGACGGACACGGCGTTGGACAGGGCGCACAGGATAAACGAGGCCGTGCCGTTTATGAGCGAAGCCCCGGCGGGCATGGCGGCGGCCAGAACCTTCGGGTTCACGCCGCTTTGGAGCTCGACGATCAGGTTAATGTCGGGATGGCGGGCGAAGAGTTCGGCGTAGCCGGCATAATACGGCACGCCGCGCAACAGCGGACCGGCGCGTCTGGGATCGTCCCCGGAGAGGCCGGCCACGCCGATCAGGCGCATGGGCGGCAGGAATTCCCGGAACTCCTCGCCGGCCACGATTTCCAGGATGGTATCGAAGCCGGGCCCTGTTCCGACCACCCCGACCAGGTATTCCCGTTCTTCGGCGTCGAGCACGCAGTAGGCTTCCCTGGGAACGCCCGAGCCCTGGACCATGCGCCCCTCCGGATCAGTCTTTTCCCATGTCGAGCACCATGGCATAAACCTCCTTCAGGGTCCATCCCGAAAGTCGGGACAGGGCCCTGCGGGCCACATCCTTGGGCCGTCCTCCGGCCGCGGCCTCCTCGGCCGCGACCGCCAGGGCCTCGGCCGTGTCCGACCGGACGGCCTTGCCCGGCCCGACGACCACCGTCACCTCGCCGAGGAGCTCCAGGTCCCGTCCGGCGAAATCCGACAGCTTCCCGGGCAGGAATTCCTCGAAGGTCTTGGTCAGCTCGCGGCAGATGACGCATTCGCGGTCGGAAAGGGCGTCCAGGGCGGCGGCGAGGGTCGCGCCCAGGCGGTTTTTCCGCTCGAAAAAGACCAGGGTGCCGCCGGTCGCGCCGTAGCGCGCGAAAAGGGCCCGGGCCTGGGCTTCCCCGCGCGGGGGAAACCCCAGGAAGGAGAACGGATAGGGAGCCAGCCCGGCGGCGGAAAGCGCCGCCAGCAGGGCCGAGGGTCCGGGCACCGGCGTCACGGCGTATCCGGCCTCGCGGGCCGCCCGCACCAGACGGTAACCGGGATCGGCCAGAAGCGGCGTGCCGGCGTCGGAAACCAGGGCCACGTCCTCGCCGGCGGCCAGGGTTTCGAGCACCCGGGGCAGGCGGGCCTCCTCGTTGTGTTCGTGGAAGCTCACGAGCCGCCGGGCGGCGATGCCCAGGGCCTTGAGCAGGATACCCGTCCGCCGCGTGTCCTCGGCCAGGACCGTGCCGGCCGAGGCCAGAACCCCGGCCGCCCGGGGCGACAGGTCGGAGGGGTTGCCCAGGGGCGTTGCCACGACATAAAGCGTCGCCTTGCGGATGTCCGTCACCGTTGCCTCCTTGCGTCCGCCAAGGGTACAATCAGGCTCCGCCCGCGGCAAGCCGCCATCGTCGGCGGCCCCGCCTCCGGTGGCAAAGAACGCAGACGATTGGAAACCTGGCAGGATTTTAGCCGGTTGCGATTCCAGCCCCGGGGCCTCGGCGGGCCGTCGGGGAATCGCGCGGCAGTCGCATTGACATGGTCGCGTTTTGGGCTACCTTGTTTCTCATTTCACGGAACACGAAAACATGAAACATGGACGCAAGAGCCGTGTTTCCGACTATGTCCCTATGGTTTTACGGGCGTCGTCCCACGTCACGGCAGCGCCCCATAAAGACGTAACTCTCCAAAACGCAAGGACGCATCATGGCACAACAGGTCGTCATCATCGGCGCCGTGGCCCTCGGCCCCAAGGCAGCCTGCCGTTTCAAGCGGCTTGAGCCGGACAGCACGGTTGTCATGCTGGACCGGGGCTCCCGTATTTCCTACGGCGGCTGCGGCATTCCCTACTACGTCTCCGGGGATGTCAGCGACATCTCGGGCCTGCAGACCACGGCCTTCCACATGGTCCGCACTCCCGAATTCTTCCACGACATCAAGGACGTGGAAGCCCGGCCCGAGACCGAGGCCCTGTCCATCGACCGTGCCGCCAAGACCGTGACCGCCCGGCACCTGCCCACGGGGCGCACCGACACCCTTTCCTACGACAAGCTCGTGCTGGCCACCGGCAGCACGCCGCGCCGCCTGCCCATCCCCGGCATCGACCTGCCCGGGGTGCACACGGTGGAAAACCTGGACGCGGCCGAGGCCATCAAGGATTCCGTGGCCAAGGGCGGCGTGGGCTCGGTGGCCATCATCGGCTCGGGCTTCATCGGCCTGGAGATGGCCGTGGCCTTCGCCGACATGTGGGGCCTCGATGTCACGGTGATCGAGCTGTTCGACCAGATCCTGCCGGGCGTGACCAATCCCTCGCTGTCGGCCATGGCCCGGCACCACATGGAGGAAAAGGGCGTCGCCTTCCGTCTGGGCGAGCAGGTCGCCCGCATCGAAGGCGACGGCAAGGCCGAACGCGTGGTCACGGACAAGGGCACGATCGAGGCGGACCTGGTCATCGTCTCCGTGGGCGTGACGCCGAACTCCGCCCTGGCCAGGGAGGCCGGCCTGGCCGTTTCCCCGCGCGGCGGCATCCTCGTCGACGAGTTCATGCGCACCTCCGATCCGGACATCTACGCCGGCGGCGACTGCGTGGAGGTGAAAAACCTCATCACCGGCCAGCCCATGTTCCTGCCCCTCGGTTCCATGGCCAACCGCCAGGGCCGCATCATCGGCGACAACCTGGCCGGAGGATCGTCGCGCTTTCCGGGCGTGGTCGGCTCGTGGTGCGTCAAGCTCTTCGACCTGGGGGTGGCCGGCACGGGCCTGACCCTGGCCGGCGCCCGCAAGGCCGGTTTCGACGCCGTCTCCACCCACATCACGACCGTGGACCGGGCGCATTTCTATCCGGAACACGCGCTGCTCACCCTGGAGCTGGTGGCCGAGAAGGGCACCAGGCGGGTGCTCGGCGTGCAGGGCCTCGGCGTCATGGGCGACGAACTGGTCGGCAAGATCAACACCGTGGCGGCCATGCTGCCGCACACCCCCGTGGTTTCGGACATCTCCACCGTCGAGATGGCCTATTCGCCCCCGTTCGCCTCGGCCATGGACATCCTCAACACCCTCGGCAACGCCGCGGACAACATCCTCGCCGGCCAGAACAAGGGCATGACCGTCGACGAGTTCGCCGCCCTGTGGGACCAGGACGACCTGGGCGACGTGTACATCATCGACTGCCGCGAAACGCCCCAGGGCGGCCCCCTCGTGGAGAAGCACCCCGGCCGCTGGCACAACATCCCCCAGGGCCAGTTGCGCTCCCGCCTGGCCGAGGTGCCCCGGGACAAGAAACTGGTGCTCGTGTGCAACACCGGCGCCCGGTCCTACGAGGCCCTGGTGACCCTCGCCCACATGGGCTTCGCCCAGGTGGCCAGCGTCGAAGGCGGCATGGCCGCCGTCAAGGCCGCCGGCATCGACGTGTAGCCCCCAATCCCCGCCCATCCGCGCCCGGGACCGGCCTTTGGCCGGTCCCGGGCGCGCCAGCCGACAACGCGATACCGCCCTTCCCGTCCCTCCCGCGATCCGGCCGCTGCGGGGGGACAGGATTCCCCCCGGCGGGATCAGGACGACACCCCGGCTTTTCCGCCTCCCGACGGCCAGTCTCCGCCCCCCGCGTTCCCGCTTTTTTTCGTCTTTTGCCCTTGCGCAGCGTCTCATTTTTTCATATTCATATCGTGTTACTTTTTTCACGTAAATATACATAAAAAGAAAACGCCTTTACAAATGATACCCGCCCCAGCGGATCGCCCGCTCCCGCCACGGTTCCGGACCGTCCGGGCCGGCCGGCGGCGCCGCGCGACGCGGCGGGCAGGACAACCCTCAAACCGTCGGAGGCCACGCATGAGCCGGATCGAGATGGAAAAGATCTTCTACGAAATGCATTCGCCGGATCCCAAGGCGGATCCGGACAAGCTCTTCTTCGTCAATATCGACGAAACCAAATGCATCGGCTGCGACACCTGCATGGGCTACTGCCCGACGGGCGCCATTTACGGCGAAACCGGCGAACCGCACAAAATCCCCCACAACGCGGCCTGCATCAACTGCGGCCAGTGTCTCACCCACTGTCCGGTCGCGGCCATCTACGAAGAGCAATCCTGGGTCCCGGTCATCGAGGAAAAGCTCAGGGACAAAAAAACCAAGGTCATCGCCATGCCGGCCCCGGCCGTGCGCTACGGCCTGGGCGACTGTTTCGGCCTGCCGGTCGGCTCCGTGACCACCGGCAAAATGCTGGCCGGCCTGCGTAAACTCGGCTTCGCCCATACCTGGGACAACGAGTGGACCGCCGACGTGACCATCTGGGAGGAAGGCACGGAGTTTCTCGGGCGCCTGACCAAAAAGAGCGACAAGCCCCTGCCCCAGTTCACGTCCTGCTGCCCCGGCTGGCAGAAGTACGTGGAGACGTTTTATCCCGAACTGTTCCCCCACATGTCCTCGTGCAAGTCCCCCATCGGCATGCTGGGAGCCCTGGCCAAGACCTACGGCGCCGATACCATGAAATACCCTCGCGGCGAGGTCTTCACCGTGTCCATCATGCCCTGCACGGCCAAGAAATACGAAGGGTTGCGGCCGGCCAACTGGTCGAGCGGCCACCAGGACATCGACGCCACCATCGACACCCGCGAACTGGCCTACATGCTCAAGAAGGCGGGCATCGACCTTGCGGGCATCGAGGACGGCACGCGCGACGCCCTGATGGGCGAATCCACCGGCGGGGCCACCATTTTCGGCGTCACCGGCGGCGTCATGGAGGCGGCCCTGCGCTATGCCTACGAGGCGGTCACGGGCAAGGCGCCGGAGAGCTGGGATTTCAAGGGGGTGCGGGGGCTGGCGGGCCTCAAGGAAGCCACGGTCAATGTCGGCGGCACCGAGGTCAGGGTGGCCGTGGTGCACGGCGCCAAGCGCTTCGCCGAAGTCTGCGAACTGGTCAAGGCCGGCAAGGCGCCCTGGCACTTCATCGAGTTCATGGCCTGCCCCGGCGGCTGCGTCATGGGCGGCGGCCAGCCCATCATGCCCACGGTGCTGCAGTCCATGGACCGGCGCATGACCAGGATTTACGCCTCGCTGCGCAAGCGCCTGGCCCTTTACAACGAACAAACGGCCTAGGGAGGAATACCATGTCGATCGCGCACTTCACCCGTCGCGGCTTTCTCAGGGCCGCCTGCGTCCTGTCCGGCGGAGCGCTGGCCGGCCTGCGCCTGACCGGCGAGGCCGTGGCCGCCGTCAAAGGACTCAAGGACTTCATGATGGACCGCATCAACGGCGTCTACGGGGCCGACGCCGCCTTTCCGGAACGCGCCTCCCAGCAAAACACCCAGGTGCGGACCCTCTACAAGGACTTCCTGAAGGAGCCCATGAGCCACAAGGCCGAGGAACTCCTGCACACCCGCTGGGAAGACCGCTCCAAGGGCATCGCCACGCTCCGGGCCGCGGGCCAATACCCCAATCCCCGGGCCAGGGAGTTCGCCGGCACGACCTACCCCTACGAATAAGCCCCCCAAGACGGCACCGACGGACCGGAGGCAAGGGCCCCCGCCTGACCCCAAGGTCCGCCGGCATCGCCGGC
>CAZNUQ010000001.1:148360-149922 GCA_964576235.1 uncultured Desulfovibrio sp.
GGACATGCCATTTTGGTTGAGGCCCGAAGCCTTTCCCCATGAATCCGCCAACCCGAGGAAGGAACTATGCGACGAGTCCCCCTGCTTGCCCTGCTGGCCGCCTGCATCGCGGTGCTGTCCGGCACGGCGGCCCTGGCCGCGACGGAAGTGAAAATGACCGGCGACGCCCGCGTGTACGGCGTCTACTTCTCCGGCCACAACTTCACCGGCTGGAACAACGCCGCCTGGACCTCCAACACGCCCACCTGGACCAGGGCCGGCACCAAGACCGAGGACACCTTCGAGATCTGGCAGCGGCTGCGGGTGCGCACGGATTTCGTGGCCAACGAGGCCACCCGGTTCCGCCTCGGCATCAAGATCGACAACACCTGGGGCACCGGCACCTACACGGCGGCCAACCCCGACGCCACCGGCATCCTGGTCTACCAGGCCTTCCTCCAGTTCAAGTGGCCGGATTCCGACGTGGAAGTCACCGCCGGCCTCCAGGACCTGACCTTTCCCCAGAGCGCCATCTTCAGCGGCAGTCTGGTCTTCGACGACACGGCCTCGGCCGTGACCGTCAAGACCAACCTCGTCCCCGGCGCCCTGGACGCCCTGGTGGGCTTCGCCCGCATGATCGACACCAACCGGACCTTCGACGCGACCACCACCCAGACAGACGACGAACTGGACTTCTCTTTCCTGACCCTGCCCGTCACCCTTCCGGGCTTCAAGGCCACGCCGTGGGGCGTTTTCGCCATGGCCGGCAAGAGCGCGGGCTACTACACCGCCTACGCCTCCTCCTTCGCCCAGGCCTCCTTCGCCGAGGATCTCCTGGCCGCCGGCACCCTGGTCACCCCGACCAAGTGGAAGAACAACCAGAACGCCTACTTCTGGGCGGGCGGCGCCTTCGAGGTCAGCGCCCTCGACCCGGTCAAGTTCTACGCCGACGTGATCTACGGCGGCGGGGCCTTCAACGACCGCAGGAAGAGCCAACGCGGCGGCTGGTTCGTCGATTTCGGCGCCGAGTACACCGGCTGGGACGTGCTCACCCCCCAGGTGTTCGCCTGGTGGGGCACCGGCGAGGACGCCTCCACGCGCAACGGCTCCGAGCGCATGCCGCACACCCGTCCCACCTGGGGCCCCGGCGGCGGCTCGTTCCTCTTCGACGGCGGCCAGGTGCTGGCCCGCAACTCCAACATGGGCGTGGACCCGGTGGGCACCATCGGCGCGGCCGCGTCGCTGAAAAACATCACCCTGGTGGAGAAGCTCTCCCACACCCTGACCTTCGCCTACATCCACGGCAACAACTCGCCCCGGGCCGTCCGCTTCCTCAACTACTACCTGGGCGCCGGGGACCTCACCGCCGGGAGCAATCCCTACTATTGCATGGGGCGCGACCTGACGAGCAACGAACACGAGGTCGCCCTGAACCTGGACAGCGAATACCTGCTTTACGAGAATTTGAAGATCCGCATGGAAACCGGCTGGGCCCGCGGCGACTTCCAGAAGAGCGTCTGGGGCCGGCGCCTGGTCGAGAAGGCCGAGGACATGGGCGGCACCTGGAAGGTCGCCCTGGGATT
>CAZNUQ010000002.1:0-5976 GCA_964576235.1 uncultured Desulfovibrio sp.
CCATCACGAAACAGAAAGATGGGGTTGCAGGAAACCAGCGTCAAGACAGCCTGGCTATCGATGCCTGAAGGCGCTCCCGTTCACCATGGAGCAAGAGAACCGCATATCGGGGATTTTTTCCTGCAAGACCACCCTCAAGGTGGGTTTTGGCGTTACCAAAAACACCGCCCTTTCGGAAACCTACTGGTTCGTCAAGGAGCTGGAAAACGGGAAGTTCTCGGTGCAAAGCCTGGACATGGATTTCAAGTGCCAGGGCCAGCCGTTTGAAATCGGCCGGGAGAAACTGTTCGAGGACTACCATCTGGAACCGGACCTCAGCTACCGGCTCCTGAGCCAGCCCCTGCTCGTCGGCGATCACTACCGGGCCACGGCCAAATACGCCAAGGCCGAGCAGGAATACCTGAAGATAAAGCGCATCGACGAGGACAACATCCGGGCCAATTTCGGCCTCGGACTCGTTTATCTCTCCCTCGACAAGACGGACAAGGCCACCTACATCTTCGACCGTCTGGTGCGCCTGGAAGAAGCCTTCGAGCCCCGGCACAAACACCTTTTCAACGAATTCGGCATCAGCCTGCGCAAGAAACGCCTCTTCGAGGAAGCCCTCAAATACTACTTCCGGGCCAGGGAACTCTCACCCGACGACGACCACCTTCTGCTCAACATCGCCCGCGTCTACTACGAGCAGGGACGTCTCAAGGAGGCCGAGGCCACCGCGCGCGAGGCCCTCAAGCTCAATCCCGAACTGGGCGAGGCACGGCGCCTGCTGGAATACATCTGGGACAACCCGCCCCCGATCTCCTGGCCGACGACCTGACCGGAAGCGCCACCGGCGACACCCCGTTCTCCCGATCATGTGATGGCCTTGTGATGCGAAAGCCTCTATCCCGGGGCGTCGTTTTGGGGTAATATTCCCGTAACCCCAACCTTCCCGGAGGCGCCATGACCAAGATCGCATCCTTCACCAAGATCGAAAACGAACTGATCCCGAAGTTTCGCGAAAGCATGGCCCAGGCCGAATCCACGGCGGATGTCCTCAAGTTTTTTGTCTATTCCATGCTGGAACTCTTCAACGCCGTTCTGGCCGGAGAGGAGGAAGAATTCGAACTGCGCTACGAGGACGTGGCGCTGACGCCCGGACAGGCTCCCGGCTACGCCCTCTCTCCGCGCCTCGCGGGGCACGCGCCCCTGGCCGCGCGGCTTCGGGAATCGGACCTGCCGGCCATCCTGGGCCGGTTCGCCACGGTTGCCGGCAAGCGCTTCCAGTATCTGGCCGGCAAGCCGGAAAAGACCGAAGCGAAGATGTTTCACGGCACGGGCCGGGCGGCCCGCTAAAGGGCCATCCGGAGCGGAACGGGGGCCGGACGGCCTGCGCCGCCCCGGCCCCGTTCCCTCCTTGGGGGCCGCTGGTTCACATTCCCCGGCGACGGCCGACTCCGGGCCGCCCCCCTATACCCGCGATCACACGCCGCGCCCCCGGTAGAGCGTCAGACCACGGGGTTCCCGCACCACCTCGAAGCAGTGCCGCAACACGGCCAGATAAGGGCTCTCCCCCGCCGGGACGCCGTTTATGGCAACGACTTTGACGGCGGCCTCGGGCGCGATCCGCCGGGAAAGCAGATGCGCCAGGGGGGCCAGGGCGGCGGGCAGCGCGGCGTCTTCCGGGGACAGGGCCAGGGTCAGCCGGGTGCCCCCGGCCTCGACGGCGCACACGGGCCGTTGTCCGACAAAGGCCGCGTAGCTCCCGGCTGACCGACGCGGCAAGGCAACTCCCTCCCCGGCGGGGGTCCCCCCCCACAAGGCGGCCGGGTCACGGCCGGCGCACCACCAGGAGGCGTTCCCGGACAGGCCGTCGGCCAGGAGGCGCACGGCCCGGGATGTCGCGAACTGCGGCCCGGACAGACCGGAAAAGAACGCTCCGGACACCGCCTCGCCCGAAAGCTCCATGCGCCGCAGTGCCCGGAAAACACCGGCCCAGCCCAGGGCGGCCGATTCGCGGGCCAGCGTTTCGCGGCACAGCACGCCGTGGCGGACGAAAAGGAGCCGCGCCCGGTCCATGGCCAGCTCCTCCAGAGCCAGGGGATCTTCCGGGAGTCCGGGCAGTCGCGGCCGGAACCACGCCCCCGCCGCCGGCAGGGCGGCGGCGAACCGGCCGGGCGCCATGCGGCGCGTGACACGCCGCCCACCGCGGGCCGATTCATAAAAAGCCGGCTCCGGCGTGAAACGCGTGGCCACGCCGCGACGCAGCACGGCCAGGGCATCGCAGGCCGCCTCGGTGCGCCAGGCGGCCCGCCACAGGGCTTCAGCCAAGAGGGCCGGCGAAAGTCCAGTCACCTCCAGCAGGGTCGAAAAATCATAACGGGCCCGGGGATCGGGAAAGAGCGCCTCCCGTTCCCCGCCAATTTTCTCGAACAACCCCGCCAGGTCGAAATCGTCCGGATGGGCGAAGAGCACGCGCTCCCTGCCGGCGCCGTACCAGCCGAGTCCGGTCCCGGCCACCGCCGCGTCGAGCAACGAAGGTTCGTAGGCGCGGCAGCGCGCCGGCAGCACGTCGGTTTCCCACAGGCCGGCTGGCAGCGGCAGGCAGGCCAGTTGTTCAAGACGTTCCCCCAATCCGGACGCATCGGCGGCGGGCTCGGCCAGTCCCTGCCACAGAGCCATGAACCAGGGCAGCCTGTCGGCCGGAGCCGGGGCCAGCACCGGCCGCCGGGCAGCCCGGGCCAACCGCAGCAGGGCCTCGAAATTGGTCGCGTCGCAGGCAACGACCTCGTCCCGGCCGGAAAGCAGCGCCCCCGTCAGCCACGTGCCGGCGGCGGCCAGATCCTCGGCCAGGACGGCGAGGCGTTGCCGGTCGATGCCGGTCAACCGGGCGATGGCCTCAAGGGACAGGGGACCGTAAAAGGACAGCCATTCGGAGAAAAGCGACTCCCGCCGCGCCGCCCCCTCGCCCGAGCCCGCAAGGCCCCGGACGGCTTTCCCCGGAAGGCGGGCGTTTTTTGCCACCGGTTCCACCCGGGCCGCGCCGTCGAAAAACGCGGCGACGATCTCCGCCGCCCGCTCCAGGGCGGCGATCAGGACAAGGGAGCGCCCTTCGGGAAGGATGCGGGCGAGCCTGGGCCCCAGGGCAGCCTCCAGGACCTCCGGCTCCAGACCATGGTCGCGATGCGCGGCCCGAAGGACATCGGCCCATTGTTCCGAGGTCAGCACCACCCGTTCCTTGACGTATTCGAGCATCTCCGGGGTGGAAGACGGGGCATAGCCCGGAAAGAGCCGCTGCCGTTTCTCCTCGAAGGCCCTGGCGATCGATGCGGGCACGCAGGGCCGCGAGGCGCCCCGGGCCACCTCGGCCACCAGGTCCTGCCGGGCCCCGGTCGGGCCTTCGGCCGTGCCGGCGTCGGAAAGGTACATGTATTCGGTGATGTGGCGCCAGACGATATCGGCGGCAAAGGGGCTCTGCACCCGGGTGCGCGCGACGGTCGCGGCCATGGCTCCGGACCGCACGGCATCCAGGAAGGCCCGGAGAGCGGACACGTCGAAGATATCGTTCAGGCAGGCGCGCCAGGCTTCGAGCACCATGGGAAAATCGCCGCTGGAGGCCACGGCGGCCAGAAGCTTCCTGGCCCGAAGGCGCGTGATCCACAAGGGTTGCCGCTTGCCGAATCCGTCGCGCGGCAAAAGCAGGGCCCGGCCGGCCGCCTCGCGAAAGGCCGCGCCGAAACTGCCCGATCCTTCCAGCCGGCGACGCAGCAATCCGTCCACGTCGCCGCCCGCCACCCGGTCGAGAAGCGCCAGGGGGTCGATCTCGCCGGGGAGCGTGGCGGCCACGCAGTCGTTGCCGGCGAAAACCGGCACCGGATGGCCGCTTGCGGCCCCAAGCACGGCTTCGAGCACGAGGGCCAGGGGAGCCGTGACCCCGAGGCCGAGCGGCGCATGAAAGATGATCTGGTTGCCGGGGACGCCGCCGGGTCCGGTGGCGGTCACCTCCACCAAAAGATGCCGGCCGTGGGGGAGCCGAGCCCCGGTCGCCTCCCGCTGGCGGCGCAGATAGCCGACCAGGGCGGCGGCCGCGCCGGATTCCAGGAAATACTCCCGTGAAAGCTCCCCGGCAAATGCCGGATCCTCCAGACGGGCGTCGGCCTCCTCCAGGAATTCGCCAAGAAGATTGGAGAAATGGGCGTCCCTGAACCGGGGATCGCCAAGCCAGAAAGGCGCCGGCACGGTGCCGGCCGGAGCCGGCGACACGAAGACATCGGCGTCGGTGATGCGTTCGATGCGCCAGTTCTGGGTGCCGAAGGCGAAAACCTGTCCCAGGCGCGCCTCCCAGACGAACACCTCGTCGAGTTCCCCGAGCCGCGCCCCGCCGTCCTGCCGGCGGAGGGCGTAATACCCCCTGTCCGCGATGACCCCGCCCGAAGCGTACAGGCGCATGAGCGCTCCGGCCCTGGCGGAGGCCGTGCCGTCCAGGGCGTCGACGGACACCAGCGGCGACAGTTCGCGGAGGCGGGTGCCGGCGTAGCGTCCGGCGAGCATGCCCAGGGTCAGGTCAAAGGCGGCGCGGGAAAGGTCGCGGTAGGGCCAGGCCTGACGCACGGCCTGGTAGAGGGCGTCGACGTTCCAGGTTTCCACGCCGAGCATGGCCACGAGCGTCTGGGCCAAAACGTCGAGGGGAGCTTCGACGGGGCGCAGGGGTTCGATGTCGTGACGTGAAACGGCGCGGGCCATGACCGCCGCCTCCAGCAGGTCCCGCTCGGAAGTGGGCAAAAAAACGGCCCGGCTGACCTGCCCCACGCCGTGCCCGGACCGGCCGACGCGCTGCACGGCGGCGCTGACCGTGGGCGGGCACTCGACGAGGAGCACCTCGTCCACCGCGCCGATGTCGATGCCGAGTTCCAGGGAGTTCGTGGCCACGACCGCCCGAAGTTCCCCGGCCTTGAGCCGCGATTCCACGGCCGCGCGGAGTTCCCGCGAGAGCGAGCCGTGATGGGCATGGGCGAGGGACTCCCCGGCGTCGCCGTTGACGCATCGGGTCAGCTTCTCGCAGAGCTTGCGGCTGTTGACGAAAACGAGGGTGGTGCGGTTGGCCGCGATGCGGCGGCGGATGTCGCCGGCCAGACACGTCAGGTACGAGGCCCGGGGGTCGTCCTCGGGCCGGGCGAGAAAGCGCACGGAGATATCCAGGCGCTTTTCGGCCGGACTTCGGACCACGGCCACAGGGCGCGGCGTGAATGCCGGATCGGCCGGATCGCCCGATCGGACGAAGCCGCCGACCATGGCGGCGACGGTCGCCAGCGGCGAAACCGTGGCGGACAAGGCCACCCGCTGGAATTCCCCGGCCAGAAGCGACAGACGCTCCACGGCGGACAGGAGGAAAACGCCCCGCTTGGTGCCGGCCACGGCATGGATTTCATCGAGAATGACCAGCCTGACGCCGCCGAGCATCGACCGGCCGCCTTGGGAGCTGAGCAGGAGATTGAGGGATTCGGGCGTGGTGATGAGCAGTTCCGGGGGATGGCGCGCCATGCGGCGCCTGGCTTCCGGCGGGGTGTCGCCGCTGCGGATGGCCGCGCGGATGGCCGGAAAGGGCTCGCCGGCTTCGGCGAAAGCCTGACGCAGGCCGGCCAGGGGGCCGGCCAGGTTGGCCCGCACATCGGTGCCGAGGGCCTTGAGGGGCGAAACGTAGACGACCGTCGTCCGTCCGGCGGGCCAGACGCCCGTGGCCAGAGCATTGAGGGCGCCGAGAAAGGCGGCCAGTGTCTTGCCGGAGCCGGTGGGCGCCACGGCCAGGACATGCTCGCCGGCGGCGATGCGGGGCCAGGCCAGGGTCTGGATGTCGGTCGGCCGGCTGACATGCCGGGCGAACCAGGCCGCGACCAGGGGATGAAACGGAGACGGCATGGCCGCCATGATACGGTCGGCGGCCCGGGCTTGGCAAAGCGTTTCGCGGCTCCGGAACCACCGCAACGGGGAGGGGCTATG
>CAZNUQ010000002.1:6076-32823 GCA_964576235.1 uncultured Desulfovibrio sp.
AACCGCTCGGCGTCGTACGGATCGCCCACGGCCAGCACCCACCAGCCGGGCGATGCACCGGCATCATTCCCGTATTCCATGATGGTCACAGCCTCCTTCGCCGCGCTGTCGAAAAAACGGGCTTGCCGCCCTCACCGGCCGTCCTTCCGGACCATTTCCACGATACGGCGCAGGGCGGCGGCCGCCTCCCGGGGATCGGACGCCGCGCAGACAGCCGAGACGACAGCCACGCCGGCGGCGCCCCGGGCCATGACCGCAGCCGCGTTGTCCGAACCGATGGCCCCGATGGCCACCACCGGCACCTCGGCCAGGGCGATCATGGCGGCAAGCCCGTCGAGCCCCAGGGGCGCGCCGGCATCTTTCTTGGTCGCGGTGGCGAAAACCGGACCGACCCCGAGATAATCCACGGGAAGTCCCCTGGCCGCCCGGACATCGGCCGTACCGGTCACGGACAGTCCCACGAGAGCCTCCGGTCCGACGAGCGCCCGGACATCGGCCGGGTGCATGTCGTCCTGCCCGACATGGACGCCGTCCGCGCCGACCGCCAGGGCCACGTCCACCCGGTCGTTGACGAGAAGCGGCACCCCCCGGGCACGCAACAGCCCAGCCAGCGTTCGGGCCAATTCCACGAATTCCCGCGCCGTGGCGTCTTTCTCCCGCACCTGCACCATGCTCACCCCGCCGGCCACGGCCAGATCCACGACATCGACGAGGGGGCGCCCGCCAAGGGCGGCCCGGTCCGTCACCAGATAGACCCCGGGATCGAAGGCCGGCCGGTTCATGCCACAACCCGCGCGCCGGCGGCGATCCCTTCCTCGGTCAGGGAATACAGGGCGTCCAGGAAACGGACGGCTAGGCTGCCGGGGCCGGCCGCTCCGGCGGCCGCCAGGGAGCCGGCCGCGCCCATGACCGCCATGGCGTGAACCGTGGCCGCCAGGAAATCGGGGTTGACCGCCGCGAAGGCCCCGGCCAGGGCCGTGGCCGTGCAGCCGAGGCCCGTCACCCTGGTCATCATGGGATGCCCCCCGGCCAGGACCACGGATTGCCGGCCATCGGTCACGATGTCCACCTCGCCGCTCACGCACGCGACACATCCCAGGCGCCGGGCCAGCGAGGCGGCGGCCCATGCCGCCTCCCGGCTGCCGTGCAGGCTGTCCGCTCCCCGGGACAGGGCGTTTTCGCCGGCGATATACAGGATTTCCGAGGCATTCCCCCGGATGATGGAGGGGGGGCCGCATTCAAGCAGGCGCCGGGTCGTCTCGCGCCGCCAGGAGGTGGCCCCGGCGGCCACGGGATCGAAGACCACCGGCACACCGGCCTCCCTGGCGGCCACGGCGGCCGCCAGGATGGCGGCCACGTTTTCCGCGCCGGGGGTGCCGATATTGAGCACCACGGCCCGGGCCATGGCGGCCAGTTCGGCCGCGTCGGCCGGGTGATGGGTCATGGCCGGCGAGGCCCCGAGGGCCAAAAGGGCGTTGGCCGTGACGCCGGTCACGACGTTGTTGGTGATGTTGACCACGAGGGGGGTTTCCTCGCGGATACGGACCAGGTCGGCGAACGCGGACGCGGCGAGATTCATGGCGCCCTCCGGAAGTTGCGGTGACGGCCGGGCGGCCGCGACGCGGCACGACGACGGGAACGGAAGGCGGCTGACATCCGAATTCCCTCCGGCGGTGCGAACCGCGTCAGGTTCCATGGGTATGTTCTCAGCCGCGCCCCCGGGACGCGGCACCCCAATCGGACGGATAACGCTAGCCGTTCCCCCCCGGTCTGGCAAGGACGCAAAAAAGGGCGCGAGGCCCGCCGCCCCGCGCCCCTCCGATCCGCGTGATCCGGGCCGATCAGCGAAAGACCAGTTCCCCGTCGGCCACGTCCACGGTGACGGTCTGGCCGTCGGCCACCCGGCCGCCGATGATGGCCTTGGCCAGCGGCGTCTCCACGTTGGCCTGGAGGTAGCGCCGCAAGGGCCGGGCGCCGAAGACCGGATCGTAGGCCGTTTCGGCGATGTGGGTCTTGGCCGCGTCCGAAAGGACGAGGCTGATCTTGCGGTCGGCGAGCCTGGCCCGCAGGCCGCCGAGCATGAGTTCGACGATGGCCGCGATCTGTTCGCGCAAAAGCGGCTTGAAGAGCACGACCTCGTCCACCCGGTTGAGAAATTCCGGCCTGAAGTTGCCGCGCAGGGCGTTCATGACCGCCTCCGACACGCCCGGCCGGAATTCGCCCGAGGGATCGATGCCCTCGAGCAGGTACTGGGCGCCGAGGTTCGAGGTCATGATGATGATCGTGTTCTTGAAATCCACGGTGCGGCCGTGGCTGTCGGTCAGCCGGCCGTCGTCGAGGATCTGGAGCAGGGCGTTGAACACATCAGGATGGGCCTTTTCGATCTCGTCGAAAAGCACCACGCTGTAGGGCTTGCGGCGCACGGCCTCGGTGAGCTGGCCGCCCTCGTCGTAGCCGATGTAGCCCGGAGGGGCGCCGATCAGCCGGGCCACGGTGTGGCGTTCCATGTACTCGGACATGTCCAGGCGCACCATGTTCTCCTCGGTGTCGAAGAGCGCGGCGGCAAGCGTCTTGCAAAGCTCGGTCTTGCCGACGCCGGTCGGGCCGAGGAAAATGAACGAGCCGATGGGGCGGTTCGGATCCTTGAGGCCGGCCCGGGCGCGCAGCACGGCGTCGGCCACGGCGGTTACGGCCTCGTCCTGACCCACCACCCGGCCGTGGAGCACGTCGGCCAGCCGCAGGAGCTTCTCGCGCTCGCTTTCCAGGAGCCGTGTGACCGGAATGCCGGTCCAGCGGGAGATGACCATGGCCACGTCGTCCGGGCCGACCTCCTCGCGGATCATCCGGGAGCCGCCCGCGGCCTTGGAGATGGCCTCCTCCTGGCCGGCCAGGTCCTTGTCCAGGGAGGCCAGCCGGCCGTAGCGCAGTTCCGCCGCCCGGTTGAGGTCGTAGTTGCGCTCGGCCTCCTCGATGGCGAGCTTGGTCTTCTCGATCTCCTCCTTGACGCGCCGCAGCACGTCCACGGCGGCCTTCTCCCTTTCCCACTGGGCTTGGTAGCCGCCCTGCTCCTCCTTGAGGTTGGCCAGCTCCTCCTCGAGCTTCTCCAGACGCTCCCGCGAAGCCTGATCCGTCTCGCGGCGCAAGGCCTCGCGCTCGATTTCAAGCTGCATGACCTTGCGGTTGATCTGGTCGAGTTCCGAGGGCAGCGAATCGATCTCGGTGCGGATCATGGCCGCGGCCTCGTCGATGAGGTCGATGGCCTTGTCCGGCAGTTGCCGGTCGGCGATATAGCGGGCCGAGAGCACCGCCGCCTCCACCAGGGCGGAGTCGTTTATGCGCACGCCGTGGTGCACCTCGAACCGCTCGCGCAGCCCGCGCAGGATCGAGATGGTGTCCTCGACACTCGGCTCGTCCACGAAGACGGGTTGGAAACGGCGTTCGAGGGCCGGATCCTTTTCGATGTACTTGCGGTACTCGTCGAGGGTGGTCGCGCCGATGCAATGGAGCTCGCCACGGGCCAGCATGGGTTTGAGCATGTTGCCCGCGTCCATGGAGCCCTCGGTCTTGCCGGCGCCGACGATGGTGTGCAATTCGTCGACGAAAAGGATGATGCGTCCCTCGGAGGACTGCACTTCCTTGAGCACGGCCTTCAGACGCTCCTCGAACTCGCCGCGGTACTTGGCGCCGGCGATCAGGGCGCCGAGGTCCAGGGCGAAGATGGTCTTGTCCTTGAGGCCCTCGGGCACGTCCTTCTTGACGATGCGCGTGGCCAGACCCTCGACGATGGCCGTCTTGCCGACGCCGGCCTCGCCGATGACCACGGGATTGTTCTTCGTGCGGCGCGAGAGGATGCGGATGACCCGGCGAATCTCCTCGTCGCGGCCGATGACCGGATCGATCTTGCCCTTCTTGGCCTCCTCGACCAGATCGCGGCCGTACTTGGCCAGGGCCTCGTAGGTTCCCTCGGGATCGGCCGAGGTGACGCGCTGGCCGCCCCGGATTTCGGTCAGGGCCGCGAGGATGCGGTCCTTGTCGATGCCGAGGGCCTTGTTGATCCGGCCGGCGAGAGTCGAGGGCGGTTCGTCGCAAAACGCCAGGAACAGATGCTCGACACTGACGTATTCGTCCTTCAGGTGCCGGGCCAGATCCTGGGCCTTGACCAATATCTCGTTGAGGCGCGGGGTGACGTAGACCTGTCCCGGCGTGGCGCCCGGACCGCTGACCTTGGGCAGCCTGTCGAGCCCCCGTTCCAGTTCGGCCAGATAGGACTGGCTGTTGCAACCGGCCTTGTCCAGGATGCGGGGCACGAGCCCCTGTTCCTGGGTGAGAAGGGCATGGAGCAGATGCTCAGCGTCGACCTGCTGCTGCCCCTGACGCACGGCGACGGATTGCGCTTCGCTGATGGCTTGCTGGGATTTCTGGGTAAACTTATTGAGATCCATTGAATTCCCTCCTCCGTGACTGCACCAGAAATAAGAACGCTTCGGCTTCTGGCAATGGTCGCGATCGATATTTGTCACACAACAGGGAAAAACATCTCACTCAATGCACATTTTCAAAACAACAGAACCATCAAACCTCATATTTGCCACGCAATAGCGAACCAGTGAACACCACTCCCAGGCGTCACGCAATTCCCATGCGGCATGTCCATGCCCGAACCTGGAATTGCAACACCTCCAAAATCATATCAGGCCCCCAAAGGGCGGAGCCTTTGGCCACCGGAGGCATCCCTCCATGGCGCCATCGAGCAGCCCCGCTTCGAGCAAGCAAACATCGCGGTTTCTCCGAAGGCGCCATGCCGGCCGGGTCTCCATGCCGCGCGCCTGGGATCACAGGAGCCGGTTGAGCTCGTTGACCTTGGTTTCCAGGTATTCGATGCGTTCCAGCAGATCGACGATGATGCTCGCCCCGAGCACCGGCAGGTCGAAATCCCGCTGGATGCGGTCGAGCTTGCGCAGCCGGTAGATGTCCTTGGCCCGGAACAGATAGGTGTCCGCCGTGGTGCGTTCCGGGGTGATCCAGCCGAGTTCGATCAGTTCGCCGACGACGGTCGGGTGCAGGCCCGTCAGTTCCTGAAGCTGGGCAAAGCTCAGGCGTTCGGAGCGGGCAGGCACGCTGACCATGGAAAAGACTTCCTTGATGTTCATGTCGACCTCGCTTGGGCGCTAGAACGACCTGGGGCTGAAATCGGAGGACGCGGCCAGTTTTTCCCACAATTCCCGCTGGCTGTCGGTGACCTGCGACGGCACCTGGACCATGAGCCGCACGAGCTGGTCGCCGCGCTGCCCGCGACCGCCCAGGCCCTTGCCGGCCAGGCGCAGCTTGCGGCCGGACGAACTGCCCGGAGGGATGTTCATCTCCACGGCGCCGTCCAGGGTGGGCACCCGGACCTTGGCCCCGAGCGCGGCCTCCCAGGGCGCAAGCGGCAGATCCAGGATGATGTTGCCCTCCTCCAGCTTGAAAAGCGGATGCGGCAGGATCTTGACCTTGAGGTACAGATCGCCGGCCCTGCCCCCGGCCCGGCCGGGATTGCCCTGGCCGGAAAGCCTGATCTTGGCCCCCTCGCGCACCCCCGGGGGGATGCTGACGTTGAGGGTCTTGGTGCCCAGGCGCGGCGCGCCGTCCGGGCCGATACCCTGCTCCTGGAGGGTTATGGCCTTCCCACCGCCCCGGTAGGCCTCCTCCAGGGTGAGTTCCAGGGTGGCGTTGGCGTCGGAACCGCGTGACGGGCCACGGGAATAGCCTCCCGCCCCGCCGAAACCGCCAAACCCGCCCGTGTCGCCGAAGGAGCCGCCCCGTTCGAAGTGGGGCCGGCCCCCGCCTCCCGGACCGCCGAAGCCGCCGCCGAATATCGTCTCGAAAAAGTCGGAAAACGCCCCGGCGTCGAACTGCTGGCCGCCCGGGCCGCCGAAGTTGAACCGCACGTTCTCGAACCCCGGCGGCCGCTGGAAGTTCTGTCCATGCTGCCAGTTCGGGCCGAGGGAATCATAGAGCTTTCGCTTTTCCGGGTCCTTCAGCACCTCGTAGGCCTCGTTGCATTCCTTGAACTTCTTCTCGGCCTCGGGGTCGTTCTGGTTGAGGTCCGGGTGATACTTGCGGGCCAGCTTCTTGAACGCCTTGGAGACCTCGTCCTGGGTGGCGGTCTTGGAGACGCCGAGGATTTTATAGTAATCTTTGTATTCCACGCTCATGGGGCTACCATCTCCCGTTTATCCGGCCGGGTTTCCGGCAAGTTCACATAATAAGTCGGGTTGCGATTCCGTCAACCATCCCGGAGGATTATCCGCGCGGGAAACGGCATCACCCTTATTATACCAGGGCGCGGACAAAGGCCACAGAAACACGGATCGGGCACGTCCCGCACGGCGGATCGCAACGCGAACGCGCTTGCCTCGGACCCTGTCCGCGGGCACAGTGGAGACATGGAAAAAGCAATACGGCTTTCCCCGCTCTTCGTGCTGCTCGTCATGTGCCTGTGCCCGGAGGCCGCCATGCCCGACACCACGCTCCTGGACCAGCCGGAAATCGCCGCCCGCCTCTTTCATCCCCGCCGGGATCCGGCGCCGGCCGACACAACCCATGACGCCGCCGCCACGGCCACGGACGGTACGCAGCTCGCCGTGCGTCTGCACCTGTCCGATCCAGCCCGTCCCACGCTGCTTCTTTTCCACGGCAACGGCGAGGTGGCTTCGGATTATGACGACCTGGCACCGCTTCTGGCCGACAGGGCCGGCCTCAATCTGGCCGTCGGGGAATTCCGCGGCTACGGCAAGTCGGAAGGCGCTCCCCGGGCCTCGACGCTGGCCAGCGACGCCGGGACCGTGTTGACGTTCGTCCGGGAGCGGCTGGCCGCCTCGGGCCATGCGCCCCGCCTCATCGTCATGGGGCGATCCCTCGGCAGCGCCTGCGCCCTCTCGCTTGCCGCCACCCGTCCCGGGGACATCGACGCCCTGGTGGTGGAAAGCGGATTCGCCGACACCCTGCCGCTCCTGCGAACCCTTGGCGTGTCACCGGAAAAATACGGACTGACCGAGGCGGACGGCTTCGGCAACCTGGAAAACGCCATGCGGTTTTCCAAGCCGACGCTTTTCATCCACGGCGCAAAGGACGATCTCATCCCGCCGTCCGAGGCAAAGCGCCTCCTTGCCGCCTCGCCGGCGGCGGGCAAACGGCTGCTCCTCGTCGCGGGGGCCGGACACAACGATCTTTTCGCCGTGGGCCTGGACGAATACCTGCGGGCGCTCTCGACGCTCGCCGCCGGCTTGCCCCCGGCGGCAACGCCCTAAAAGACCTCGGCCTCGAACCAGTAGAGGCTCGTCCCCGGCTTTTTCCAGCATCCCGGCTCCAGGCCGGCCTTGCGGCAGGTCTGGTCGAGAAAGACGTTCCGGTCCCATCCCCACTCCACCGGGACCTGGGGAAGGAGCAGCCCGGAATACCCGCCACGGCGCACGAGCAGACCATGGCGTCCCACCTCCACCAACTCCGGATCAGGGCACGGGGCAAGCGGGCTCAGGATGGAAATCTCGATCTCCACGGCCTCGAATTCCCCCTGGGTCAACGGGGGAAAACGCGGATCCTCGAAAGCGGCCGCCTCGGCCATTCCGCCGATGGTCTCGAACAGCGGCCGGTCGCCGACGATGTGCCCGATGCAGCCCCGGAGCCGGTCGCGAATGGTGAGGGTGACGAACGCCCCCAAAGGTTCCCGAAGCGTGTCGGAGGGCGGTTGCGGGGTCGGCGCCCCGCGCCCGGACAGACGGGCGGCGATCCGCAGCCGGACGAGATTTTTCAGATAGTCCTTTTCTTCCCGGGTCAGGGAAAAATGAAAGGCTTCCATGGAGCGCACCTCCCTTCCCGCGACGCCCCGCCCCGAAAAACCGATGGCGGGAGTTGCCGGTCTGCCCGACACTGTGCGTTTCCCCCGGGGAAGTTGCAAGCGGAAGCTGCATGGGCGAGGGACACATCGTGCCCCACCCGCCCGGGGCCGCCGGCCGGCCGGTCGAGCAACACCTGTCTTCCCTTCGACAGCCGCCGCGAGTGTTCAGGGTCGGCAGAATTCGCCAAGCAGCCCGTAGAATTCCCCGGTCATGGCCTGCATCAGGAAATGGCAGTCGGTCGGGAAAGGCCGGGTGGGAAGGCCGTGCTCGTGCAGGAAGGCGAGTGTTTCCGGAGCCACATCCCGGCCATGGGCATAGATGATCGGGATGTCGAGGGAGACGAGGGCGTCGCCGGCGCCATGGCTCCACTTGCCGGGGAGGGCCCTGGCCACGCGGCGCACGGCCAGCACGGTTTCGAGAAAGGCCTGTTCCCGGCAGAAGCGTAGCGAGGCGTAGTAATGGCGGCAAAACGGGAAGCGGCCGAGGTAATCCCGGAAGACCGTCTGTTCCCGGAAATCCCTGTACCATTCGCTGAAACGACCGGACAGCCGGGCCGCCTCGGCATGGGACGTGACGAACGCGCCGAAGCGGGTGACCGGGGTCTCGGCCAGGACGAGCCCCCCCACTTCCCCCGGCGCGGCATCGCGGCAGAAAAAAACAGCCGGAATGCCACCCACGGAATGCCCCACCAGATAGAGCGGACCGGGGCGCAGCCCGTGATGTTCGGCCAGATGGACGAGCACGGCCCGCAGCCTCGCGGCGGCGGCCTCCATGGAATGGTCCCTGGCGAGGGAACTCCCGCCGTGGCCGGCCATGTCCGGGACAACGAGGCTCGCGCCGGAAAGATGGCGCATGGCGAACGCGTCCTCGAAAGCCAGACGCGAATCGCCCAGGCCGTGCAACAAGACGATGACCGGCGCCCGCCCGGGAAGAATCCTGGCCTGGACGAAAATCGAGGCATCCCCGGCCGGGACAAGGGCCTCCAGGGGATACGCCCCCCGGTCACCTCGCATGACGGAACGCGGGCTCATTGCGCCCCGTGGCCGACGCGGATCACGATGACCGCCATTGCCCGTGGCCCGGGACAGCACGGCCCGGGCCGCCAGACGGTCCGGGCCGTGTCCGGGGAAAGGCGAACCATGGGCCTAATGCACACCCTTTTCATTGAAGAAGGGGCCATATTTCCGGTCCGTGCCCTTGATGTGCCCCACAAGCCAGTTTTTGAGGAAGTCCATCACCTCGGTGGTCAGCGCGGCCCGGTTTTCCCGGAAGTCGTTGCCGAAGGCGATCACCTTGTCGACGAACGCGTTGTGTTCCTTGCGGTGATTGAGATAGCCGGGATACTTGAACTTCTCCATGAGCTGCTCCTCGTATCCGAAATGCTCCACCGCGTAGTCCTCGAGTTCCTTCAGGATGATTTCCACCTGCGGCTTTCCCCGGCCGGAAAGCATGGCCTCGTGCAGGTCGCAGATCATCCGCACGAGTTTCTGGTGCTGGCTGTCGATCTCCTTGATGCCGACGGCCAGGGACTTGTCCCACTGGAAAAGTCCTCCGGCGGGAGTCGTGGAGGCTCCGCCGGTTCCGGTCCGAGACGCCCCGGCGGGAAGGGCCCTCCCCGCGGGAACGGATCGGGCAGCGGGCAGGGGTTTGGGGGAAGATGAACGGGAAGCGGACAGGGGCCTGACGACGGACGGCCCGGAGGGCGCGGTTCCCGCATCGCCGGTCATCTGACGGATCACCTCGTCGAGTTCGCCGGAAAGGGTCGTCAGGGCGGACAGGGCGGCCGTCGCCACCTCCATGCCCTCGGCGGTCTCGCGGGCAATGCGGTTGACCTCCTCCACGGCCCGGTTGATCTCCTCGGATGTGGCGGACTGTTCCTCGGAAGCCGTGGCGATGGATTCGACCTGGGAGGCCGTGACCTCGACGATGCCCACGATCTCGTCCATGAACCGGCCGGATGCGGCGGCGGCGCCCGTGCTCTCCTCGATGCCGACAGCGGCGGCATCCACGGCGGCGATGTTCTCGCGGGCCTGCCCCTGGATGGAAACCACGGCGTCCCCCACTTCCTTGGTGGCGGTCATGGTCTTCTCGGCGAGCTTTCGGACCTCGTCGGCGACCACGGCGAAGCCGCGGCCGGCCTCGCCGGCCCTGGCCGCCTCGATGGCGGCATTGAGCGCCAGCAGGTTGGTCTGGTCGGCGATGTCGGAAATGACGTTCATGATGTGGCCGATGCTGTCGGCCTGCTGTCCGAGGCGCGTCATGGATTCCTTGAGTTCCAGGATACGCTGGCGGATGGCTTCGATGGAGGACACGGCCGTGCGCACGCCCTCGGCCCCCGTGATGGCCTTGCCCTTGGCCTCGTCGGCGCTCGCGGCGGCCGCCGCGGCGTTCCTGGCCACTTCGAGCACCGTGGCGTTCATCTCCTCCATGGCGGTGGCCGTCTCCATCATGCGGTCGCGCTGGAGTCCGGCGCCCTGGGCCACCTGCCCGGTCTGGGTGAGCAGGTTCGAAGACTCGTCCATGACGCTTTGCGAAACCGTCCGGGCTTTGGCCGCGGTTTCATTGAGACGCGCCAGCAACTCGCCGGTACGGGCCTCCTCCTCCTTGGCGACGGCCAGGGCGCGCTCGACCTCGGCGGCCTGGGCCTCGGCCTCGCGCCCTTTCTCCCGGGCCTCGGCCATGCTCGCTTCCAGCGAGGCCACCATGCGGGCCAGGGCATCGCGCAACAGAGCCAATTCCGTCGGGTAGGAGCCCAGGGCCACGGCCTTCAGGTTGCCGCCGGCCACGGCCTCGGCATAGTCGAGGAGACGGCGCAACGGCTTGTTGAAATTACGTCCCAACAGTATGAGCACGATGACGAAAACCACCGTGCCAAGGGCCATGCCCGAGGCCTGGATGACCATCAAGGTCACGACGCAGGATTCCGCTTCCTTCTGCAACAGGGCCACGGCCTTCTCCTGGACGGTCACCACGGCCTCGGACGCCGTCAGCAGCCGATCCGCCGACGAGCCATCCCCCTTGGCCAGGATGGCTTCCACCTCGGTCCCGAAGGTTTTGGCCAGCCGGGCCGCCTCGTCGAGCAGGCCGGCCGTTTCCGCCCCGGGCACGGGAATGCGCAGCGTCTGGGCGCCCCGGTATTCGCCGCCCTTGGCCAAAAGCGACTGGATGGTTTCAAACGTGGCCAGGCGGTTTCGAATGTCGTCGCCGAGGGCCGCCCCGCCGCCGCCAGTCTTGGCCATATGGGCGTAGGCCAGCGTGTCCTTGGCGATCTTCTGGATCTGCATCCGCTGCCGCCCGGCCAGATTGATGACCAGGCCGTCCGTCTTCTGACCGGAGGTGATGGTCCAGGTGGCCACGAACATCAGGCCGCTGACCAGGAACATGACGCCAAGCGAGCCAATGATTTGCGCACGAATACTCATCGCGGAACTCCTCGGGCACGGCACTCCGGCCCGCCCCGTTTATTCACGAAGGGTCGATTGATCCGTTCCAGCACGAACGCGGACCCGAAGTCAACGCACATTGTTTTCACCGGAACAGCGAGGCGCCGGTGGAAAGAATACGCTCGAGTTCGGCGTCCCGGAGGGAAAGGCGTTTCCGCAGGCGCACGATCTCCTCGCCCGGATCGAAAAGCGGGTAGTCGCTGCCGAAAAGGATGCGGTCCCGGGGATGGCCGTTGACGATGCGCGAAAGCGTGTCGTCGTCGATGAAGGCCAGGGTGCTCGACGTGTCGATGTACACGTCCTTGCCCACCAGATGCTCGAGGGCGTATTTCCAGTGGAGATAGCCCCCCATGTGGGCGGCGATGACGGTCAGGTCCGGGAAATCCCGCAGGATGGCCGCGACCTTGGCCGGGCAGGAATTGTTCTGCTCGGGCGGCAACCGGTCGCCGACATGCAGCATGACCACGAAGCGGCCGGAAAGGGCCTCGAAGATGGGCCACAGCTTGGGGTCGTCCAGCCGGAACCCCTGGAAATCCGGGTGAAACTTGATGCCTTTGATGCCGGCCCGCCACAGCCTGTCGAGTTCCCGCTCGAAATCGGGATACTCCGTGTGCAGCGTGCCGAAAGCCAGGATTTCCGGATATTCGCGGTGAATGCGGATGGCCCAGTTGTTGGCCGGAACCACCTGGGCCGGGGCCGTGGCCGCGTTGTGGACAACCACCCGGTCGAGTCCGGCCCCCCTGGCCCGGGCCAGCAGATCGTCGATCTGGCCGGTGCCGACGGGGTGGATGCCGTAGTGGCCCTCCAGTTGGGCCAGGACCTTGTCCGATATCTTGGGATGATAGGCGTGCGTATGGATATCGATGAACATGATTCGGGAAGGAAGGCGGAGAAAGGTTAACGGGAAAAAAGGCCGCGCAGCCAGTCCGGCACCGGGATGGGACGCCCCTCCGGCGAGGTGCAGGCGTGCACGGTTTCTCCGGCGGCCAGGAGCACGGAGGCATCCGGCGGACCGAAAACCTGATAGACGAAGGTGACCGAGGCCCGGCCCCAGACGGCGATGCCGGCCCGGACGGCGACCTCCTCGTCGTAGCGGGCGGGCCGGAGGTAGCGCACGGCCAGGTCGCGCACGGGCAGCCAGACGCCGCGCCGTTCCACCTCGGCGTAGCTCATGCCCCGTTCGCGAATGAAAAGCCCGCGCGCCTTCTCGAACCAGTGGGGATAATGCCCGTAATAGACATACCCCATGCTGTCGGTCTCGCCATAGGATACGGTCAGACGCAACACGGCGTCCGGCCTGGGGAACTGTTCCGCCTTGAGCACAAGCGCCATCACGCGTCCGCCCTGGCCCAGGCTGCGGCCCGGGCCAGCAGTTCATGCCCGGGCTCGACCACGAGGCCGGTTCTGGCCGCCTCGCGTTCGCTGAAGGCGGCCACGCCAGAGGAATCCCCTCCCCGGCGCCAGAAAAGAAACGGCACCGGTTCGGCGGCGTGGGTGCGCAGGGCCACGGGCGTGGGATGGTCGCAGGCCACGAGAAATGCCGCCCGGTCGCCGAGGGCGGCGACCATGGGAGCGACCACGCGGGCGTCGAAGCGGGAAATGGCTTCGACCTTGGCGGCCGCGTCGCCGCCGTGCCCGCATTCGTCCGGGGCCTCCACATGGATGAAGACGAAATCGCCGTCCCGCAAAAATTCGAGCGCCGCCGCCACCTTGCCCTCGTAATTGGTCTCGAGCAGCCCCGTGGCCCCGGGCACCTCCAGGACGGCCATGCCGGCGGCCCGTCCCAGCCCCTTGACGAGATCGACGGCCGAGACCACGGCGCCGCGAAGGCCGTGCGCTTCGGAAAAGTCCGGCAAGGAAAGCGCCCTCCCCTGCCCCCAGGGCCACACGGCGTTGGCCTTGCTGCCGTTGCCCTCCCCGGCCAGGATCTCGGCCGCGCAGCGGACGAAATTCCACAGGGCCGGCGCCCGGCGCAGTTCAGCCAGATCCTCGGCTATGGTCTGATCGGTGATGTCATGGGGCGGTCGTACGAAGATCCCCGCCTCCTCTCCGCCGCCGGCGCCCCGGGCCACGAGCAGGTGCCGGTACTGCACGCCGGGATACACGGCGTAACCGTCCGGGCAGCAGTGGCGGGCGACGGAGGCGACCAGGGGCGTCGAAACCTCGGTCGCGATGTGGCCCGCCGAATAATCCCGCATGCGCCCGGCATCCGAGAATTCGCTGACCGTCACGGTATTGAGGCGAAAGACCACGTCGTCGGGAGCGAGGTCGAGGCCCATGGCCGCCGCCTCGATGGGGCCGCGCCCGGTGTGGTGCCGGACAGGGTCGAAGCCCAGCAGGGACATGTTGGCCACGTCCGAACCGGGCGCCATGCCCTCGGGCACGGTGCGGCAAAGGCCGACCACGCCCTCGCGGGCGAGGCGATCCATGCACGGCGTCGCGGCGGCCTCCATGGGGGTTCTGTCGCCAAGCGAGGCCACGGGCCAGTCACCCATGCCGTCGGCGACGAGGAAAACGAGTTTCGGGGAAGGGGCGGACAAGACGAGCCTCCGGACGCCACGGTTTTTCGAACGTTTCGCAGGCGCCGCGACAACCGGCGCCTGCGCCTACAATACCCGGAAATGCACGGTGCCGGGCTTGATGAAGGGCATGGCCCCGGTATCGGCCAAGACCCCCTTGATGGCCCGCTCCGGCGCCTCGTGGGTCAGAAAGACGATGGGGACATAGCCGTCCTCGGGGTCTCCCTTCTGCACGGCCTGCCGGATGCTCACGCCGTGCACGCCCATGGATTTGGAAATGGCGGCCATGACCCCGGGTTGATCCTTGACGGTGAAATGAATGTAGTGCGGACACACGGCGTCGTCGGGATCGAGGACGCAGGCCTCGGGCAAGGGTTCGACGGTGAATCCGGTGTTGTTGGGGATCATGCCCTCGCGGGCCAGGGACAGGATGTCGGCCAGGACGGCGCTGCCGGTCGGCAGGTCGCCGGCGCCCTTGCCGTGGAGAATGATGGGGCCGGAGGCGTCGCCTTCGACCCGCACGGCGTTGAAGGCGCCCTTGACGCTGGCCAGGAGGAAATCCTGATGCACGAGCATGGGGCACACGCCGGCGGAGAGGCATCCCCGCACGTCGCGCACCTGTCCGATGAGCTTTATGGTGTAGCCGAACTCTCCGGCGAAACGGATATCCTCGGGAGTGACCCGGGTGATGCCCTCCACCGGGAGCCTGGCCAGAGGCAGATTCTGCCCGTAGGCCAGACGGATGAGCAGGATGAGCTTGTGGGCCGCGTCGACGCCCTGGATGTCCAGGGTGGGATCGGCCTCGGCGTAGCCTTTCTCCTGGGCCTGGCGCAGGGCGTCGGCAAAGGCCAGTCCCTTGTCGCTCATGTTGCTCAAGATATAGTTGGCGGTGCCGTTCAAGATGCCGGTGATGCTTTGTATGCGGTTGCCGGCCAACGACTGCTTGAGGGTCTCGACGATGGGCACGGCGCCGGCGCAGCTCGCCTCGTAGTAGAGGCCGAGCTTCTTGCGCGCGGCCAGGGCGAAGAGTTCCGGTCCGCGTTCGGCCAGAAGCGCCTTGTTGGCCGTGACCACGTGTTTGCCGGCGAGAAGCGCCCTGTGGATCAACGCGAAGGCCGCGTCCGTGCCGCCCATCAGCTCGACGACGATATCGATATCGGGATCGCCGACGAGTGCCTCCGGATCGGTGACGAGCTTCGTCTCCGGTCCGAGCGTCACGGCGCGGGGCTTGGCGGGATCGCGCACCAGCACGGTCTTGACCACAACGGAACGCCCCAGCCGGCGGACGATCCAATCGGCGTTGCGAACAAGGATGGCCACCAGGCCGGACCCGACGGTGCCGAGTCCGGCCAGCCCGATGCGTACGGGATGATCTTGCATGGCGTTTAACCCGAAAGAACCTTTTTGATGCTGCGCACGGCCTGGTTGATGCGATGCCGGTTCTCGACCAGGGCGAAGCGCACGTGGTTGTCGCCGAAGTGACCGAAACCGAGGCCCGGCGAGACGGCGACCCCGGCCTCGCGCAGGAGCATCTTGGAGAACTCCACGGACTTGAGGTGGGCGAACGGTTCCGGGATCTTGGCCCACACGAACATGGTGGCCTTGGGCGAGGGCACGACCCAGCCGGCCCGGGCCAGACCGTCGATCAGGGCGTCGCGGCGGTCCTGATGCACGTCCATGATTTCGCGCACGCACTCCTGGGGACCGTTGAGGGCCACCGTGGCCGCGATCTGAATGGGCTGGAAGATGCCGTAATCGAGATAGCTCTTGATGCGGGTCAGGGCATGGACCATCTCGGGGTTGCCGCAGCAGAACCCGACACGCCAGCCGGCCATGGAATAGCTTTTGGTCAGCGAGAAGAACTCCACCCCCACGTCCTTGGCGCCCTTGGCCTGCAGGAAGCTCGGCGGCTGGTAGCCGTCGAAGCCGAAGTCGGCGTAGGCGAAGTCGTGGATCACCATCATGTCGTGTTCCTTGGCGAATTCGACGATACGCTCGAAGAAGGGGACATCCACGGTGATCGTGGTCGGGTTGTGGGGAAAGGAGATGATGAGCAGCTTGGGCTGCGGCCAGGTCTGGCGCACGGCCATGAGCAGATCCTCGAAGAAATCGCGGTCGCTGCTGATGGGGATGCGCCGCACGTCGGCCCCGGCGATGATGCACGAATACGGATGGATCGGATAGGAGGGGTCGGTGGCGAAGACCACGTCGCCCGGGGACAGCATGACCAGGGCCAGATGGGCGAGGCCTTCCTTGGCGCCCATGGTGACGACGGCCTCGGATTCGGGGTCGATGTCGACATCGAAACGGCGCTTGTACCAGCCGGAGATGGCGTTTCGCAGACCCTTGATGCCCCGGGAAGCGGAATACCGGTGGTTGACGGGCTTCTGGGCGGCCTCGACGAGTTTTTCAACGATATGCGGCGGGGTGGGCAGGTCGGGGTTGCCCATGCCAAGGTCGATGACGTCTTCGTTTCGGCGCCGCATCTGCATTTTCAGCTCGTTGACGGTGGCGAAGACGTATGGGGGGAGGCGCTCCATACGCGCGAACTTTTTCATGCCCTGGACTCCTTTTGAGGGGGCTCGATTATGCCGAGGGGCGAGCATATCCACGGGGCAGGGGCTCTGTAAAGAGTGTAAACGGTTGGATGCGAAGGAAGTGGCGGATTTTTTCTTGACCGGACCCATCCGAACGGTTATCAAGTTTTTTTGCGGAGAGGTGGCCGAGTTGGCCGAAGGCGCTCGCCTGCTAAGCGGGTAACGGAGCTAAAACTCTGTTCGAGGGTTCAAATCCCTCCCTCTCCGCCAGATATTTCGAATCATGAAGAAAAGCCGTCCAAATCTGGGCGGCTTTTCGCTTTTTTCGACCTGCGAGGGGAAACGGGACCAAAGGACGCGCGGCGCTTCAGATTGCCCCGAAGCGCCGCGCCTTTTTCCTCCCAAAAGCGTCCTTTTGCGGGACGTTGCAAAATTCAATTGGTGACTGGCGGAATCAACTATGCCGGATGCCGCTTGCCGCCGAGATCGAAGCGGTCAAGGTTCATAACCTTGGCCCATGCCTTTATAAAGTCGTTTACGAACTTCTCCCGGGAATCCTCGCAACCATAGACTTCCGCAATGGCGCGAAGCTGCGAATTCGAACCGAAGACGAGATCGACACGGGTGCCGGTCCACTTGTACGCACCCGTCGCCCGGTCACGCCCCTCAAACAATTCGGCATCCGAAATCGCCTTCCAGACCGTATTCATGTCAAGCAGATTCACGAAAAAGTCATTGGTGAGCGTCTCTGGCCGATTGGTGAAGACGCCGTGCGGCGATTGTCCGAAGTTTGCGTTCAATACCCGCATTCCCCCGACGAGAACCGCCATCTCGGGCGCGGTCAGCGTGAGCAGTTGCGCCCGGTCAACCAGCAGCTCCTCCGCTGAAACGGCGTACTTCGCTTTGAGATAGTTCCGAAAACCATCCGCAACCGGTTCAAGGACGGAGAACGAGGGCGCGTCCGTTTGTTCCTGCGAAGCATCCGAGCGCCCCGGGAAAAAGGGGACCGTCACATCGTGCCCGGCATCCCTCGCTGCCTTCTCGATCCCCGCGCATCCCCCCAGGACGATCACATCGGCAAGCGAAACCCTTTTGTCTCCGGATTGCGCGCTGTTGAACTCCTTTTGGATCGTCTCGAGGGTCTGCAGGATCTTCGCCAATTGGCCCGGCTGGTTGACCTCCCAATCCTTTTGCGGCGCGAGACGGATACGCGCCCCGTTCGCCCCGCCGCGCTTGTCGGAGCCTCGGAACGTGGACGCCGAGGCCCAGGCGGTCGCGACGAGTTGGGAAACGGACAGTCCGGACGCCGACAGCCTGCCCTTGAGGACGGCAATATCCCGTTCGTCGACCAAGGCATGGGCGACGGAGGGCACAGGGTCCTGCCAAATGAGGTCTTCCGCGGGAACCAGCGGGCCGAGATAGCGCGAGCGTGGCCCCATATCGCGGTGCGTCAATTTGAACCATGCCCGGGCGAACGCGTCAGCGAATTTCTCCGGATTGTCCAGGTAGTGCCGCGCAATCGGTTCGTAGGCGGGGTCGAACCGAAGGGAAAGGTCCGCCGTGGTCATCATGGGCCTGTGCTTCTTGGACGGGTCATGGGCATCGGCCACCATGTCCTCTTCGGCCACGTCCCTGGCCAGCCATTGATTCGCGCCCGCCGGGCTCTTTACCAATTCCCATTCGTACTTGAACAGCACCTTCAAATAGCCCATGTCCCACTTGGTCGGATGCGGCTTCCAAGCCCCTTCGAGGCCGCTGCCGATGGTATCGGCCCCCTTACCGCTGCGGAAACCGCTCTTCCACCCGAGCCCCTGTTCTTCGAGACCCGCGGCCTCCGGTTCCGGACCGACCAGCGAGGCATCGCCCGCGCCATGGCACTTGCCGAACGTATGTCCGCCGGCAACGAGCGCGACGGTCTCCTCGTCGTTCATGGCCATGCGGGCAAAAGTTTCACGCACGTCCCGGCCCGAGGCGACAGGATCGGGATTGCCGTTCGGACCTTCCGGGTTCACGTAAATCAGGCCCATCTGCACCGCAGCGAGGGGATTGTCGAGCTCCCGGTCGCCTTTGTAACGATTGTCACCCAGCCAGGCGTCCTCGCTCCCCCAATAAATGTCCTCTTCCGGTTCCCAGACATCCTCGCGGCCGCCACCGAAACCGAACGGCTTGAGCCCCATCGATTCCATGGCGCAGGTTCCGGCAAAGATCATGAGGTCGGCCCACGAAATCTTTTTGCCGTATTTTTGCTTGACAGGCCAAAGCAACCTGCGTGCCTTGTCGAGGTTGACGTTGTCAGGCCAACTGTTGAGAGGAGCGAGGCGCTGGCTGCCGGAGCCTGCCCCTCCGCGTCCGTCTCCCATGCGGTAGGTACCGGCGCTGTGCCATGCCATCCTGATGAAAAGAGGTCCGTAGTGACCATAATCAGCCGGCCACCAGTCCTGCGAATCGCGCATCAGCGAAAAGAGGTCTTTTTTCAAAGCCTCCAGATCAAGCTTCTTGAACTCTTCTGGGTAATTGAAATCTTCGCCCATGGGATTGGACTTGGCGGAATGCTGGTGCAGGATGTGCAGATTCAGCTGATTCGGCCACCAGTCCCGGTTCGATGTGCCGCCACCGGCGACCATCCTGCCGGATCGGCCCGTCATCGGACATTTCTTGTCGTCACTCATATGTTGCTCCCATTTCGTTGAGGAGTTGCATCGGCCAAGATGCCAAGCATCGTGCCGACATAAATGACAAATCAAGATGACTGCACATTCCTGAAGATTGGAACGCCTTCGACGGACAAGGCAATTTTCCTACTGAAACCCGTCACATGATCTCGATGGGTTACGGCGCAAGCATGAGGCGTTGATACGATTTCAGGCAGTTGTGCGCCAGTCTCCAATCCCGCAGGATACGGTCACACCCCGAAAAGCGCTTTGCAAACCTGCATAACGTTCCAAAATGTCAGCAAAACGGCCTTCTTGGAAGGGGAGACTCCATTAGTATATCCCGATTTTTCCGCCGGAGGCAAGAGCACATCCATCGTATTCCTGCCTGATGGATCGGAAGAGGATTTCCTGGATAGCGAAGTGGACGTGACCTGACGGCAAGTCTTTGGGGCGACGACACGACCTTCTCCGGGACGCAGCCGGACTACCAGCGCCGACACAAGGCCGGACGCCAGGATTCGGGCACGAGCCCGAGCCAGGCCTCCCCGACCCGCTCGACGGGCACGCGCCTTCCGGACAACTCAATGTCCCGCATCAAGGCAAGGCGGACCGGCTTCCCCTCTCCGGCTCCGTCCTCTCCGGAAAAGGCATTTTCCGGGGAAAGCCTGCGCCAGGACAGGCCCGCCTTGTCGGAAACCCAGACCGCCTCGGGCAGAAAACGCGTCCGGCAAAGATCCGGGCCGCGCGCATCGAAGAGGGCGGCGCAAATGGCGGAAAACGGCTCCTTGTACAGCCGGTGTCCGGCCGAAGGCAGGGTTTCGTTGGTCACGCAGGCGATAGCCCCCGGAGGCACGGCGCCGTAGACGGCGGCGCGGGTGGCGTCGCCCTGGAGCACCCGGCCGACACCGAGCCGCGAAAGCAATAGATCGGCCCGCCCGGCCACATGCGGCACATGCTCAATGCCGAAAAGGCGGGGAGCCGCAATCCCCTGACGTCTGGCCAGCAGATACTGCCCCAAAAGGAGGATGCCGGTGCCCGCGCCGAGGTCGAGTCCCAGGAAACCGCCCTCCTCCGGTCCCCGTGGGCCGTCCGCCAAAGCGGTCAGGAGGTGGACGGTCTTCGGAAGATCCACGAGCATTTGCAGGGCAAAGCCGTGATGCAACAGCAGGCGGCGCAGTTCGCCCCGGCCGGCCAGGTCTCGTGAACCGCCGCGCCGGCGCGCGAATTGCCCGGCCAGCCGCGTCACGTCATCAAGGGGCACATCGGTTCCGCAGCTCTCGGGATGGACGTAGGCGTGAAAATACTTGAGGCAAAGACTCGCCAGGGCCGGCCCGGACAACGGGACCCCGGAGTCGGCCAGGGTTTCGACCAGACCGGCCAGACTCCCCGGCAGATAACGCTCCGGGGCAACGACCGGACCCGCCGGCGGATCGCGTTCCAGAAGCCGCAAGGCCTGTGCCTTGAGGTCGTCATCGTCCGGCACGGTCCGTACCCTCAGAACTGATACAGGGCGTCGTAACAGGTATAACTGTCGGTGACGCCGTTCTTGTAGCATATCTGGACCGCATCATCGAGGGTGCGCACCGATTCCATGGGGATCACATGGCGCGAGCCTCCGATCCACATGTAATAGACTCCGGCAGGTGCATCCAGGACCAGCGGAGGATCGGCGTAGAAGGTCTGCCCGTCGTTGAGTTCGACGGTATAGGTGTGCCGGACGCAGCCGCCGAGCGCGACGGCGAGGACCACCAGCAGGATCAGAAATCGCGTGAGGGACGACATGGCATTGTCCTCCGCCGCCGGCCCCGGCTCCAGGGGCGTCCACGGTCATTTGTAACGCAGCTTCATCCACAGCATGACGCCGACCAGCACCAGGGAAACCAGGTTGGCCGCCACCACCGGCGACGATCCGACCTGGAGGCCGTGCACGAGCCACAAGAGATTGCCCAGGCCCATGAGCAGATACATGGCCAGGGAAATATCCCGGGTGGAGCGCGTCCGCAAGGTTTTGACGACCTGGGGCGCGAAGGCGAAGGTGGTGCACAGGCCGGCGGTGAAACCGATGAAATCGGAAAAGGCGGCCATAAAAACGCCTACCGTCCCACCGGCTGCCGTGTCTCCGCGCCGGACCGTGGCTCGAAGACCGCGGCCGCCTTGCGGAAATAGGCCGCGGCCGCCTCGATGTCCTTGCCGGCCTGGGCCAGTTCCACGGAAACCGGCAGGTCCGCCACGTTTTTTTCCACCAGCCGCATCCACTGGAGTTCCTTTTCCAGTTTCCCGGCGATGGTTCCCAGTCCGTTTTTGAGCAGCGCGCCGACCTGCCCCACGCTGGCGGCGCAGGCGGGATCGAGCAGATCGTAGACGTAGACCATGTCCCCGGCGTTGAGGAAGAGCTCCCAGCAGGCGGAAAGGGAGGCGCGCAGGGCCAAAACATCCTTCACCCGCTCGGCGTTGCCCTCCTTGACCAGGGAAGCGTAGTAATCGGTGACCTTGAGCAGATGGTCGTAGATCTTGCCGCTTTGAGTTGCGTAAAAAGCGTTGAAGGCCTTGGTATCGGCCTTCTGGGCCCGGGCCGGCCCGGGGGCGATGACGGCGAAAAACAGCCAGGCCGCGAGGAAAAGATTGGCGCGACGGCACATCGGCATGGCTGTCCCGCCCTAATAGCCGATCGCCGCGTCCAGGGGGGCCAGGGCGGCCTTGGCCTGCAATCCGGCCACTTGCGCGGGGCTCAGGCGCTTGGCGCTGGCTTCCCGCAGCTTGACGGCCCGATCGCGGTACTTGTCGGGAAGCGCCGACGAGGCCGCGGCAAGCGCGGCGTAATAGTAGGCCTTCTCGTCATCGACCGGCACACCGGCATAGCCGCGGCTGTAGACATCAGCCAAAACGAGCCGGGCATATCCAAAGCCGCTCTCGGAAGACCGGGAGAGCCAGGCCAGCCCCTTGCGGAAATCCTGGGGCGCCTTGACGCCGTTGAGGTAGGCCACCCCCACGTCGCACTGGGCCTTGGTGTCACCGGCCTCAGCCCGGTGCATCACGGCGGCGAAGGACGCCGCCTGCTCGGGAATCCTCCCCGCTTCCGTCCCGCACCAGGCCGGCGTCGCCCCGAACAGGCAAAGAAGCAGAGGGAAAAGGCAACCGCCGGCGATCCTGCGGCCGGACAGTCGGGAGCGCTTGGGCATGTCAACCTCATCACGCCTGACGGCCGCATCCGGGGACGCGGCCGTCAGGCGCCATTATCTATTTCTTGAGCCAGCCCATCATGTCACGCAGCTTGGCCCCCACCTTTTCGACGGGGTGCTCGGCGTTGATGCGGCGCATGGACAGGAAATGGGCCCGTCCGGTCATGTTTTCCGCGATGAACTCCTTGGCGAAGGTGCCGTCCTGGATCTCCTTGAGAATCCGCTTCATCTCCTTGCGGGTTTCGTCGGTGATCACCCGGGGACCGCGCGTGTAATCCCCGTATTCGGCCGTATCGCTGATGGAGTAGCGCATGCGGGAAAGTCCGCCCTCGTAGATGAGATCGACGATGAGCTTGAGCTCGTGCATGCACTCGAAAAAGGCGCTTTCCGGCTGGTAGCCGGCCTCGACCAGGGTTTCGAAACCGGCCTTGATGAGTTCGGCGGCGCCGCCGCAGAGCACGGCCTGCTCGCCGAAAAGATCGGTCTCGGTCTCTTCCTTGAAGGTGGTGGTCAAAACGCCGCTCCGGGTGCCGCCGATGCCCTTGGCGTAGGCCAGGGCCATCTCCAGGGCCTTGCCCGTGGCGTTCTGGTGCACGGCCACGAGGTTCGGCACGCCACCGCCCTCGACATAGACGCGGCGCACCAGGTGTCCGGGGCCTTTGGGGGCGATCATGGTCACGTCCACATTGGCCGGGGGAACGATCTGCTGGTAGTGGATGTTGAACCCGTGGGCGAACATGAGCATCTTGCCGGCCGTGAGATGCGGCAGGATGTCCTTTTCGTACAAAGCCTTCTGGGTCTGATCCGGGACCAGGATCATGATCACGTCGGCAGCGGCGGCGGCCTCGGCGGCCGTCATGGGCGTGAATCCGTTTTCCTTGGCCAGCTGCCAGTTGGGACCGCCGGGACGCTGGCCGATGACCACCTTGACGCCGGAATCCCGCAGGTTCTGGGCGTGGGCATGGCCCTGGCTGCCGTAGCCGATGATGGCCACGGTCTTGTCGGCCAAAAGGGAAAGATCCGCGTCCTGGTCGTAATAGATCTTCATCACAGCTCCTTTCTTGTGCCCGATAAGCACTCGTCGTTCCCCCGATTTCCGGGGGCGGGCGGCGCCGGCGGCGCCGCGCTATTCCTGCATGCCGCGCCGCATGGCCACGGTGCCGGTGCGGGCGACGTCCTTTATGCCGAAACGCTGGAGCAGGCTGACGAGGGCCGTCAGCTTGTCCTGGGTGCCGGTGACTTCCAGAATGAACTCGTCGGGACTCACGTCCACGACCTTGCAGCGGAAAATGTCCACGATACGCAAGACCTCGGCCCGCTTGGCGCCCTCGGCGTCCACCCGCAGAAGCATCATTTCCCGTTCAACGGATTTGACGTCGGTGAGGTCCACGACCTTGAGCGTGGTGACGAGCTTGCGCAACTGCTTGACGATCTGCTCGATGATCGCCTCGTCGCCGTTGGTGGTGATGGTCATCATGGACAGGCCCTCGGTGAGCGTCGGGGCCACGTTGAGGGTTTCGATGTTGTAGCCCCGGCCACTGAACAGACCGGCCACCCGGGAAAGCACTCCGGGTTCGTTCTCGACCAGTATGGAAAGGATGTGACGCATGGGGCGCTCCTAGACGAGGATCATCTCGGTTATGGAATTCCCGGCCGGCACCATGGGCGCGACATTTTCCTCGCGGTCGATGACGACATCCACGATGACGGTCTTCGGCAGGGCGAAAGCCTCCGCCAGGACCGATTCGACCTTGGCCGGGTCGGTCACCCGATAGCCGGCCGCGCCGTATGCCTCGGCCAGCTTGACGAAATCCGGAGCCACGTCCAGGCAGGTGGCGCAGTAGTTCCTCCCGTAGAAGAGCTCCTGCCACTGCCGCACCATGCCGAGATAGCCGTTGTTGAGGATGACGATCTTCACCGGCAGTCCATAACAGACGGCCGTGGCCAGTTCCTGGATGCACATCTGGATGGAGCCGTCTCCGGCCACGTCGATGACGAGCCTGTCCGGAAAGGCCATCTGGGCGCCGATGGCCGCCGGGAACCCGAACCCCATGGTGCCGAGCCCGCCCGAACTGATGAAGGAACGCGGCCTGGTGAACTGGTAAAACTGGGCCGCCCACATCTGGTTCTGGCCGACCTCGGTGGTGATGATGGCCTCTCCCTTGGTCAGCCGGGAAATGACCTCCACCACGTACTGGGGCTTGATGACGTTGGCGTCCGCGACGTAGGTGAGGGGTTTTTCCTCCTGCCAGGCAGCGACCTTGTCATGCCAGGCCTCGTGCGTCGGCATGGCCTCCCCGGCCAGGGCCGGCTCGAGCACCTGCCGCAGGGCCGTGAGGAAGCTTTTGCAGTCGGCCACCACCGGGATGTCCACGGGCACGTTCTTCTGGATCGAGGTGGGGTCGATGTCGATGTGGACGATTTTGGCTTTCTTGGCGAACTCGCTGATCTTTCCCGTGACCCTGTCGTCGAAGCGGCTGCCGATGGCCAGGATCAGGTCGGCGTTGCTGATGGCCATGTTGGCGGCGTAGGTGCCGTGCATGCCGAGCATGCCGAGCCAGAGCGGATCGCTGGCCGGAAACGCCCCCAGGGCCATGAGCGTTCCGGTGACCGGAATGTTGCAGGATCTGGCCAGCCAGATCAGGTCGTCGCTCGCGCCGGAGCTGATGACACCGCCCCCGGCGTAAATGATGGGCTTTTTGGCCCGGCGCACCACGTCGGCCACCTTCGCCACCTGCTTGGGGTTCGGGACGTAGGTGGGATTGTAGCTGCGCATCTTGATTTCTTTCGGATACTTGTACTCTGCGACCGCCTTTTGCACGTCTTTCGGCAGATCGATGAGCACCGGACCGGGACGGCCGGTCGAGGCCAGGTAAAAGGCCTCCTTGATGACCCGGGCGAGATCGCGCACGTCCTTGACCAGATAATTATGCTTGGTGCAGGAGCGCGTGATGCCGACGATGTCGACTTCCTGGAAGGCGTCGTTGCCGATAAGCGGCGTCGGCACCTGCCCGGTGATGATGACGACCGGCACGGAATCCATATAGGCCGTGGCAATGCCGGTTACGGTATTGGTGGCTCCGGGGCCCGAGGTCACCAGACATACGCCTACCTTGCCCGTTGCCCGGGCGTAGCCGTCCGCAGCGTGGATGGCTCCCTGCTCGTGACGCGTCAGGATGTGGCGCAGGGGGTAGTTCGGCAACTGGTCGTAAATGTCAATGACCGCCCCCCCGGGAAAGCCGAACACGACTTCCACGCCTTCGCGGCGCAGCGATTCCAGGAGGATTTGGGCCCCGGTGAGTTCCATGCTATTGGTCCTCCGCCTTGCGGTATTTCATGAGGAGCGTTTCGATCCTGGTCTTTCCGGAAAGCTTCTTCTTCTTGATCTCCTTGAGCTCGGTCTCCTCGGAGGGCGTGAGAAAAGGCTTTCCTTCCATCTTCTCCAGGATCTTTTCAAACGCGACATGCTCCTCATACAAGCTTTTGAGTTCCGGGTCCGCCTCGCCGTATTTGGCAATGAGATCCAAATCGCGTTGGTCCATGGCAAAGACTCCTTGTTGACGTTTCTAGTCGCATCCCGCACCGGCCACGGCGGACCAGTCGGGTTCGGACTCCGCTTCGATGCGCACTATCTTCCTGCGGGATTTCTCCCCGGACACGATGGCCACCTGCCGGGGCCGCAGCCCCAGACAGGAAGCCAAAAAATCGGTCAACGCGGCATTGGCCCGGCCCTCCACGGCCTTGGCCCGCAGCCGCACCCTGAGCCTGTCCTCGCACAGTCCGCCCAGGGCGTCCTTGGCTCCGCCCGGCGTCACGGCCACGCGAAGCGTCCAGGCGCCGGCCCCGGCGGACGCCGCGAAAACCGGCAGCGCCCCCTTTCCCGCAGCCTCCGCGGCCGCGGGGCGGAGAACCGGCTTTTCCCGCCTGGCCATGCCGTCACGCCTTCCCATTCAGGCCGCCCCCCCGCCGGTCAGACAACCTTCCGGTCCAAAAGCAACAAGGGCGGAGCCCCCGTCCTTCCCGATCGCCGGCCCACCTTCCGGTTCCGCCCCTTCCTCCCGGGCTTCCGCTTCGAGAAGGTCCAGTGAAGCCAGGAGCATCCCGCGGAACCGGGCGCCGAGGGCCGCCTTGCGGCGCCGCAGGGCGTCGACTTCCCGGCCGAGGGCGGCGGTCCGTTCCTCGGCCTCGCCGATCATGGTCCGTGCCCGGTCCCGGGCGTCCGTCAGGATGCGCTCGGCCTCCCGCCTGGCGCCGGCCTTGAGTTCCTCCACGATCTTCTGGGTGGTCAGGAGCGTGTCGCGGAGGGTCGCCTCCCGGGCCCGGCATTCACCGAGTTCGCGACGCAACGTCTCGACCGTGCGGGCCAGGGCCATCTTTTCCTCGGCCTGACGGCCGATCGTTTCCGCCGCCTCGGCCACCAGGCGGTCCACGTCGTCCCGGCAATACCCGAGCAGGCTTTTGGGAAATCTCCGGTCGATCAGGTCGATCTTATCGAGGATCACGGCCATGGCGTCCGGCCCGGGAGGCGGGCCGGCAAC
>CAZNUQ010000002.1:32923-39441 GCA_964576235.1 uncultured Desulfovibrio sp.
CGATCTTATCGAGGATCACGGCCATGGCGTCCGGCCCGGGAGGCGGGCCGGCAACGCCGCCACGCTCCGTTTTTCGGCAAGTCCCCGCGCATCCGCACCTCGCGATCCCGGCCCCTTACATGGACCCCATGCCGCCAAGGCGCATCATGGCGCCGGCCCCGCCCAGCCGCATCAGGGTGGGCACCAGGAACCATTGCAGAAACTGCACGGCCAAAATCACCACGATGGGGGAAAGATCGAAACCTCCGACGCTCAGGAAAGGAAGCCAGCGCCGCACCCGGTAGAAGACCGGTTCGGTCATGGCCCGCAGGAAGCGGACGACAGGATTGTACGGATCCGGGCGCACCCAGGACATCAGGGCGGCGATCAAGACAATCCAAAAATACAGAGTCAGGGCGATGTCGAGGACCTTGGCCAGGGCCACGAAAAAATAGCCAATGATTTCCATGCAACTTCCTCTTGCGCGTGGCGGTAAAGCCAAAACGCCTTAACCAAAAAATGGCACAGCGCCTGGCATTAATCAAGACAATTCCAGTCGGTCGGGGACCCTAGGCGCCCCGGGCCGGCGGCAAGGCGCCGAAGCAGTCGCGCAGGGTGTCGAAGTCCGGGATGTACATGACCGAGGAAAGTCCGGGATTCTTGTATGACCAAAAGGGGATGCCCGATGCCCTGGCCGAGCGTTCGTCAAGGGCCGAATCGCCGATGTAGGCCACCGCGTCCGTGGGCAGCCCCCAGGCCGCGAGGATGCGCCGCACGCCTTCGGGGTCGGGTTTGGGGCGGGCGAGGCGGCCGGCGCTGATGACAGGATTGAAAAAATGGTCGATCTCGAAATGGGCCAGCAATCGCTCCACCGTCGAGGTGCGGTTGGTGTGCACGGCCATGCGGATACCCCGGCCGGCCAGGACTTCGAGCAGGTCGACCAGCCCCGCCTCCAGGAAGATGTAGGGGAAGATTTCCTCATAATCGAGGCTTGCGCGCACCTCGTTGGCCTCGGCCATGCGGTCGGCCGGGATGATGCGGGCCAGGCACTCGGAAACCGAATGCGTGTGCACGTATTCCTCTTCCTCGGGCGTGATGGACAACATGCCCAGCCCCTCGCGGATGCGGTTGTAATACATGCGGTTGGCGTCGCGGGAATCCACCAGGACGCCGTCGCAGTCGAAAATGACGCCGCCGAGGCGTCCAAGGAACTCCGGCGGGGAATGGGGACTGCAAACGTACACGGACGCCTCCTTCATTCGGGTTTGATCACAAGGACCGGACGGTCGGCGTCAAGCCACGGGGCGTCGGCCTGCGGCCGGGTCTTGCCCAGAAGCCGCCACCCCTTCTCCCGGCAGGCAAGCAGCGTCCCGGCGGGCGGTCCATCGGGGAACCAGGCCGCCACCTCTTCCTCCGCAGGGACGGACAGGGCGATGCCGGCATCGATCCAGGCCGCGACGATCTCGGGGTCGGCGACGAAAAGGCCCGCTCCTTCGGGCGCGATGGCCCAGAACGGGGCGAGCAGCCGGCGCCAGGGCGGACGGAACTCCTCGGCCAGGGCGGCCACCGAAAGCGGTTCCCCGGCGCCGGACAGGGCGGAGGCCAGGGCGGCGGCCTCCTCGTCGCCGTCGGTATCGCCGTCGAGCCCCAGGCTCTCGGCCATGGCCCGGGAAAATCGCGTGTCGAGCTCGCCGGTTCCGGCCAGTTCCAGGAGGCTTTCCTCGATCATATAGGCCAGACACAGGGCCAGCTGGGCGGCGCTGGCCCGGCGGGCGGCCACCCGTTCCGGATGCAGCTGATCCTCAAGCTCCTCGCGCACGGCGAAGGAGGTGCCCCCGAAAAAATGTCCTTCGGACGCGTCGGCCAACATGGCAAGGTCCTTGGGATTTTTCACTTCCTGGCGCAGCCGCTCGAATTCGCGCAGAAAACCCCGCAAGGCGCCGGCGTCCAGGGGGAGCCCGGCCGGACGCAGCACCGCCTCGTCCTGACCGGCCAGTCCGGGGTCGAGAAAGCGGACGCCGGCCGGCACGCCCGCGGCCAGGACCGGATGAAGAACAGGAAACATGAGAAAAGGGGCGTCATGGCGCGAACCGATCATAGCAAAGTCCATCCTTGGCAAGACGTTATCGCTCCCGGCGCGGGAGAAAGCGCCGACAGCGGCCGGGGCAGACCGGGAAGGCCAGCAGGCACAACTCCTCGGAGGCGTTGCGGCAATCCGGGAAGGATTCCGTATCATCCGGCAGGTAATCCTGACAATTCCCTTCTTTGGCCAGGGTATCCGGGAACATGGCCCGCCACGCCCGGGCGGCCTGTTCCTCGCCCAGCCCCATGTTCTCGGCCCGGACCATGAAATCGTCGAAGGCCCGGCCAAGGCGCAGAACGATGACGCAGCGGTTCCCCTCGTCCAGTCCCGGATTGAGGTGCTCTTCATAAAGGCAGCGGCCGGCGGAAAAATGCCGACACCCGACTCCCGGCAAGGGTGTCACCCTCCCACCGGTCACGCCTTCCCTCCGGGGGCCGCCCTTTCTTGACCTGTCCACAGGCGGCGTGTATAGCCTCGGCCAACCCACGCGCGGAGGCATGCCATGTTTGGAATCGGTTTTCCGGAGCTTATCATCATCCTGGTCATCGTGCTCATCATTTTCGGAGCCAACAAGCTTCCCGAGATCGGTGCCGGCATGGGCAAGGCCATCAAAAACTTCAAGAAGGCCACCAACGAACCCGATGAGATCGACGTGACCCCGGGCAAGTCCAAGGACGAGACGCCCGAAAAGAAATAGCCCCCGCGACCGGCGTACCCCAGGCCCCGAAGGGACTCCCCTCGGGGTTTTTTTTCGGCCGCCGCCCTCATCCCGTCGCCCCGCGACCGACGGTCCCTATCCCGGCCAGGACGGCCACGGCCAGAGACCGGGCCAGGGCTTGGCGCTTTTCAGGCGAGGCCAGCGCCGCGCGATCCCCCGGGTGGGACAGGAATCCCGCCTCCACGAGCAGGGCCGGCGCCCTGGCCTCGGCGAGCAGACGGAATGGCCCCGCCACGCTTCCCCGCGAGGCGATGGGGGCCCCTCCCGGCAGGGTCCGGGCCATGCTCCCCGCCAGGGCCGCCCCACGGCTTGCCCGGCCGTCTCCGGCGGCCTGCCGCGCGGCGGCCGCGAAATATTCCCGTTCCCCACTCCCCCACATGAATCCCTGCCGCCCGTAAGCGGCATTTTCCACCTCGGCGACGGTCCGGACCACAGGGTCCGTGGCGACATGCCCCAGGGAACAGACCAGCATCCCCGACGCCCTCGGATCGGCCAGCCGGGTGGCATGCAGGGACAGCAGCAGGTCTGCGCCGTAAAACCCGGCCAGGGCGGCCCGCGCCCATCCCGGAAGCGTCACGTCGGCGGTCCGGGTCAGCGAAATGGCCACCGCATCGGGGGTCGCCGCGAGGATCCGGGCCAGACGCAGGGCCAGATCCAGGGTCACGTCGGCCTCCCGCGGTCCCTCGCCGGGAGCCCCCGGGTCGGCGCCGCCATGGCCGGCATCGATGAGCAGGCGAAACGGCCCGGAACGCTCCGCCGCCGCATCGGGAGCGAGAAGCGCCCGACGTTCCTCCTCGGCAGCGGCGGCCATGGACGACGCCGGACGCCCCCGGCCAGCCTCCTTCCCCGAAGCGGGGCGGGCCGGCACCGGAAATTGCCCGATGGTTTCCACCATCATCCGCGACAAGGTGTCCTCGGGATTGAGGCGCACCGCCGTCTGAAAATGCTCCAGGGCGCGTACGGCGTCGCCCTGCTGGAACCAGGTCCGGCCAAGGAGGGCCTGGACGCGGTCGTTTCGCGGGTCCCTGGCCGCGGCAGCCCGCAACAGCTCCAGGGCTCCGGCCGTGTTTCCCGCGCCGAGAAGCTCCTGGGCCCGCGCCGCCATTTCGTCCGGGGAATCGGCCCAAAGCGCCCCCGGCCGCGTCATGGCCAGGGAGGCCAGGGCTCCGATCACTCCAAGCGCCCGACGCCGATTCATGTCCGCTCCCCGTCCAGCCATTCCCGCACGGCGAGGATCATGCCGGCATGCTCCTCAGAGGCGAACCAGCGCACGTCAGGCTCCTTGCGGAACCAGGTCGCCTGCCGCTTGGCATAGGCCCGGGTATTGGCCAGCCAGGCGGCCTTGGCCTCTTCCAGGGTGCTCTCCCCTGCCAGATGGGCAGCCAGTTCCGGCCCGCCGATGCCGGAAAGCCCGGGCGCGTCGGCGCCGTGGCGTTCCAGGGCGGCCCGCACCTCGTCCACGGCCCCGGCCGCGACCATGGCCTCGATGCGCCGGGCCAGACGCGGCGCCAGTTCGTCCATGGACACGGCCAGGCCGATCTTCAGGACATCGTACTCCGGGGCCTGGGGGTCGCCCTGGCGGTGCCAGTCGGAAAAGGGGCGCCCCGTGGCCGCCCACACTTCCAGGGCGCGGGTCACCCTCTGGCGGTCGGCCGGGGCGATCCGGGCGGCGTACTCCGGATCCACGGCAGCGAGCCGGGCGTGCATGACGGCCGGGCCGAGGCGCTTGCACGCCTCGCGCACCTCCCGGCGCACCGCGTCGGGAACCGCCGGGATGGGGGCCAGTCCGCCAAGAATGGCCCGGAAATACAGCCCCGTCCCGCCCACCAACAGCGGCAAAAAACCCCGACCGGCCAGGGAGGCCACGGCGGCCCTGGCGCGGACGGCGAACTCTCCGGCGCTGACGGCCGCGTCAACGGCGGTGTCGCCATAGAGAACATGGGGGCAACGGGCCATCTCCCCGGCCGTCGGCTGGGCGGTCAGCACGGCAAGGCCGGCGTAGACCTGCCGGGAGTCCACGTTGACCACCGCGCCGCCGCACGCTCCGGCCAGGGCGAGGGCGGCCTCGGTCTTGCCCGTCCCCGTGGCGCCGAGCAGACAGACGACCCGCGTGCCGGCCACGCTAGGCGTCCTCCGGATGGGCGGCCAACCCGAACCGTTCCAGCATCAGTTCACGGACCAGTTCCGGCACCATGCCCCGGATGTCCCCGCCATGCCGCGCCACTTCCTTGACGATGGTCGAGGAGATGTAGAGCCACTTGTAGTCGGTCATGATGAAAACGGTCTCGATGGAACGGTCGAGCTTCCTGTTCATGAGGGCCATCTGGAACTCGAACTCGAAATCCGACACGGCCCGCATGCCCCGCAGGATCACGTTGGACTGGCGCGACCGGACATAATCGACGAGCAGTCCCCGGAAGCCCTCCACCAGGACGCGCTCGTCGTGGGAAAAAACCCGCTCGGCGATCTCCACGCGCTCTTCCAGGGAGAAAAGCGGCGTCTTGTGGGAATCCCCGGCGACTGCCACGATGACGGTTCCAAAAATCTTGGCCGCCCGCCGCACCAGGGAGACGTGGCCGTTGGTCAGCGGGTCGAAGGTTCCCGGGTAGACGGCGACGCAGGGAGTGCCCGTGCCCATAGGATGATCCTCGTTTGACCGTAGATCCGGTCGGTAAGCAGACGCAAGGCGTCGGGAACGTCCGACGCCGCGAGTTCCAGGCCGGCCTCGATCTCGGCCACGGCCACGCCGTTCTCGGCCAAAAGCCCGTGGGCCACGAGCCCGGCCAGGGTCGGTGTCAAAAGCCCTTGGCCGTAGGGCGGGTCAATGGCCACCAGATCGAAGCGCTGACCGGCAAGGCGGGGCAGCGCCCTGGCCACGTCGGCCTGCATGACCCGCGCCTCGCCGGCGCCAAGGCCAAGGCTCCGCAGGTTTTCCCGCAACATCGCGGCCACGCCCGGCTGCCGTTCGACAAACAGGCAACTGCCGGCCCCGCGTGACAAGGCTTCGATGCCGACACTGCCGGCCCCGGCATAGAGGTCGAGCACCCGCGCCCCGGGGAAAAGCGCGCCCCGGGCCTCCAGCATGGAAAAAAGGGACTCCCGCACCCGGCCCGTGGCCGGGCGGAGGCCGGAGGCCTCCACGACCTTGATGTGGCGGCCGCCAAGCCGCCCGCCGATAATACGCATGCCGTTTTCCCGCCCAGTTCTCCGGTTTGCGATCAGACGTTCCGCGAAGCCGGCCGATCCGGCCCCGCCCTACCGGGACCCCGTGGCCAGGGCATAGAGACGCGGGGCGTGGCGCGAGACGACGCGGGCCAGGAAGTAGCACAGGGCAAAGGTCACGGCGATAAGCAGACACATGTAGCCGATGCCGGCAACCGCGCCGACGGGGTGGAAAAGAAACCGTGTCCCGTAGATCAGGTAGGACAGCACCGGCTCATGGGCCAGATACACGAAAAAGGAAAAGACGGACATGCGCAGCAGCAGGGCGTTGTCGCGCAGCAACGGATGGCCCGACAGCAGCCAGACGACGACCACCCCGGCGATCATGCTGCCGCGATACAGCAAGTGGTAGACTGGCACGATGCCCTGATGGAACTCCACATGGGCGGCGGCCAAAAGGAGCGCCCCGTAGGTTCCCAGAGCGGGAAGCAGCCAGGATCGGGCCGCATCCAGATCCGCGCCCGTCCGGGCAAGCACGCAGCCGAGGTAGAAGAAAAACGCCCCGCTCAGTTCCAC
>CAZNUQ010000002.1:39541-48867 GCA_964576235.1 uncultured Desulfovibrio sp.
ATGGTTATGGCGTTGAAAAGCAGATACGGCAGCATGATGCTGCGGCTCTTCTTGACGACCATGCGGCCGTAGGCGGCAACACCGGGCTTGTAGGTCAGGAAAAAGAGGTAGCCGGAAATAGCGAAGAAGATGGGCACGCCCAGACGGAAGATGTTGTGCGGCACCAGGACCAGATAGGCCCGCAAGAGGTCCGGCATTTCGGTATAATAGGCCTGGAGGCCCTTTTCGGCGTGGATGCCGATGACGAAGGCCACGAGGAGAGTGCGCAGGACATCGAAACGCCTGGATATCTCCGGTGATACGAGGGCGCGTGTGGACATGTGGGATGCGTGGGGGTGCTACTGGAGCAGGTCGAATTTGGAAAACCGCATGGTCAGCCCCGCCCGGCCCTGGGTGGCCGAACGCAGATCGGTGGAAAAACCGAACATCTGGCGCAACGGCGCCAGCGCAGAAACCAACTTGTGGCCGCCACGGTCGATCATGTTCTCGATTTTCGCCCCCTTGGCGCCGAGCAGGCCGACCACGTCGCCGACAAAGGCGTCGGGCACGCCGATCTCCACTTCCATAATGGGTTCGAGCAGGCCCGGACGGGCGGCGGCCAGGGCGTTTTTCAGGGCCATGCTCGCGGCCATGCGGCAGCCGACGGCCGAGGTCTTGCCCTCCACGGGAGCAATCCCCAGCACCCGCACCCGCACGTCCTGGACCGGATAGCCGCGCAACGGCCCGCTTTGCAGGCCGTCCTCCAGCCCCTCGGCGATGGCGTCGGACCAGGCCGCCGGATAGGACTGGGTGTCGATTTCGAAAACGATGCTCCGCCCGGCCTCGCGGGGCAGCGGCGAAACGGCCAAAACCACCTTGCCGTGGTGCATCCGGTCGCCGAGCTCCCGGTCGAATTCGCCCTCGCCCTCGCCTTCGGCCGTCACGGTTTCCAGGTAGACGACCTGGGGCTTGCCGACCCGGGGCGCGACGCCGAACTCCCGGCGGGCACGCTCCAGCACCACGTCCAGATGCAGTTCCCCCATGCCGGAAAGGATCATCTGGTCGGTATCGGCCTCGTGGACCAGCGTCAGGGTGGGGTCCTCCTGGAGCAACTTTTCGAACACCTCCTGGAGCCTGTCGGCCTCCTCGGCGTTACGCGGTTCCAGGGCGAGGCTGATGACCGGCTTGTAGGCGTCGATGGCTTCGAGCACGATGGGATCGGCCTTGGCGCACAGGGTATCGCCCGTCGAGGCCACGCGCAGGCCGGCCACGGCCACGATCTCGCCCGGACCGGCCGTTTCGGCCTTCTCGCGGTGGCCGGCGTGGAGACGGAAAAGCCTGGCCGGCCGTTCCACCACGTCACGGGTGGCGTTGTAGACATCCTTGCCGGCTTCCAACCGGCCTGAATAGATTCTGGCAAAAACCTGCTTACGCCCGGTTTCCATGCTGACCTTGAAAACCAGGGCCGAAAGCGGCGCGTCGGCATCGGGTTCGAAGCGTTTCTCGGTCTTGGCGACGGGGTCGAGCCCCGTGACGGCGCCCCGGTCGAGGGGGCTGGGCAGGAAGGCCAGGATGCCGTCGATCAGGGGCTGCACGCCTATGTTCTTAAGGGCCGAAGCGGCATAGACCGGCACGACGGCATGGGTCAGGGTGGCGGCACGCAGGGCGGCGACGAGCAGGCCAGGATCGATGTCTCCGCCGGTAAGGTAGGCTTCCATGAGAGTCTCGTCGTATTCGCAGGCCGCCTCGACCAGCCGTTCACGCCAGGGCGCCGCGAATTCCGCCTCGGACGCGTCAAGCGGCCGGCGGGCGATCTCCTCGCCCCGGCTCGTCTGGTCGAAGTCCAGGCGCTCCATGGCCAGCAGGTCGATCAGGGGGCCGAATTCGGCTCCCTGGCCCAGGGGAATGGTCACGGCCACCGGATTGGCGCCGAGCTTCCCGCGCATGGCGGACAGGGCGCCCTCGAAATCAGCGCCAAGCCGGTCGAGCTTGTTGACGCAGGCCAGCTTCGGGACGCCATAGTGCACGGACTGCCGCCAGACGGTTTCGGATTGGGGCTCGACACCGGCCACGGCGCAAAAAACGCCCACGGCGCCATCCAGGACGCGCAACGAGCGTGCCACTTCGATGGTGAAATCCACGTGTCCGGGAGTATCGATGATGTTGATGGAATGATCGTTCCATTCGCAGGTGGTGCAGGCCGAGGTGATGGTGATGCCCCGCTCCTGTTCCTCGGGCATGAAGTCCATGGTGGCGGTGCCCTCATGCACTTCGCCCATGCGGTGGATCTTGCCTGTGTAATAGAGGATGCGCTCGGTCAAGGTGGTCTTGCCGGCGTCGATATGGGCTATGATCCCGATGTTGCGAAGGCGGGCGAGCCTTCCCGATTTCCCGCCCTTCTTGGCGCTCATGGAAGCTCCGCGGGTTTGGGGTCAACGGTCGGGGCCGGACCGGTCCTCGACGGCGGCGGTCAGGCGGACGCGGCGAAAGGCATCGGGCGGCAGCTGCGGCCACAGCCACAGGGTTTCCCTGCCGGGTCCGAGAACCAGGGGGGCCGCCCGCCGCGCCGCGTCGAATCCGTCGGGAGCGGCGTAGACGGCATCGTATCCGAAACCGGCGGCCTCGGCCAGATAGGCCGGCGCCGCCACGAAGGGCGGTGAAACCGGTCCCGGATCGCCGTGGAGGAAAAACCGCATGTCCGGATGGGCAAAGGCCAGGGCCTCCCGATCGAACGTCGCCCCGGCTCCGGCGAAGAGGCCGGATCTGCCGGCGACCCGGGCCGGCAGCAGGCGCAGACCGTCCGCGCCCTTGACCGGCGCGTCCACACCGTCCAGGAGGACAACGGCCCCCTCCCCCTTGCCGGCAAGCGCCGTCCACAGTCCGGACAGGGACCGGACGCCGACGCGGCAGGCCGTTTCCACGCCGCAAAGTTCCAGGGCGGTCAACAGTTCCCGGGGCCAGGCAGCCCCAACCCGCACCGCCGCCACATCGGGCACCCGGGCGCACAAGGCCGGAAGCACGGCGGCGACGAGCCGGGCGGGAGACAGGAATTCCTTCCCGCAGATGACCACGGCGAAATCCAGCGGGCTCTCGAACCGGGCCAGGGCCAGATCGTGGCCAAGGCTCGCCCCGTCGTGCCGGGAAAGCGGCATGGGGCCGCCGAGAGCGGCGTGCAACGCGGCGAGGCCCGTCTTGAGCCAGGCCCGCCGCCGGTCGGACACCCTGGCGTAGGCTGCGGCGAAGGCCGCGTCGCCGACCCGGCCCCGCTCCATGGCCTCGGGCCATTCTCCGGTTGCGATACGATCTGGTTCCATAGCGGGTGATCCAAATACGAACGGGGCGGTCGGCCGCCCCGTCATTTTTTTCATGCCAGCATCACGACCGCGGGATCCGCCGGACGAATCGGGCAAACGTGGGAGAGGCGTCTTTCTCGTGCGGCCCGGGCCTGGCCCGGGCGTTCTACAACCACCGCTTGGCCCAGTTGCGCCAGCTCCCCTCGATCTGGCGCCGCTCCTCCTCGGACAGCGTCTTCTGGTATTCGAGATAGGAAAGTTCGGCCCGCAGCTTGGAGTAGGCGAGGACTTCCTCGAGATCCTTGAAGTTCTCGGCCGTGTACATGTAGCGTTTCCAGGCCGCGCCGAACTGGTCCGTGCGCCAATAGAAATCGGCCACGAAAAGCTCATGCTCGGCCAGCCGCTTGCGGCAACGCCGGATGTATTCCGCCGCCTCCTTGCCGTAGTCGGTGTCCGGGAAGGTCTGTTCCAGAAGGTGGAAGTACTGGATGGCCTCCTGGAGGTTGTTTTGCGGCATGTCGATGGATTCGGACCGCTTGAAGTTGGAGACGCCGACCTGATAGAGGACGTAGGGAATCTCTTCGCTACGCGGATGCACCGACTCGAATTCCTTGTAGGTCTCCGAGGCCAGGGCGTAGTCCTCGGTCAGGAAGTAGGCGTCGGCCAGGGCGATCGTCCCCATGGGGGTGTAGGGGCTGAAGGGATAGCGGTCCTTGAGTTTCATAAAATAGCCGATAGCGCCGTAATAGTCCTTGTCAGACATGGCCTCGCGACCGGCTTCGTAAAGTTCCTGGGCGGTGTCCTCGGGCGGCGGCAGAAAGTAGTAGTCCACCAGACCGGCGCAACCGCCAAGGAAGAGCAGAAGGCAGGTCAGGGGAAGGAAACGGCGCAACATCACATTCATGTTTTTATCCCGGATAAGGCCCGGTCCCGACCGGGCGGCATGGGGCGGAAACGGCCGCGCCCCAAGGCGGCGGACGCTTAGGCCTTTTGATGCGCGTCCTCTTACCAGATGGCCCACTGGGGCACAACGTAAAAAATCCGAACCCGGCCGGCCGCGGCGCTCGTGGAAGCGACGACGATCGAACGGGTCCGGCGTTTATCTTTGGGGAAGACGCGAACTCAGATACGCATAGGCGGCATGGGCGGCACAGGCGCCGTCGCCAACGGCCGTGGCCACCTGCCGGCAGTTCTTGGACCGGATGTCGCCGGCCGCGAAAATGCCGGGGATGCTGGTACGCATTTCACCGTCGGTCTTGAGGAACCCCTGTCCGTCGCGTTCGATGCCCGCGGGGTAAAAATCGCCCTGGGGCTCGAAGCCCACGAAGACGAACACGCCATCGACCGGGATGGAACGGCATTCGCCGGATTTGACATCCCGGACCTCGATGCCGGTGACGTTCGACTCGCCCGAGATGGAACACACCACCGTGGAGCGCAGAATATCGATGACCGGATTGACGACGCAACGATCCTCGAAACACTTCTGCCCGCGGAAGTCGTCGCGCCGGTGGATGAGGTAGAGCTTCTTGACGAGCCGGGCCAGATACAGCGACTCCTCCAGGGCCGAATTGCCGCCCCCGATGACGGCCACCGTCTGGCCGCGAAAGAAGTTGCCGTCGCACAGCGCGCAATAGGAGACGCCCTTTCCGGTCAGCTCCCGCTCGCCAGGGATGCCCACCCGTCTGTACCGGGCGCCGGTGCATAGGACCACGGCCCGGGCCTCGACGACATCCCCTCCGACGCGGATGCGGTGCGTCTCGCCATCGCTTTCGATGCCCAAAACCTCGTCCCCGATACGATCAATGGCATAGCGGCCCAGATGGGCGGCCATGAGGTCCGCCAGCTTCCATCCCTCGATGCCTTCGGGAAAGCCCGGGTAGTTCTCGATCAGATGGGTCATGAGCATCTGACCGCCGGGAGACAGCTTCTCGATCATGGCCACGGACAGTTCGGACCTGGCCAGATACAGGGCGGCCGTCATCCCGGCCGGGCCGCCCCCGATGACCACCGCATCATATTTTTTCATGAATTACAAAGCCTTCTGGGAAAGCATTTCCTTGATGCTGCTCTTGGAAACCGCGCCGGTGATCTGCTCCACCACTTCGCCGCCCTTGAAAAGGATGAGGGTCGGAATGGCGCGGATGCCGTACTTGCTCGGGGTGCTCGGATTCTCGTCCACGTTCATCTTGGCGATCTTGACCTGACCGGCGTATTCGTTGACCAGTTCGTCGATGACCGGCCCCATGGCCCGGCACGGCCCGCACCAGGGAGCCCAGAAATCCACGAGGACGGGCAAATCGCACTGCAAGGCTTCGGCCTCGAAATTGGCGTCGGTCAACTGGATGGCCATGGGCAAACTCCTTTTGTTTTCTTGTCGGCTGCCTTCACGGCGGCCGCGTTATTTCCCAATGCGAGAGGTGTCCGCGAGTCTCCCGCTCACCCGCCAGCGCAGTCTCTAACCTTGCAAACCTATTGCGGGCAGGATTCCCTGTCAACCGATCCCTGGCGGACGATGCGGCTGTAGTCCCAGGGCACCTTGCGGCCGCGGGGCACGGCGTCGAGGCCGAGATCGTGGCGCAGCCCCTCCCCGGCCAGAAGGCAGCCGGCGTGGGCGATCATGGTGGCGTTGTCGGCGCAAAGGAGCGGCTCGGGCAAAAAAAGCGGCAACCCGCGGGACACGGCCAGGGCCGACAGGGTTTCGCGTATGCGGGTGTTGGCCGCGACCCCGCCGGCGGCCAGGAGGGAGCGCGCCGGAGTTTCCAGACCGTCGAGGGCCCGCTCCAGCTTGATCCGCAGGGTGTCGGCAATGGCGAAATTGAGCGACGCGCAGACCTCGCGCAATTCCAGGGGCCAGGACTCGGGATCGATCGGACCGCCCGGCGCGGGCAGGGTGGCGACGCGCAGGTGAGGCCGGGCCGCGACAAAGGTTGCCACGGCGGTTTTGAGGCCGCTGAAACTGAAATCGAGGTTCTGGTTGTCGAGATAGGGCCTTGGGAAAAGCGTCCGGTCGGGTTCGACCTCCCGGCCGAGGGCATCGATATACACCCCACCGGGATAGGGAAGATTCAACGACTTCGCGGCTTTGTCGAATGCCTCGCCAGCGGCGTCGTCGAGGGTCCGGCCGAGAACGGCGACATCGAGAGGCGAACGCAGGAGCATGATCTGGGTGTGCCCGCCCGAAACGAGGAGGCCGAGGGCCGGATAGGGGACCTCGCGACCGATGGTGGCGGCCATGAGATGGGCGTGCAGGTGGTCCACGCCGATCAAAGGCTTGCCCGTGGCCAGGCACAGGCCCTTGGCCGTGGCCAGCCCGATCAGCAGGCTTCCGAGCAACCCCGGTCCCCGGGCCACGGCCACGGCGTCCACATCGGCCAGGGCCAGGCCGGTCTCGACGAAAAGCGCCCTCAAAAGGGGCCCCATGCGCCGCAGATGCTCCCGCGAGGCCAATTCCGGCACCACACCGCCGAAAAGAGCGTGCAGGTCGGCCTGGGATGCCAGCTTTTCCGCCACGGGACGGCCGTCGCGGCAAAGGGCCACGGCCGTCTCGTCGCAGGAAGTCTCTATGCCGAGGCAGAGCATGCCCGCATCAGGCCTTGCGGGCCCGGGCGTATATCTCCACGACCTTGGCCACGTCGTTTTTGCTGCCGATGAAAAGCGGCACGCGCTGATGCAGTTCCTCGGGTTCGATGGAAAGGATGTCACGCTCGCCGTCGCTGGCCGCCCCTCCGGCCTGGGCGCACACGAAGGACAGCGGCGAGGCCTCGCACAAAAGCCGCAGCTTCCCCTTCGGCTTCTTGGGGTCGCGACGATCCGCCGGATAGAGGAAAATGCCCCCGTAAAGGAGGTTGCGGTGGAAATCCGCGACCAGGGACCCGATGTAGCGTCCGCCGTAGGGCTGGCCGCGCAGATTGTCGGATCCCTTGAAGTAGTTGACGATCTCCCGCGTCGGATCGTCCCAGTAGTTCCAATAGGCCTCGTTGACGGAATAGATTTTTCCGGTATCCGGAATCTTGATGTTGGGGTGCGACAAGAGGAATTCGCCGACGCTCGGGTCCAGGGTGAAGCCATGCACGCCCCGGCCGGTGGTGTACACCATCATCGTCGAAGTGCCGTAGAGGAAATAGCCGGCGGCCACCTGTTCGGCCCCGGCCTGGAGCAGGTCGCACAGCTTGTCCGTGGGGGCGCCGGTCTTGCTGCGATAGATGGAGAAGATGGTGCCGACGTTGACATTGGCGTCGATGTTGGAAGAACCGTCCAGGGGATCGAAAATGAGAAAGTAATCCCCCTTGGGGAACTGGTCCGGAATGACGACGAGATCGGCGTTCTCCTCGGAGGCGATGGCGCACAGCACCCCGGCCCGCTCCATGCGGTGGATGAGAACCTTGTTGGCGTACTCGTCGAGCTTTTGCACCTGTTCGCCCTGGACGTTGACCTCGCCGGTGAATCCCAGCACGTCGACCAGCCCCGCCTTGTTGACCTCGCGGGAGATGATCTTCGCGGCCAGGATCAGTTCGTTCAAGAGCCGGGTGAACCGGCCCGAGGCCATGGGGGATTCCTTCTGGTGCAACAGCAGATGTTCGGTAACGGTGATTTGCGGCATGTCGTGGTTCCTCCCGCCGTCATGGCTGCCGGGGCGATGCATGCACCCCCGGGGCGCACCTGGGCGCTCGATGCCGATACAGTTACAATGTGAAGGCAATTGTCACAAGATTTACCAGGGCTTAACCGAAAAAAAAGCCGGCGGCCGCCTGGCCGCCGGCCCTTGTCTTGCCTCGGATCAGGGATTGGCCGGCATTTGGGGCACGGCTCCGGTCCGGGGTTCCGGGCTCGGTGCCGCGGCCTTCGCCTCCTCGGGTTTCTTGGGCGGCTCGGGTTTGACGGCCCGGGCCTCCCTGACATCGGTCAGGTAGACCAGCTGCAACTGCCCAAGGTAGCGGGCCTGCCAGGCGTACTGGCCGCTTCCGGAGGCGAATTCGCCTTGGACCGCCCCCTTGAGTATCTCGGACCATTTGAGGGAGGCCAGAGACTCGCCCTGCCCCGTGGCGCCGGCCCAGACCAGGCCTTCGGCGGAGACGACGACGAGATCGTCGGGCGACGGGGAGAAACGCACGAGGTTTCGGGGATCGAAGTTGACCACGATCAGGCCGGACCATTCGTTGTTCTTGAAAAAGGGCATGGCGACGAGGATCACCGTGCCGAGTTCGTCGGTCTTGATCTGGGCCGCCATCTTGCGCTGCTTGTAGCGGTCGGCGAAATCCTGAAGGCCGGCGTAATCCAGGGGACGCATAGGCACGGAAGGCACCTGGGACAGGACCGCGCCGGACGTGTCGAGCACGGCCACGCCGGAGAGCCACTCGTGGCCGGAAAGCAGTTGCTGGCACCATTCGCTTTCCGGCGGCATGTCCTGGGCGCCCAGGACGCGCAGCATGCCCATGAGCCGTTCGTCCACGGGCATCAGCAGGGCGGCCAGCCGTTGCAGCCCCCTGTCGGTGATGCCCTGGTCCGAAAGATCGATGGTCGGATCGGTGTTGATGTATTCCCGGTAGAGTTTCTTGGTCTCGCGCCACTTGGTTTTCACAGTGCCGCAACCGGTGAGCAGGACGAGGCAGCAACAGGCCGCGAGGGCCGCGCAAAAAGTACGTTTCAAGGCCGTTTCCTCTCGATGTTCCAGATTGTGCGATTGGCGGACCGTCGGCGGTCGATGGTCGCGTCAGGCCCCGGCCCTGGCTTCCAGCCGGCCGGCCAGAGTTTCCAGGAGACTGACGAGCTTGGCCGCGCCCTGGACGCCCGGCCGCTCCGGGGCGGCCGGAATGGTCCCGGCTTCCTCGGTGTCTGCCGTCATCCGGGGCTGGTCGGGAGCGACCGGGGGAGCGGCTCCGGCCGCCGGGGCGAGGGCGGCGATGCATCCGAGCAGGTCCTCTCGCTCGGGTCCGGGCACAGCGCCAGCCAAAAGTTCGTTGTAGATGTCCAGGGCACCGGCCGCATCTCCCTGTTCGGCCAGAAGTGCGGCCATGGTTTTCGTGCGCACGGCGGGTTCGCGCCCCTTGGCGG
>CAZNUQ010000002.1:48967-80076 GCA_964576235.1 uncultured Desulfovibrio sp.
GAGGCATCCACGGCCCGGCTCAGGCTGGCCAGCCCCCGCTCCATGACCTCGGCCCAGGTGAGCGATTCGTTCTGAAAATAGTGGGCCAGGAACAGGATGGCCAGGGCCGGATCCTTGGAACGGGTGGCGGCGGCCTTGGACCACAGGAGCCAGACCGAGGGATAGCGGGCGAGCAGCGAACCGACGTCGGCGAAAACGGCGTCCGCCTCCCCTTCCCGTCCCTGACGGGCCAGGATTTCGATGAGCAGGAACTTCGCTTCCAGATGGTCGGGGTGGAAGGCGATGCCGCGGGCCAGGACGGCGGCGGCCTCGTCGACCCGGCCTTCCTCGGACAGCTGCCGGGCCAACGGGAAAAAGACCTTGGAGTTGGGCTCGATCTCCAGGACTTCCCGGTACAGTTCGACTTTACTTGCCATCGGCCCCGGTCCCTTCCTTGCCCTTTTCCTTGTCCCTGGCGGGCTCGGCATCCCGTGGGAACTGGTAGAGGATTTCGTTGTCCTTCAAATAGTTCATCTGGGAGCGGACCATTTTTTCACTGAAGGCGCGGTCCGTCTTGAGCCAGCGGATCTCCTGGCTCAAATCCAGGGATTTGTCCTTGACGGTTTCGAGACGGGTCTTCAGCTGCTCGTGGCGGGTCTTGAGTTCAAGATAGGCAAAAATGCCGTTGTCGCTCCATATCAGATTATAGAGCAGGAAGATATTGAAGAAAATGAGGCCCGCGAGCAAAAACCGTCGCCAGATCATGTCATTGCACGACGTATTTTTTGGGGCGTTTCGATTCGTTTTGCGCCAACGGTTCCTTCAATTCCTTGAGAAAATTCTCCGTGGCCGCCTCGATGCGGGCCACGTCCTGTTCCTGAACCTCGATTTCCTCGACATGCGACAGGAACATCTTGAGAATCGTGAAGTCGCGCAACAGGTAGTGCCCGAACTGGAGGCGTTCCAAATCCGGCTCGAGTTCCAGGATGGTATGGAGACAGCTTTCAATGCGGGCCGAAAGATTTTCATCGCGTTGCAGCCCGCCCCGCGTTCCCCTGCCAAGGCCCGGCCGCGCGACGCGAACCCGGCGCCGGACCAGTTTCGAGATGTTTTTGGCTTTCATATCGCCTTGTTGTAATCGGTTGCCATCGCATCCGCCCTGCCGGCTCATCGCCCGGCCTGGTCGGACCACATCACTTTTTTTCCGAAGCTATAAAAGTAATTCCCGCCGGATACAAGCGTCAAAACCAGGGCCGCGTACAAAAGCAGGTTCCCCAGGGGGTTGGGATCGAAACCGTACCAGGGGAAATGCAGCACAAGGGGACACAGGGCCACCATTTGCAGGATGGTCTTGAGCTTGCCGAACCGGTCCGCCGCGATGACCACCCCATGATCGGCGGCCACGGCCCGAAGCCCGGTGACGGCGATCTCCCGGCCGACGATCACCACCGCCACCCAGGCCTCCACCCAACCCAGACGGGTCAACATGATCAAAAGCGCGCTGATGAGCAGCTTGTCGGCCAGGGGATCCAAAAACTTCCCCAGGGTCGTCACCAGATTGTGCCTCCTGGCGACGAAGCCGTCCACGATGTCCGTGACCGAGGCGGCGATGAAAAAGAGCATGGCAACCAGGCAGGTGCCCCTCCCCGGGAAATAGAGCAGGAGCACGAGGAGCGGCACGGCCGCGATGCGGGCAAGGGTCAGGTTGTTGGCGAGATTGAACATGGTGGATGAGCCTTTTGGAGTTTGCGTGACGCAGGCAGGCACTTAAAGCAATCCCGATCCGGCGTAAAGCCTCGCGCCAGCGGACCCGGCGCGGCGCCGACGTGTCAAGGCGAGAGGGAGGCCGCGGCCTCGAGGCTCGACCGGCATGCCGCGTCCACGGCCACGGCCAGATCGAGAAAGGCCCGCTTGGCCGGACTTTCCCCATCGAGCAGCACGACGGGCCGGCCCAGATCCCCGGCCACCACCGTGGCCGGGTCGAGAGGTATCGCCCCGAGAAAATCCAGGCCGCATGCGGCGGCCAGGGCCTGCCCCCCCCCTTTTTTGAACAATTCGATCTCGCGGTGGCAGTGTGGGCAGACCAGTCCGCTCATGTTCTCCACAACGCCGAGGATATTGGCGTTGGCGTATTGCAGGAAATTGATGGCCTTGCGCACGTCGGCCAGGGAGATTTCCTGAGGCGTGGTCACGAGCAGGCACAGGGCGTCGCGCACCGCGCCGAGGACCGTCAGATGCTCGTCGCCCGTTCCAGGCGGCGAATCGATGACGAGATAGTCGAGTTCCCCCCAGTCCACGTCGGCCAGGAACTGGCGGATGGCCGTGGTCTTCATGGGACCGCGCCACAGCACCGCCTGGTCGGGGTCGGCCAGAAGCGACTGCATGGAAACCACGAGGAGCTTGTCCTCGAAACGCTTGGGGACGATGACCGCCCCCCGGGCGACATCCATGGCCCCGGTGAGCCCGAGCATGCGCGGCACGCTCGGCCCGTGCAGGTCCACGTCCAGCAGGCCGACCCTGGCCCCGCGCATGGCCAGGGCGCAGGCGACGTTGACGGCGACGGAGCTTTTGCCCACCCCGCCCTTGCCGCTCATCACGAAAAGCTTGTAGCGGATCCTGTCCAGGGCGGCGCCGATCTGGGCGTCGCGGGCGTCGCTCCGCCCCGGCCGGCGCGGCGTCTCGGGGCAGCCGCGGCATGTCTTGGACTCGGGCATGTCGGTTCTCCACAAGCACGGCCTACCAGCCATGCACGCCTACCAGGTCCACGAACATCACCCCGCCGAGATCGCGCAGGACAACGCGCTCGTTTTCCCGGCGCACCAGAAAAAGGGACTGGCTGCGCCGCGAGGCGCCGACGGGAATGACCATCCGGCCGCCCTCGGCCAATTGGGCCACGAGGGGGGCCGGGACCTTGGGCCCGCCGGCAGTGACCAATATCCGGTCGAAGGGGGCTTCGTCGGGCCAGCCGAGGGTCCCGTCGTCGACCTTGAGCCGCGCCCTGGTGTAGCGCATGTCCGCCAGCCGCTGACGGGCCATCTGGTACAGGGGACGCACGCGCTCGATGGAATAGACGTATGCGCCGAGTTCGGCCAGAATCGCCGCCTGATAGCCCGAGCCCGTACCGATTTCCAGGACCTTCATGCCCGGACCGACTTCGAGCAGCTCCGTCATCCAGGCCACCACGTAGGGTTGGGAAATGGTCTGGCCATGGCCTATGGGCAGCGGATGGTCCTCATAGGCCTGGGGAATGAGCGCCTCCTCCACGAACAGATGGCGGGGAACCTTGCGCATGGCCCGGAGCACCGCCGGATCCTGCACGCCCCGGGCCTCGATCTGGTCCCGGACCATACGCTCCCGGCTGCGCTTGAAATCTATTTTCTGAGAAGATCCGATCATTGCCGCCCTTTGCGCGGACAGGGGCTCCGGAAAGTCCCACACACGCTCGATCCTATTTGGAAAACAGAATTTCCGCCTCAAGTCAACTTCGCCCGCCTTGACAGCGGCGCGGCGGCGATGCGATTTGGCGGGGATACAAGGAGGCATCCATGCTCACCACCCGCGACCTGATGACCGAGGACCTCATCGCCCTGCGCGACACCGACAGCCTGCTGTCGGCCAAGCACACCATGGAGGAGGCCCGCATCCGCCATTTGCCCATCATCGACGCCTCCGGCGCGTTCGTGGGACTGCTCACCCACAGGGACATCCTGGCGGCATCGGTGTCCCGCCTGGCCGAAATCGACAAGGACACCGAGGACGAAATCTATTCCGGCATCCCCATTTCCGAGGTCATGCGCACCGACGTGGCCCTGGCCTCGCCGAACCTTCCCCTGCGCCAGGCGGCCGAGGTGCTGCTGACCCAGAAATACGGCTGCCTGCCCGTGGTCGAGGGAGGCAAACTCGTCGGCATCCTCACGGCCTCGGACTTCATCCAACTGAGCCTCGAACTGATGGACGCCCTGGAGGCCGACGAGCACGCCGACGGCGCCGGTATCGAAGCCTAGACCCCGGGGCTTTTGTGAATTTTCTCCCTAATCTCCCGCTCTCGGCCCGCGAACCATGTTTTTTTGGTAAAATCAGTTGACTTCCGATTTGTGAAATTTTACGCTTTTCTCTTGAATTCCGGCGGCGAGGCTCGTGCCCACGGCTGCCGCCTGTGTATTCGCAGCGGCAAGGTCACTTTCACCGTTTTTCTTTGGAGCTCAAGGAGGGAGTTGGATGCGTTCCAAGGTTATGCTTTCCGCGTTGGTCGTGTTGGTGTTCACCCTGGCCATGGCTTCGGCGGCTTTCAGCGAGGGCGGCAAATTCAGCAATATCGTCGAGGCTAAATCCACGCTGTGCTATCCCCTGGAACTCACGTTCAAGCGTCCGTCCGGGGTGCTCAAGACCAGCTTCGCGCCTGTCAAATTTTCCCACGGCCAGCATGCGTCCGTGGCCTGCGTCACCTGCCACCACATGTGGGACGGCAAGGGCGAGGTCCAGGGTTGTGCCGAAGCCGGTTGCCACGACAACCTGAAGGAACGGCAGGAGGCCACCTCCTATTTCCGCGCCTTCCATGACAAGAACGCCGAAAATAGCTGCCTGGGCTGCCACATGAAGACCAATCTGGTCCGCAAGGAAAAGGGCCAGAAGCCCCTTTCCGTGGCCCCCTGCTCCAACAACGGCTGCCACGTGGCCCAGAAGTAACCATCAGGCACCAGCGCGCCGCCTACGGCCCCCGCTCTCGGAGCGGGGGCTTTTTTATTTATGGGGCGCGTCCCGATACCGCGCGGCGGGCGGGCCCATTGCCGGACGGCCCCCGCCGCGTTACCGTCCCCTCATGACAACGTTTTCCCGGGTCATCGACATTTCCCTGCCCCTGACCCCGGCCACACCGCCGGTCCCGGGCGACCCGGTCTTCGTCAGGCGCCTTTTCCTGCGCCACGAACGGGACGGTTGCGAGGCGGCCGCCCTCGCCCTCTCGTCCCACGCCGGCACCCACCTGGATTTCCCGGCCCACTTCCTGCCCCAGGGCAGACGCGCCGGCGACTATCCCGCCGCCGCCTTCTTCCCGGCGGCCGTGGTCGTCGACTGCGGCACCGCCCAGGGCCTGGGGCCGGAGCTCCTCGCCGGCATGGCGACACGGCCGGGTGAAGCGGTGCTGCTGCGGACCCGCAATTCCACGGAAGGGCTTTTTCGCGGCCCCGGGTTTCCCGAAACCTTCGCCACGGCGACCCCGGCCCTGGCCCGCGAACTGGTCAGGCGCCGGGTGTGCCTCGTCGGCATCGACGCCATGAGCGTGGAGCCCCTGGCCGACCCGGCCTTCCCGGTGCACCACATCCTTCTTGGCGCCGGCATCCTCGTCCTCGAGGGGCTCGACCTGTCCGCCGCGCCGGCCGGACGCTACCGGCTGGCCTGCCCGCCGCTCCCCATGCCCGAAGCCGAAGCCTCGCCGACGCGGGCGGTGCTTTTTCCGGAATCGCCCGACGGCGCCTGACGAAGCCCCCTGGGTGCAGCGGGAGAGAGGCAGGGAAAGGTGTCAGGCGGGACGCCGGGAACGATCAGCGGCGCAAACCGCCGGCCGCCCCGTCCCGCTGCTGGCCGGCAAGCCGCCACGGTCCGGGGATGCCGGGGAGATCCCGGGCCGCCTCCAGGCGGCGCAGGAAATCGTTACGCGGCACCTCGAAGGCACCGAAGCGGCACAGATGGCCCGTGGTCTGCTGGCAGTCGACGAAGTGGAAGCCCAGCCGGTCCAGGTGGCGGCACAGGGTCACGAACGCCACCTTGGAGGCATCGTTTTCCCGGTGGAACATCGATTCCCCGAAAAACGCCGCGCCGATGGCCACGCCGTAGGCGCCGCCCACGAGTTCCCCGTCCCGCCAGGCCTCGACGCTGTGGGCGTGGCCGGCGGCATGGAGGCGCTCGTAGGCCGCGATCATTTCCGGAACGATCCAGGTGCCGTCCCCGGATGCCCTGGAAGCGCCGGCGCAGCCGCGGATGACGCCGGCGAAGTCCGCGTCCAGCGAAACCGCGAACCGCCCCGAGTGCAACGTCCTTTCCAGACGCCGCGACACATGGACCGCACCGGGAAACAGGATGGGCCTGGGGTCGGGCGACCACCACAAGATGGGGCTGTTCTCGTCGTACCAGGGAAAGATGCCGCGCCGGTAGGCGGCCAGCAGGCGTTCGAGGCGCAGATCCCCGCCCACGGCAAGAAGGCCGCCCGGATCGGCCAAGGCCGGTCTGGGGAAAACCGGCGCCTCGTCCAGATAGAAAACCGGCATCGCGATCTCGTTCCCCCCTCCCCCTGACGCGGGGCGGCGCGGGCCGACCGGAAATCCGGCCGATCCGCGCCGCCCGATGCAGGGAACGGTCCGGGAGGAAGTTCCCTCCCGCCCGCCGGAAGCGTTGTTGGCAGACGTTACGCCACCCCCCCGCGCATCGCGTTGCGCCAGGGGCGCTATTCCCCGACGGCCGCGGCCTCGGCCACGGGCTTGCGGGGCGCCCGGCTGGAAAAATCAAAGGCAAAGAGTTCCGGCGCCCCTTCCGGAGCAGCGTCCACCGTCACCTCGCCGCCCTTTTGCAGCTTGCCGAAGAGCATCTCGTGGGCCAGGGCGTCCTTGATCTCCACCTGGATGACCCGGGCCAGGGGCCGGGCGCCGTAGTCGGGATCGAAACCCTTCTCGGCCAGCCTGGTCACGGCGGCCGGGGTCAGGCGGATGAACACCCGCTTTTCGGCCATCTGGGCGTTGAGTTCCCGGATGTACTTGTGGACGATGCGGTCCATGACCTCGGCCGTGAGCGGTTTGAAGGAAATGATCCCGTCGAGGCGGTTGCGGAACTCCGGACTGAACAGCCTGTTCACGGCCTTGACGCCCTTGTCGGCCGTGTCCTCGGGCTTGCCCGTGCCGAAGCCGATGCTCTTGGACGCCATTTCCCGGGCCCCGGCGTTGGTGGTCATCAGCAGCACCACGTGGCCGAAGTCGGCCTTGCGCCCGTTGTTGTCGGTGAGCGTCGCGTAATCCATCACCTGGAGCAGGATGTTGAACATGTCCGGATGGGCCTTTTCGATTTCGTCCAGCAGCAGCACCGTGTAGGGATGCTTGCGGATGGCGTCGGTCAAAAGCCCGCCCTGCTCGAAGCCGACGTAGCCGGGAGGGGAGCCGATCAGCCGGGCCACGGCGTGTTTCTCCATGTATTCGCTCATATCGAAGCGCACGAAGTGGATGCCGAGCACGACGGCGAGCTGTTTGGCCAGTTCGGTCTTGCCCACGCCGGTCGGACCGGCGAGCAAAAACGAGCCGGTGGGCTTCCCGACGTTGGCCAGCCCAGCCCGCGAGCGCAATATGGCCTTGGCGATGGCCTCCACGGCGTCGTCCTGGCCGAAGATGAGGTTCTTGAGCTCCCCTTCCAGGTTTTCCAGGCGCACCCTGTCCGACGAGGACACGCGGGCCGCGGGAATCCGGGCCATGGAGGCCACGACCTTCTCCATCTCGGCCACGCCGATGGCGCCCTTGGCGGCCGTGCCGGCGAGCTTGCGCACGGCGCCGGCCTCGTCGATCACGTCAATGGCCTTGTCGGGCAAATAGCGGTCGTTGATGTGCCGCGAGGAGAGTTCCACCGCCGCGCGCAGCGCCGCGGGGGTGTAGCGCACGCCATGGTGGGCCTCGTAGTAGGCGCGCAACCCCTTGACGATCTCCACGGCCTCCTCCACCGAAGGCTCGCCCACGTCGATCTTCTGGAACCTTCGGGACAACGCCCGGTCCTTCTCGAAATGGTTCTTGTACTCCTCGTAGGTGGTGGAGCCGATGCAGCGCATCTTGCCCGAGCCGAGCACGGGCTTCAGGATATTCGAGGCGTCGAGGGTGCCGCCGCTCGTGGCGCCCGCGCCGACGATGGTATGGATCTCGTCCACGAAAAGGATCGCGCCCGGCTTCTGCTCGAGTTCCGAGAGCACGCCCTTGAGTCTGGCCTCGAAATCCCCGCGGTACTTGGTGCCGGCCAAAAGCGCCCCCATGTCCAGGGCGAATATCTGCGTGTCCCGGAAGCTGTCGGGCACGTCGCCCTTGGCGATGCGCAGGGCCAGTCCCTCGGCCAGGGCGGTTTTTCCGACGCCGGGATCGCCGACGAAGATGGGATTGTTCTTGCGTCGGCGAAGCAGCACGTGGATGGTGCGGGTCAGTTCCTGGTCCCGGCCGATCAGGGGGTCGATCTCCCCCTTGCGGGCTTTGGCCACCAGGTCCACGGTGTACTGTTCCAGGGCCGAACCGCCGGCCTTGCCCTCGCGGTCCTCGGAGGCTCCGGCGCCCTCGGCCTGACCATCCCGGCCGGCGCCGTGGGAGATGAATTCGAGCACGTCCAGACGTGAAATATTGTGCGATTTGAGGTAGTAGACGGCATAGGAATCCTCCTCCTCGAACATGGAGGCCAAAACGTCTCCCACCTCAACCTGCTGCTTGCCCGAGGACTGCATCTGCATGATGGCCCGCTGCAAGGCGCGCTGCACGCCAAGTGTCTGCACCACCTCTGAATTGGCATCCTGGGGCAAAGTTTCCATATGGTCCGCGAAAAAACGTTCGAGCTGGTGTTTGAGCCTGACGACATTCGCGCCGCAATGGACCAATATATCCCGCCCAGATTCCTCTATAAGCATGGCATACAGCAAATGCTCAAGAGTGAGATATTCATGATTGCGGCGCTTGACCTCTTTGACGGCACTGGTCAAAACCCGTTCAAGCTTCTTGCTCAGCATTTAAACCTCTTCCATGCTGCACTTTAAAGGATAGCCATGCTCCCTGGCCAAGCGATGTACCAAGGATACTTTCAATTCGGCCACCTCGGCGGTATATTCACCGCAGACGCCTACACCATTGTTGTGGACGTTCAGCATGATCTGGGTCGCTTCTTTCTCGGTTTTTCGGAACACATTGACGAGCACCAAAACCACGAACTCCATGGTCGTGTAATCGTCGTTGTGCAAAAGAACCTTGTATCGCCTGGGCTCACGAACGTCTTCTTCGACGCTCACGCCAAAGGCCGGTTCTTCCTGATGCATGGGATGGCTCATGAGCTTGCCGTCACCTCTCGCGGACGTTTGCGGGTTCCCGGGGCCCGGCCCCACGTCCCTCGCTCCGTGATTATATAAGTCGCCGCGTCGGCCTGTCGAGGGCCGGCGCCCCAAGGAACGGACACGTCCGTTTCCTTGGCCCCCAGCTATGGAATTACGGAATAATGCGGCCAGTGGCAACCGCCCTCGCGAGGGTCGCGCGGGCGTCGGCGCCCCGGTCAGGCCGTGTCGAGACGGGCCAGGATCGCGCGGCGGATTTCGGGGGGAAACACGAAGCTGTCGGAAGGCGGCAGGCCGGCTTTCCGGCAATGGGCCTGGTGCAGGTCGTGATAGGTGAGATCCATCGCCTGGTCCATGGACAGGCCGAGACGTGCGGCCAGGCGGGGTATGGCCTCGGCCGTGCCCTCGATTTCCAGGAAAAGGCCGAACGGCAGTTCGTCCAGGCAGACGAGGGAATCCTCCAGTCGCCAGGTTTCCCGGACCTTTTCGTAACGCATGGACGCACCGAAACCGAGAACGGCGAAGATGGCCTCCATGGCGGCCATGTCGGCCACTTCCGACTCCATCTCGCGACGCGCCTTGAGGCCGCCCGCGCGGGGGGCTTCGGCCGGAAGCTTGAGGGTGACCTTGCCCGCGCCGTCCCGGCGCAGCCGCAACAGGACGCCACGGCGCCGCAACGCCCCGTCCGGGGTGTCCAGGACCACGTTCTCCTCGAAGAGGCGGGAAAGACGCTCCCCGCCGGCGCGCTCCAGGGCCCGGCGGACCGAATCGAAGGATGACACGGCGAACTTGGTTTCGATCTCAGTGGCCACGGACACGGAACGGCTCCTCCGGACAGTCATTCCCACGGGGGGCATCCCCCCGTATTCCGGCGGGGGACTGCCCCGCCATCGCGTCATGCCCTCGAAACGGGATCGCAGGGACCACGGCGGCAACAGGCGAAAACGGCCATTCCCCCCGAAACGGCGTGCCCCGCAAGAAAGGCGGCGCTAGGAGGAGCAGGCCCGGACCACTTCGTAGGCGATCGCTCCCAGGGACATGACCTTGTCGACACCGCCGAGCTTGATGGCTTCCTGGGGCATGCCGAAAACCACGCAGGAGGCCTCGTCCTGGGCGATGGTGTAGGCCCCGGACTCGTGCATCTCCTTCATGCCCGAGGCGCCGTCGTCCCCCATGCCGGTCATGATGACGCCCACGGCGTTTTTCCCGGCATAGCGCGCGGCGGATCGAAACAGCACGTCCACGCTCGGCCGGTGGCGGCGCACCAGGGGACCGTCCTTGACCTCCACGAAATAACGGGCGCCGCTACGCTTGAGCAGCATGTGGCGGTTGCCCGGGGCGATCAGGGCCTGCCCGCGCAGGATGGTGTCCCCGTCGACGGCCTCCTTGACGGTGATGCGGCAGATGCCGTCCAGGCGTTTGGCGAAGGCGGCGGTGAACTGCTCGGGCATGTGCTGGACGATGGCGATTCCCGGACAGTCCTGGGGCATGGCTTCCAGGAATTCCCGAAGGGCCTCGGTGCCCCCGGTCGAAGCCCCCACGGCCACCACCTTCTCCGTGGTCTGGAACATGGCCTTGCCGGTGGGCCCGGGCAAGACGGCATCGGCGGACAGCTTGGGCGCGACCTTCAGGGGCGAAGCCGGAAGCACCCGTTTCATCTTGGCCCGGGCTGCGGCCTTGACCGCGTCCACGACGCGAATGCGGGATTCCTCCAGGAACTGGCGCGTGCCGAGCTTGGGCTTGAGGATGATGTCCACGGCTCCGTATTCCATGGCCCGAAGCGTCGTTTCCGATCCGGCCTCGGTCAGGGTCGAGCAGATGACCACCGGCATGGGATGCTGGGTCATGATCTTGCGCAGAAACGTCAGGCCGTCCATGCGCGGCATTTCGATGTCCAGGGTGATGACATCCGGGGCCTCGGCCTCCATGCGCTTGACGGCGGCATAGGGATCCCCGGCCGAACCGATGACCTCGATCTCGGGGTCCGAGGACAGGATATCGGTCAGAGTCTGACGGACCAGGGCGGAATCATCCACCACAAGGACCTTGATGGGCGTGCTCACGGGCGACCTCGCGTCAACGTTGGCGGAACGAATGTCAAACTCTTCTATATACCGTGGGCGCATGTTGACGCAAGGGCAAGTCCATTCCGGTAAGGCTTTCTGAATGACCGATAAAAAGGTGCCCGCCGGAACGCAACTGGTTGCAGAACTTTCCCAGAAGTTGTTCCTGCGTGTTCCGGTCGAAGTAAATCATCACATTGCGGCAGAAAATGACATCCATCGGCTCGGGAAAGGCGAAGGTCTCCATGAAGTTGAGCCGGCGGAAATCGATGCCGCGACGCACTTCCGGGGCCAGACGCACGAGCTTTTTCATCCGGTCCTTGCTGCGCAGGAAATAGCGGCGCTTGAGTTCCACGGCCATCCCCGCCAAGCGATCCTCGGGATAGACGCCGTTTTTGGCCAGGGACAGCACCCGGGTGGAAATGTCCGTCGCCGTGATGGAATAGCGGAACCCCGGCGAGGCAAGGGCGAACTCGGCAAGCACGATGGACAGGGTGTAGGGCTCCTCACCCGTGGAGCACCCCGCGCTCCAGACCCGGAAGGGCCGTCCAGGGCCGTTGGCCCCGACCCAGGAGGGCAGGACTTCGCGGGTCAGTATCTCGAAATGGCGCGCCTCGCGGAAAAACTCCGTGGTGTTGGTGGTGATGACGTCAATCAGGTGGACGAGTTCCTCCTCGAACCCTTTGGGGCTGAAAAGAAACTCCAGGTAAGCCCTGTAGTGGTTCATGCCGAGCGTGCGCAGCCGCTTTTGCAACCGGGCCTCGACCATGACCTTTTTCGACAGCGGCAGCTTGATGCCGACCTCGCTGTGGATGAATTCGCTTAACCGCTTGAACTCCTTTTCGGACATGGCCACGAGGCTCGAGGCGCGGGTGGGGGTGTCGGAAACAGGCATGGGACTCAGGCCTCCGCCGTCTCCGGTCCGAGCTCGCCAATCGCCTGCCCGAGGCCGGCCAGTTCCAGCGAGGTGAAGACCTTGTTGATGTCCAGCAGGATGATGAACTGCTCCCCCGCCTTGCCCATGCCGCTTATGTATTCGGCCCGGATCGGCGTGCCCATGCGCGGCGGCGGTTCGATCTGCGAGGATTCCATCTCGTAGACCTCCTGGACCGAGTCGGCCAGGGCGCCAAGGACCGTACTCTCGCCGTCGAGGAACACCTCGACGATGATGATGCAGGTGTTGACCGTCCGAACGGTCGCGCCCATGCCGAACTTCAACTTGAGGTCGACCACCGGCACGGCCCGTCCGCGCAGGTTGATCACCCCCCGGATATAGTCCGGGGTTCGGGGCACGCGGGTGATGTTGACCATTTCCAGGACCTCGCGCACGGAGGCGATGTCCAGGGCGAAAAGCCCGCGCTCCAGGGTGAAGGTGAGATATTGATTGTCATTCAGGCTTGCGGCCTCGGCCATGGGTTCCTCCCGCGCGTACGGTCTTTGCGAGGGCAACGGGGCGCCACGCGCAACTTGGCGGCCTATCGGAAAATTTCAGCCCGCTCTTACCCCAAAACCGGAGACTGGGCACCGCCCCCCCGCTGTCGCTTCGCATTCGGCGGGATATCCTGGCCCGCCGAGGAATGAATTGCAACAGGTTGTCGACGCCGTCACAGGCGCCCTTCCTCCAGTTCGGTCACCCGCCGTATCAGGGCGGAGACATCGAGAATCAACGCCATGGAACCGTCTCCCCTGATGGTGGCGCCGGAGAACTCCTCGATGCCGTGGTAGAGCCGGCCCAGGCTCTTGATCACGGTCTGGTACTCGCCGACCACCCGGTCCACGGCGATGCCCACCCGCTGGCCATCGATCTTGACCACCACGATGGGCTCGATGGCGGGAGGGGTTCCCGGCATCGAAAAAACCTCGCGAAGGCGCAGGCACGGCACGATCTCGCCGCGCATGTTGACGATCCGTCTGTCGGCGCCATCCTCCGCCCCCGGGAGTTCCACGCATTCCTCGACCTGGGCCAGGGGCACGACGAAATATTCGGGTCCGACCTGGACTTGCAGGCCGTCGATGATGGCCAGGGTCAGCGGCAGGCGTACGGAGATGACCGTGCCCCGGCCGGCCTCGGAATCGATTTCCACGCTCCCGCGCAGGGAATCGATGGCCCGTTTGACCACATCCATGCCCACGCCCCGGCCGGAAATGTTGGTGACCGATTTCGCCGTTGAAAAACCGGGGAGAAAGATGAGATTGAACAGTTCCTTGTCCGTCAGTTCCTGCCCCGGGGCGACAAGCCCCCGCTGCTCGGCCCGGCTCCGGATGGCCGCGGCGTCCAGGCCGGCCCCGTCGTCGGAGACGGTGATGAGCACCTCCCCGCCGGCATGCGCCGCCCCGAGGCGGATGTGGCCGGTTGCCGGCTTGCCCGCGGCCTGCCGCTCCGCAGGGGATTCGATGCCGTGGTCGATGCTGTTGCGCAGCAGATGGACAAGCGGATCGTTCAGCCGGTCGATGACGGTCTTGTCGAGTTCCGTCTCTTCCCCGCTGGTTTCCAGCTCGATCTCCTTGTCGAGTTCCATGGCCAGGTCGCGGACCAGGCGGCGGAACTTGGAGAACGTGGCCCCGATGGCCAACATGCGGATGGACAGCGTGGAATTGCGCAGGCTGTCGCTCAAGCGTTCGAGGTTTTCGGCCAGCCCCCGCAGCACGGGATCCCCCCGATCCCCGACGGTCTGACGGATCTGGGCCTGCACGATGACCAGTTCGCCGACGAGATCGACCAGGGCGTCGAGCTTGTCCGCAGCCACGCGGATGCTAGCGGTCTTGTCGGCCCGCTCGGGAACCTTCTGGCACATTTCCCGGACGGCGTGCTGTTCCACCAGGGCCGAGGCGACCTGGTCCGGGCGCACCAATCCCTGGTCCGTGAGGATGTCCCCCAGGCGTTTCTGCGAGGACAGGGCGGATTCCAGGGCCTCGGCGGAGATGTCCCCGCGCTCGACGAGAATTTCGCCGAGCCGTTTGTGGATCTGCTCCCCGTCCGAGACGCTGCCCTCGACAAGAAGGTCGACGGACAGATCGCACTCGTCCTCCACGAAAACGAACACGTCGGCCAACGCCTCGGGGCCGGCAGCGGAACGCACGACGCAATCCCACCAGACCAGACAGGACTCGGGCGCGATGGCGGCCAGATCCGGCACGTCCTCGACATGGGCGAACACCCGGCAGTCCCCGAGTTCCGCCACGTCCTCGAGCAGGAGCAGGGGGCTGTTGCCCGTGGCCAGCATGTCCGGATGTGGCCGCAGCCGCAGGCGATAGATGCTGGCCGGACCGGGAGGGGTTTTTTCGGCCGGAGCGGAAACGGCCGCGGCGGCGGTTTCCGCGGCCGACAAACCGCCAAAAGCCCGAAGCCCCTCGAGGATGTCGTTCCCCATGGCGACAATGGCCGCCTCCTGCCCTTCCTGGGGTTCGAGCAGGGCGCGGATGTGGTCGCAGGCCCGGAACGACAGGTCGAGCAGACGGCGGTTGACCGCGAGCACCCCGTTGCGGACGCGGTCGAAAATGGTTTCCACGTCATGGGTGAAGGCCGCGATGTCATCGAAGCCGAACATGGCTCCGGACCCCTTGATGGTGTGCAGGGCCCGAAAGATCTTATGCAGCAGATCGGAGTCGTCGGGGGTCTGTTCCAACTCCAGAAGCGAGGCTTCGAGATCGGCCAGCAGATCCCGGGCCTCTTCCAGATAGGCGGCGCGGTTGCTGTCGTCCTGGGATGTCATCGCGCGGCGCGCTCCCATCGCGAAACCGGCACAAGGGTCTTAGAAGAGTTCGACATTGTCCCCGAATTCTCCCGCTTCTTCCGGAACTTCCGCCTGCCGGGAAGAGGCCGCCGACGCAGGGGGTGTTCCGAAAGCCGCCTCGTGCACGGCCCGCTCGGCTTCCATGGTGTAGCGGTCGAAAAGCGCCCGCAGACGGGGGCTGCGCCCCTTGCCCCCCTCGGGGACAAGGACCCGGATGGCGCGCGCCTGGGTATCGAGGATCCTTCGAATCTCATGCAGGCGCGAGCCGATATCCCTGTCAAAACCGATGCTCCGGGCGACCTCGCCGGCGCGGGTTCCGAGGGAGGAACTGGCGGCCTTGAGCGTGGAAAAAAGCTCGTGACAGCGGGCGGCCGTGCCCGAGGTTTCGGCCAGGACCGTATCCAGTTCGCCCACGACCCGCCAGGCCTCGGACTGATCGTTGTAGCGGCGGGCGTTTTCCTGCAACGCCCCGGAAGCCTCGGAAATATCCCGGAGGATACGGGCCACGGCATCGGTCTGGCGACGGGCGTCGACCGAAAGATGCTGGATGGCCAGGGCCAACACGCCGAGGGCCGCGCCGGCGTCGCCGGTATGGGCGGCCTTGATGCTGGCGTTGATGGCGATCAGTTCGATCTCCACCCCGACCTCCTCGATAGCCTCGATGGAGCCGCCCATGCCCGAAATGGTTTCGGCCACGGAGTCCATGATGGCTCCGAGGGACTCGCCCTGGGAAGCGAAGTCGCCGAGGCGCGCCTTGACCGTGGAGATGCCGGCCCCCAGGCGGGCCAACGGGGTGTCCGCGGTCCCCCGCTCGCCGCCGGTCAGCCCGGCGATGGCGCCGCCGATGCCTCGGATGCGCGTGGCCAGGGAACCGAGGGATTCGCGCAGCATGACGGCCGCCTCGACAAAGTGCCGGTCCGCGCTGTCGAGTTGCGAGACCTGCAACGTGAGCACATCCCCGGCGAAGGCCAGCAGGTCGAGGGGATCGGCCTGGTCGTCCTCCCCCTCTTCCCGCAGCACGCCGGTCATCTCGGTCAGGGCGTGCTCGGCGTGCTCGATCTGCTGGCGAACGATATCGTGGGATTGCAGCGACCTGACCGCCGCACCGATATCGGCGGCAATGGCCTCGGCGTTGCGCGAAAGATCGAGGGACAAGGCCGCGGAGGCGGCGGTCATCGCGCCGAGCCCGGCGATGTTGGCCCCCAGCTCCTCGGTGATGACGTTGCCACATTCCCCCTGGGCCTTGATGATGGAAATGGTCCGGTCGCGGGCCGAGGCCACATGACCGCGCAGGGCCTCGACCTGGGCGGCGATGCCGGAACAGTGGCTGACGATCAGGTTGGCCAGCTTTTCCACGTCGTCGGCCAGGGTGGAAAACCCCCGGCCGTCGCCCCCCAGCCGGGCGCTCTCGATCCTGGTGGCGATGCCGAGCATCGTCAGATGCTTGACGATCCTGGAGAAGGCGGAGACGATTTCGGAGAGTTGGGAGACGATCCGGGCCACGCCGTCGATGTCCCCGAGGCTGTCCCGTCCCGCGCCGCGCTCCCCGGCCCCGGTGAGGACCTTGAGCTGTTCGGAAAGCGACTCCAGGCCGGCCTGCATGTCGGCTCCGGATGTGCACGCCACCAGTTCGCCGGCTTTTTGCGAGAGCTCCTCGCATCCGGCCTGCAATGACATGAGGCTTTCGCCCAGATCCAGAAAATCCTGCTCGCGGCCGCGCATCACGTCGGAGAGACCGCCGCCCATAGTGTCCAAGGCCGTGCGGCACTGCCGCAGCATGTCCGAGGCTTTCGCGAGATGCCCGGTATCCGTCATAGCCTTCATCCCCGCCGCATGACCGATGCGGCAATCGCCCACGGAGCCAGAAAGGTTCGCAAACGACCCGCCGGCCGGCGAGAGGCCGGCAGGCGGAATCTCGGATATAAGACTACACGTTTTCGGGGAAAACTCAAAGACTTCCTTGCCGCGATGACGCGACGCGCGCGAAAGAGGAGAATGTCAACGGCGGCGCAGGGTCCGCACCACCCACAGAACCAGGACGATCAGGACGGCCACGCCCAGGACGGCCATCTCCACATGATGCACGTTGTCGATCACCCGGGTCAGGACGTTCTCGAGCAGGCTGCCGAAGGCGTAGCCCGTCAGGGCGAAGGTCACTGCCCAAATGCCCGCGCCGATGGAGTTGAGGATGAAGAACTTGTGGATGGTGATGTCGGCCGTGCCGAGGACAAAGGGCGTCAGGTTGCGCAGCCCGTAAAAAAAACGGAAGGACAGGATCAGTACTTCGTGGTATTTCTGGAGCATGGCATGGACGCGATCGGAACGGCGCCGCCACTTCTCGCTTTTGGCCACGAGTTTGCGCCCCCAGTGACGGCCGATGAAGAAGGCCGTCTGGTCGCCGGCGAGACTGCCGGCGAAGGCGGCCAGGATGACCAGGCGCAGGTCAAGGTTGACCGTCGGGGAATGGGCGATGAAACCGGCCAACAACAGAATCGTTTCCCCTTCGAGAAACGTGCCGATGAAAAGCGCCAGATAGCCGTACTGCTCGATGACGTGCTTGAGAAACTCGATGGACATCGCCCACCCCTTGTCCGTGTCTGCCCGATGCCGGCCTCGGCCTCGCGGGCGGCAAACTCGGGGAGAAGTATTCGCTTCGCGGCCGTCTGTCCACCGTGGGAATCAAAAAACGACGGCTCCGCCGGCCCGCCTTGTGCTTGACGGCATGCTCTGACAGGATGGGGCGGTTTCAACCGCCCTGGGGACCGACGCCAATGATGCCAGAAATAAACGACATCATCACCCGCAACGTGGTGGAAAGCCTGCCGGTCGGCCTGCTCATCGTGGACGCGACAGGGGCCTTTGTCACGGTCAATCCGGCGGCAGCCGGCATTCTTGGCCTTTCCCGGCCGCAGTTGCTCGGACGCGGCTGGGGAGAGCTTTTTTTCGAGAACGACGCCAACAACCTCTTCAACCAGGTTTTCGTGGATGTCATCCAGAAGGAACTGGTCGGCCTCTGCCGGGAAGTGCCCTATGTCACGCCCAGCGGAGAAGCCCGATACCTCTCCATCACCAGTTCCTACCTGCAGGGAGAGGGTGCGACGGCCGGTGTCGTGGTCATCCTCCACGACATGACGGAACTGGCGACGATGCAGCGCCGAGAAACTGAAATTCTCAAGGAAATAAACAAGATACAAGAGGAAAAAATCCGGGGGCTGAGCCGTTTGGCCGCCTCGGTCGCCCACCAGATCCGAAATCCCGCCTTCGCCATCGGAGGTTTCGCCAGCCGCCTGGAACGCCAGATCCAGGCCCACGGCTTCACCTCGGACTATCCGGCCATCATTCTCGACGAGGCCAGGCGGCTCGAGCGCATCGTGCGCACCGTGGGACGGTTCGCCGCCCTCGGCCCGCTCACGTTGCGGGAGGGTCCCCTGGACGCCATCGTCGGCAAGGCCCGCCACCTGGCCGAAGCCAGGGCGCGGGAACTCGGCCGGACCATCGTCTGGCGCCAGGACGTTCCCGAGATCAGGCTCGTTGCCGACGGCGCGCTCCTGGCCAAGGCCATGGAGGAACTGTTCCGCAACAGCGTTGAATTCGCCGCGAAGGACACCGTGACCATCGAGGTGGCCGCGACCGCAAGCCGCGACCATATCCGGCTGACCGTCACCGACGACGGGCCGGGCGTCGCCCCCGGGGACATCCCCCACGTCTTCGATCCGTTTTATTCCTCGCGCCCGGATGGCGTCGGCATGGGGCTGCCCCTCGTCCAGGAGATCCTGCTCGAGCACAACGGCAGGGCGGAACTCGATCCGAAGCACACACCGGGAGCCAGATTCCTCCTCGAACTGCCGGCCTTCCCCAGTCACCTCGTATCCCGACTGGAAGGGTGAGTTCCAGCAACGGGACGCGACCGGGGCGGCCCCGCGTTTTTGGTCAAGCTTGCCTTTTGACATTTTTCCGGATAAAATAATTAGTTAGACGAACAACCATTATCCTCCCCAAAGGACAACCGCGCAGTTCCACTATGGAGATCGTCGTCAGCATCTCCGACATGCAGGTCACCAAGCGGGCCAGGGACGTGCTCGTCACCCACGCCCTGGGCTCCTGCCTCGGTCTCGCCGCCTACGACCCCGTGGCCGGCGTGGCCGGTCTCATCCATTGCCTTCTCCCCATCGCCAGGGAAAACAAAGGGCCGGTCAAAAATCCCTTCATGTACGTGAACACCGGCGTGCCCCAGATGATGCGCGTCCTTTTCGGCCGGGGCGCGACCCGGGAGAACCTGATCCTCAAGGCCGCCGGCTGCGGCCGGATGATGAATATTTCAAACCAGTTCGACACTGGAGCCAACAACTTCGCCGCACTCAAGAAACTGTTGCAGGTCAACGAAATGCGCCTCGCCGCCGAGGATGTCGGCGGCACCATCCCACGCACCATGCGTCTTTTCGCAGACACGGGTCGGATTTTGATCACATCCTGCGGGAGGTCCTGGGACTTATGAGCCGTCGCGAGGAAATCATCCAGAAGGCCTGCACCATCCCCCATATGCCCATGCCCGTGCAGAAGGTCCTGGCCTACATCGGCAATCCCGACGCCGATCTGCGCCAACTGGCCAAGATCATCGAATACGATCCGGGACTCACGGTCAACGTCCTGCGCATGGCCAACTCCTCGTTTTTCAGCGGCGGCGGCAAGGTGACCAGGATCAAGGACGCGCTGATGCGCCTGGGCCTGCACCGCATCTACCAGCTCGTCATCGCCTCCGGCGTGGCTCCCTTCACCCGTTACGAAATCAAGGGGTACGGCCTGCGGCCGGGCGAACTGCTGGAACATTCCGTGGCCGTGGCCGCGGCCTCGGAGGATCTGGCCCGGGAACTGGGCGTCGCCGCCCCGCCCCACACCTTCACCTCCGGCCTGCTGGTCAACATCGGCAAGACCGTCATGGGATCGTTCCTGGAAGTGGACGCCGAACCCATCCTGGCCCTGGCGCATGAGAGGCACATTCCCTTCGAGCAAGCCGAGGAAATCGTCCTCGGCATCAATCATGCCGAATTGGGCGCCTTTCTCCTCGAACGATGGGACATCCCCACGCCCATCGTCAACGTGGTGCGCTACCGGCTGCGTCCCGACGACTGTCCGGACCCCGACCTGGCTCTGGATCTCGTCCACGTGGGCGACGTGATCGCCAAGATGACCGGCATCGGCATGGGCATCGACGGCATGCAGTACGCGCCATCCGAAGCGGTCTTCACCCGTCTCGACATCACGCCCGTCCAGATGGAAAACGTCATGGAGGCCATTCTGGAACAGATCGCCGAGGTCCGTGACATCCTCATGGAAACCGCCATCTAGGCCGGCATCGGCACACCTCGGAGCCCCCCCGAAAACGAGCAGCATCCCGATCCGCCGTATCCGGCCCGTGCCGGGCGAGGCCCGGGACGAGCCCAACCGCCCGGGAGGATCCTCCGCCCGGAACAACGGACCCGGGAACCGCCTCCGGGCGACAGGATTTCAAACGCGGCGGGCGGCCCCGCCAGGAGACAGGACATGACACGCCCTTCGCCCCCCCTTCGCACCCGGGATCTCGGATATTCCCAACGCGTGTGCGTGGCCAAGGCCGGCAAGCTCATGATGGAGACCGGGCAGCTTTCCCCGGGAGCCAGGGTCGGGCTGGCCGTGTCCGGCGGCGCGGACAGCCTGGTCATGCTGGCCGTCATGGCCGTGAGGCGACGCATCGTGCCCTTTCCCGTCGAGCTCATGCTCCTGCACCTCAACCCCGGCTTCGACCCGCGAAACCACCTTCCCCTGGCCGGGGTGTGCGCCGATTTGGGGGTGGCCGCCCATATCGAGGTCACGGACTACGGACCGCGGGCCTTTTCGGAAGAAAACCGGAAGAAATCCCCCTGTTTTTATTGCGCCTGGCTGCGCCGCAAGCGGCTTTTCGACCTGTGCGCCCGCTACGGGCTCACCCATCTGGCCTTCGGGCACAACGCCGACGATCTGGCGGCCACCTTTTTCCTCAACATGTTCCAAAACGGCCGTGTGGACGGACTGTCCTGCCGGGAATCCTTTTTCGGAGGGAAGCTCACGGTCATAAGACCGCTGCTCCTCGTGGACAAGAGCACCATCACCAGGGCGGCCAGGGCCTGGGGACTGCCGGTTTTCGCCAACCCCTGCCCCATGGCCGGAAAATCCATGCGCCACGAGGCCGAAACCTGGATCAGGGACATTTGCGCCGGCGGCAGGAAGCGCGGCGTCAACGTGCTGCGGGCCCTGGGCCGCTTCCAGCTTGACAGGGACGCGACGCCCCGCTAGCCGCCTCAAGGACCATGTTCAAGAACTATCAAATCGTCATCTTCAGGGACCACCACGGCACATGCCGCAAGCTGCGATTCCGCGGCTGGCTTGTCGTCGGCCTGTTGACCGGCCTGCTCGCCCTGGCCGCCGGCGACATCTATCTGGCAACATTTTATTACAATTATAAACGGATGGAGAGGGAACTCGCCACGTGGGAACGGCAGGCCCAGGACCAGAACACCCAGCTTCTGGCCCTTGCCGAAAAGGTCAAAGGCCTGGAAACGGACCTGACCCGCATCAGGGGGTTCGACACCAAGCTGCGCCAGATGGTCAACCTCGACCAGGAGCCGAGGGACGTGGCTCCCGCCACGGCGGACGAGAAGGATTTCAACAAGAAATACCTGCCGCTCTACCGCCAGGAGATGCTCACCCGCAAGCTCCACCAGTTCCTCGGCCAACTGCGCGAGGAGGCCGCGACGGAAAACCTTCGCCAGCAGGATCTGGCCGCGTTCCTGGAGGCAAAAGGCCCGCGGCTGGCCTCCGTGCCGTCGATCTGGCCCGTGGAAGGCTGGATATCCTCCTCTTTCGGCGAAAGGACCTCGCCGTTCACCGGCAAGAAGGAACTCCACAAAGGCCTGGATATTGTCGCACCCCTCGGCGCCCCGGTCGTGGCCCCCGGTGACGGAACGGTGACCTTCGCCGGAGAAATGGACGACGGAGGTTTCGGCGTGACCCTCGACCACCGGGGCGGCATGGTCACCAGTTACGGCCATCTCAGGGATGTGGCCGTGATCAGGGGCCAGGCCGTGACCAGGGGGCAGATCCTCGGCCACGTGGGCGAGTCGGGCCAGGCGACGGGAGCCCATCTCCATTACGAAACCCGCCTCGGCGGCGTGCCCGTCAATCCCGCCCGCTACATCCTGGAGTAGCCCGGACCCTCTGGCCCGGCTCTTGCTAACGGCGCGGCATGGATCTGTTCCATTTCGACCCGGCGACAGTCTTCAGCTTCCTGCTGACCTTCGTGCGCGTAAGCCTCGTGGTCTTCGTGCTGCCGTTTTTCGGCGCGGCCCTGTTGCCCAATCTGGTCAAGGCTGCCCTGTGCCTGATGCTGAGCCTGGCCCTGTGGCCCAGGCTGGCCTTCGCCGGCGCCGCCATGCCGGCCAATCCCTGGATGCTGGCATTGATGCTCTTCGGCGAAGTGCTCATGGGGCTTTTGCTGGACATCCTGGTCCGGTTCCTGTTCTCGGCCGTGCAGTCCGCCGGCTCCATCATGGGTTTTTCCATGGGATTTTCCCTCATGAACAGCATCGACCCCCTGACCGGCGCCTCGGAAACGGGACTCGGACATCTCATGGGTCAGGTGGCCACCATGCTGTTCCTGACGCTAAACGGCCACCTCGTCCTGCTTTCCGGCCTGGCCCAAAGCTTCGAGCTCGTCCCGCCGGGGGGCCTGCTCATCAACCCGGCCCTGGGGGAACACCTCATCGCCTTCTCCGGGCAAATGTTCGTGCTGGCCCTCAAAATAGCCGCCCCGATCATCGCCTCGATCTTCCTGGTGGATCTGGCCCTGGCCCTGGTGGCCCGGGCCGCGCCGCAGATGAACGTCCTTTTCATCGGCTTCCCGATCAAGATCGGCGTGGGCTTCCTGTTCATGACCCTGGTCTTCTCGGCCATGACCATCTACATCGGCCAATACATCGCCGAACTCGGCCCGATGTTCCGCCTCGTGCTCAAGGCTTCCAGCCCCTAGCCCCGGGGATCGCAGGCAAAAGCCGAACGGGCACGGATCTTGCGGCCGTAACGCCCGGAACCTAACGCCAAGGGCAGGGCGCGCACATGGCCAGAGACCCGAGCAAAACAGAAAAAGCCACCCCGAAACGACGCGACAAGGCGCGCGAAAAGGGGTCGGTCCCCCGAAGCCAGGAGCTTCCCAAGCTCACGGTGCTCATGGCCGGCCTTTTAACGGTGCGCTTCCAGATCGCCAACCTGGACGAGGAGTTGCGGGAAATCTTCACCGTCTTTCTCGGCCAGCGGCTGTCCTTCGAACCCACGGTCGACAACGTCAACGCCCTGCTGTGGCAGCTCTCCGGAAAACTCGCCATCATGCTCCTGCCGGTCCTGTGCGTCATGGCGGCCGTGGCCTACATCACCCAGCGCCTCCAGGTCGGCCCGCTGTGGGCCCCGAAAGTGTTCGAGCTGAACTTCAGCAAGATTTTCAATCCGATGGGGGCCGTCCAGAAACTGCTCATCAATCCCCGCACCCTGCTCCAGCTCGGCAAGCAGATTTTCATGGCCGCCGTCATCGCTTTGGCGCCTTATCTCATCCTCAAAAATAAGTTCAACGAATTCATGCCGCTTTTTTACCAGACCACCGACGCCTTCGCCGCCTTTCTCCTCAGCAACGGCTTCACCATGGTGCTCTACACCCTGGCCCCCATGCTCGCCATCGCCGTTGTGGATGTCTGGTACACGCGCTGGGATTACGAAGAAAACCTGAAGATGACCAAGGACGAGGTCAAGGACGAACTCAAGCAGGCCATGGGCGATCCCGTCATCAGGCAGCAGCAGAAGCGCAAGATGATGGAAGTCGCCCAGCGGCGCATGCTCCAGGACGTGCCCAAGGCCGACGTGGTCATCACCAACCCCACCCACATCGCCTGCGCCCTGCGCTACGACCCCAGGGACACCCCCGCCCCGCTGCTGCTGGCCAAGGGCGTCGACCACCTCGCCGAAAAAATCAAGGAAATCGCCAGGGAAAACCGCATTCCCATCCGCGAGAACAAGCCCTTGGCACAGGCCTTGTATAAAAGCGTGGAAATCGGCCAGACCATTCCCGAGGATCTCTACCAGGCGGTGGCCTCGATCCTGGCCCAACTCGACAAGTTCAAGCGCGCCGGCCGTCCCCGCTAGACCGCCGGAGCTCGCGAAAGGGCGTCAAAATCATGGCGAAGACAGCGGACCCCGTCCAGTTCGACTACGCAAGGTTCACCCGCCAGGGCGACATCATGCTCGCGACGGGCGTGGTGGTCATCCTGTTCGTCATGCTGGTGCCCATCCCGCCGGCCTTCATCGACCTCATGCTCACCTTCTCCATCTCGGTGAGCCTCGTCGTCCTGGTCACGAGCATGTTCATGAGTTCCCCCCTGGAATTCTCGATCTATCCGTCCCTGCTGCTCGTCACCACCCTGCTGCGGCTGTCCATGAACGTGGCCTCCACCAGACTGATCCTCCTGCACGGCGACGAGGGCCCCTCCGCCGCCGGCCATGTCATCCAGGCCTTCGGCCAGTTCGTGGTCGGCGGCAACTACGTCGTCGGCTGCGTCATCTTCCTGGTTCTGTTCGCCATCAACAAGAAGGTCATCGTGGCCGGCACCACCCGCATCGCCGAGGTGGCCGCCCGCTTCACCCTGGACGCCATGCCCGGCAAGCAGATGGCCATCGAGGCGGACCTCAACGCCGGGCTCATCAACGAACAACAGGCCACGGCCCGCCGGGAGACCATCCGCAAGGAGGCCGACTTCTACGGCGCCATGGACGGCGCGGGCAAGTTCGTGTCCGGAGACGTGACCGCCACCATCATCATCACGGCCATCAACATCGGCGGCGGCTTTCTCATCGGGGTGATGCAAAAGGGCATGGACTGGAAGGACGCCGCCCAGACCTACACCCTGCTGACCATCGGCGACGGCCTGGTTTCCATCATCCCCTCCATCATCATCTCCACCTCGGCCGGCCTGATCGTGTCCCGGGCCGCGGCGGAAGCCAAGATGGGCGAGGAATTCCTGGCCCAGCTGACCTTCCATCCCCGGGCCCTGCGGCTGGTCTCCGGCATGCTCCTCCTTTTCGCCATCGTCCCCGGTCTGCCGACCCTGCCCTTCCTGGTCATGTCCGCCCTGCTCTTCCTCGTGGCCAGGCTCGCGGGCAAGCAGCAGGAGATGCTCTCCTCCTCCGCCGAGCAAAAGGACAAGAAGCCGGCGCCGGAACTGGAAACGCCCGAGGAGGTCCAGGCCCTGCTGCCCCTCGACGCCCTGGAACTCGAAGTGGGCTACGGGCTCATCCCGCTGGTCGACGAGGAGCAAAACGGCAACCTCCTCGCCCGCATCCGCTCCATCCGCCGCCAGTTCGCCCTGGATATGGGCGTGGTCATTCCCTCGCTGCACCTGCGCGACAACCTGCAACTGCGCCCCGGCCAGTACGTCGTGCTGATCAAGGGCAACGAGGTGGCCTCGGCCGAAATCCTCATCGACCACTACCTGGCCATGGACCCCGGCGACGCCAAGCACCGTATCCAGGGCGTGGAAACCCGCGAACCGGCCTTCAACCTGCCGGCCTTGTGGATTCCCGAGCTTCAGAAGGAGGAGGCCATGCTCGCCGGCTACACCGTGGTCGATCCGGCGACGGTCATCGCCACCCACCTGACCGAGGTCTTCAAGCGCCACCTGCACGAATTCCTCGGCCGCCAGGAAGTCCAGACCCTCCTCGACAACCTGGCCAAGCGCGCCCCCAAGGCGGTGGAGGAACTGGTGCCCGGCACCATGTCCCTCGGCGGGGTGCAGAAGGTGCTGCAAAACCTGGTACGGGAAGGGGTGTCCATCCGCGACATCCTGACCGTGGCCGAAACCATGGCCGACTACGGCATCTCGATCAAGGATCCGGACCAGCTCACGGAGTACGTGCGCTCCCGCATGGGGCGCACCATCGTCAAGCCCCATCTCACGACCGAGGGCACGCTGCCCATCCTGAACCTCGCGCCCAAGGTCGAGGGCGCCATCCAGGAAAGCGTGCGCCAGACCGACCACGGCGCCTATCTGGCCATGGAACCCGGGTTGGCCCAGCGCATCATCCAGGCCATCCAGAAGGCGCTCGACAAGGCGCTTTTGACCGAAGGACAGCCGGTGCTGCTCACCTCCCCCCTGGTGCGCCCCCACCTGGCCCAGTTGCTCTCGCGGTTCATCCCCAACCTGCCGGTCATCTCCCAGGCCGAGATCCCGGCCGAGATAAAGTTGCAATCCCTTGCCAACATAGGACTTTCCAATGCGGGTTAAGACCTTTCGCGGCGAGAGCATGGCAGCCGTACTGGCCCAGGTTCGCCAGGAACTCGGTTCCGAGGCCGTCATCCTCGGCAACCAGACCGTGCGCGAGGACGGGCGTTGCCTGTGCGAGGTCATGGCCGCCCTCGAACACCCGGAGGCGGCTCTTCCCTCATCCAGACCGGGAAGGCCCGGCAGCAACGGCTCCCCCCCCCGCAGCGACACCACCAAGACGCCGGCCCGCAACGGGAACGCCGGCCGGCCGGCCGGCGCCGCGACGCCACCGGTCGGGGACTGGAGCCGGGAATGGGGAGAAATCAAGGGACATCTGCTGGCCCTGCTGCGGCCCCGCCTGGATTTCGACTCGCTGGCGCCGCGCCAGCGGCTGGCCCTCGAATACCTGGAACGCGAGGGCGTGGACGAGACCTCGCTGCTGGCCATCTACCGCGCCATCGTCGAACGGGGCGAGGATACCGTCATTCCGGCCCTGGCCCGGCTCGTGCGCGTCAAACCGCTGACGCCCGAGGTCTGGCCCATCACGGCCCACATGCTCGTCGGCCCGAGCGGAGTCGGCAAGACGACCACCCTGTTGCGCCTGGCCCTGGCCGCCAAACGCCAGACCCACGGCCGGGTGCTCGTGGTCAACGCCGACGGGGGACGGGGCAAGGGGCGCCTGCTCCTGCGCCATTACGCCGAACTGTCCGGCCTGGCCTACGCCGAGGCCGACACCCCCGAGGATTTCCAGCGCATCCTCGACGGCGCGGCCCCGCGCGACGCGATTTTCATCGACACGCCGAGCCTTCGCGGCGAGGGCGCCATGGACGCCTGGTGCCGCGGCATGGGCCTTGACGGACGCACGGACCTGGCCGCCCACCTCGTCCTCTCGCCCCTGTACGCCCCGGCCCAGGCGGCGCACTATCTGGCGGTCTACCGCTGCCAGCCGCTGTCGAGCCTCGTCTGGACGAAGCTCGACGAAGCCTGTACCTTCGGCAGTCTTGTCAACATGGCGCATTCTTCGGCCCTGCCCATTTCCGCCCTGGCCTTCGGACCGGAACTGGCCCAGGGCTTGGCGCCGGCTTCGGGCAAGGCTGTCTGGAAGCTGCTGTTCAAGCACCAACTGCCCGGCGAAGCCCCGAATGCCGACGCCGGCGCCCAAGGATGACGCATGCCCACCCGAATCTCCGACACCGCGCGACACACGCCTTCCGGCACGGAACTCCCCCTGGTGCTCTCCGTCACCTCGGGCAAGGGGGGCGTCGGCAAGACCAACCTGTCGGTCAACCTCGCCTACTGCCTCTCCAAGATGGGGCGCAAGGTGGTGCTGCTCGACGCGGACCTCGGCCTTGCCAATGTGGACATCCTGCTCGGCCTGACCCCGAAGCGGAACCTTTTCCATCTGTTCCACGAGGGCGTGGACCTCAGGCAGATCCTCATGGAAACGCCCTACGGCTTTTCCATCCTGCCGGCCTCTTCCGGGGTGAGCGACATGCTCGCCCTTTCCACCGGGCAAAAGCTCGACCTCCTCGAGGCCATGGACTACCTGGAAGGCAAGATCAATTATTTGCTAGTGGACACGGGGGCCGGAATCAATGATAATGTCATTTATTTCAACTTGGCCGCTCGCGAACGCCTGCTGGTCCTGACCACCGAGCCCACGTCCCTGACCGACGCCTACGCGCTGATCAAGGTCCTGCACTTAAGCCACGGCGTGCATCGGTTCAGGGTGGTGGTCAACATGGCCCCGAGCCTCAAGGCGGCCAAGGCGGTGTATGAAAAGCTGTCCGCGGCCTGCGACCATTTTCTGACCGGCATCGCCCTGGACTTCGTGGGGTTCGTGCCGGTGGATCCGGCCGTGAAAAACGCCGTGATCCGGCAGAAGCCGTTTTGTCATCTGAGCCCCGACGCGCCGGCCTCCAAGAAGCTGATGGAGATGGCCCAAACGATCGATTCCTGGGAAGTGGATGCCAAGCTCGATGGAAACATCAAATTCTTCTGGAAAAAGCTCCTCTTCCAGGAACAGCCCCTGGCTTAGGCTCGAATCCGGGGCGACCCCGTGGAAAGACTTCGACGCGCGCGATCGGCAGGAGATCGTGCGCCATTATTCGCCCAAGATCAAAATCGTGGCCAGCCGGCTCAAGGCCAAGCTGCCCCAGTCCGTGGAGCTGGGGGAGCTGCTGAGCGCCGGAGCCATGGGGCTGATCGAGGCCCTGGGACGGTTCCGGCCGGAACTGGGCATCAAGTTCGAAACCTACGCCGAATCCCGCATCAAGGGCGCCATGCTCGACGACCTGCGGCGCATGGACTGGTTTTCCCGAGGCCAGCGCCACCGGGTGCGCACGATCGAGGAAGCCTCCAGAAGGCTTGAAAACGACGCCGGCAGGGCCCCGACCGTCGAGCAGCTGGCCGAGGCCACGGGGCTCACCGAACGGGAGGTCGTCCAGGGGCTGGAGGCGCTGCAAAACCAGCTGTGCCTGAGCCTCGACGCCATCACCGAGAACATCTCCTCCTACCAGAAAAACCAGCTGGAAAACGAGCCCTACAAGTCGGCCGAGTTCAAGGAACTGGTCGACAAGCTCGCCTCCCTGATCGACGATTTGACTCCCAGGGAAAAGTTGGTATTATCGCTTTATTACGGTGAGGAATTGAACATGCGGGAAACGTCCGAAGTCATGGGCATCACCGAGGGCAGGGTTTCGCAACTGCATTCCCAGGCCCTGGCCCGGCTACGCCAAAAGTTCAAGACCCAGTTCAATATCGAGCAGCATTGACCACGACGGGGCGGACCGCCGGGACGCCCCCGCCTCTCGCAGCATCCCGGGGCATCAGGCATTGCCGTTCGGGCCTCGATTGGGTAAGACGCCTGTCGACGTTCGCAACAAGAGGAGAACACCCATGGCCGCCAACAAGGAAATGCGCATTCTGGTCGTTGACGACTTCTCCACCATGCGCAGAATCATCAAGAATATCTTGCGCCAGCTCGGCTTCAACAACATCATCGAGGCCGACGACGGCAGCAGCGCCTGGGAGACCCTCAACAAGGACAAGATCGATTTCATCATCTCCGACTGGAACATGCCCAACATGCCCGGCATCGAACTGCTGCGCAAGGTCCGTTCCAGCGAGGAATTCGCCAATACCCCCTTCCTGATGGTCACGGCCGAGGCCCAGCAGGAGAACATCATCGAGGCGGTCCAGGCCAAGGTCTCCAACTACATCGTCAAGCCCTTCACCGCGGAGACCCTGGGGCAGAAAATCGACAAAATCTTCGACAAGTAGAACCCACTCCGTCGAACCGCCGGGGCGTCTGACCGCGATGCGCCGCCCGCGGCGGCGACGCCCGGGCGTCCCGGCCGCCCGGAACGGTGGTTTCGTCCGGTCGCGTTCCAAACGACGAGGCCCCGATGGCTGGAGACTCCGGCATCGATCCCCAAGTCAAGGCCAAGCTTGACGACAGCGAACTGTCCGACGATCTGCCGAAGGCCTTGCAAAAGGTCGACCTCGACCTGGACGACGCCCCATTCCTGGAAGAGGAACCCGAGGCCCCCGCTCCGGAGGCTCCCCGGCAGGTTCCCACTTCCGAGGGAACAGCCGAACCGTCCAAGCCGTCCCGAAAAAAAATCCTCCTTCTTGCCGGCCTCGGCCTCTTCCTGGCGGTCGCCGCGGCCGCCTTCTTCCTGCTGCGAAAACCGGCGCCCAAGCCGGAAGAGCCCGCGCCGGGACCGATGGAGCAGGCGCCGCCGATGCCTCCGGCCCCGGTCGAACCGCCGCCCGAACCCCCCAAGCCCAAACGGGAAATCGTCATCCCGCTGGAACCGTTTCTGATCGAGCTCACCGACAGGCAGGGCCGTACCCGCTTTCTCTCCATCCGTTTCACGGCCGTCACCCAGGAACCCGCCGTGGAGCTGGAATTCAAGCGGAATGTCATTGTCGTGCGCGACGCCGTGTATTATTATCTCAAAAATAAGAATTTCGACTTTCTGACCGATAAGACCAATGCCGACGCCCTCAAAAAGGATGTGCTGTCGGTCATAAACCAGTTTATCGGGGCGCAGCCGCTGGACAACCTGTTGATCGAGGATTTCCTGGTGAAGTAGATGGCCATCGACCTGACCACCATCTTCCAGGCTATTCCCTATGTCCAAAACGTGGCCCATGCCGAACTCGTGCATCCCGAGGCCCAACTGGCCGCTTCCCAGGCCTTGGCCCAGCAAGTCCTGGCCGACCAGCAAAAGCAGGCGGCCCGCATCGAAAAGCAGGACGGGGCGGAAACCGTCGGCGACAACCGGCAGCGCCAGGCTCCGGGACAGCGCAGGCCGCGTTCCCGCCGGCCGCCTCCCCCGACGGGGGAAGAGGAAACCCGGCCCAGCAACCCCACGCCCTTCGCCGGCAACATCATTGACAAAAAAATCTGACGGCGCCATCCTCGCCGGGGGAAATCCCTTCGTGAAAGCAATCGCCACCCCGCCGAGGAAGCCAGAAGTGCCAGGAAGCCCCCGCCCCCCGATGGGCGCCATCCCGCCCCGTCCTGCAGCGGCGCCCCCCCGTCCCGAACCGGGGAGCCCTCCACGATGAGCGGCTATTCCATCCTGGTCATCTTCCTGACAGTTTGCGAACTGTTCCTGCTCTTGCTCGTGGTGCTCTTTTTCTCCCGGCTCCGCCGATCCGAGGATCTGCTGGCCAAACTGCAAAAAAACCAGGATGCGCTGCTCAAAAGAATCGACTTCAACGCCAAGCTCGAGCAGGAGCTGGTCGGCAGTTTCCAGCGACGGCAGGCCGAACTTGCCGCACTGGACCAAAAGCTCGAGGAGCGCCGCGACGAACTGGAAAAACTCGTCAGGAAGGCCAAGGAATTGAGCAGGTCGCCGGAGTTCCTGCGCCAGATCATCATCAACGGCTCCCGCCGGGGGCAATCGCCCATGGCCCTGGCCAAGGCCACGGGCCTTTCCCTTGACGAGGTCGAACTGAT
>CAZNUQ010000002.1:80176-96219 GCA_964576235.1 uncultured Desulfovibrio sp.
CGCCCATGGCCCTGGCCAAGGCCACGGGCCTTTCCCTTGACGAGGTCGAACTGATCCTGGCCGAAATCGCGGGCTGAACGCGGTGAACCGCGCGAAGCCCGGGCCCGGAGACGCGAAAAAGCCTTCCGCCATCCATCCGGCCGGCCAGGCAGACATACCCTGCGCGGACCCCGATCCCTCCAGGGCCGGAGGGCGCCTCGCCGGGGCTTCGCGAGACGACCTCCGCGCCGCTTGCGGCTCCCCCCCGCGGAGAGAGCCTAATAAGAAAAGTCATTGCTTGACGTTGGGCTTCGCTTTCGGGCAGGTAACTCCTTTGGATGCGTCTTATGCCGTTTTCCGGAGGAACCCCCATGATTTTCGATATGGACATCGAAACCCTGCCCAGGGAAGATCTCGAATCCCTGCAACTCAGACGCCTCAAATCCTTGTGCGAACGGGTCTACGCCAATGTCGCCTTCTACCGGCGCGCCTTCGACGAGGCCGGCGTCAAACCCTCTGATATCAAGAGCCTGGCCGATCTGCGCTACCTGCCGTTCACCGAAAAGCAGGATCTGCGCAACCATTATCCCTTCGGCCTTTTCGCCGTGCCCAAGGACAACGTGGTGCGCATCCACGCCTCTTCCGGCACCACGGGCAAGGCCACGGTCTCGGGCTACACCCAGCGCGACATCGCCAACTGGGCCACCATGATGGCCCGCGCCCTGACCGCCGCCGGCGCGACCCGCCGCGATGTCATCCACGTGGCCTACGGATACGGGCTTTTCACCGGCGGACTCGGCGCCCACTACGGCGCCGAACGGCTCGGCGCGACCACGGTTCCGGTATCGGGCGGCAGTACCCGACGCCAGGCCATGCTGCTCAAAGATTTTGGGGCGACCGTCCTGTGCTGCACGCCCTCCTACAGCCTCGTGCTCTACGAAACGGCCCTGGAGTGCGGCATCGACTTCAAGGAGCTGCCGCTTCGCATCGGCGTGTTCGGGGCGGAACCCTGGACCGAGGAGATGCGCCGGGACATCGAGAGCAAGATGGGCATCAAGGCCATGGACATCTACGGTCTCTCCGAGGTCATGGGGCCGGGCGTGGGCATCGAGTGCGTCGAGGCCCAGTCCGGAGCGCACATCCAGGAAGACCATTTCCTGGTCGAGGTCATCGATCCCGAAACCAAGGAACCCCTGCCACCGGGTTCGACCGGGGAACTGGTCATCACCACCCTCACCAAGGAAGCCCAGCCGCTGATCCGTTACCGCACGCGCGACATCACCCGGCTCGACTACACCCCCTGCAAATGCGGCCGCACCACGGCCCGCATGATCCGCGTCCAGGGGCGCAGCGACGACATGCTCATCATCCGGGGGGTCAACGTCTTCCCCTCCCAGATCGAAAGCATCCTCCTCGAGACCGAGGGCCTGACCCCCTATTACCAACTGGTGGTCCGGCGCGATGGCAACCTCGACACCCTCACCGTGCAGGTGGAAGTCGATGAGAAGGTCTTTTCCGACGAAATCAAGAAGCTCCAGCGTCTGGAGGCAAAAATACAAAAGAACATCAAGGAGTTCCTCGGCGTGACCACCCTGGTCAAGCTTGTCGAACCCCGCTCCATTCAGCGCTCCGAGGGCAAGGCCAAGCGTATCCTGGACCTGCGTCACGAATAACGGCCCAAACCCGCCATCAGGAGGGAGATGCAATGATCAAGGCCGAGCAGATTTCCATTTTCCTGGAGAACCGGGCTGGTCGCCTGGAAGAAGTCACCCGCGTCCTGGCCGAGGCAGGAATCAGCATCCGCGCCCTGTCGCTGGCCGACACCTCCGACTTCGGCATCCTGCGGCTCATCGTCAGCGACCACGAGAAAGCCAAGAAGGCCCTCAAGGAAAACGGCTTCACCGTGGGCCGCAACGCCGTCGTGGCCGTGGAGGTTCCGGACCAGCCCGGCGGCCTGCACGAAATCCTCAAGCTCCTGTGCGCCGGGGGCGTCAATGTGGAATACATGTACGCCTTCGTGCACCAGTGCGAACAGTCGGCGGTCATCATCTTCCGTTTCGACCGGACCGACCAGGCCATCGAACTGTTGCAGAAAAACAATCTCACCATCATTCCCGGCGACAAGCTCTACAGCATCTAGCGGCCTGTCACGGGACAGCCATGCCCGTCGCGCCCGCGGCCTCCGGCCGCGGGCGCTGTCGTGTTCCGAACGCCCCGCTCAAACGCCATTTCCGTCTCTGTGCGCCATCCCGTTCGTCAGCGTCTTCGCGAAAGCCTGGCCCTTCAGGCCGCCTTGCCTCCGGTGCGGCCCCAAGCGCGACCGTCCCCGGATTCCAGGCCGGCATGCCGGCGCCCCACGCCTGACGGGGCGACAGACTCGACGATTGCCAAGGTTCCATCGGACGAACGCTTCGGTTTCTGGAGGCGTCTCCAGGGACGCCGGTGCGCGATGGCCGCGAAACGGCCTCCCCGCGTTCGGCCGCCGGACGAATAGGCACGCCTTGACAAACGCCGCGCTCCATGAACTAACGACAAAGGATTCCGACCGGTCACCAATCCGCGGACAAAGGGGCAACGCCATGAAAAGGGAGGGGATCATCCAGCGCGAGGCGCTCGTATGGGAACTGCCCCGTTTTGGCGCCATGCGGGTACGAGCCCTGCTTTTCGGCACGCCCGGCGCCGTCGCGGCCATGGAGGACGGCGTGTTCGCCCAACTGCGGAACGTGGCCACCCTCCCCGGCGTCGTCGATCCCGTCCTGGCCCTGCCCGACGCCCACACCGGCTACGGTTTCCCCATCGGGGCCGTCGCGGCCTTCGATCCGGAGGCTTCCGGTGTAATTTCGGCCGGGGGCGTGGGATTCGACATCGCCTGCGGGGTGCGCGCCCTGGTTTCCAACCTGGTCCGGCACGAGGTGGAACCGTTGCGGGAGCAGCTCGCCGACAGACTTTTCGCCGCGGTTCCTTCCGGAGTCGGGGCGGGGGGGCTTTTACGGCTCTCGGGCAAAGCCATGGACAGGATGCTCCTGGAAGGCGCGGCCTGGGCCGTAGCCCAAGGATACGGCGGGCCGGAGGATCTGACGCGTTGCGAGGAAGGGGGACGGATGCCCGGCGCCGATCCCGAGGCCGTTTCCGACCGGGCCAAGGAACGCCAGCGCGACGAACTGGGCAGCCTCGGCTCCGGCAACCACTACCTCGAAGTGCAGTATGTGGCGGACATTCTCGATGCCCGGGCGGCAACCGCCTACGGCCTGCGCCCCGATCAGGTCGTGGTCGCCATCCATTGCGGCTCGCGGGGGCTGGGACACCAGGTGGCCACCGACCACATGGCCGCCATGCTCTCCGCCGCTTCCCGCCACGGACTTTTCCCGCCGGACCGTGAACTGGCCTGCGCGCCCATAGATTCGGAGACGGGCCGCCGCTACCTCGGGGCCATGCGCGCCGCCATCAACTGCGCCCTGGCCGGACGGCAGATCATCACCCATCTCGTGCGCGAGGTGTTCGCGGCATGTTTCCCAGGCAGCCGGCTCGACCTGCTTTACGATGTCTCCCACAACACCTGCAAGGTCGAACGCCACGACGTGGCCGGCACGGCGAAATCCCTGTACGTCCATCGCAAGGGCGCCACGCGGGCCCTCGGCCCCGGCAATCCGGACCTGCCGGCCTTTTGCCGGGAGATCGGACAGCCGGTCCTCGTCGGCGGCAGCATGGGAACGAATTCCTACATCCTGACGGGAGCGGCCTCCTCCCAGGCACGTTCCTTCAGTTCGGCCTGCCACGGAGCCGGCCGGGCCTTGAGCCGCAAACAGGCCCTCAAACGCTTTTCGGGCCGGGAAATCATCGCCGCCTTGTCCCGGGAGGGCATCGCCGTGCGGGCGCACAATCCGCGGGCAGTCGGCGAGGAGGCCCCGGGAGCCTACAAGGACATCGACGAGGTCGTCCAGACGGCCCACGCCCTGGGACTGGCCACCATGACCGCCAAACTGCGTCCCCTGGCCTGCATCAAAGGGTAATTCCATGCTCAAACGCCTGATCCACGAAACCGACGCCCTGGAACGCCTGACCGGCGACGCCCTGCTCCTGGTGGACAAGGACGGCATCATTCTGCACGCCACCCCCGGGGCCGCCTCACTGTTCGGCTGCCCGTCCAACGAACTGACGGGATTTCCCTTCGGCATTCCCGCCACCGCCCAGACGGCCGAAATCACCCTTTCCGCGACCGGCCGCAAGGCCTCCATGCGTAGCGAAAGCCTCCACGAGGCCGGGCTTCCCTTGGTCCGGGTGCTGCTTCGGGACATCACGGCCTTGCGGACGCTCGAAGCCGATCTGGGCGCGGCGCGCCAGTCCGCCAAGGCCGGCGAACGGGCCAAAAGTCATTTCCTGGCCAACATCACCCACGAGATACGCACGCCCATGATCGGCATCCTGGGCATGACCGAACTGACGCTGTCCACGGAACTCACCGCCAGGCAGCGGGAATACCTGGAAATGGCCCGCCATAGCGCCCAGTCCCTGCTGACCGTGCTCAACGATATCGTGGATTACGCCCGCATCGAGTCAGGGGGCTTCGAATTGGCCCAAACGCCCTTTCATCTGCGGACCACGGTGGAAGAGGCCGTCAGCATCTTCCGCCCCCTGGCCACCAAGAAGGGATTGGCCCTGCTGTGCCGGATCGAGGAGCCGGTCCCCGCCGTCCTCGTCGGCGACGCCAGCCGCCTGCGTCAGATCCTGATCAACCTGATCGGCAACGCGGTCAAATTCACGGACAAGGGGGGAGTGACCCTGGAGATCGCCAGGGCCGACGAAGGCCGGCCGGGGGCCCCGGCCACGTTGCGTTTCGCCGTGCGCGACACGGGCATCGGCATCCCCCGTGACAAGATCCGGGCCGTATTCGACAGTTTCAGCCAGGCCGATATCACCCACGCCCGCCGTTTCAAAGGCGCCGGGCTCGGACTCGCCATCGTGCGGCACCTGGTCGAACTGATGCAGGGCGTCTACGGCGTGGAAAGCGAGGAAGGCAAGGGCAGCGTCTTCAGCTTCGACATCGCCTTCCCCCTGCCCGATGCGGCTGCGGCAAGCGAGACGCCGGTGGCGATGCCGGCACCGGATTCCTCCCATCCCCTGACGGTCCTGCTGGCCGAGGACAACCCCATCAACCAGATCTACGTCCAGGAACTGCTCGAAGCGGACGGGCACGAGGTGGTGATTGCCCACACCGGCCGACGCGCCCTGGAGACTCTGCGCCGCAAACGCTTCGATGTGATCCTCATGGACATCCAGATGCCGGAAATGGACGGCATCGAAGCCACCAAGGCCATCCGCGCCGACCAAAGCGGCGACTTCGACCCGCGCGTTCCCATCGTGGCCCTGACCGCCCACGCCCTCAAGGGAGACCGGGAAACCTTCCTGCGGGCCGGCATGGACGACTACCTGAGCAAGCCCGTCAGTCCTTCCGACCTGGAGGCGGCGCTGGTCCGGGCGGTGGGAGGCCCCGGACAAAAACGCGTCCCGACGGCGGAAACCTCCGATGACCGCATCGTCCTCGACTGGACGGAACTGCTGACCAAGGCCCGTGGCAACACCGGCTTTCTCATGAAGCTTTTCAACGCCTTCGTGGCCGAGCAACCGGCCAACCTGGAGGCCATGCGCGACGCCCTGGCCCTGGCCGATTTCGACCAGCTCGCCTTTATGGCCCACTCCCTCAAAGGGGCCTCGTCGACCATGGGCGCCCCGATCCTGCGCGAGGCCAGCCACGACCTGGAACGGACCGCCAAGGCCCTGGACGCCGCCAGGGCCCAGGCGGCGTTCAAAAACCTGGAAGCCGCCCTGGTCGACGTGCTCGCGGCCATGCGGGAAAGGCTGGAAACGGCCAGCGTCTGAAACGAACGCGAAAAAGCCGGGAGGGGAAGCCCCGCTCCCGGCTGGATGCTCCTGTCCACGCTCCGTATCGGACGAATCAGGCCAGCATGTCGGCCATGGAATAGAGCCGGCCGGGCTTTTGCCCCCTGAGCCAGGCAGCAGCCCGCAATGCCCCCTGGGCGAAGGTGTCCCGGGCGTGGGCCCGGTGGGTCACCTCGATGCGTTCGCCGGGGCCGAGGAAGTAGACCGTGTGGTCGCCCACCACGTCGCCGCCGCGAAGCGCGGCCACGCCGATCTCCTCACCCGTGCGCGGTCCGATGATGCCGTCCCGGCTGTGGCGCTTGACCGCGTCGTAGTCCTGGCCCCGGGCCGCGGCCAGGCACTGGCCGAGCTTGATGGCCGTGCCGCTCGGCGCGTCGGCCTTCTTGTTGTGGTGGATCTCCATGATCTCCAGGTTGTAGGCCGGGCCGAGCTTGCGGACGAGTTCCGGCAGCACCTGCAGGAGCACGTTGACGCCGACGCTCATGTTGGGAGCGAGGAAAATGGGCGTTTTCGCGGCGGCGGCCTCCAGTTCCCGAAGCTGGTCAGGCGCGAATCCCGTGGTGCCGATGACGACCGGATTACCGGCGGCGACGGCCGCAGCCGCCACCGCGAGCGACGTTTCCGGCCGGGTGAAGTCGATCACCACCGCTCCCGGGCATTTGGCCAGGACCGTGGCCAGATCGTCGCCCACCTCGCAGGCGAGGCCAGCCAGACCGGCCGTGCAGCCGGCCCGTTCCAGGACGCCCGCCAGCCGGTAGGCCGGATCGGACCCGGCCAGCCGGGTCAGGGTTGCGCCCATGCGCCCCAAGGCCCCCATGACAACCACATCGCACACGCTCATGGCCCCGCTCCCTTCCTGAAAAAAGTTGTCGCCTCGGATGCGGGTCCGCGCCCGCATCCCGTGCCACGCCCCGTCCGCCTCAGCAGATGCGGGGCAACTGTTCGCCCTCGAGCATGCCGAGCAGGCGCTTGCCGCCGAGGGGCGTGACCATGGCCACCTTGCCCGGATGCCCGGCCACGACCCGGCCGATGCGGACCGCGCCCGCGCCCAGGGGGTCGGCCCGCAAGACCGCGAGCGCCGCGTCCGCCTCGCCCTCGGGCAGGATGCACAGGAACTTCCCCTCGTTGGCCAGATAGAGCGGATCGAGACCGAGCACGGCGCACCCCCCGGACACGGCCGGATCGATGGGGATGGCCGCCTCGTCGAGTTCCACGCCCACGCCTGACTGGCCGGCGATCTCGTTTAGGGTCGTGGCCAGCCCGCCGCGCGTCGGGTCGCGCAGGACGTGCACGCCCGGCACGGCGGTCAGCAGCTTTTCCACCAGTCCGCCCAAGGCCGCGCTGTCACTGACGACCGGGGCATCGAACGACAGCCCCTCGCGGGTGGAGAGGATGGCCAGGCCGTGATCGCCCATGGTCCCGCTGACCAGCACGGCGTCGCCGACGGCGGCCCGGTGGCCGCTCGGGGCGGGATCGACGAGCAGTTCGCCGATCCCCGTGGTGTTGATGAAAATCTTGTCGGCCGCGCCCCGCGGCACGACCTTGGTGTCGCCGGCCACGACGCGCACCCCGGCCTTGCGCGCCGCCTCGCCCATGGAGGCCACGATGCGCGCGAGCGCCTCCATTTCCAGGCCCTCCTCCAGAATGAAGCCGCAGGTCAGGTAGCGCGGCCGCGCCCCCATCATGGCCACGTCGTTGACCGTACCATGCACGGCCAGCGATCCGATGTCCCCGCCGGGGAAAAAGATCGGATCGACCACGAAGGAATCCGTGCTCATGGCCACCGGACCGGAAAGGGCGAACACGGCGGCGTCGTCCATGCGGGCCAGGATATCGTTGCCCAGGTACTTGAAAAAAAGTTCGTTGACGATCCGGTGCGAGGCCCGGCCGCCACTGCCGTAATCGAGCAAAACCTTGTCCATGGCGTACATCCCGCGGGGCGTCGGCATCCGGCCCCCCCCGCAAGGGGTACCGGCTCCTCACTCCCCGAAGCTGTTCAACGGGTTGGGCGCGACAAGGACTTTGCCGCGCCAGAGCATCCAGCATAGAGGCAAAGGGCGATCGTTGCCAGCCCCTTTCCGGTTCCGGAGACGCGCGCCCCCCTACAATTCCAGCTGATACTTATGGTACGCGGCGCAGCCGCCCTCGGTCGAAACCATGCACGGCCCCACGGGCGTGGCCGGCGTGCAGGCCTTGTCGAAAAGCGGACACTCGTTCGGGGCCATCTTGCCTTTGAGAACCTCACCGCAACGACAGCCGGGCAGCGGCGGCGCCTCCCGAAGCGCCACGCCGGGAAGGCGCATGGCGTCGAAGTCCGCGAAGGACTCGCGGATGACGAGGCCGCTTTGGGGAATCCTTCCAAGACCGCGCCACAGGGCGTCGGCGGGCGCGAAGACCTCGTCCATGACGGCCCGGGCCACGGGGTTGCCGTCGTCGGCCACCACCCGGGTGTAGGCGTTGCGCACGGCCGGCGCGCCGTCGCGACGCATCTCCACGATGGCCAGGAGCGCGGACAGGATGTCCAGGGGCTCGAAACCGGTGATGACGGCCGGCACCCGGTGCTTCTCGGCGATGAACCCGTAAGGGGCCGCGCCGATGATGGCCGAGACGTGTCCGGGCAAAATGAAGGCGTCCACGTTGATGTCCGGGTCCGCCAGAAGAGCGGCCAGTGCCGGGGGCACGAGCTTGTGGAAGCAAAGCACCCTGAAATTCTTGAGGTTGCGTTCCCGGGCCAGCTTGATGGTGGCGGCCACGGCCGGAGCGGTCGTTTCGAAGCCCACCCCGATGAAGACCACGTCGCGGCCGGGGTTGGCCTCGGCCACGGCCAGGGCGTCCACGGGGGAATAGACGACTTCCACCCGGGCGCCGTCGGCCTTGGCGGTCTTGAGGGTGCGCCCCCCGGGGCCTGGCACGCGCATGAGGTCGCCGAAGGTGGCGAGAATCACGCCGTCGCGGCCGGCCAGATCGAGAAACGCCGCCACTTCCGATTCGTGGGTGACGCAGACGGGACACCCCGGACCGGTCACGTGGGTGACGGTCCTGGGCAGAAGCCCGCGCAACCCGGACTGGAAGATGGCCACGGTATGGGTGCCGCAGACTTCCATGAAACGAAACGGCTCGGTGGCCTCCGCGACGAGCCGGGCCAGGAGCGAACGGCACAGGGCGGGATCCCTGAAGGCGTCAAATGAGTTCAAGGTTCAGGCCTTCCTGAAACAGTTTGATGGTTTCCAGGGCGTCTTCCCGGTCCAGGCGGCGGATGGCGAATCCGGCGTGGACAATGACGAAGTCGCCGACCGCGGGCGCGGCGTCGATGAGGTCGAGACGCACCTGACGGGTGACGCCGCCGATTTCCACATCGGCGATCTTGTCACGGATGGCGGTGATTTCCATGGGGACGGCAAGGCACATGGGGACCTCCGGCAGGGGAAAGGCGGCGGATGCAACGGAGCGCCGCGTTTTCGGAAATATGCGCGATGGGGGCAGGCTTGTCAAAGTCGCCCCCCCCAGAAGGCCTACCCGGCCTCGCCGATCTCGACGATCTCCACCGCCTTGAAGCACTTTGGCGGGATAAGTTCCTTGTGGACGGCGAACCGGGCCTTGGCCGCGGCCTTTCCCGCGTCCTCGGCGGCGACCTCGATTTCCCCGGCCACCTCGGTTTCGATCTTGGTGCGGTAGGTCACCTCGTAGGCGTCCGGCGCCTCCAGGCGCCGGATGGCAAGCGGCTCGAAGTGGAAATACGGCTCGTCGGTCCGCTCCTTCGGATGCAGTCTGGCCTGGACGACGAACATGGCCTGGCCCTTGCCCGGGGCGGTGACCACCTCGACGCCTTCCCGATCTTCGAGCAGCCTGGTTTCGTAACGCACACGGTATTTTTTCATGATTCTTCCCGCCTTGGCGGGCCCCAAGGGGCACGCCGGCCGTTGCTTTTTCCCGAAGGGTTGATATCAGGACGGGTGCCGGGGACGAAGGCGTAGCACCGTCCGGCAACCGGCATTTTCCCTATGGCCGAGCACACCCACGATCCCAACCAGCAGCCGCCAGCCGCACCGTCTTCCGCCGGAACGGCCATTCCCGGCATGCCGCGCGTGTCCTTCATCCCCTCGGATCCGGAATGCCACATGCTCTGGGATCTCTTCGGCATGCTGGACAACATCCGCGCCCACAGCATCCTGGTGGCCTGCCTGGCCACGGCCCTGGCCGAACGGGCGCTTCGGTCCGGCCTTCCCGTCAACGTGCCGGAAGTCCGGGCCGCGGCCCTGCTCCACGATCTGGCCAAGACCTACACCATCCGGCACGGCGGCAACCATTGCCAGCTCGGCGGGGCCTGGGTGCAGGAACTGACCGGCAATCCGGCCCTGGCCCAGGGCGTGGTCTGCCATGTCTCCTGGCCCCACCCCCTGGATCTGCGGGCCCATTTCCTGCCGCTGGCGCTCATTTACAGCGACAAGCGGGTCAAGCACAACAGGATCGTTCCCCTGGAAGACCGTTTCGACGACCTGCTCGTGCGCTACGGCAAGACGGAGTACATCCGGACCCGCATCTTCGAATCCCTTGAACAGGCCGAGGCGATCGAAAACGCCCTGGCCGAAACCCTTGGCATCGATCTGCATGAAAATACTTTTGGTTGCGGGAGGCTGGTCGAGTGAACGCGAAGTCTCCCTGTCGGGCGCTGCCCAGATAGAACAGGCCCTTTTGGCTCTCGGCCACGAGGTCGTGCGTTGCGACCTGTCGCGCGATTTTCCCGGATTCGTGGCCACGGCCCGGACCTGCGATTTCGCCTTCATAAACCTCCACGGCTCCCCGGGCGAGGACGGCCTGCCCCAGGCCCTGCTCGACGCCGCCGGAGTGCCCTACCAGGGCAGCGGTCCGGCCGGATCGTTCCTGGCCCTGAACAAGGCCGCCGCGAAGCAGTTGTTCCGGCAGGCCGGCCTGGACACGCCGCGCTGGACGTTTCTGCCGGGACCGCCCCCCGCCGGCTTCGTTCCGGATTTCGGACCGCCGTGGTTCGTCAAGCCCAATCTCGGGGGATCGAGCGTCCTGATGTCCCTCGTGCGCGACCCGGCCGACCTGCCGGCCGCCCTGGAGCGCGTTTTCGCCTCCGGCGACGCGGCCCTGGTCGAGGAGGCCGCGACCGGGCCGGAACTGACCTGCGCCGTGCTCGACGACACGGTTTTGCCGCCGATCCTCATCCATCCCAAGGCAGGGGAATTTTTCGACTACGCAAGCAAGTACGACCCCGGCGCGGCCGACGAAATCTGCCCGGCCCCGGTGGACGAGGCCCTGACCGAGGCCATAGGCCGGGCGACCCTGGCCGCGCACCGCGCCCTCGGCCTCGCCGGCTACAGCCGGGCCGACTTCATCCACACCGAAACGGGGCTCAAGCTCCTCGAGGTCAACACCCTTCCCGGCATGACCCCGAACAGCCTGCTCCCCAAGGCGGCCAGGGCCGCCGGCCTCAGCTTTTCCCAACTGATCGCCCGGCTCATCGAACTTGGGCTTGCGCGCCAGACCAAGAGGCCTTAATTGAGCGCAACCCACGAACGCGGCCGGCCCGCGGGCCGACCCCGTTCTGTCACGCCGTGCCCGGAACCGCCATCGGCGGCCGACGGCGCAACCCCTCGGAGACACGCATGAAAGCCATCCTGGCCCTCGAAGACGGCACATTGTTTCACGGCCACACGTTCACCGGCGAGGGCCGCGCCGGCGGCGAGGTGATTTTCAACACCGGCATGACCGGCTACCAGGAAGTGCTCACCGACCCCTCCTACACGGGACAGATGGTGTGCATGACCTATCCGCACGTGGGCAACTACGGCATCAACCCCGACGACGTGGAGTCCGCCAAGATCCGCGTGGCCGGCTTCATCGTGAAGGAATGCTGCAAGGAGCCCTCCAACTGGCGCTCCACCATGACGTTGCCGGATTATCTCACCAGCCAGGGCGTCACGGGCATCGAAGGCATCGACACCCGGGCGCTCACCCGCCATCTGCGCCTCAACGGCGCCATGCGCGGCTACATTTCGACCGACACCGCGGATCCCCGAAAGATCGTGGACGCGGCGAAGGGCCTGCCCTCCATGGAAGGCCTGGGACTGGCCGACCGGGTATCCTGCGACGCCCCCTTCGTCTGGACCGGAACGGGGATCAAGCCCGCGGCCATCGTCGACGGCCGCTACGACTGGCCCGGCCCGGGACCGCGCCTGGTGGTCCTCGACATGGGCATCAAGTGGAACATCATGCGCCTTCTGACCGCCCAGGGCTTCGACCTGCTCATGGTGCCGCACACCACCACGGCCGAACAGGTGCGCCGACTCGCCCCGGATGCCGTCTTCCTGTCGCCCGGCCCCGGCGATCCGGCCGCCCTGCCCGGGGTGATCCACACCACCGCCCTTCTGGTCGACGAATTCCCGTTGGCCGGCATCTGCCTGGGACACCAACTGCTGGGCCTGGCCCTCGGCGGCCGGACCTACAAACTCAAGTTCGGCCATCACGGGCTGAACCATCCGGTCAAGGACCTGCAGACAGGCCGGATCGAGATTTCCTCGCAAAACCACGGTTTTTGCGTGGACATCGCGAGCCTCTCGGACATAGAATTGACGCACGTGAACTTAAACGATGGCACGCTGGAAGGCTTCGCGCACAAGAAAAAGCCCGTCATCGCCATCCAGTACCACCCGGAAGCCGCGCCCGGCCCCCATGACAGCCGGTACTTCTTCAAACGCTTCCGCGAAATCGTGCGCAAGGAGACGGGCAAATAACCAAAGGCGCAAGCGCGCCGGGGCAGCATGTCCTCCGAACTGACAAAAGCCCGTGCCCAGATCAACAAGGTAGGGACTTTCCTCAAGCAGGCCAAGCCCCTGCCCGCCGTTTCGGCTCTTTACGAGGCCATCGTGGCGGTCATGCGCACGCCGCTTATCAAGTCGGAGAAAGAGGAGTTTTCCAAGCTCATCACCGACGCCGTGCTGCACCTTAATGGCGACCGCAACCTGCGCAAGGTCTATCCGCTCATCCTCGACTACACGCCGGGCGGCGAGAAGGAACTGGCCGAGACACTGGTCAACCTGCTGACGGAACTGCAGGCAACGGCCGTCGAGGAAGCCAAGGAAATCATCGCCGACAAGGAAGGGCGCATCGAAAAGGGGCTTGCCGAGGGCAAGCTCCTGATCGAGGAAAAACGCCTGGCCGAGGCCAAGCAGCTTCTGGAGAAACTCGCCCGCGAATTTCCCCGCGACGCCGATTTGCGGGCGCGCATCGCGGACCTGTTCATTGCCGGCGAATTGTTCGAGGAAGCCTTCACCTATCTCGACGAGGCCATCGAACTCTCGCCGGAGCAGATCCGCCACTACAACCGCATCGGCATCGTCCTGCGGAAACTCCGCAAATACGATCTCGCCGAGAAATATTTCATGCGGGCCGTGGACTACGCCAAGTCCGACCCCAACCTCTATTTCAACCTGGGCAGGGTCTATCTGGACTGGCAGCGCTGGGACAAGGCGGAACGGGCCTCCAGGCTGGCCCTTCGCCTCGCCCCCACCTTCGTCGAGGCCCAAAAGCTCCTCAACTTCGCCCTGAAAAAACAGGGCAAGGAACCGGAAGCCGTCTCCTAGCGCGGCGCCCTCCCTCCGCGTTCGCCGGAAACGCGGCAAACCTCGCCTCACCGCCCTCCGCCGGCATCCAGGCCTCGCCCCGGCCGGCCGGGGTTAGTCCCTGCCCGAGCCGACGGCCCTGATCTCGGGCGAGCCCCAGGTCATGGCCAGCCGTTCCAGGTCGGGCCGCGGCAACTGGACCAGCAGCGGCTTTTTCGCGGCGTCGATCCAGGACAGGATGACCAGGATGGCCGGCTCGTTCATGGCCGTGCAACCGACGGTCGGAGCGCCGGGGCGTCGCCACAGGTGGAAAAAGATGCAGGATCCCGCTCCCGGCCTGGTGTCCGGGGCGTTGTGGTCGACCATGAGGCCGTAGCGGTACAGGCCGTCCGGCCGCAGCATCCGGTCCGGCGAACTCCAGTCCGGCGCGGCCACCGTATCCTCGTCCACGATGCGGTTGTACGAGGCCGAAGCGATGGTTTCCACGCAGACCGTCCGATCCGTCACCCGGTGCATGGGCAGCTTCGGGGAGGTCCACAGGTTTTCGGGCTTGTAGGCGAAGGCGGTGCCGAAAGTGAATACCCCGGCGGGAGACCGGCCGTCTCCCTCCACCTTGACCGGCCCGTCGCCCAGGGCCGCGCCATGCAGCCCGCGCCCCCAGGCCAGGCCGTTTTTCCCGAGGGTCACGGCCACGTCGTCGCCCACCGGCTTCCACGGACCGTCGCCCGACCGTTCGAAACGTCGTAACCGGGCCTGATGGTCGTTGAAATTTTCGGCCACGACGACGACGAGTTGTCGTGAACCGGCAAGCGGCGAGGCGACGGCGGACGCCCGCGAAACCGGCGGCACGGACCGGGTCGCGGGGGCGGTGGTCTGACAGGCCGAGACGGCGATGGACAGGGCAACCAGCGCGAGGATGGCGGACAGGCGGCGGGGCATGATCGGCTCCAGGTTTTCGGTTCGCGGGTTCGGGCGTGCCAGAACGCCGTATACGCGATTTGGCCCGTCTGGGGGAACCCTTTTCGGACAGGAATCCGCCCGCCACCGCCCCCGTCCCGACGGTCCGCCCTTGCCGGTCAGGTCAGGGAAAGCAGGTATTCGACCACCCGGTGGCTGTCGGCCTGGTCGGGATGGTCCGGCCGGGCCAGGGGCACGTCGAGGACCTCGACCCCCAGACGCCGGATGGCGGCGAGATCAAGGGGAGCCTGATAGCGCCCCCCCCGGCTGTCGACCATCACGAAGCGCAGCAGGTCCTCCCGGCGCCCCCCCCGGGGACAACCGGCCTCGAGGACCGCAAGCAGCCGGGCCACCTGCCCGGCCACGGTCATCCCCCGCTGTTCCGGATCGTCCCCGAGGTTGGGAATGTAGACCTTGGGACAGCGCGCCGCGGCCACGGCGTTTCCCACGCCCCCCGGCAGCAGGTTGGCGAGAAGGCTCGTGTAAAAGCTGCCGTAGGGGTAACAGATGAGGTCCGCCTGCCGGATGAGCCGTTCGATCCGCTCCGGGACGCGTACCTCGACCGGCGTGGGGTCGGTCAGGTTCGCGACCAGCCACAGGCGCTCGATGGGCGAGTCGATGGGGGCCGTTTCCTTGCCGGTCATGCGGTGCTGGCCGAGGAGCAGCCGGCCGTCGGCCAGGCGGCAGGCCAGATGCAGGTCGGCGTCGATGATGGGCCGCACGGTGCCGCGCGCCTCGACGAGCCGCATGAAAAGATAGATGACCGGATCGAGCATGCGGTTGTAGTTGAAATAGCCGCCGGCCAGGATGCAGTTGCCGATGCTGGCCCCGCGCAGGTCGAAGGACGCCGGGCGGCGCTGCTCGAAGAAACGGAGATGGGTCCGGATGATCCTGCGTAGCGGCTCCGGGACGTGGCGCACGAGGGGATCCTCCCCGGCGATCATCCGGCCAAGGCGCGCCGCCAGTTCTTCCGGCCCGGCGTCCTTGGACAGGCGATGGGCGAAAAGCTCGAACACGGCCGGATTGCCGGTGATGGTCCGGTCGGCCAGGGCCATGATGCGGTTGCGGATATCGCCCACGGCCGGCATGGCGAAGGCCCGGCGCAGCTCCGCCGAGGAGCCTCCCGAATCGAACGGCGTGATCAGATGGATGGAATTGGCCGTGTAGCCGATGAGCGTCTCGCTCAGATGACGCAGCGCCGTGCCGCCGCTGAAAAAGAGGATTTTCGGCCCGAGTTCCGGGGCGCGTCGGCACAGAGCCACCCGGGAGGGGTCCGGGAGGCCGACGGAACGGCTTATGGTGACACGCGGCGTGGGTTTCATCTCAGCTGCGGGGGGTCCTTCGGCCGGACCGGACGGAGACGGACGCGAGCCCCGAGTGGCCGGTCCGAATACCGTATTCCAGACATACCCGACGATCCGCCCCAGGTCGAGCGTCGCGGACTCCTGCGCGGCGGGAGAGGCCCGGTGGAGGCGCTGCCGTCGGACCGGCGGCGATTCGGAACGACAGGAGTCCATGGAGAAGGGACAAGCGCCGGAGCGGGACAGGCGGCATGTCCAAAAGAGTAAAAATCCAATGATGGCGGAAGCGTATAGGAGTCGAACCTACCTGCGACCTTGCGAC
>CAZNUQ010000002.1:96319-128380 GCA_964576235.1 uncultured Desulfovibrio sp.
CGACCGCACACCAGATTTGAAGTCTGGGCGCCACACCGGTGACGAAACGCTTCCCCCCGTGAATGTTGCAACATAGACGATTTCCGCGGCCTTTTCAATCCGCCCGTCCCTGCCAAGGGGCGTGAGTTTCCCTTCCAACGGCCGGAGGGGCTTGACTTCATGACCGGCCATGACAGAATCGTTCCGGAATGTTCCGGGTTGCCAAACCCCGCACCCTTTCCCCACGAGTCCCCATGGTCCGAAAGCTTGCGTTTTGGCTTTTGCTCGCATCCCTCCTGCCGGTTCTGTCCGCCCGAGCGGAAAAGCTCAGGAAAAACGTCCTCTATTTCAACTCGTACCAGAATGGCTACCAGTGGTCCGACGAAATACTGGAGGGCATCCGGGCCACCCTGTCACGTTCCGATTTCAACGTGGACCTGCAGATCGAGTACATGGATTCGAAGAAGTACACGGATCCGGTCCTGCGTTCCATGCTCCACGATTTCTACAAGCTCAAGTACCGTAACACCCGCTTCGAGGTCATTGTGGCCTCGGACAATTTCGCCTTCGACTTCCTGCGCGAATATCAAAAGGAGCTGTTCCCCGGAACGCCGGTCGTCTTTTGCGGAGTCAACGATTTCCATCCCGACTGGCTCGACGGCCATCCGAACTTCACCGGCGTTCTGGAGACCCCGGACATCCGCGCCACCCTGGAGCTGGCCCTGCGCCTCCATCCGGGCCGCGACCGCCTCGTCATCTTCGGCGACACCTCGCTGACCGGCGTCGCCATCGGCAACCAGCTCCGGGCCGTGGAACGGGATTTCAGCGGACGATTGCGCTTCGAATACGAGGACAACCTGACCTTGTCCGAAATTCTCGAAAAGGTGCGCGCCCTGCCGGACGACGCCATGATCTTTCTGATTCCCTTCTACAAGGACACGCAAAAGGACGTCTATTCCGTCAACGAGGTCCTTTCCGCCATCCGCTCCCATTCCGACGTGCCCATCTACAGCGCCTGGCAGTTCATGCTCGGCCACGGCATCGTCGGCGGCAGACTGCACAGCGGCACCGAGGAAGGGCGCCTGGCGGCCGGGATGGCCGACAGGCTCCTGCATGGCACGTCCATCGCCGAACTGCCCATCGTGACGATGACCAATGACGCCTTCGTCTTCGATTTCAAGGAGATGCAACGCCTCGGCATTCCCTCGGACAAGCTCCCGCCGGAGCACACCCTCATCAACGAACCATACCCCTTCTATCACATCAATATCGGCGTCTTCTGGACCATCATCATCAGCCTTCTGGTCCTGTGCTACGTCATGGTCCTGCTCGTGACCAACATCCTGCGCCGCCGTTCGGTGGAGGAAACCATCAAGGACCAGCTTTCCTTCCTGGAAACCCTGGTCAACACCATCCCCATCCCCATCTACTACAAGGACGGCACCGGGGCCTACCGGGGCTGCAACCCGGCCTTCCGGCGATGGTGCGGGGCGCCGGACGATCCCGCCCCCATCCAGGAATGCGCCGGGGTGGAGGAATCCCCCCTCTCCCGGTTCCTGTCCGTCGAGGACGCCGGGCTGCTGCGCGAACCCGGGGTCCGCGTGGACGAGACCGAGATCCCGGCCGCCGACGGAACGCCCCATTCGGTGATCCTGCACCGGGCCGTCTACGAAAGCGCCAAGCGCGATGTGGCCGGGCTCGTCGGCGTGCTTTACGACGTGTCGGAACTCAAGCGCGCCGCCGAGAAACTGCGGCTGGCCGAGGAGAAATACCGGGGCATTTTCGAGAACTCCGCCCTCGGCATCTTCCGCATGACCCCGGACGGCCGCGCCGAGGATGCCAACCCCGCCCTGCTGGCCATGCTCGGCGTGGACAGCCTCGAAGTCCTTGCCCGGCGAAGGGGGGACCTCATCGACGTGCTTTTCGGCGGACGTGAGCGGTTCGAGGCCCTCCTCGATTCCGCCGAGGACGTGGAGGCCACCATCACGTTCGAAAGCCGCTTCGTGCGCCCGGACACGCGCCTGGTCACGGCCGACATCAACATGCGCCTCGTCCCCGACCGCGCCGGGTATCTGGCCTACGTCGAGGGCGTGGTCGAGGACGTGACCAGGCGCCACGAGGCGCAGCAGGCCCTGCGGGAATCCCAGGAGATGCTGCGCCTGGTCCTCGACAACATCCCCCAGCTCGTGTCCTGGAAGGACAAGGCCCTGCGCTACCTGGGCGCCAACCGGGCCTTCATCGACTTTTTCGGCTTCAAGGATCTGGCCGAGCTCATGGGCCGCGACGACACCGCCCTGCCGCTTCGTCCCGAGGACGTGGACGCCGTGCGGGCGACCGATGTCGATGTCATGCGCGGCAACCGCCCCGTTGCCGGCGAACTGGCCGCCCGCAACGTCCGGGGAGCCGACGTCTTGCTCGAAGTCAAGAAGGTTCCCCTCCACGACGAAAGCGGCGCCGTGGTGGGCGTGCTGTCCACCTCCGACGACGTGACCCAGAAGGTGAGCCTGGAGCGCCAGCTCCTCCAGTCCCAGAAAATGGAGGCCATCGGCACCCTGGCCGGCGGCATCGCCCACGACTTCAACAACATCCTGACCTCCATCATCAACTCCACCGAACTGGCCCTCCTGGACCTCCCCCCGGACGCTCCGGGCGAGAGCGACCTGCGCCGGGTGCTCAAGGCCGGTGAGCGGGGCAGCCGGCTGGTCAAGCAGATCCTGTCGTTCACCCGCCCGTCCCAGGCCGGATTCGCCCCCATAAACGTCGTCGACGTGATCAGCGAGGCGGCAGGGCTGATGCAGGCCTCCATGCCCCGCAATATCAAGATCGTGGTGAACGTGCCCGGCGCGGCCGTGACCTGCCGGGCCGACCCCACGCAGATACACCAGATCGTCATGAACCTGTGCACCAACGCCTTCCAGGCCATGCGCGAAACCGGCGGAACGCTGACCCTGTCCCTGGCCGAGGAGGACCTGGACGAGACCCTGGCCGGGCAGGCGGGCACCCGGGCCGGTCGATACGCCCGGCTCTCCGTCACGGACACCGGACCGGGCATCGCCCCGGACATCATGGACAAGATTTTCGACCCGTTTTTCACCACCAAACAGACGGGCGAAGGCACCGGCCTGGGGCTTGCCGTGGTGCGCGGCATCGTGAAAAGCCATCGCGGCGGCATCCGGGTGGTCAGCCAGCCCGCCAAGCGCACGGGATTCGACATCTACCTGCCGCTCATGGCCGAGCCCGACGCCCCGGCGCTCTCTCCGGCGGCCCGGCCCGACCGGGGCAGGGACCGGGTCCTGTTCGTCGAGGACGACGAGGACCAGTTGCTGACCATCCCCCGCGTCCTGGCCCAACTCGGACACGAGGTTTCGGCCCACGGCGGGGCCGCCGCAGCCCTCGGACAGCTTGCCGCCGCCCCGGACGCCTTCGACGTGTGCATCACCGATTTCGACATGCCGGACATCGACGGCCTGGAACTGGCCCGCAGGATCGCCGCCGTCGCGCCCGGACTGCCCGTCATCCTGGTGTCCGGACGCCTCGGCGACATCGAGGACAAAAAACTCGCCGGCAACATCAAGAAAATCGTGCTCAAGCCCTACAACCAGGCGATCATCTCCGCGGCCATCCGCGAGGTTCTCGACGCCAAACCCCAGACAAAGGTCGCATGAAATCCGTCTGCATCATAGACGACGATCCCGAGGTGCGCGATACCATCGCGAGCCTGACCCGCAAACTGCGTCTGACCAGCGAGTCCGCCGGGACGCTTGCGGACGGATTGTCCCTGCTCGCCCGGGAAAACTTCGACGTGGTCCTCCTGGACGTCCGGCTCCCCGACGGCAACGGGCTGGCCGCCCTGCCCGACATCAAGCGTCTGCCCGACGCCCCCGAGGTCATCATCCTGACCGGCATGGGCGACCCCGACGGCGCGGAACTGGCCATACAGGAAGGGGTTTGGGACTATCTGGTCAAACCCTCGCCCATCAAACAGATCATGCTGACTCTGCAGCGCGCCCTCAAATACCGCGAGGAGCGGCGCTGCGACCGCGCCCCGGTGTCGCTGTCGCTGGCCGGCTGCGTCACGGCGAGTCCCCGCATGAAGCCATGTCTCGACCAGGTGGCCCACGCCGCATGGTCAAACGCCGCGGTGCTCATCACCGGCGAAACGGGCACCGGCAAGGAGCTTTTCGCCCGGCTCATCCACGCCAACAGCTCCCGGTCCAAGGGGGCCTTCGTCACCGTCGACTGTGCCTCGCTGACCGAATCCCTCGTGGAAAGCACGCTTTTCGGCCACAAGAAGGGCGCCTTCACCGGGGCCGACGCCGACCGGGTGGGGTTGGTCCAGCTGGCCGACGGAGGAACGCTGTTCCTCGACGAACTGGGCGAAATGCCCGTCTCCCTCCAGAAAACCTTCCTGCGGGTGCTGCACGAAAAAACCTTCCGGCCGGTCGGCGGAATCAGCGAAATCAAAAGCAATTTCAGATTGATCGCCGCCACCAACCGCGACATCGAGGCCATGGTCGAGGCCGGCCAGTTCCGACGCGACCTCTATTTCCGGGTCAAGACCATCGCCCTGCCCCTGCCGCCGCTCCGGTCCCGGCCCGAGGACATCAAACCCCTGGCCATCTTCTTCGTGGACGGGCTTTGCGCCGAATACGGCCTGCCGCAAAAAGGTTTCGACGCCGAATTCCTGGCCATGCTCGAGGCCTACGACTGGCCGGGCAACGTGCGGGAACTGCGCAATGTTGCGGAAAGGGCCTTTCTGGCCTCGGGCCGCGAAAAGACCCTCTACAGCCTGCACCTGCCCCAGGACCTTCGCATCAAGGTGACCAAGTCCGCCCTGGGGAAAGGCCCGCAACGTCCGGCCTCCCAGAATTTTTCCTGCCCCCCTGCGGGACCGGAGACCGGTGCGGCCCCGGTGGGGCGCCGGACCCTCAAGGAATACAAGGAAACCATGGAGCGGCGCTACCTGGAGGGACTGATCGGCGAACACGGCCGGGACGTGGCCGCCATGATCGAAATCTCGGGCCTCTCCCGGTCGCATTTTTACGCCCTGCTCAAAAAAAACAACCTGACCGTTCCTGACTGAGCGTGTGTTGCATCCCGGCCGGCTGCCCGCCCCGGCGTGGCCGGAACGCCCGACGCGGATTGGGAATTTTTGAACATACTTTTTTTTCAATTTCAGCCGTGCCATGAAGAACAACCTGTGGCATGGTGTTACAGGAACCGTTCTGTCGGCCCGAAAATGATCATTCGGCGCCGGTCATTCGGCGGCTTTCCGTCTGTTTTTTCAGACTGATGATTGGCGTCTGAAATTTAAGACAGTCGCAAAATACCTGGAACTGCTTTACGAAACAGGACATTTCAAGGTATTGGATGCGGTCCGGTTTCCGAAAAACCGGATGCGGTTCCTTCGACCAGGCCGCCGCCGGCCTGAATCACCGACAACTCATTGAAATCCTTTCCTGTCTTATAACCAGGCACAAGGATTGCTGATTGAGTGTGTCGACCCCGGCCTTTTGATGTTTCGGTCGAACGACAACTTTTAAGGAGACTGCAGCATGGCCAAGAAGATGAAGAGCATGGACGGCAATACCGCCACCACGCACGTCGCCTACGCATTAAGCGACACGGCGGCCATTTACCCCATCACCCCCTCCTCCACCATGGGCGAGGTAGCGGACGAATGGGCGGCTAAAGGCCTTAAAAACATCTTCGGCCAGACCGTAACCATTCGGGAAATGCAGTCCGAAGCCGGCGCGGCCGGCGCGGTACACGGCTCGCTGGCCGCCGGCGCGCTGACCACCACCTTCACCGCCTCCCAGGGTCTGCTCCTGATGATCCCCAACATGTACAAGATCGCCGGCGAACTCCTGCCCGCGGTCTTCCACGTGTCGGCGCGGGCCGTGGCCACCCACGCCCTGTCGATCTTCGGCGACCATTCCGACATCATGGCCGCCCGCTCCACCGGCTTCGCCATGTTGGGCGGGGCCTCCGTCCAGGAGTGCATGGACCTCGCCCTGGTGGCCCACCTCTCGGCCGTCGATGCCAGCGTGCCCTTCGTCCATTTCTTCGACGGGTTCCGCACCTCCCACGAAATCCAGAAGATCGAGATCATCGACTACGAGGACATCAAGGCCCTGGTCGACCATGAAAAGATCGCCGAATTCCGCAAACGCGCCATGAACCCCGAGCATCCGGACCTGCGCGGCACCGCGCAGAACCCGGACATCTTCTTCCAGGGCCGCGAGCGCTCCAACCCCTACTACCAGATGGTTCCCGGCATCGTGGCCAAGATGATGCAGAAGGTCGGCGCGCTGACCGGCCGGCCCTACAGGCTCTTCGATTACGTGGGCGCCCCCGACGCCACCCGCGTCATCGTGTCCATGGGCTCCTCGTGCGAAACCATCGAGGAAGTGGTCAACTACCTCAACGGGAAGGGGGAAAAGGTCGGCCTGGTCAAGGTGCGCCTGTTCCGCCCCTTCGCCCCGGATTACCTCTTCAAGGTGATGCCGGCCTCGGCCGAGGTGGTCACGGTCCTTGACCGCTGCAAGGAACCGGGAAGCCTCGGCGAACCCCTGTACGAGGATGTCTGCACCGCCTTCGTCGAACGCGGCGGCACCATTCCCAAGCTCATGAGCGGCCGCTACGGCCTGGGCTCCAAGGAATTCGGCCCCGGCATGGCCAAGGCCGTCTTCGACAACATGGCCGCAGCCGCGCCCAAGCGCCATTTCGTGGTCGGCATCCTCGACGACGTGTCCGGCAACTCCCTGCCCGTGGGCGGCCCCCTGCCCACCGTTCCCGAGGGAACGGTGCAGTGCAAGTTCTGGGGCTTCGGGTCCGACGGAACGGTCGGGGCCAACAAGTCCGCCATCAAGATCATCGGCGACAACACCGACCTCTACGCCCAGGGCTACTTCGCCTACGACTCGAAAAAATCCGGCGGCATCACCGTCTCCCACCTGCGTTTCGGCAAGAAACCCATCCAGTCCACCTACCTGGTGGATGCCGCCGACTACATCGCCTGCCACAAACCGAGCTACGTGCACATCTACGACATCCTGGAAGGAATCAAGGACGGCGGCACCTTCGTGCTCAACTCGTCCTGGAACACGTCCGAGGAGCTGGAGAAAAACCTGCCCGGCCACATGCTGCGGACCATTGCCGACAAAAAACTCAAGGTCTGCAACATCGACGCCGTGGCCATCGCCGAGAAGGTCGGCCTCGGCGGGCGCATCAACATGATCATGCAGACGGCCTTCTTCAAGCTGGCCGGCGTGCTGCCCATCGAGGAGGCCATCAGCCTGCTCAAGGATTCCATCAGGAAGACCTACGGCAACAAGGGCGAGAAGATCGTCAAGATGAACGTCGACGCCGTGGACATGGCCATGGAGGGACTGGTCGAGATCAAGGTGCCGGCCTCCTGGGCCTCGGCGCCGGACGCCAAGGCCGAAACTCCGGATGAACCCGAATACTTCAACAAGGTCATCCGGCCGATCCTGGCCCAGAAGGGCGACACCGTGCCGGTTTCGGCCTTCGCCGAGAACGGCTCCTTCCCCAGCGCCACTTCGCGTTACGAAAAGCGCGGCGTGGCCATCAACATCCCGCACTGGATCAAGGAGAACTGCATCCAGTGCAACCAGTGCTCCTTCGTCTGCCCCCACGCCACCATCCGGCCGTTCCTCGCCGACGAGGCGGAGATGGGCGGGGCGCCGGCCTCCTTCGAAACCCTGCCGGCCACCGGCAAGGAACTCAAGGGCCTGGCCTACCGGATGCAGGTTTTCCCCATGGACTGCATGGGGTGCGGCTCCTGCGCCGAAGTCTGCCCGGCCAAGCAGAAGGCCCTCGTCATGAAGCCCCTCGAAGACGAGCAGGCCGATCAGGTCGCCAACCACGCCTTCGCCATGAAGCTCAAGAACAAGGGCGCCCTGGTCAAACGCGAAAACCTCAAGGGCAGCCAGTTCCACCAGCCGTTGCTCGAGTTCTCGGGCGCCTGCGCCGGCTGCGGCGAGACCCCGTACGTCAAGCTCCTCACCCAGCTCTTCGGCGAGCGCATGTTCGTGGCCAACGCCACGGGCTGCTCCTCGATCTGGGGCGGCTCCGCGCCCACCTCGCCCTACGCCGTCAACGCCGACGGCCATGGCCCGGCCTGGAACAACTCGCTGTTCGAGGACGCGGCCGAATTCGGCTTCGGCTACAACATGGCCCTCACCCAGCGCCGGGCCAAGCTGGCCGACAAGGTGAAGGCGGCCCTCGGCGGGACGCTGCCCGACGCCCTGCGCGCCGCCCTGACCGGCTGGCTGGAAAGCAAGGACGACGCGGCCGGCTCCCGCCTCCACGGCGACCAGCTGAAGGCCCTGCTCGATACGTCCGATCCGGTCCAGGCCGCCATCGCCGCCGACGCCGACCTGTTCACCAAGAAATCGGTGTGGATCTTCGGCGGCGACGGCTGGGCCTACGACATCGGCTACGGCGGTCTCGACCACGTCATCGCCTCGGGCGAGGATGTCAACATCCTGGTCATGGACACCGAAGTCTACTCCAACACCGGCGGCCAGGCGTCCAAGGCCACCCCGCTCGGGGCCATCGCCAAGTTCGCCTCGGCCGGCAAGGTCACCGGGAAAAAGGATCTGGCCCGCATGGCCATGACCTACGGCTACGTCTACGTGGCCTCCATCGCCATGGGCGCGGACAAGAACCAGGCCCTCAAAGCCTTCCTGGAGGCCGAAGCCCACAAGGGCCCCTCCATCGTCATCGCCTACGCCCCCTGCATCAACCAGGGCATCCGCAAAGGCATGGGCAAATCCATGGAGGAGGCCAAGCTGGCCGTGGAAACCGGCTACTGGCCGCTTTTCCGCTACAACCCGGACCTCGTGGCCGAGGGCAAGAATCCGCTTCTCATCGACTCCAAGGCCCCGGCGGGCGACTTCCAGGGCTTCCTGTCCGGCGAGGTGCGCTACGCCGCCCTGGAGAAGCTGGCCCCGGATCTCTCCAGGCATTACCGCGGCACCATGGAAGTGTCCTATAAGAAACGGTACGAGGAACTCCAGTACCTGGCCGCCATGCCCGTCTTCAGCGGCGAATCCAAGCCCGCCGCTCCCGGCGCTGGCGACGATCCGGCCTTTTGCGCCTCCGCCGCCACGGCCGAACACGCCCGGCCCGGCGACGGCGCGCCCTGCGATGAAGGCCGCTCCGGTAAATAAGCAACAAGCGAGATAACACCCATGGATAACCACCTGTCCCAGAAGTTCGAGGAAATCGTCGGCAAGGGCAACGTCCTGGCCAGCGAGGTGGACCGCCACGCCTACTCCTACGACGCGGCCGTTCTCCCCCCCAAACTCCCGGCCCTGGCGGTCCGTCCCGAGACTCCGGAAGCGCTGGGACGGGTGGTGAAAACATGCAACGAGCTCGGTCTGCCGTTGACCGTGCGCGGCTCCGGCACCAACCTCTCGGGGGGAACCATCCCCTCGGTCGGCGGCGTGGTGGCGCTCACCGGAGCCCTCAACAAGATCGTCGAGATCAACGAAGCCGACATGTACGCGGTGGTCCAGACCGGCGTCGTCACGGCCAAGTTCGCGGCCGAGGTGGCCAAGCGCGGCCTGTTCTATCCGCCCGATCCGGGCAGCCAGGCCGTGTCCACCATCGGCGGCAACGTGGCCGAGAACGCCGGCGGGCTGCGCGGCCTCAAGTACGGCGTCACCAAGGACTACGTCATGGGCATGAGCCTTTATGACGTGGACGGCGAACTGATCAAAACCGGTTCGCGCACCGTCAAGTGCGTCACCGGCATGAACCTGCACGGGTTGATGGTCGGGTCGGAGGGGACGCTTGGCGTCTTCAACGAGATCATCCTGAAGCTCGTGCCGCCGCCCAAGGCCAGCAAGGCCATGATGGCCATCTTCGACGACCTGGGCAAGGCGTCCGAAACCGTGGCCGCCATCATCGCCGCCAAGATCGTGCCCGCGACGCTGGAATACATGGACGACTTCACCATCAAGACCGTCGAGGACTTCGCCCATGCCGGTCTGCCCACCGACGCCAAGGCCCTGCTTCTGATCGAGGTGGACGGCCACCCGGCCCAGGTGGAGGACGAGGCGGCCGAGGTCGAAGCCATCTGCAAGCGCATCGGCGCCACCCGCATCCAGGTGGCCGCCGACGCGGCCGAGCGCAACAAGGTCTGGGAGGCCCGCCGGGCGGCCCTTTCCGCCCTGGCCCGGGTGCGCCCGACCACGGTGCTCGAGGACGCCACGGTGCCGCGTTCCCAGATCCCGGCCATGGTCGGGGCCCTGGAAGGCATCGCGGCCAAGTACAGGCTCACCATCGGCACCTTCGGCCACGCCGGCGACGGCAACCTCCATCCCACCATCCTGACGGACAAGCGGGACCAGGAGGAATGGAAGCGGGTCGAGGCGGCCATCGACGAGATCTTCGACGTGGCCCTGGCCCTGGGCGGCACCCTGTCCGGGGAGCACGGCATCGGCACCGCCAAGTCCAAGTACATGGCCAAGGAGGTCGGCCAAGGCTCCATCCTCTACGCCAACCGCCTCAAAAAGGCCCTGGATCCCAAGGGTATCCTCAATCCCGGCAAGATCACGGGGGAATGACATGAGCGAGTTGCGCGAACTGGTTGGGCTTTTAAAGCAGATCGACGATCAGCTCGTGGCCTGCATGCGCTGCGGCATGTGCCAGGCCGTGTGTCCCCTGTACGGGGAGACGGGACTCGAGGCCCATGTGGCCCGGGGCAAGATCGCCCTGCTCGAAGGGCTGGCCGCCGAGGTCCTGCACGACCCCCGCGGGGTCAAGGAACGCCTGGACGCCTGTCTTCTGTGCGGCTCTTGCCAGGCAAACTGTCCAAGCGGCGTCAAGGCCCTGGACATCTTCCTCAAGGCCCGGGCCTTCCTGACCGGCTATTTCGGATTGCCGCCGGTCAAACGGGCCATCTTCCGGGGACTGCTGAAAAATCCCCGCCTGTTCGATTCCGTTCTTGCGCTGGCCGCCAAGTTCCAGGGCATCTTCACCAAGCCGGTCAACGACATGATCGGCTCCTCCTGCGCCAGGGTGTTCTCCGGACTCATCGGGGACCGGCATTTCGCGCCCCTGGCCCAGCGCCCCTTCCACGGGACCGTCCCGGAACGGGACACCCCCCGCGGCGCCTCGGGACTGAAGGTGGCCTTCTTCTACGGCTGCGTGGTGGACAAGATGTTCCCGCGCATCGCCGAGGCCGCCATGGCCGTTTTCGACCATCACGGCGTCGGCGTCTACCTGCCGCACGGCCAGGCCTGTTGCGGCATCCCGGCGCTCTCCTCGGGCGACCGGCAGACCTTTGAAACCCTGGTGGCCGCCAACATGGCGCTTTTCGGCGGCAAGGACTTCGATGTCCTGGTCACGCCCTGCGCCACCTGCACGTCCACCATCAAGAAAATCTGGCCGATGATGGCCGAAAACATGGCAGAGGGCACGAAATACGACATCCGGGAACTGGCGGAGAAGGTCAAGGACATCAGCGCCTTCCTGATCCAGGATCTGGGCGTTTCCCCCGCCGCGGGGACGACGGGTGGCGAGGCCATCGCGGTCACCTACCACGATCCCTGCCATCTCAAGAAATCCCTGGGCGTTTCCGCCGAACCCAGGCGGCTTATCGCCGCCAACCCGCGCTATCGGCTCGTGGAGATGGAAGGTTCGGATTCGTGTTGCGGCTCCGGAGGCAGCTTCACCCTGCAGCATTACGAGCTGTCCAAACGCATCGGCAGACGCAAACGGGACAACATCGTGGCCACCGGCGCATCGGTCGTGGCAACGAGTTGCCCGGCATGCATGCTGCAAATCGGCGACATGCTGTCCCAGGCCGGCAACAGGCTGGCCATCCGGCATCCGGTGGAGCTTTACGCGGAAACCCTGGCCAGACGGTAAGGCTGGCAGTACCCGACAGAGGGAGAGAGGTATAGCTGAATGAGTTGGAAAGACAATATCCATGCGCTTTTCGCGCCGCAAACAGTGGCCGTCATCGGTGCTTCGGCCGTGCCGGGCAAGGTCGGCCACACGGTGGTGCACAACATGCTGGACGCGGGGTTCAAAGGAACCCTGTATCCGGTCAATCCCAAATCCGACGAGATCCTCGGCCTGCCGGTGACGAAAAACATCGCGGACCTGCCCGAAGGGCTCGACCTGGCCGTCATCGTCGTGCCCGTGGCCGCCGTGCTGCCGGCCATGGAAGCCCTGGCCGCCCGGAAGGTCCGGTCCGCCATCATCATCACGGCCGGCTTCAAGGAAGTGGGCAAGGAAGGGGCCGTCCTCGAGAAAAAACTGATCGACCTCTGCAACGCCCACGATATCGCCCTGGTCGGTCCGAACTGCCTGGGCCTGCTCAGCACCCAGGACAGCAACAACGCCTCCTTCGCCTCCGGCTACCCCAAGGAAGGCTCCATCGCCTTCTTCTCCCAGTCGGGAGCCCTGGGCACGGCCATCCTCGACTGGGCCCTCGGCGAAGAGGTCGGCTTCTCCAAGTTCGTGTCCATGGGCAACATGGCCGTGGTCAACGAAGCCAACATGCTCGAATACCTGCGCACCGACCCCAACACCAAGGTCATCCTCGGATATATCGAAAACGTCACCAACGGATCGGAGTTCGTCGAGCAGGCCGCCAAGGTCTGCCGGGAAAAACCCGTCATTCTCATCAAGTCCGGCACGACGACCGCCGGCGCCAAGGCGGCCTCCTCCCACACCGGCGCCATAGCCGGCTCGGACGCCGCCTACACCGCGGCCTTCCGCAAGACCGGCGTCATCCGGGCCGACGACATGGCCACCCTGTTCGATCTGGCCATGGCCTTCTCCACCCAGCCCCTGCCCCAGGGGCCCGGCCTGTGCGTGGTCACCAACGCCGGCGGCCCCGGCATCCTGGCCGCCGACGCCACGGAGAAATCACCGCTTCTCACCATGTCGCGCCTGAGCAACTCGACCATCGAGAGACTCAAGGAATTCCTGCCGCCCTACGCCTCGCTGTACAACCCCGTCGACCTCATCGGCGACGCCCCGGCCGAGCGGTACCGCAAGACGCTGGAAGTGGTGATCGACGACCCCCAGGTGCACTCCATCCTCGTGCTGCTGACCCCGACCGCCTCGGCCCAGATCATCGAAACGGCCGAAGCCATCATCGATGTCGCCAAGCTCACGAGAAAGCCCATTTTCGTCAACTACATGGGCGGGATGCGCACCAAGCCCGGCGTCAAGATGCTCAACGACGCCGGCATTCCCTGCTCCATCTACCCCGAACCGCTCATCCGCAGCATCGAAACCATGTACCGGTATTACCTCTGGCGCCAGACCCCGGCCCAGGAGTACCCGGCCATCAAGCGCAACCGCCAGAAGGCCCGGCTGGTCATCAACGAGGCCAAGGCCAAGGGCGCCACGGAAGTGGTGGAATTCCAGGCCCAGGAAGTGCTGCGCGCCTACAATCTGCCGACGCCCAACACCATCCTGGCCCGTTCGTCCGACGAGGCCGCCGCCGCCGCCGAAAAGATCGGCTTCCCCGTGGTCCTCAAGATCGCCTCGCCCCAGATCTCCCACAAGTCCGACGTCGGAGGCGTCAAGGTGGGATTGGCCGACGCCGAGGCCGTGCGCAACGCCTTCTTCGACATCACGGCCCGGGCCCAGCGGCTGCGCCCCGAAGCCTACATCGCCGGCTGCCTGGTCCAGGAGATGGCGCCCAAGGGCTGCAAGGAAATCATCATCGGCTTCAAGCGCGACGACCAGTTCGGCCCGCTTTTGATGTTCGGCCTGGGCGGCATCTACGTTGAGATCCTCAAGGACATCTCCTTCCGTCTGGCGCCCCTCGGCCGCGAGGACGCCAAGGCCATCATCCGCGAGATCAAATCCTACATGCTGCTCAAGGGCGTCCGGGGTGAGCCTCCCGTGAACTTCCAGGCCATCGAGGACATCCTCTTGACCATGTCGGAACTCTCCTTGGATTTCCCGGAAATCCAGGAGGCTGAGTTCAACCCGGTGCTGGTGAACGCCGAGAAGGCCGTGGTGGCCGACGTGCGCATCACCTTATCCGCTTAAACGAACCCAGGAGGGACACCATATGATCGGACTCTACATCGGTTCCACGCAGGGCTACTCTGGCAAAAATCTTGTCACCCTGGCTCTTGGGCAGCATTTCCAGCGTGAAGGCTACCGCGTGGGCTACATGAAGCCCATCGGCGCCGTGCCCCACAAGGTGGAAAACCAGATCGGCGACGAGGACGCCCACTTCATCCAGCAGGCGTTGGGGCTGTCCGAAACCCCCTCCCTGGTCACGCCGGTCGTGATCACCCGGGACTTCCACATGCGGGCCTTCCTGGAGGACTGCGCCAACCTCATGCCCGGCATCGTGGACAGCTACAAAAAGCTCTCCGTGAACAAGGACATCATGCTGGTCGGCGGTTCGGGCAGCTTCCTGTATTCCGGCAAGTACTGCGGGGTGGACGGCATCTCCGTGGCCCAGGCCCTCGGCGCCAAGGTTGTCCTCGTCGACCGCTACATCCAGGAGTACAACTACGACTATCTGGCCGCCGCCAAGGAAGCCCTGGGCGACGACCTGGCCGGCGTCATCCTCAACGACGTTCCCGACCACTTCCGCGAGGAAGCCGAAACGCTCATCACGCCCTTCCTCAAGCGCCGCGGCGTGGACGTGCTCGGCATCATCCCCCACGATCCGGTCATGTTCGCGGTGCGCGTCGGCGATCTGGCCAACGGCCTCGGCGGCCGGCTGGTCTCCATGGCCGCCCGCAACGACAAGCTGGTGCTCAACTTCCTGATCGGCACCATGCAGGTGGAGAACTTCGTCACCTTCTTCAGACGCCACAAGGACGTGGCCGTGCTGTGCGGCGGCGACCGGGCGGATCTCCAGCTCGTGGCCCTCGAAGGCGGCTGCGCGGCGCTCATCCTGACCGGCAACCTCTACCCCAACGACATCATCCTGGCCAAGGCCGAGGACAAAGGCATTCCCGTCATCGTCGTCCGCGACGACACCTTCACCGTGGCCAAAAAGATGGAACTGATCCTCGCGCGGGAAAAAATGCATGACAAAGCCCGCATCGAACACGGTTCCCGACTCGTCCAGCAATCCGTCAACATCGCTGCCTTGAAGAAAAACCTGGGACTTTAGGCTTCCCCCGGAACGCGCCTGCCGCCGCCGGCGCGTTCCGGGATGCGACCAACGCCAAACACGCGTTTTGGCCTGCACCCGCCCCATATGGTGACGGGAACGGGAGAGGCTGGGCAAATATCAACCAAAGGAGCGAGAAACAATGTCGTGGGTCCAACAGTACCAACCGTTGGGGAGCGTGGGACTGTCCGCGCTGGTGGCGGGCATTCCTCTGTACATGCTGTTCTACATGCTGGCCGTCAAACGCATGGCCGGCCACAAGGCGGCCTTCGCGGCCACGGCCACAGCCGTCATCCTGGCCATCGCCGCCTGGGGCATGCCCGTGGGGCTGGCCGTCAGCTCCACCCTCTACGGAGCGGCCTTCGGCATCTTTCCAATCGTGTGGATCGTCATCACGGCCATCTGGGTGTACAACATGACCGTCGAGTCAGGAGAGTTCAACATCATCAAGAACTCACTGGCCCAGATCACCGATGACCGCCGGCTCCAGGCCATCTTCATCGCCTTCGCCTTCGGCTCGTTCATCGAGGGCACGGCCGGCTTCGGCACGCCGGTGGCCATCACCGCCGCCATGCTGGTGGGCCTCGGCTTCAACCCGCTGTACGCGGCCGGCATCTGCCTGATCGCCAACACCGCCCCGGTGGCCTTCGGCGCCATCGGCATCCCCATCGTGGTGGCGGCCAAGGTCACCGACCTCGACATCATGAAGATCAGCGCCATCTGCGGCCGGCAGCTGCCGTTCCTGTCCGTCATCGTGCCGCTTTGGCTCTCCGTCACCATGTGCGGCTTCAAGCGCTCCATGGAAGTCCTGCCGGCCATCATCATCGCCGGCGTCTGTTTCGCCGGCTCCCAGTTCCTGGTTTCCAACTTCGTCGGTCCCTACCTGCCCGACATCATTTCGGCCATCGTCACCATCCTCGGCCTGGGCCTGTTCCTGAAGGTCTGGAAGCCGAAGAACATCTGGCATTTCCCGGACGAAGCCCCGGCCACCCAGCGCGCCGTGGCCTCCGAATTTTCCGGTGGTGAAATCTTCCGCGCCTGGCTGCCGTACATTATCCTGGCCGTCATGGTGTTCCTGTGGGGCCTGGATTCGGTCAAGGCCAGCCTCGACAAGATGTTCCTCATGAAGTTCGAATGGGCCGGCCTGCACAACCAGGTCGTCAAGACCCTGCCCATCGTGGCCAAGGACAGCCCCTATCCGGCCGTCTTCTCCTTCAACTTCCTGTCCACCCCGGGCACGGCCATCCTGATCGCCGGCCTGATTTCGGTCATTTTCATGCCCGGCTACGGCTACGCCAAGGGCGTCGCCTGCCTGCTGCGCACCATCAAGCAGCTCAAGTGGCCCATCGCCACCATTTCCATGATCCTCGGCCTGGCCTACATCATGAACTACTCGGGCATGAGCTCCTCCATGGGCCTGGCCTTCACCGCCACAGGCGCGCTGTTCCCCTTCTTCGCCCCGATCCTCGGCTGGCTGGGCGTGTTCCTGACCGGCTCCGACACCTCGTCCAACGCCCTGTTCGGTTCCCTGCAAAAGACCACCGCCCAGCAGATCGGCGTCAGCCCCGAGTTGTGCGTCGCCGCCAACTCCTCGGGCGGCGTCACCGGCAAGATGATCTCGCCCCAGTCCATCTCCGTGGCCACGGCGGCCTCGAACATGGTGGGACACGAAGGCGACATCTTCCGCTTCACCCTTGGCCACTCCCTGGCCATGCTCTGCGTCGTCTCCGTGCTGACCCTGCTTCAGGCCTACGCCCTGAAGTGGATGCTGCCCTAAGCCCCTGGTTCCGATCCACGGCGCGGCCGGCTCCGAAACAAGACGCCGGCCGCGCCGTTCCCGCCAGAGCAAAGAGAGGTTCCCATGTCGACACCATCTCCCCTGGTCGAGCGCCTGAAGGAGAAGGCCGCCCTGGTTTCGGCCGTCGTCCGGTCCGTCGCGTCCATGGACGAGGCCTTGGCCTACGTGGCCGATATCTGCGCCAACAAGGAAGCCTGCCAGATCCTCGCCTCGGGCTGCGACGCCCCCCTGTCGGATACCGCCGAGGCCCTGTGCCAGACCAAGCGGCAAAAAGTCATCTGCGCCCCCGGATTGCCCGAGGAAGAGGTGGCCAGACTCGCCTCCCTGTGCGAGGAACGGGGCATCGCCGTCATCACCAAGGGCATGCGGGAACGTCTCGGCGGCATCGACATCGGCCTGACCATGGCCGCCGCCGGCATCGCCGAAACCGGCACCATCGTGGTGCGCTCGAGCGACGAGGAAGTGCGCCTGGCCTCCATGATCGCCGAAACGCATGTCGCCGTGCTGCCGGCCTCGACCATCGTGGCCGAGACCTACGACCTGGAGCCGAAGCTCGTCGAGTGGATGGGACAGCCCGACTACACGGCCTTCGTCACCGGTCCGAGCCGCACCGCCGACATCGAAAGGGTTCTGGCCCTTGGCGTGCATGGCCCCCTGGAGATGCACATCCTCGTGCTGGAGGACAAGTAAGATGCAAGACGCCACCACCCTCAAGGAATACCGCCGGCAGCTGCGCGCCTCGCTGGACAACGATTTTCAGCGCCAGGCCCTGGACAAGTTCGCCGTGGCCTACCGCGCCTCCCGGGCCAACGCCTTCGCCGACATCGACGCCCCGGCGCTGATCGCCGAGATCGCCGCGGCCAAGGACGCCGCCGTGGACCATCTGGAGGAACTCTTCGAGGAATTCAAGCGCCATGCCGAGGCCGCCGGCACCAAGGTCCACCTGGCCGCCACCGCCCACGAGGCCAACGAGATCATCGCCCGCATCGCCAAGGAGAACAACGTCAAGACGGTCGTCAAATCCAAATCCATGACGGCCGAGGAAACGCATCTCAACCACCTTCTGGAAGCCCGGGGCCTGGAAATCACCGAGACCGACCTCGGCGAGTGGATCATCCAGCTGCGCCACGAGGGTCCCTCGCACATGGTCATGCCGGCCATCCACCTTTCCCGCTACCAGGTGGCCGATCTCTTCACCGAGGTCACCCGGAAGCAGCAGGACGTGGACATCCAAAAGCTGGTCAAGGTGGCCCGCCGCGAGCTGCGTCCCAAATTCTGCCAGGCCGACATGGGCATTTCCGGCGCCAACTTCGCCATCGCCGCGACCGGCACCATCGGCATCATCACCAACGAGGGCAACGGCCGCCTGGTGACCACCCTGCCCCGGGTCCACGTGGTCCTGGCCGGCATCGACAAGCTCATGCCGACCCTGCACGAGGCGCTGCGCGTCATCAAATGCCTGCCCAAAAACGCCACGGGCCAGGCCATCACCTCCTACGTGTCCTGGATCACGGGGGCGGTGCCCTGCCAGACCGGCCCGGAAGGCAGAAAGGTCAAGCACGTCGTTTTCGTGGACAACGGCCGTCTGGCCATGGCCAAGGATCCGGAATTCAAGCAGGTGCTGCGCTGCATCCGCTGCGGGGCCTGCGCCAACGTCTGCCCCATCTACCGGGTGGTCGGCGGCCACAGCTACGGCCACATCTACATCGGCGCCATCGGGCTCGTGGCCACCTACTTCTTCCACGGCCGGGAAAAGGCCAAGAATCTCGTGCAGAACTGCCTCAACTGCGGGGCCTGCAAGGCCGTGTGCGCCGCCGGCATCGACCTGCCGCACCTGATCAAGGAAGTCCACGCCCGCATTCAGGACGAGGAAGGCCATCCGCTCTATTCGTCCGCGGCGGGCGCCGTGCTGAAAAACCGCGCGCTGTTCCATTCCATGCTGAAGTCGGCGCGACTCCTGCAGAAGCCAGTGACCGGCGGCACGCCTTTTTTGCGCCATCTGCCCATGTTCCTGTTCAAGGACCAGGACTTCAGGGCCCTGCCGGCCATCGCCGACCAGGCCTTCCGGGACCGCTGGCCGAACATCCGTCCCCGGAAATCGGCCACGGGGCTCAAGGTGGCGCTGTTCTCCGGCTGCGTGCAGGATTTCGTCTACCCCGAACAGCTCGAGGCGGCCGTCGCCGTCATGGCGACCAGGGATGTGGACCTGGAATTCCCCATGGGACAGTCCTGCTGCGGTCTGCCGCTCATGTCGCTCGGCGAGAAGAAGGCTGGCCGGGAACTGGCCGCCCACAACATGAACGCCATCGACGCCCAGGGTTTCGACTACATCGTGACCCTTTGCGCCTCGTGCGCCTCCTATCTCAAGCACGGCTACAAGCGCCTCTTCCAGGACGACCCGGCCATGGCCTACAAGGCCGCCCAGTTCGGCGCCCGGGTCATGGACTTCAGTTCCTTCGCGCGGGACGTGCTCGGCCTCTCCGCCGACGCCTTCGCCGGTCCCGACAAGAAGGTCACCTACCACGCGCCCTGCCACCTGTGCCGGGGGCTCGGCGTGACCGAGGCGCCGAGGGCGCTTTTGCGCGAGGCCGGCCTCGAATACCTGCCGGCCGAGGAAGAGGACGTGTGCTGCGGCTTCGGCGGCACCTTCTCGGTCAAGTTCCCGGAACTCTCCAAGGAACTTCTCGGGAAAAAGATCAACAACCTCAAGGCGACCGGCGCCACGGCTGTGGCCACGGACTGCCCGGGCTGCATCATGCAGATCCGCGGCGGCTTCGAGCGCGAGGGCACGCCCTTCGAGGTGCGCCACGTGGCCGAATTCCTGGCCGAGCGCCTCAAGAAAAAGTAGGGATCGAAAAGGAGGCCGGGGGGCGGATACCGCCCCCCGGACCATGGTGGCGTTTCCCCTGCGTTTGTCCCTTCGGGGTCAGCCGCGCGGGATGTCGCTTTTGGGGCAACTCAGGCGCAGATGGCAGGTGGCGCACCCCCCGATGTAGGGATCGTGGGTCATGACGGCGTACTGCACGCTCACGCTGCCGGCGTCGTTCCAGACGAGACCGAGACGTTCCAGGCGGCGTTTGAGTTCCCGATCCGGCGTCGGCAGGGGCGCGCAGGCCCCGGCCTCGATCTCGGGCACGGCCTGGGCCGCCGCGCCCATGACCATGGACACGGCCAGGTTGTGCAGGGCGAACCCTTCCGAAGGGGAACGCGCCCAGGCTTCCTCCACCATCCCTTCCACCGCCGGCTCCAGGAAAAAAAGCACGACGCCCTGCCGGGCTCTTTGCATGGCGAACCGGTAACCCTTGAGGTGCTCCCTGAAGGCGCCCCATTGGGACTGGCACAGGTCGCACGCCTGCTGTTCCACCTTGGCGGCTCCGGATACGCGCAAATACAGGAACAGGTCGAATTCCGGAGAGGGGTCGAGTTTTTCCACGTCGATCTTGGCCAAGGCAACCTCCCGCAACGATTTTGTCCGGGGTAGTAGCCCAGGCCGGGGCCAAGCTCAAGGGCGCCGGCCTGATCCGCGACCGCGCCGGCCGGCCCCCCGGGGGACCGGCCGGGGGAAAAGAACCGGATGCCTTGACGCGGTCGCCGTTGTGCGCAACATGAGGCCGGCGTATCGCCACTTCCGGTCCAACCGCCGCGTCCTTCCGGGAACGCCCCGACGGGCGCGGTGAAAAAACCTTCCCCTCCGGGGGAGGAGCACACCACGATGCAGTGCACCATCAACGGCAAGCCGGTCACGGTTTCGCCGGGGATCTCGCTCGCGGACTACCTCGAAGCCTCCGGACTCCCCGCGGCGGGGCTGGTCGTCGAGCGAAACGGCGAGATCATCGGCCCCGGGGACTTCGCCTCCACGGTCCTCGCCCCCGAGGACCGCGTCGAAATCGTGTCCTTCGTGGCGGGAGGCTGAGACGATGTCCGATGCATTGGTCCTCGGCGGCAGGACGCTTTCCAGCCGTCTTTTCCTGGGCACGGGGAAATACGCCTCCAACGCCCTGATTCCCGCGGTGGTCGCGGCGAGCGACGCCCAGGTGGTGACCGTCGCCCTGCGCCGGGTCGATCCCGGGGCCGGCCACGAGAACATCCTGGCCCACATCCCGCCCCACTGCCTGCTGATGCCCAACACCTCCGGCGCCCGCACGGCCGACGAGGCGGTGCGCATCGCCAGGCTGGCCCGGGCCGCCGGCTGCGGCGACTGGATCAAGATCGAGGTCATAAACGACAACCGCTACCTGCTCCCCGACAACATCGAAACCATCGAGGCCACGCGCATCCTGGCCGCCGAAGGGTTCACCGTCCTGCCCTACATGAGCCCGGACCTGTCCGCCGCCAGACGGCTGGTCGAGGCCGGGGCGGCCGCCGTCATGCCGCTGGGGGCGCCCATCGGTTCGAACCGGGGCCTCAAGACGCGGGAAATGGTGCGGATCATGATCGAGGAAATCGAGGTTCCCGTCATCGTGGACGCGGGCATCGGCCGTCCCTCCGAGGCCTGCGAGGCCATGGAGATGGGCGCGGCCGCCGTCCTGGTCAATACCGCCGTGGCCACGGCCGCCGACCCGGTGGCCATGGCCGGCGCCTTCGGCCGGGCCGTCGAGGCCGGACGGCAGGCCTTCCTGGCCGGTCCCGGCGCGGTGGGCCGGCTGGCCCGGGCCTCCTCGCCCCTGACGGGTTTTTTGCACGAATAAGGCCTGGACATCATGAGCTTTTTTGATCGCAGAAACGACTACGCGGATTTCGACTTCACGGACTTCATGAACGGGGTGACCGAGGCCCGGGTCCTCCGCGCCGTCGGGGCCGAGCGCCTGACGCTCCTGGACTACCTCACCCTGCTCTCTCCGGCGGCGCGCCCCCACCTCGAAGCCATGGCCCAGCGGGCAAACGAGCTGACCACCCGCCATTTCGGCCGGACCATGCAGCTTTTCACGCCGCTTTACCTCTCCAACCACTGCGTCAACGGCTGCCGCTACTGCGGCTTCAACGCCTCCAACGCCCTGCCCAGGGACGCACTGTCCCTGGAGGAGGTCGAGGCCGAGGCCCGGGCCATCGCCGCGACGGGCCTCAGGCATCTCCTCATCCTCACCGGGGAATCCCGCACCCACAGCCCGGTCGGCTACATGGCCCAATGCATCGAAATCCTGCGACGTTATTTCGCCAGCGTGTGCGTGGAGGTCTATCCGCTTTCCGTCGACGAATACCGGGAACTCGTCCGGGCCGGGGTGGACGGCATGACCCTGTTCCAGGAAGTCTACGACCCGGCGATCTACGCCGACATGCACCCCAAGGGCCCCAAACGGGACTTCCGCAACCGCCTGGAGGCGCCGGAACGGGCCGGACGGGCCGGACTGCGCACCATCGGCATCGGGGCCCTGCTCGGGCTCAACGACTGGCGCGTCGAGGCGTTCTTCACCGGCCTGCACGCCGACTACCTGCAACGGAGCTTTCCCGAGGCGGAGGTGGCCATCTCCACGCCGCGCATGCGCCCCCACGCCGGCGGCTTTCCGCCCAAGGTGACAGTCGGCGACGCCGACCTCGTGCAATACATCCTGGCCTTTCGCCTGTTCATGCCCCGGGCCGGCATCACGCTCTCCACCCGGGAACGCCCCGGGCTGCGCGACCATCTGGCGCTTCTCGGCGTCACCCGCATGTCGGCCGGCGTCTCCACGGCGGTGGGCGGCCGCGCCCACGGCGACCACACCCCGCCGCAGTTCGAGATCGCCGACGGGCGCGGCGTGGCCGACATGGCCGCCACGCTCGCGGCCATGGGCTACCAGCCCGTCTACAAGGACTGGCAGAGCCTGTGAGGCCGCCGGCCACGCCGATGCGCGATCCCTTCGCGGAAGTGTTTGAAGAAGGCCTTTGCCGCTATCTGGACCGGGAAAGCCTGACCCGCATCCGCGACATCCGGGTGGGTCTGGCCGGAGCCGGCGGCCTCGGCTCCAACTGCGCCCAGATGCTCGTCCGATCGGGATTCGAGGACTTGGTGATCGTGGACGGGGACACCATCGAAGCGAGCAACCTCAACCGGCAGTTCTACTTTCCGTACCAGATCGGCCAGCCCAAGGCCCTGGCCCTCGCCGACAACCTCCTGTCCATCAACCCGGCCCTGCGCCTCAGGGCCCTGGCCTGCGAGCTGACGCCGGACAATCTCGGGGCATTCCTGGCCGACCGCGACGTGGTGATCGAGGCCTTCGACCGGCCCGAGGCCAAGGCCATGCTTGTCCGGCATTGCCTGGGGCGGGACGTTTTCCTGGTGGCCGCCTCGGGCATGGCCGGCTGCGGCCGCGCCGACGCCATCGCCACCCGTCGCGTCCGGGAAAACTTCTACGTCGTGGGCGACCTGGAAAGCGCCGCCGGCCCGGAAAACCCGCCGTTCGCGCCGTGCGTGACGGTGACCGCGGCCAAGCAGGCCGACGTGGTCCTCGCCTTCGCCCTGGGGAGACTTCCATGAATCCGACCAAACCGGCCATGGCCAATTTCCTTGCCGGCGGCCTCTACGGGATCACCGCCGAGACCCATTCCCTGGGTCGCCCCAACCCCGAAGTCGTCCGGGACATGCTCCGGGCCGGGATCCGGGTCGTCCAATACCGGGAAAAAGAAAAAAAATCCGGGGCGATGTACGAGGAATGCCTGGTCATCCGGGAAATGACCCGACGGGCCGGCGCGACGTTCATCGTCAACGACCACCTGGATCTGGCCCTGCTCGTCGACGCGGACGGGGTCCACATCGGCCAGGAAGACCTGCCGCCGGCGGCCGTGCGCCGCCTCCTCGGCCCGGACAGGATCCTGGGTCTGTCCACCCACGAGCCGGCCCAGGCGCGGGCAGCCCTCGAAGGCGGACTGGTGGATTACATCGGCGTCGGACCCATCTTCGCCACCAAGACCAAGAAAGATGTTTGCGCCCCGGTGGGCCTGTCCTACCTGGACTACGTGGTCCGCGAGATTCCCCTGCCCTTCGTGGCCATAGGCGGCGTCAAGGAGCACAACATCGCCTCCGTGCGCCAGGCCGGAGCCGGGATGATCGCCCTGGTCACGGAAATCGTGGGCGCTCCCGACATCGGGGCCAGAATCGCCGCCATCCGCGCGGCCATGGCCCCGAAGTAACCCCCTTCCGGCCGCCGTCCCCCCCACGCCATCGCCCGGCCGCCGGCTTGACACTCCCGGACCGGGCCTCTATCAATTGCATACCAATTTACTCTAATTTACGGGCAAGCCGGCACGCGCCCCCGCGCCCCCTGCCCCGGAGGAACCCATGGCCATTATCCATTCGGTATGCGTGAGCAGGCGCAAGGGCGAAAGGAAAACAGCCGTCCCCGTCGTGACCCTGCGGGAGGATTTCGGCGTGGACGGCGACGCCCACGCCGGTTCCGGCCGCCAGGTGAGTCTGCTGTCCCTGGAAGGGGTCAACCGCATGCGCGAGAAACTCCCCAGCATTGTTCCCGGCGATTTCGCCGAGAACCTGACCGTGGAGGGCCTCGACGAAATGCCCCTGGTCCCGGGCGACCGGCTTCGCGTCGGCGCGTCCGTCCTGCTCGAGGTCACCCAGATCGGCAAGGAATGCCACGGCCACGGTTGCGCCATCATGCGGGCGGTGGGCTCGTGCGTGATGCCCAAGGAGGGAATCTTCGCCAAGGTCCTGGCCGGAGGGACCGTCCGTCCCGGCGACGCGGTAAAACGCGGCTGAACGGCCGCGCCGCGCGATCCACGCCCCCTGACGCGGGCCGTCCACGCCCGGCCCGAGGAAACGACACCGGGACAGTTGCCGACCGGAGCAAGACGGGCTAAGGATTTCCGCAGCTTGCCCAGACAAGGAGTCGGACATGGCCGCGCTTCGATTGGCCCTTTGCCAGATCAACCCCACGGTTGGCGATGTGGGCGGCAATGCCGCCAAGGTGCTTGCCCGGTTGGACGCGGCCCGCGAGGCCTCGGCCGATCTGGCCATCTTCCCGGAAATGGTCCTTTCCGGCTATCCGCCGGAAGACCTGCTCCTCAAATCCGACTTCGTGGATGCGTGCATGGAGGCGGCCCGGGACATCGTCCGGGCGAGCCGGGGGCTGACCGTTGTTTTCGGGTGCCCCTGGCTCGAAGGCGACCTCGTCAACGCCGCCGTCGTCGCCCATGACGGCATTCTCGCCGGTGTGGCTGCCAAGCGATTCCTGCCCAACTACGGGGTGTTCGACGAGAACCGGTACTTCTCCACGGGCCGCGGCACGTCGGTCTACGACAGGAACGGTTTCGTCTTCGGCGTGAGCGTGTGCGAGGACATCTGGTATCCCGGCGGTCCGCCCTCGGAACAGGCCTTCGCGGGCGAGGCGCGGCTTTTGGTCAACATTTCCGCCTCGCCCTACCACATGGGCAAGGGCGCGGCCCGGGAACGCATGCTGGCCACCCGGGCGGCGGACAACGTGGCCTACGTGGCCTACGTCAACCTGGTCGGCGGCCAGGACGAACTGGTCTTCGACGGCCACAGCCTCGTTCTCGGGCCGGACGGCGACATCCTGGCCCGGGGAGTCCAGTTCGCCGAGGAAACGCTCCTCGTCGATCTCGACCCCGACGCCCCGACCCGGCATCGGCTGCGCGACCCCCGCTGCCGCAAGTGGGAACCGCCCCTGGCGGCGCGCCCCGCGCGCGTGGCCCTTTCCCCTCTGCCGGCGCCGTCCCGCGACAGGCTGCCCGACACCCCGCCGCGACCGGCCATGGGACCGCTGGAGGAAGTCTACCGGGCCCTGGTCCTCGGCACGGGCGACTACGTGCGCAAATCCGGTTTTCCGGGCGTGGCCGTGGGCCTCTCCGGCGGCATCGACTCCTCGATCACGGCCGTTATCGCGGCCGACGCCCTGGGTCCGGAAAACGTCATGGGCGTGGCCATGCCCACCCGGTTTTCCTCGGACGACAGCCTGGAGGACGCCCGGGCCCTGGCCGAGCGTCTGGGCATCACCCTGCACACCGTGCCCATCGAAGGCATCTTCACGGCCTTCCTGGACACCCTGGCCCCGCTTTTCGCCGGCAGGCCCTTCGACGTGACCGAGGAGAACCTGCAACCCCGCATCCGGGGCACGCTCCTCATGGCCCTGTCCAACAAGTTCGGCCGGCTGGTGCTGACCACGGGCAACAAATCCGAGGTCGGCGTGGGCTACTCGACGCTCTACGGCGACACGGCCGGCGGGTACTCGGTCATCAAGGACGTGCCGAAAACCCTGGTCTACGCCCTTTCCCGCTGGCGAAACGAACAGGCCGGAACGGACATCATCCCCGAGAGGGTGCTCGTCAAGCCGCCCACGGCGGAACTGCGCCCGAACCAGAAGGATTCGGATTCGCTTCCGGAATACGAGGATCTCGACCCCGTGCTGCTGGCCTACGTGGAAACGGGACTCTCCCCGGCGGCCATGGTGGAACGGGGCTTCGACCCGGCGGTGGTGGACCGGGTGACCCGGCTCGTCGATCGCAACGAATACAAGCGGCGTCAAAGCCCGCCGGGTCCGAAGATCACCCCCCGGGCCTTCGGCAAGGACTGGCGGCTGCCCATCGTCAACCGCTACGTTCCCAAACGCGGCTGAGGCCGCGCCGGGGCGCCTTGCGTCGCATTCGCGAAAGGGAAACCGGCCCCCGAAGAGAGAACACGCCACGGTCCTTTCCCCTGTGGCGTTTCCGGCCCGGCGCCGCCCCCCGGCCTCCCTTGCCCGGTGGCCCAAGCCGGGTTATCGTCGCGGGCGCGGCCCGGCATCCGGCGCCCGCCACTCCCACGCCAACCAGCCAAGGATCCATCCATGGACAAACTGCGTATCCGGGGCGGAAAGCCCCTGTCCGGCACCGTCCGCATCAGCGGCTCGAAAAATGCCGCCCTGCCCATCCTGCTTGCGGCGCCGCTGCTGACCCAAAAGACGGTCATCGAAAATGTCCCGAAACTTCGCGACATTCACACCACGATGCAACTCCTCGACCTCCTCGGCTGCCCCAGCACCTTCGAGGACGGCACCGTCACCCTGGAGCCCTGCCGGAACCTGAATCCCGAGGCACCCTACGACCTCGTGCGCACCATGCGGGCCTCGGTCCTGGTCCTGGGGCCGCTGCTGGCCCGGGCCGGCCATGCCCGCGTGGCCCAGCCCGGCGGCTGCGCCATCGGCGCCCGGCCGGTCAACCTGCACCTGACCGCCCTGGAAAAGATGGGCGCGGTCTTCGAGCTCGAGGCCGGCTACATCATCGGCCGTTGCGACGGCCTGACCGGCGCCCACATCCTGTTCGACTTCCCGACCGTGACCGGCACCGAGAACCTGATCATGGCCGCGAGCCTGGCCCAGGGCACCACCATCATCGAAAACGCCGCCCGCGAGCCCGAGGTCGCCGACCTGGCGGATTTTCTCAACGCCATGGGAGCCCGCATCACCGGCCACGGCACCAGCGTCATCACCATCGAGGGCGTCCCGAGCCTTGGCGGCGGCACCTACAGGGTCATGCCCGACCGCATCGAGGCCGGCACCTACATGGCCGCCGCGGCCATCACCGACGGCGAACTCGTCCTGGAAGGCTGCCCGTTCATGGAACTCGACGCCGTGGTCGCCAAGCTGCGGGAGATGGGCCTGTATTTCGAGGCCACCAACGCCGGGGTGCGGGTGCGGCGCCGCGAACAGCTCGTGGGCGTGGATGTCGTGACCCAGCCCTATCCCGGCTTCCCCACGGACATGCAGGCCCAGATCATGGCCCTCATGTGCGTGGCCGCCGGCGCGGGCTCCATCCGGGAAAACATTTTCGAGAACCGTTTCATGCACGTCCAGGAACTCATGCGCCTGGGCGCGCAGATCCGCATCTCCTCCCAGACCGCCTTCATCCGCGGCGTCAAGCGGCTGACCGGCGCCCCGGTCATGGCCTCGGACCTGCGGGCCAGCGCCTCGCTGGTCCTGGCCGGCCTCGCCGCCAGGGGCGAGACGCTCATCCAGCGCGTCTACCATCTCGATCGCGGCTACGAGGCCGTGGAAGTCAAATTGCGCAACGTGGGCGCGGATATCGAACGCGTGGCCTGAACCGGGAGGAGGTCCGCATGCCCGCTGTCCCGCGAAGCGCCCTCCTCCTCGCCCTGTTGCTGTTGTGCCCCGCCGGCACGGCGCGGGGCTACGGGCTTTTCACCTGCGTGGGGCAAGACGGCCGCGCAGTCTGCAGCATCGACACCGGAACACGGACCGGATTTTCTCCGTCGGCGCTGTGCAACGCCTCCTGTCCGGCCTGCGCCGGGCGATGCGACGCGACCCGGCGCCCCGCGTCGGACACCGGCCGCTGGCAAAAAAAATGGCAGGGGACGCCGGGGATATCGGAAGACAACATCCTGGTTCCGGGCGCCGATCCGGGGGAGGATGCCCGGTCCATGGTCCGGGAGGGCCTGGCCGGACCAGAGACGCCTCCGATCGGCCCCCCGCAGGACAGCCGGGCGAGGCCTTGACGGGCCGGGCCGTTTCAGGCACAAAAAATTCATGCAATCCCGCACGACCGCCATGCGCATTCTTTCTTCCGGCTCGTATTATTATTGCGGCCTTCGCGCTCGCGGCTTGGCGGGTGGCGCGGCCGTGTAGGGACCGCACCGGACAAACCGCCAAAAGGGGCCGCGGGCAAGATGCCTGGCGGCCTTTTTTCATGCGGGGCGCCAGGGCTCCCGGCTCCGGGCGACAAACGCCAAGGAGAGCCAGCATGACCATCGGCAAGAGCATCCGCATCGAACGCATCATCAATCGCGACACCGGCCGGACGATCATCGTCCCCCTCGACCACGGCGTCACCGTCGGTCCCATCGACGGGCTGATCGACATGCGGGCCACGGTCACCGACATCGTGGCCGGCGGGGCCAACGCCGTGCTCATGCACAAGGGCGTCGTCAGCTGCGGCCACCGGGCCCGCGGCCGCGACGTGGGACTGATCATCCACCTCTCGGCCAGCACCAGCCTCTCGCCCTATCCCAACGCCAAGACCCTGGTCTGCACCGTCGAGGAGGCTCTCAAGCTCGGCGCCGACGCCGTGTCCGTGCATGTCAATCTCGGCGATGAAACCGAGTCGCGCATGCTCGGCGACCTCGGCCTGGTGACCGAGATGGCGGCCGCCTGGAGCGTGCCGGTCCTGGCCATGATGTACGCCCGGGGGCCGAAGGTGACCAACGAATTCGATGCCGACGTGGTGGCCCACTGCGCCCGGGTCGGCACGGAACTGGGCGCGGACGTGGTGAAGGTGCCCTACACCGGCGATCCGGACAGTTTCGCCAGGGTGGTGGCCGGAAGCTGCGTGCCGGTGGTGATCGCCGGCGGCCCCAAGACCGACTCCACCCGGGGCTTTCTGACCATGATCGCGGACAGCGTGGCGGCGGGTGGCGCGGGACTCTCCGTCGGCCGCAACATCTTCCAGGATCCGGCCCCGACGAAGCTGCTCGCCGCCGTCACGGCCATCGTGCACGAGGACGCCAGCGTCGACGCGGCCCTGGCCATGCTCGGACGGGAAGAGTAGGCCGGGAGGACACCGGAAACCGCCCGTCGCGTCCGGGAGGCCCCCCCTCCCGGACGCGACGGGCGCGGGACTATTTCAATCAATCGATTGACATTTTAAACGGACGGACTATGGTGCCCCCGGCAACGCCATCCTCACGACGGCGCAGCCAGGGAGGAAGGACAGATGACACCGGCCGCCGACGCCCGGGACGCGCGCCTGACCAAGGGCCAGCGCACCCGGGAACGCCTTCTGGAAGTGGCCCTGCGCCTTTTCGCGGAAAAGGGCTACGAAGGTGTCGGCACCCGGGAGGTCGCCGCCGCCGCGGAAACGAACATCGCCTCCATCGCCTTCCATTTCGCAGGAAAGGAAGGGCTCTACGAGGCGGTCATCGAACGGGTGGCCGACGAACTCGCCGGACTGCACCGGACGGCGCTGGCCCTCGCCCAGGCCCCGGATGCGGCGACGGAGGATGCCGGAGAACTGGTCCGCCGCATCGTCGAGAAACTCGTCACCGCGCTTTTGACCTCGAACCGCTCGCAGTGGATGAGCCTTTTGCTGCAGCGGGAATTCATCACGCCGACGGCCTCGTTCCAAAAAATCTACGACACCGCCATCAAGCCTTCCCTGGAAGCCTTTTCCAATCTCGTCGGCGAGGCGACAGGGCACGGCGCCCGGACCCTGGACAACAAGGTGCTGTCTTTTTCCATCTTCATCATGGCCAGCGCTTTCGCCCGAAACAAGAATACGTTCCTCCATTTCGCCGGTTCGCCCGACCGGTACGCCCCAGGCGACATCGAAACGGTAAGCCGCGTCGTGGCCGGATTCGTGAAGGCCGGCCTGGCGCCGCGCTAACCCCCCTTCAACCGCGACCCACGACATCCGCCTCACGCCATGCGCACGCAAAAACCGCTCGTCACCCTCGATTTCGTCTGCATCTGCCTGCTCATTTTTCTGGCCTACTGCAACATCACGGTTTTCTACAACCTCTACCCCTACCTGGAGCAGATCGGCATCCCCAGGGACTGGCGCGGATTCCTGATCGGCGGCTCCTCGCTCTCGACCATCGCCTTCTTCCTGTTCGCCAGCCCCTTTCTGACGCCGAAAAACGCCACCGGCTGCGCCACGGCCGGCGCGTTGCTGCTGCTCGGCTGTGGCGTGGCCTACCTCCATGCCCACGGCGTCGCCAGCCTGCTTATCGTGCGTCTGGTGAACGGCGTGGCCGTCTATCTCCTCTCCGCCGCCTGCATGACGCTCATGGTGTCGCGCATTCCGGCGGAACGGAGCGGCCAGGCGTTCAGCCTCTATTCCGTCGCCCTGCTTCTGCCGTATTCCATCGTTCCCGTCGTCTGCGGCGTCGTCGTCCCCCACCTGCCTTCCGTGGCCCATGGCTACCTGGGCATGTCCCTTCTGCTTTTGCCGGGACTCGGCATGATCGCCGTCATCAGCCGCCGCCAACGCGCGAATGGCGGACAGCGGGCGATCCCGAAAAAGATATCCCTCGCCGAAATGTATCGCAACGCCATGCGTCCGAATATCGCCATGGTGCTTGTGCTCAACACCATATACATCGTGGCGTTCTCTTCCATGTTCTTCATGGCCAAAGGGCTTTTCCAATCCCGTGGACATAGTGACGTCGGGTATTACTTCACCATCCAGATGTTGTGCATGATCGGCATCCGGCTGTGCGGCAACCGTCTTTTTGACCGCGTGCGCAAGATCCAGCTCATCCGGTTCAGCTTCGTCGTATCCGCCATGAGTTTCGGCCTGGCCGCGTGGTCCCACGACCTGTGGGGACTGTACGGCTCCTCCGTGATCATGGGGATCGGCATGGGAGTCATTTCGCCGGCCCTTTACGGCCTCATGTTCAATATCTCGGCGCCGCGATTCAAGACCATCAATTCCAACCTGATGATGCTCTCGCTCCAGATCGGCAATTTTCTCGGACCGTTTGCCGGCGCCTGGCTCATGCACACCCTGGGCTACGGCGGCATGTTGGTGTGCGACGCCGGAGGATGCCTGCTCGGGGCGGCACTGTGCTTCGTCGTGACCCTTCGGGCGGTGGACAGCGGAGGGGAGGCGGCAACGGCCTGATCCGGGAAAACCGGGCGGGCGCGGCCTCCGGGGAAAACGCAAAACCATCTGGAAATACAGGAGAATTATTTTCTTTACACAAAACTAACCATTTCCTAAAATAATTAAAGTTTTTTACAAAGCATTTGCATGGAGATTGTCATGGAAGAGACCAGTGTAACGTACTGCACCCATTGCGGAAAACAAACAACGCATACAAGAAAGGCGCCAAATGACACCGTCCACTTGGCACTTGATGTCATAACCTACAGAATCTGGTCGCTCATCTGGTTGCCGTTGCGCGAATTCGGCCTTGTCAATAGGTTCAAGTGCTCCCAATGCGGAACGAAATCCAGTCGCCAACACCCGCACGGAGAGCATCCCCAGGGAGGACCCGGGCGGTTGACGGCCTGTTGAAAAACCTGTCCTGAACTTCACCGACTGTCGGGCAGATCAAAAAAAGAACCGGCCACTGCGTTCACCACGGACGCGGGCCGGGGCCAGACCGCCCCAACGCTTTGCGGCGTCTGTCCTTTCAGGGTCTGCCCGACCTGGTGAACCAGACCATTCATACAAACGACAGTCGTGTGCACATCCAAATGAGCGGGAGCCG
>CAZNUQ010000003.1:0-11670 GCA_964576235.1 uncultured Desulfovibrio sp.
CCTTCACCGCCACCACCAGCATCTCGAAATCCTCGGTCGTGAGCCTGTCCGCCCGGGAAAACGCCCCGAGTCTGGCCCCGAGGATATCCACGGTCCCGAAGCCGAGGTTGGAGAGCATCCAGGTGATCTCGCTCGGGACGTAGTAGCGTTCGCTGGTCGTCAGTTCCTTCCGGCGGCCGGAATCGTCCTCGACGGTGATGGTGTTGTGTTCCCGGAAGGTCATCAGGTCGAAGGAGCCGCTCCCGCACACGGCGTTGCCGTCCTCCCGGTGGGAATCGAGGAACTCCTTGACCGAGTGGAAAAGCGGATACAGCCCGTTGAGCGTCGTGAAGACGAGCTTGCCCCCCGGACGCAGGGCCGCCGCCGCGTTTTCCAGGATCCGATGGTTCATGGCGTCGGTTTCCATGAGCGGGAACGCCCCCTCGCACAACATGATCGCCAGGTCGAACTCCCCGCAGAAGGACAGATCCCGGGCGTCGCGCCGTTCGAAACGCACGCGGACGCCTTGTTCCGCCGCCTTTTCCCGGGCCCGGGCCAAAAGCGATGCCGAGAGGTCCACGCCGACGACGGCGTAGCCCCGGCGGGCCAGTTCGATGGCATGGCGGCCGGTGCCGCAGCCGATGTCCAGGATGCGCCGCGTCGTGTCCCCGGCGAGCTCCTTTTCGAGGAAATCGCACTCGCCGACCGTTCCCTGGGTGAAACACTCGTTGTCATACTTGGCCGCGTAATTCTCGAACAGCTCTTCATACCATTGCGTCATGGGGAGAACCTCTTGGAACGCGCGTCAGGGACGCGCGGCATGAAAGGGGAGGACCGGGCCGGACAGCGGAATGCGACAGGCGTCACGGGGGCGCCGGGAAAAAACATGGCCGAACACCGGATCAGGCTTGCCATGGCCTCCTGGCGACTGTACGACTGCCTGTCTTCCTTTAATTTTCGCCATTTGTTCCTGTCAATCCAAGAGGACAAGCATGATCAGCACCACGTTGTTCCCCGGACGTTACATACAAGGCCGCGGCGCCCTCTCCCGCCTGGGAGGGGAGTTGGCGCGCATGGGCGGCAGGCATTTCCTGGTCTGTTCGCCACACGCCCTCGAACACCTGCTGCCCCCCCTGCTCCCCGGACTGGAGCGGACCGGCGCCGTGCGCGCCGAACGCTTCGGCCGGGAATGCACCGACCGGGAAATCGACCGCCTCCTGGCGGCGGCCCGGGAGTTCGGGGCCGGGACCGTGACGGCCCTCGGCGGGGGCAAGACGCTGGATGCGGCCAAGGCCGTGGCCGTCAAGGCGGGGTTGCCGGCGGTCATCGTTCCGACCATCGCCTCCACGGACGCCCCCTGCAGTTCCGTGTGCGTGGTCTACTCCCCGGAAGGCGTCTTCCAGCGGGCGGAGGTGCTGCCCCGCAACCCGGACGTGGTGCTGGTGGACACCGAGGTCATCGCCGGGGCGCCGGCGCGGTTTTTGGTCGCGGGCATGGGCGACGCCCTGGCGACGTGGTTCGAGGCCGATTCCTGCCGCATCGCCCGGGGACGCAACATCGCCGGCGGCATGGGCTCCATGGCCGCCCACGCCCTGGCCCGGCTCTGCTACGACACCATCCGGGAATGGGGACCGTCCGCCCTCGGGGCCTGCGAGGCCGGCATCGTCACCCCGGCCCTCGAACGGGTGGTGGAAGCCAACACCCTGCTCAGCGGCCTGGGCTTCGAGAGCGGCGGCCTGGGCGCGGCCCACTCCATCCACAACGGCCTGACGGCGCTGCCCGGCCTCCGGGGCAGGCAGCACGGCGAAAAAGTCGCCTTCGGCGTGCTGGCCTCCCTGTTCCTCACGGACAAGCCCCTGGCCTGCATCGACGAGGTGTACGCCCTGTGCGGGGCCCTCGGTCTGCCAACGACCCTGGCCGACCTGGGCCTCGACGCCGTTTCGGACAGCGAGTTGCTGGAGGTGGCCGAGAAGGCCTGCGCCAGGGACGAGAGCATCCACAACGAGCCCGTGGAACTGTCGCCCGAACTGGTGCGCCTCGCCCTCAAGGCGGCCGACGCCGAGGGGCGGCGCCGCAAGGGGACGGCCAGGGGCGCGTGAGCCGGACGGGGGGAAAGGCGTTCCCCCGGCCCCCGCGTCGGTCGGCCTATTCGCCGATGGGCTCGATGCCCCAGATGTTGCCGGCGTATTCCATCACCGCCCGGTCGCTGGAAAAATAGCCCATGTTGGCGGTGTTGAGGATCGAGGCCCGGGTCCAGGCCTCGGGGTCGAGATAGAGGGCGTTGACCCGGTCCTGGGCCTCCAGGCAGGAACGGTAGTCGGCCGTGACGCAGTAGTAGTCCCCGTGGTCGAGGAGGCTGGCCAGAACCGGCGCGAAAAGGCCGGGATCGTCCGGCGAGAAACAGCCCCGGCCGATCATGTCCAGCACCTCGGCCAGTTCCGGGTCCCCGGCCACCCGGCGCCTGGGGTCGTGGCCGCCGGCCCGGACCGCGGCCACCTCCGGGGTGGTCAGGCCGAAGATGAAGATGTTGTCCCGGCCGACGGCCTCCATGATCTCGATGTTGGCCCCGTCGAGGGTGCCGATGGTCAGGGCGCCGTTTAAGGCGAACTTCATGTTGCCCGTGCCCGAGGCCTCCATGCCGGCCGTGGAAATCTGCTGGGAGAGATCGGCCGCCGGGATGACCTTCTCGGCCTGGGAGACGCAGTAGTTGGGCAAAAACAGCACGCGCAGCCGGCCCCGCACGGCGTCGTCGGCGTTCACCGTCTCGGCCACGGCCGTGATCAGCCGGATGATGCGCTTGGCCATGAAATAGCCGGGCGCGGCCTTGCCGCCGAAAAGCACCGTGCGCGGCGGCGCGGGGTAGTCCGGATCGCGGCGCAGCCGGTTGTAGAGGGTCACCACGTGCAGGACGTTCAGCAGCTGGCGCTTGTACTCGTGCATGCGCTTGACCTGGACGTCGAAAAGGGAGTCCGGGTTGATGCCGAACCCGGTCTTGCGCAGCACGTAGCGGGCCAGCCGCTTCTTGTTCTCGCGCTTGGCCGCCCGCCAGGCCCGCCGGAAGTCCGGATCCTCGGCCAGGGGGACGAGCCGTTCGAGGACCGCCAGATTGCGCACCCACTCCGGCCCGATGCGTTCGGTGACAAGCGCCGACAGGGCGGGATTGGCCTGGAGCAGCCAGCGCCGGGGCGTCACGCCGTTGGTCACGTTGGTGAACTTGCCCGGATAGAACTCGTCGAAATCCTTGAACACCCGTTCCTTGAGGATCTCCGAGTGGAGCCTGGCCACGCCGTTGACGGCGTGGCTGCCGACGATGGCCAGATGGGCCATGCGCACCCGGCCGCTCCCCCGGTCCAGGATGGCCATGCGGGCGAGCCTGCCGTCGTCGCCGGGGAAACGGGCGGCCACGTCGGCCAGGAACCGCCGGTCGATCTCGGCGATGATCTCCAGGTGGCGGGGCAGCACCCGGCCGAGGAGGTCCACCGGCCAGGTTTCCAGGGCCTCGGGCAGCACGGTGTGGTTGGTGTAGGCGAACACGCGGCGGCAGATGTCCCAGGCGGCCTCCCAGGGGAGCAGCTCCTCGTCCACCAGGATGCGCATGAGTTCGGCCACGGCGATGGTGGGGTGGGTGTCGTTGAGCTGGATGGCCACCTGGTCGGCGAAGCCCTCGAGGGACGGGCCGCCGTTGGCGTGGCGGCGCATGATGTCGCGAAGCGTGGCCGCGACCAGGAAATACTGCTGCTTGAGGCGCAGTTCCTTGCCCTGGACGGGCTCGTCGTTGGGGTAGAGCACCTTGGAGATATTCTCCGAAAGGATCTTGGCCTGCATGGCGCCGACGAAATCGCCCTGGTTGAAGTCGCGCAGGGAGAATTCCTTGGAGGAGCAGGCCGCCCACAGCCGCATGTTGGTCACGTGGCCGCCGCCATACGCCGGAATGAGGATGTCGCAGGGCATGGCCATGACCGAATCGGTATCGACCCAGCGGTAGCGGAGGTTTCCCTCCCTGTCGCGGTAGGGCTCGCTGCGGCCGTGGAAACGCACCTCGAAGAGGTGCTCCATGCGGTCGATGACCCAGGGGCTGCCGTGGCGCCGCCAGTTGTCGGCCTGCTCCTCCTGCCAGCCGCCGACGATGGTCTGATGGAACAGGCCGTAGTCGTAGAGGATGCCGTACCCGCAGCCGGGGATGCCGCAGGTGGCCATGGAGTCCATGTAGCACGAGGCCAGCCGCCCCAGGCCGCCGTTGCCGAGTCCGGCGTCCCGTTCCTCCTCGGCCAGATCCTCGAGGGAGTAGCCGAGCCGGGAAACGATCTCGCGGCATCCCTGCTCCATGCCCATGTTGGTGATGGCGTTCATGAGGAACCGGCCGGGCAGGAACTCCATGGACAGGTAGTAGACCCGCTTGGACATGGAGTCGTAATACGAGGCCTGGGTGGCCAGCCACATCCGGATCAGCCGGTCGCGGATGGCGTAGGCCAGTCCGTTGAAATAACGGAAGGGATCGGGTGGGTAGAGGTCGTTGCCGAGGTTGGACAGGACGTGACGCCTGATGTCCTCGGCAAGGGTCCCGATCTCGTGAAAATCCTCGACGCTCGCGGGACGCATGGGCAGCTCCGGGTCCGGGTTTCGGCGGAATGCGTGGGAGAGGCGGCTGCCTCCATGATCTACGAGAAGGGCAGGGGCTTGTCAAAGCGGGAGGGCTGCAAAGAAAAAGCCAGGAGGCGGGAGCGGCGTCCGCCTCCTGGCTCATCCCCGGCGACCGTGGGTCCTTACGGCCGCGCGGGGCAGGGAAGCGGGGTGCCTAAGCCGCTTCCTTGATGTTCAGCCGGTAGTTGCGCAGGGCGATGCGCAGGGCGGCGACGCACCAGTTGTCGCAGCCGAGCTTCTCGATGACGCGGGTCATGCGGGGCTGGAAATCCTCGGAGGAGACGGCCTGGGCGTCAAAGGCGCTCATGCCCTTCACCGTCGCGATGAGCGCGGCCATGCATTCGCGGCTGTAGCCGCAGCTTTCCACCGTACCGCCGGCATCGACGATGATTCCGTCCCTGATAAGCAGCTGCATCTTGACGGCGCGGCCGCAGGCGGAACATTCGCTCGTTCCCTCGACGGTGTACTCGCTAAGGGGCGTTACGATCGGGGTTACCTTGGGGGCGGTGGCGTTGGCGTTCATGGCGGTCTCCTTATATGAAAAGTCTTGTTTGGTGGCTTGCGTTCGTGTCGCTATGACTTTCTATAAGCAACGTCCATGCCACATCAGGCAACATGCTGAAATAAAACAGAAACGCCAAAACGCGCTCAAAACGCCCCGCCAGCCGCCGGCGGCCGGTTGCAAATTCGCATCTTGTTTTTCGGCCAACTTCCGGGCATGCCTTGAAAAATCATATGGTTGGCATTTACGCCCCATGTTGCGTTTTTGCCACGAGTTGCGGTATTGCACAGGGGGAATTCGCAGGGATTGAGAAAAACGGGACAATCCATGGCCCAAACGGGGGTTGTTTTGAGAAAAAAATTACAAAGCCCGTCCGACCCGGTAGCCGCGCACCTCGACGCCATCCTCGACAGCATCGAGGACGGGGTCTTCATCGCCGACCGCGAAGGCTACGCCCTCAAGGTCAACGCCGCCTACGAGCACCTCACCGGCATGACCAGGACCGAGCTCGTCGGCAAGAACGTCGAGGAGCTCCAGCAGTCCGGCCTGTTCAACATCGCCCCCATCACCCCGGAAATCGTGGCCACGGGGCGGCCCGCCTCCTCCATCCAGGTCACCCGCGACAACCGCTCCATGACCATCGACGGCAAACCCATCCGCGCCCCGGACGGCCGGGTCAGCCTCGTGGTGGTCTACGCCCGCGACATCACCCTCATGGACCGCATGCGCGAGCGCATCTCCCGCCAGCAGGAACTCATCGAGACCTACCAGCACCAGATGGACTTCTTCATCCGCGAGGGGGGGGGCGTCACCAGCTTCATCGCCGAGAACTCGGCCATGAAGCGCCTGCTCGACCTGCTGCGGCGCGTGGCCGCCACCGACGCCGTGGCCCTGGTTCTCGGCGAAACCGGCGTCGGCAAGGAGATTTTCGCCCGCATGCTCCACGAGGCCAGCCCCCGGAGGGAAAAACCCTTCGTCAAGGTGGACTGCGCCTCCATCCCGGAAAACCTCATCGAGTCCGAACTGTTCGGCTACGCCCCCGGGGCCTTCACCGGAGCCCAGCCCAAGGGCCGGGTGGGGTTCTTCGAGATGGCCGAGGGGGGCTCCATCTTCCTCGACGAAATCGGCGAGATGCCGCTGCCCCTCCAATCCAAGCTCCTGCGCGTGCTCCAGGACCGGGAGCTGACCCCCGTGGGGTCGAGCAAGCCGCGCCGCATCAACGTGCGGGTCATCGCGGCCACCAACCGCAACCTGGAATCCGAGGTCCGGGCGGGGACGTTTCGCAGCGACCTTTTCTTCCGGCTGCGGGTGGCGGTCCTGGAGATCCCCCCCCTCCGCGACCGTCCCGAGGACATCCTGCCCCTGGCCCGGATGTTTCTGCAGCGGTTCGGCTCGCGCTACCGCAAGCGCACGGGCCTCACCCTCGACGCCGAACGCATCCTGGCCCACTACAACTGGCCCGGCAACGTCCGGGAATTGGAAAACCTCATCGAGGGGCTGGTGATCACCTGCGACGGGGAGATCACCTCCGAGGATCTGCCCACGCCCATGCGCGTGAAGGAATGCCTGCTGCCCTCCTCCCAGCCGGAGCCCGCCGCGCCGCCGCCCGAAGGCGGCCCGGCCGCCTTCCCCGACATCCCGGACTGGGAACGCCCCTACAAGGAGGTCGTCGCCACCTTCGAGCGGGACTACCTGGAACGGGCCATCGCCCATTTCGGCTCGGTCGGCGAGGCCGCCAAACGCCTGGGGCTGGACCGCACCACCATCTTCAGGAAAATGAAGAAGGCGGCCGGGGAATAGGCCTTCCGGAGAGGGAGCCGCGCCGGCGACGGCCCCGGCCGGCCGTGACGCGGGGCGGCCGCGAGCGGGAGCGGGGGGAACGGATCAGCCTTCGCTCAGGGAGTCGATGGCGGCCAGGAGGGAGTCGAAGGAGGACAGGCTGAAAATGATGAGCACCTCGCCCTCGATGAGGTGGTCCTTCATGCTGAACTGGGTGCGGGCCACGAGGATCATGCCGTTTTCCCGGCCCACGATGCCGCCGATGTCGGCCTCGATGAAATCCGGGGGCGAATAGCGCAGGGGCTCCTTGAGGATGTTGGCGATGGAGCCCATGACCCCGTTGAGGACGATGTTGCCCACTTCCTGGAGGGTGCCGCAACGCATGTCGTGGTCCTCGGGCATGGCTTCCTTGCCGAGGATCACGGCCACGAGTTTGGAGGCGGACTCGGGCGGGAAGATCAGGGCGCTTACTCCGGTGAACTCGCCGGAAAACGACAGCTGCACGGCCGAGAACACGGTGTCCGTCCGGCCGGCGTACATCGCCGCCAGCTGGGTCGGGGTGAGCACGCGCAGCACCGGCACCTGGAGCTGGATGTGGGTCCGCACCAGCCGGTTGAGCATGCCGGCGGCCCTGCCGACACCGATATTGATCAATTCCTGGAGGATATCCAGCTGCAAGGAGGAAAGTGTCATGGCTTTTCCGGCACGGGGGCCTAGACGAGGGAGGCGAGGAGCTGGCGCAGGGAATCGGGCTCCACGGGCTTGTTGAGGAAGCCGTGCGCGCCCAGTTCCAGGCACCGCGTCCGCGTGGTCTCCTGGATGTCGGCGGTCAGCACCACGATGCGCGTTTCCGGGAGTTCCCGGACGAGGGCCTCCATGACGGCCAATCCTCCCGGACCGGGCATGTTGAGGTCGAGCAGGATGACATCGGGCCGTTCCTCGCGGCCACGGACCAGGCAGTCGTCCCCGTCCCGGGCCTCGATCACGTCGAAACCGCAGTCCTTGGCCACCTTGACGGACTGGAAGCGTTGAAACATCGAATCATCGGCAACGAGCAGTTTGGGCATGGCGATCATCCTGTCCAGTCACGCGGGACTGGGTTGGCTGACTCGGGAATTTGGCATTTCATCTCAAGCCGCGTCAAGGCCGGAGACCGCCGCGCGCACGGTGGCGTAGGCCGCCTCCAGCCGCGAAAGAAGGGCCCAGGCGGTTTCGGCGTTTCCGGCCGCCGCCGCCCGTTCCAGCTCGGTCGCGAGCTCGCGGCACTCGCCCGCGCCGATGGTGGCCGCCGTGGATTTGAGCGTGTGGGCGTCGATGGCCAGGGAGGGCATGTCCCCGCCCGCCAGCGCGATCCGGGCGGCCTCCGCCCGCTTGCGGAACTCGTCCAGGGAAATGGCCAGAATGGGCTGGAAGGCCCCCCTGTCGATGCCCAGGCGGGACAAGGCCCAGTCGAGATCCAGCACGCCAAGCGGCCCGTTCTCCGCGCACCTTCCCGCCGTCTCCGGGGCGGGGCCCCGCTCCGCCGTCCCCTGCGGGAGCCCCCCGTCCGCCGGACGGGCGATACGGTCGATGGTGGCGGCCAGTTCGTCCAGGTTCACGGGCTTGCCCACGTAGGCGTCCATGCCCGCGTCCAGGCAGGCCTGACGGATCTCGGGCGAGACGTGGGCCGTCACCGCGACGATGGGGATGGCCTTGTCCCGCACGGGCCGGCCTTCCCGGCCGCCGTCGCGAATGATCCGCGAGGCGGTCAGCCCGTCCATGGAAGGCATCTCGATATCCATGAGCACCAGGTCGAAGGGTTCGGCGGCCAGAAGATCCAGGGCGGCCTCGCCCGAGGTGGCGATGACGGAATCGTGACCGAGTTTGTGCAGATGGATGGACATGAGCTTGATATTGACCGGGTTGTCCTCGGCCAGAAGGATCCGCAACGCGCGCTCCCGGGGAAGCGACGCGCCGGGCTGACGCGGGGGGCGGGGGGCCGGCGCGGCCTGGCCGGGGACGAGGGGGATGGTGAAAATGAAGCGGCTGCCCACGCCGGGCGTCGATTCCACGCGGATGCCGCCGCCCATGAGTTCGGCGAGCTCGCGGCTGATGGCCAGCCCCAGCCCCGTGCCCCCGTACTGCCGGGCGGTGGAGTTGTCGGCCTGGCGGAAGCTCTCGAAAACGAGAGCAAGCATCTCCGGCCGGATGCCGATGCCGGTGTCGGTCACCTCGAAATCCAGTCCGGGACGCCCGTCCGGGACGTTCCCCTCGGGATGGACGCCAAGCGAGACGCCGCCCGCCGAGGTGAACTTGATGGCGTTGCCGACGAGATTGACCAGGATCTGGCGGACCTTGCCGGGATCGCCCCGCAGGTGGCGGGGCACTTCCGGGGCGATGTCGAGGGACAACTCCAGATTCTTTTTGCGGGCGCCGACGGCAAGGGTCTTGACCACGGACCGCAACACCTCGCGCAGGTCGAAATCGACCACGTCGAGGGTCATCTGCCGGGCCTCGATCTTGGAAAAATCGAGGATGTCGTTGAGGATGTTCAGGAGATGCCGGGCCGAATCGTGCACGGTTTCCAGGTAGTCGCGCTGCTCCCCGTTCAATTCGGTGCGCAGCGCCACTTCCGTCAGGCCCAGGATGGCGTTCATGGGCGTGCGGATTTCATGGCTCATGCCGGCCAGGAACCGGCTTTTGGCCTGGTTGGCCCGGTCGGCCTCCTCCTTGGCGGCGCGCAGGGCGTCCAGGTTGCGCCGGCGCTCCACGCCCAGGGCGAGCTGCTCGGCCACCGACAGCATGAGATCGGCCTCCTTCTTGCCGTAGCGGCCGGGATCCGAGAAGTGCATGACCCCCATGACCCCGAGCACCTCCTGGCGGACGCGGATGGGCACGCCGAGCCAGACCTCGGGCACGCGGCCAGGCCAGGAGAGGCCGGTCAGGCGCATGCCCCGGCGGGTGACGAGCAGCGGATGCCCCGTGCGCATGACCTCGAGGAGAACGGATGTCTCCTTGAAATCGTTGAAATTCTCCTTCGTCAAGGGGGGGGTGTGGGCGCCGAGGTCGGTCACGGGGGGGGGCGGCGCCTCGGATGCGCTGGCGAAAAGCGCGTATTCGAGGCGGTCGGTTTCCCGGTCGGCCAGGGCGATGAAGAATTCCCGGGTGTCGATGGCCTCGCCCAGAATGTTGTGGATGGTGCGGTACAGGACGCCCATGTCGTCCTCCGAGGCCACCGCGCTGGAAACCCGGTAGAGGATGGAGGTGGTCTTCTCGCTTTCCCGCAACTCCTCGCCGGCCATCCTGATGTCGGTCACGTCGCGCACGCTGGCCACGACGCTGCGCGCCTCGCCGCCCTCCTCGACCCAGGGCGTGTAATGCACGCTCATGAAACGGCGCCCGAGGCCGGCCAGGCGCATCCAGCATTCGAAATGGACCGGCCGGCCCGCCAGGCACTGCGCGAAACGGGGGCCCAGGACGCTATCATGGGTCTCCTTGTCCACGAAGTCCGAAACGCGGCGTCCGATGATCGCTTCCCGGGGTTTTCCGAAGGCGGACACGACGGCGTCGTTGACGAAAAGGAAGCGCTCGCCGGCATCGATCAGACACACCATGTCCGAGGAGGCGGCGACGATGCGGGCGTAACGGCGCATATGCCGGGCGGCGGTGTCCTGGGCGGCGATGTCCTGGACGAAGCCCTCGTGGCGCACGACACGCCCGGAATCGTCGGTGACGGCCCGCACGTCGCGCCGGGTGGCCAGCACCGAGCCGTCCCGGCGGCGCACCGCGGCCTCGAAACCGACGACGCTGCCTTTTTCGTCCAGAAGGCGTTGCAATTCCCGGCGCCGGGCGGGGTCCGCGTACACCTGATGGCCGATGTCCGCCACTTCGCGGCGCAGGGCCTCCGGCGAATCGTAGCCGAGCAGACGGGCCATGGCCGGGTTGGTATCCAGATAAGCGCCCTCCGGCGTGGACAGGTAGATGCCCAGGGGGGCGTGCTCGAAAAGTTCGTGGTAGCGCCGTTCCCGCTCCACCGTATCCGCGTTTTCCCGGAGCAGGCGCTCCACGGTCCGGGAGAGCCTGGCGGTGCGTTCCCGGACGCGGCCGTCGATCATCCTGGCCTCGCCGCGCACCACCCGTTCCAGACGCACGGACTCCGACACGTCGGTCAGGATTCCCAGCACGGCCGGCTCCCGGCCAGGTTCCTCCCGCAGCCGTTCCAGGGCCAGGGCGCCCCGGCGCGTCTCGCCGTCACGCCGGCGAAACGGCACCGAAAGGGCCAGCGGGGCTCCGGGTGCGTCCGGTGCGGCCAGGGCATCCAGGCCCCGGGCCACCTCTTCGGAGGCCATGGGAAAGACCCCGGCCAAAAAGGGCTCCAAAGGCTCCTGTCTGGCCTTGCCGGCATACCCCAGGAGCAGGCGCAGGGACGGCGCGGCAACAACCATGCCCGTTGCCGGAACGAACTGGAAAAGGCCCTGGCGGGCATGCATCGCGGCCCAGTCGATGCCCTCGCCGTCCCCCCCGGGGGCGTCGGCGCCGACAAACAGGAACAGCGTGGCCGGCTCCACCCCGAGGGTCCGGCACAAGGCCTCGACGACGGCCAGGGACGGCGCGGCCGCGCCCCGCTCGATCTTGTTGAGATGCTCCAGGGACACACCCGCCCGTTCGGCCAGAACGGCCTGGGTCAGTCCGGCCACCCGGCGCAGATGGCGCAATCTCCGGCCGAGTGCGGCGACGAAGCGTGTTTTTTTCATGGGTCCGACCAAGCCGGGGGATACCCCTGGTCACGG
>CAZNUQ010000003.1:11770-35881 GCA_964576235.1 uncultured Desulfovibrio sp.
GGCAGCCCGGGCGAACTGGGGCTCCTCAAAGTCCTGGGGGAAACCTACTGCGCCAAGGCCGGCTGCCGGCTCGACTGGATCAAGGCCGGCTCCGGCCAGTCCCTCGACATGCTCAAGGCCGGCGAAGTGGACATGATCATGGTCCACGCCCCGGCGGCCGAGAAAAAAGCCCTGGCCGAAGGCTGGGCCGGCTGCTCCAACCTGATCGGCTCCAACGAATTCTTCATCGTCGGCCCCGCCGCCGACCCGGCCGGCGTGGCCAAGGCCGCCACCGCCGCCGACGCCTACCGGGCCATCGCCACGGCCAAGGCCAAGTTCTTCTCGCGGGGAGACAACTCCGGCACGCACAAAAAGGAAATGGACACCTGGAAGGACGCCGGCATCGAACCCTCCGGCGACTGGTACGTCGTGACCAAGGCCTTCATGACCGCGAGCCTCAAGCGGGCCAACGACGAGGGCGGCTATTTCATGACCGACAGCAGCACCTGGGTGGCCGAAAAAAAGAACCTGCCCAAGCTCAAGGTGCTCTTCTCCGGCGACAAGAAGCTCGTCAACACCTATCATTCCCTGTGCGCCCAAAAGGACGGCAAGCCGGCCTCGGAACTGGCGACCGGCTTCATCTCCTTCGTCGCCTCCCCCGAGGGCCAGAAGATCATCGGCACCTTCGGCAAGGACAAGCACGGCGAATCCCTCTACAACGACGCCGCCTACGCCAAGAAGTACGAATAGGGGGCCTTGCGCGACGGGCCAGGCCGACAGGCCGCCGGCGTCCAAAGGGTTTCGCCTTTTGAAGCCCCGTCACAAAAAAAGGGCCGGGGGATCACCCCCCCCGGCCCGGCCCCAGCATGGCGCCCCTTAAAAAACACGACTTTTTTAAGGGAAAAGGCATCATTCAATTATGTTGCCCCCGAAAAGAGCATACGCTCCCCTTCGAGGACGCGACTCTAAAATCCCTGTTCGAGCGGCGGGCTGACGAGGCAGGGGCCGGAGCCGGCCATGTCGGCCGGCGGAATGCCGGCCGGGGCCAGCCGGGTCTTGCGGCCCTCGACCGAGAGCCGCCCCGTGGCCAGCCAGGCGATGGCCTGGGGATAAATGCGGTGTTCCAGGGCCAGGATGCGGGCGCCGAGGGACTCGCCGTCGTCGTCGGGCCGGGCCGGAACGGCGGCCTGGATGACGATGGGGCCGTGGTCCATCTTCTCGTCCACGAAGTGGACGGTGGCGCCGGAAATGGTGACGCCATAGGCGGCTGCGTCGCCCTGGCCGCGCATCCCCGGGAAGCTCGGCAAAAGCGCCGGGTGGATGTTGAGGATGCGGCCCCGGTAGGCGGCCACGAAATCCGGCCCCAGCATGCGCATGAATCCGGCCAGGACCACCGCCTCGGCGCCGGCCTCGCGCGCGGCGGCGAGCAGGGCCGCGTCGTAGGCGGCGCGGTCCGGGTATGCGTCATGGGGCAGAACGCGGGTCGGCAGTCCGTGGTGCTCGGCCCGCGCCAGGGCGTGGGCCCCCGCCTTGTTGGAGATGACCACGGCCACGCGGGCCGGAAGCCGGCCGTCCTCGATCCGGTCGACGATGGCCTGGAGATTCGATCCCGATCCCGAGACGAGGACGGCGACGGGCAGCGTCACGGGTTGGCCCTCGCGTCGTCGATGACGGCCCGGGCCAGGGCCGGGACCGTGAAGGCGGCGGCGGTGATGTCGGGAGTGAAACCGAACTCGGCCAGGGTCGCGGCCGTGATCGGCCCGATGCAGGCGATCCGGAGCGCATCGGCGGCGGCGACGACCTCCGGCGGAATCCTGGCGAAGAAGTTCCTGACCGTGGAGGAACTGGTGAAGGTCAGGTACCGGATGGCGCCGGACTTGATGGCCTCGATGATTTCGGCCGGATCCTGGTCGGCCGGGCGGGTTTCGTAGACCGGCAGCACGGTCACCTCGGCCCCGGCCTCGGAGAGTTTTTCGGGCAGCACCTCGCGGGCCTCCCTGGCCCGGGGGATGAGGACCTTTCCCGAGGCCGCGCCTCGGGCCAGCAGGCCCTCCACCACGGATTCGGCCACGAAACGCTCGGGCACGAAATCCGCCCGGATGCCGCGCCCGGCCAGGGCCCCGGCCGTGGCCGGCCCGATGGCCGCCACCCGGATGCCGGCGAAAACGCGGGAGTCGAGCTCCAGGGTGTCCACCTCGTCGAAGAAGCGTTCGACGCCGTTGGCCGAGGTGAAAACCACCCAGTCGTAGTCGTAGAGCCGGCCGATGGCCAGGCGCACCGGCTCGGCGTCGTCGAGGGGGGCGATCTCGATGGCCGGGAACTCATAGCAGCAGGCGCCTTCCTCGGTCAGCAGGCGCACCAGGTCGCTGGCCTGCTCGCGGCTGCGGGTCACGACCACGCCCTTGCCCAGAAGCGGCCGCTTCTCGTACCAGGAAAGCGTGTCCCGAAGCGACACCACGCCGCCCACGACAAACAGCGACGGCGGGGTGAAGCCGTGCCGGGCGGCCTCCTCGGGCATGGTGGCGAGGGTGGCCACGAGGCTTTTGTGGCGGCAGGTGGTGCCCCAGCGCACCAGGGCGGCCGGGGTGTCCCCGGGCATGCCGGCCCGCATGAGGTTTTCGGTGATGTGGGGCAGGTTTTTCACCCCCATGAAAAAGACGAGGGTGGATCCGGACCGGGCGAAGGCCTCCCAGTTGAGCGAGCTTTCGGCCTTGGTCGGATCCTCGTGGCCGGTGATGAACGACACCGAGGAGCAAAAGGAGCGGTGGGTGATGGGGATGCCGGCGTAGGCCGGGGCGGCCACGGCCGAGGTCACGCCGGGCACGACCTCGAATGCGCAGCCGGCGGCCACGAGTTCCTCGGCCTCCTCGCCGCCGCGCCCGAAAACGTAGGGGTCGCCGCCCTTGAGGCGGGCCACCATCTTGCCCGACTTGACCTTTTCCACCAGCAGGTCGTTGATCTTGTCCTGGGGCAGGGTATGGTCGCCGCCTTTTTTCCCCACATAGAGGATTTCCGCGTCCGGGCGGCAGAACTCGAGGAAGGCCTTGTTGGCCAGGTAGTCGTAGACCACCACGTCGGCCCGGGACAGGATGTCCCTGGCGCGAAGCGTGAGGAGTCCCGGATCGCCGGGACCGGCACCGAGAAGATAGACTTTGGACATGGGTTCGCCCTTGGCTTTGGCGTTAAAAAAAGGCGGCATACCGGGGATCGGCCGGGCTTTCAAGTGGCCGGGCCGCGCCGGCGGGCTGGAGGAGGCCGCGCGTCGCCCTTCCATACATGGATTCCCGGAAACGGCAACCCCGCCGGCCCCGCCGCGCCTTTGACTTCATGGCGTCTTCGAGGCACAAGAAACCGCGTCCATCAAGGAGGATTCCCCGTGTTCCGGCGTTTTCCCGCGCGCCTTTTCCTGGCCTGGACCCTTGCCCTCGCCGCCGCCGTCTGCGCCTTCGCCCAGGACGACTACCGCGCCGTCCTCGGCAACGAGGCGGGAGTCTTTCCGGGCGCGGAATTCAAGAAGGTGTTCCGCTTTCCCAAGGCCACGGTGGTGACCTTCGAGACAGGCGCCCCGCCCGCCGAAATCTCCGCCTTCTACAAAAAGGACATGACGGCGCGGGGCTGGTCCGTGGAAGTCGACGACATCGGAGCCGAGGCGTCGTTTCTCCTTTTGACCAAAAACGGGCGGCGCTGCATCGTGGAGGCCCAGCGGGGACTTCCGGGCCGCACGGGGTTCAGCGTCAGCCTCTAGCCTGGCGTCCTTTCAAAACGAGACGGTATTTTCAGGGAAAACCCGGTATTCAACGATGGTGCCCGTAGAATCCGCATAAAGGATCCTCGAGGACACGGGACCAGGCGTCCCGCCCATACAACGCGGCCACGTGGCCCCGCGACCGCACCTCCGCCATGCAATCCTCCCAACCCATGCCCGCCCCTCCCCGCAAACGGCGCCGGATCGTCCGGTGGGCCGTCCTCGCGCTCGTGTTCGCCGCCCTGTGCGCGGCGCTCCTGCCCCTGGCCGCCCGCCGGATGATCGGCCCGGACCGGCTGCGCGGGGTGGCCGAGCAGGCCCTGACCGACGCCCTGGGCCGGAGGGTGCGCATCCACGGCGACGTGTCCATCATGCTCGCGCCCTGGTTCGGCCTGGCCATGGGGCCGGTGACCGTGGCCGACGCCCCGGGATTCGGCGACGACCCGATGTTCGCGGCCCGTCGCCTGGAAATGACCATCCGGGTGCTGCCGCTGCTGGCCCGGGTGGTGTCGCCGGGATCGGTGCGGCTGATCGACCTGGAGGCGCACCTGCGGCGCGACGCCTCGGGACGGACCAACTGGGACGATCTGACCGCGCCCCGGGACGCCTCGGCCGCCGCGCCGCCGGGCTGGCGGGTGGCCCCGGAACCCCGGGACGTGCTGGTGGAAAACGCCTCTGTCGATTACGGCGACGCCCAGTCCGGCCGGCATCTGGCCGTCTCGGGAGTGCGCCTCAAGACGGGCCTGGGGCAGCCCTTCGACTTCTCCCTGGCCTTCGCGGCCGAGGGCGTACTGCCCGATTCGCGCCTGGAATGCCACGTCCGCGGCCGGGCCTCGCTGGATGCGGCCTCCGGCGGGCTGACCCTGCACAAGACCCTTGTGGAGTCGGGGCTGGTCGTCTCCCGGCCGCTGGCGCCCGGCGGCGCCACCCCCACCCGGGTGGCCGCCAGGGCCACGGCGGAATACGACCCCGCGACCGGGGCGCTGACCCTCTCGGATCTCGACGCCCGCGCCCCGGGCACGCGGCTGGCGGGCACGGTCAGGCTCACGGGGCTTGCCGAGGCGCCGACCGCCTTCCTCGCCCTTTCGGCCACGGTGGACACGTCCGGACCCTGGCGGGAAATCCTGGGGCTGTCACCGGGACGGGCCGGGGCGAGCCTGGTGTCCGCCACGGACACCCCGGAATCGTCACCGTCGCCGCCGGCCGCCTCCGACACGGTCCTGAGCGCCGCCGGAACGGAGACGGCCGAGGCCGGCATCGAGGCCACGGCCGACCTTTCGGGTCTTCGCGTCTCGTCCCTGCGCCTGCGCCTGCCCCGGGGCGCGATCGCGGCCACGGGCTCCTGGCGGCGGGGGGAGCGGCCGGCCCTGGACGCCGCCGTGACCGTCGAGGAGGTGGACTTCAGCCGCCTGCCCCTGCCGGCGGGCCGGTCCTCCTGGCCCTGGCCCGCCCCCTGGCTGGCCGGCCTCGACCTCGACGCCCGCCTGGAGCTGCGCCGCTGCTCCCTGGGGCCGCTCGCCGTGACCGACGGGCACGCGACGGCCGTCTCGCGCGGCGGAAATCTGCGGCTCTACCCCGTTTCCGCCGTGCTTCCCGGCGGTGTCGTCTCCCTGGATGTCCGCCTGAATCCGGCGCCGGACGGCGCCGGCCTCGACGCGGACGCGCGCGCCGTCCTGGAGCCGCTGCCGGCCGGCCCCGCCGGAACCAAAACCGCGACCCGGGCCAACGTCACGGCGCGCCTCGACGCGACCGGCGCCAAGGGAACCTTCCAGGCCCAAAGCCCCAACCCTCTGGCGGCGGCGAAACTGCTCGGACAACCGGCCTCCCTCCCGGCCTCCCCCCTCGAAGGCCGTGGCGCCTTCACCCTGGCTCCCGGCGACGACCGTCTGCCCCTGCGGGTCTCGCTTTCCGACCTGGAGGCCAGATTCGGCGGAACGACCTTTCGCGGCCAGATCGGCTGGGACGCGGCAGCGGAAGCCCGGCTGTCCTTCGATCTCGCCGCCGACACCCTGGACCTGGACCAGCCGCCCCCGCTCCCGGCCGGAGGCGACAGGCCGGGCGGCGCCCGGACCGAGGGGAAACTGCGGGTGGACCGCGCCGTGCTGCGCGGCGTCGAGGCCCGCAACGTGGCCCTGGGCCTGGCCGGAGGCGGCGGCCGCCTGGAGGGAACCATCGGCGGAGCGGAAATCTTCGGCGGCAGGCTCTCGGGCCGGTTCGAAAGCGAACCCTCGGGGCGCCTGACCGCCTCCCTGCAATTGGCCGGCGCCGAGGCGTCGCGGCTGCCCGGGGCCGGACTGGCCGGAGCGGTCACGGTCAAGGCGAACCTGGAAGCCTTCGGTGGCGCCAGGGGCAAGCCCGCCCCCCTGGCCGCCACCGTCGAGGCCGAAGCGGCGCAGCTCGTCCTGGGGCGCGGGCAGCAGCGGCATATCCTGGCTTCCCCCAAGGCCGTCCTCAAGCTTTCCGGCCACGAAGCCCCCGAGGGAACGGATTCCGTCGACCTCGACGCGACCCTCACCGTGACGGCCGCCTCGGCCGCCGAACTGCGCGACGTCCGGCTCGCGGCAACCGGCCCCGTCGTCCTGGACAAGTCAGGCCGGCCCAAGGAGTCCGGCCCGTTCAAGACCGAGGCCTCGGCGCTCTGGCGCCCGACGGGCAAGTCTGGCCGCGAGGTCCGGCTGTCCCTGGCCGGACCGCTGGCCGTCGAGGCGGCGGGCGGCGGATTCACGGCCGGCGACTTGCGCCTGGACGCCGGAGGCCTCGCGGGAACGGCCAGGATCTGGCGCGCATCCGGCGAAAACGCCGTGTCCTTCTCCCTCGCGACAGGCAGCCTTGCCCCCCGCCCGATCCTGTCCGCCTGGGGCCTGCCCGCCCCGGAAACGATCCCGGCCGACCTCCTGACCCGGGCGACCCTGTCCGTCTCGGGCTCGGCCGGCGAGGACAGCCTCGACCTCAAGCGTCTGGCCGTGGCCGTGGACGATGTCACCCTGACCGGCCACGCCACCCTGCCCCGGCACGACCCGAAACGCGGCAAATGGGACCTTTCCCTGGACCGGCTGGACTGCGACGCCTATTTCCCGCACCGTCCCTCCTCCGGCCCGCCGTCCCTGGCCGAGCGCCGCAAGCCCCTCGACCTGTCCTTCCTGCGGGAGCTGGCCATGGACCTCACCGTGCGCTTCGGCTGGCTCAAGAAGGGCAACGTGACCTTCGACGCCACCACCATAACGGCCAACGCCCGGGGGGGGCTGTTCACCTTCCGCCAGGAGTCGCCGCGATTCTACGGCGGCCGCTTTTTCGCCGAGATCCGGGGCGACGCCCGGGAGGCGGCCCTCAAGACCTTCATCGAGCTCAAGCTCGAGGGATTCGAATGCGCCCGCTTCCTCAAGGACTGGGCGGAGGGCGACACCCTTTCCTCGGGCGGGGCCACCTTCATCCTGGCCGCCCGGACGAGCGGCGCCAACGAGGAGGAATTGCGCGGCAACCTGGCCGGCAACGCCAGCCTGCAGATCACCAGGGGCGACCTCAAGGTGCGCGAGTCCGCGGGCAAGCCCGGCGAACCCGCCTCCCAGGACCGCCTGCCCTTCGACGTGTTTTCCTCGTCCTGGTTCGCCCGGGGCGGGGTGGCCCGCTCCGAGGACTTCCGCATCGACGGGCCGCGCATGCGGGTTTCGGGCAAGGGCAGCGTGGACTTGCGCGACGAGTCCATAAACCTCGCGGTCACGGCCGCGCTGCCCGACGGCGGACAGGTGCCGGCCACCATCATCGGGCCCCTCGACAACCCCAAGCTGACCATCGACCGCAGCAGACTCCTCGGCGACATGGTCTACCGCGTGCTCCAGGGCATCGTCAGCATCCCCGGCAAGGCCGTCACCCGCATCCTCCAGGTCCGGTAGCCGCCATGCAGGAAAAAAACCGCCGTCCCGCCTATGCCGCCACGGCCGTGACCGCCCCGGACGGCGGACTGGCCGACGTGCGGCTGGAGGTGGGGGGCCGCGTCTGGCATCTGGCCGGGCGGGGCGGGGCCGGGGCCGAACGGGAAAGGGCCCTGGCCGCCCTGACGCCCGGCGCCCTCCCGGTCTTCCTCGGCGCGGGGCTGGGGGCCGGCATCCGGGCCGTGCGCCGGGCCCAGACCGGCCCGGTCTTCGTCCTCGACCGCGAGGCGGCCATCGAGGCGGCCACGGGGCTCCGGGCTTCCCTGGCCGGAGAAACGGACATCACCTTCCTCGACGACGCCGACCCCGACCGGGCCGCCGCGGCCGTGGCCGACGCCGCCCGGCTCGCCGGATTCCGGCGGCTGGCGGTCATCACCCACCCCGTCTACCCGCGCCTGGACCCGGCCTGGTACGGGGCGGCCGCCGCCAGACTCGCGGCCTATGCCGCCCTGCGCGACCGGCTGGCCGGGCCGCGCTTCACGGGCCGGGAGCCGCGCCGGGTGCTGCTCCTTTGGCGTCCCTATTTCCTGTACCGGGAGATCGAGACGGCCCTCGCCCGTCTGGGCGTGGCCTGCCGCCGGGTGGAAACCGGCACAGGCCGGCGCGGCGAAACCGCGGCCGTCGAGGCGATCCTGGCCGCCGTGGCCGAGTTCCGGCCGGATTTCGCCCTGACCGTCAACCACCTGGGGCTCGACCGGGACGGCCGGCTCGCCGGCCTGCTGGCCGACATCGGACTGCCCCTGGCCTCCTGGTTCGTGGACAGCCCCCGGCTCATCCTCCACGATTACGCCGCCCTGGCCACGCCGCTGACCATGGTTTTCTCCTACGACGCCGACAGCCTGCCCGGGCTCGCGGCCCTGGGCTTTTCCCACGCGGCCTGGCTGCCCCTGGCCACGGACCCGGAGCGTTTCCGGCCCCTGGCCGCCGCTTCCCCCGGCCATCCCTGGCGGACGCGGACCTCGTTCGTGGGCGCCTCCATGGTGCCCCAGGCCCGCAAGGCCCTGGCCCGGCTCGCCCCGTTCCCGGAACTGGCCCGGACCCTGCCCGAAGCCGCCGCGGCGTTCGCCGCCTCGCCGGAAAAAAGCGCCCGCCGGTTCCTTCTCGGCCATCCGGTTTGCGGCCCGATCTACGACGCCCTGGGCACCAGGGAAGCCCGGCTCGACGCCGAACTGGCCCTGACCTGGGAAGCCACCCGGGCCTACCGCCTGGCCTGCGTGCGGGGACTCCTGCCCTTTGCGCCGCTCGTCGCCGGCGACCAAGCCTGGGAGACGGTCCTGCCCGGGGCGGGCCGGGACTGGAAGAGGATCGGGGAACTCAGGTATTACGAGGATTTGCCGGAATTCTACCCGCGAAGCGAGGTCAACCTCAACACCACGAGCCTCCAGATGAAGGGGGCGGTCAACCAGCGGGTGTTCGACGTGCCGGCCTGCGGGGGCTTCGTCCTGACCGACGCCAGGGAACAGTTCGGGGAACTCTTCGCCGTCGGCCGGGAAGCGGCGGTCTACCCCGAACCGGGCGCCATCCCGGACATGGTCCGCCACTACCTCGCCCACCCGGGCGAGCGGGAACGCATCGCCAGGGCGGCCAGGGAACGGGTCCTGGCCGGGCATACCTACGTAAACCGCCTGCGGACCCTTCTCGCGGCCATGGAAAAGGCCTTCGGCGGCTGACCGAAGGCCCGTGATGTTCGGGAAAAATCCCGGCTAGTTGGCGGGGATGACCAGGCTCTTGCCGGCGGCGAGCCTGTCCGGATCGGTCAGCCCGTTGGCCGCCATCAGGCTTTTCTCGCTGACGCCGTGGCGTTTGGCGATGGTCCGCAGACTGTCGCCGGGCCTGATGACGTAGCGTTCTCCGGAAACCGCCGCGCCGGCCGTGCCGGAAGCCGGGATCGCGGCCGCCCGGGGGGCCGTGTCCGGCGTCGCCGGGGCGGTGGCGTCGTTGAGCTCCCGCGTCTTGGGTTCGCTGGCGGCCGGTTCCCGGGGCGCGTCTCCCGGAGAGGAGACGGCGACGCCGGGCGGAGGCGGCGGCAGTTCGTTGGTCGCGGCGCGCAGGCGGCCCGCGGCAGGCCCCCTGCCCTGACGGTCCAGCAATTCGTTGTACACGATGGCGTAGCGCGCGTAGGCGTCCTGATAGGCAGCGAAGGCCGCGTCGTCCTTCTCCCGGCCGTAGCCGGCGGATCCCCAGCGGGCGTGCGCCTCCCGGACCTGCGCCCAGGCCTGCGCCGCATCCTGGCGCAACAGGTCGTTCGAGACGTATCGCATGTTGCGTTCCAGGCCATCGTACTTCCCGCACCCCCCGACGAGAACCGCAACCAGGACGGCGAGCAGGCAGGCTGCCGGAAACCGGCAGTGGCTAATGCGCATAGGAGTTCCTCGTAACGGTCGCCATGCGGCATGGCGACGCGAATTTTCAAGCGGCCGGGAATCGGATACATGGCCGACATGGCTTTCGTCAAACCGCCGGATGCCCCGGCGCGGCGACGCCGGCCCCCAAGGAGCGGACATGGCCTCTCCCACGGACCCGATCCCCTATCCGGCCCCGGGCGCCCTGCGTCCGGCCGCGCCCCTTTGGGCCTTCGGCCTCGAAGGGGACTGGCTCGGCCGGCACCAGGCCGCGACCCTCGAGGCCAGCCTGCCGCGACATCCGAAACTCGTCGGCCTGGCCCGGGCCCTGGCCCTTTTCCAGTACGAACGCGCCCCCCTGGACCCGGCCCTGACCGCCCGGGCCCTGGCCGCCAGCCGCTCGGGAGGCCAGGGGGAACCGGCCACGCCACGCCTGCGGGCCTTCCTGGCCCGCGCGGCCCGGAGGCTTCGCCGGCCGCGAAACGCCGAGGCCTGGCCGGCCCTCCGCGACGGCCGGGATCCTGAGGCCGCCCTCGCCTTTCTCGGGGCGGGCATGGCCGACCCGGAAGCCGCGCCGTTCTGGCGGGGAAAGGCCTTCGCCCACGCCCTGGCCCGGGGGCTGCCCGGACTTGCCCGGTCCGTGGCCGCCGATCTGGCCGCCGACCCCGACCTCGCGCCCCTCGGCCCGCGCCTGGCCGCCGAAGCCGCCTTCGCCTGGGACGGGGAGGCGGCCGGGTTGGCCGCCCTGGAAACCGTGGACCGGGACATCTTCCCGCGCTTTCACGCCCTGGCCCTGGCCCACGGACTGCTCGAAACCGGCGAGGCCGAGGCCGGCATCGCGCGGCTCGGGCGCCTGTGGCGCGCGGAAAACTGGCATCCGGGCCTGACCCTGCGCCTGCACGCCCTGCTTTGGCCGCCGCCCCGGGCGGATCTCGACGACCGGCCCGGCCGCCTGTTCGTCTTCCTCTATACCTGGAACCGGGCCGGACTCCTGGAAGCGACCCTGGCGAGCCTGGCGGCGAGCCGCCTGGGCCCCGCCCGAATCGTGGTCCTGGACAACGGCGGCACGGACGACACCGCCCATATCTGCCGGGCGGCCGCCCGCCGCTTCGGACCCGGCCGGTTCACGGCCCTGCGCCTTCCGGTCAACGTCGGCGCGCCGGCCGCCCGCAACTGGCTGGCCGCCGAGGCCCGCCCCGGTCCGCAGGATCTTGCCGCCTACGTGGACGACGACGTGACCCTGCCGCCGGAGTGGCTCGAACGGCTCGTTTCGGCCCTGGACGCCGATCCCCTGGCCGACGTGGCCGGCGTCCGCGTCGTGGCCGCCGCCCCGGGAGCGGCCCGCGCCGTCCAGGCGGCCGACGTGCGCCTTCTCCCCCCCGACGCCGGCCACACCGTGCGCCCCCTGGTCAATTACGGCCCGGGACCGGATTTCGGACTGCTGGCCGCGACGCGCCCCTGCCCGTCGGTTTCGGGCTGCTGCCATCTTTTGCGCGGCCGGGCCCTGGCCGGAGGCGCGCCTTTCGACATCCGCTTCTCTCCCAGCCAGTTCGACGATCTGGCCCGGGACCTGACCGGCTTCCTGGCCGGCCGGCGGGCCGTCTACGCCGGCACCCTGGCCGTGGCCCACCACCAGCACGCCGGCCCGGCCCAGGCCCGGACGCGGGCGGCCGTGGGCCAGCTGCTGGGGGCCAGGACCAAGCTCGACGGTCTTTTCGAGGTCTCGCGCCTGGAGGATGCGGCGGCCAGGGACGCGGACACGGCCTGGGAGGAACTGGAAACGAAATGGCGCGAGGTGCGCGAGGCCATGGCCGCGACGCTTCGGGCCGCCTCCCCCCGCTCCCCGGCCTGAGGACGCCGTTTCCGAAAAACCGCCTCACGGGCCCGGGCGAATTTCCCCCCCCGGCCGGTCAGCCGGCGAATCCCAGGGCGCGGGCCAGCTCGGCCATGGTCCCCCGGAACGGCCGGAGCTGCCACAGGGCGTTCTGGGCGGCCCACCAGTCGGGGTGCAGGTCCAGGTCGGCGCAACGGGCGACCAGACGGGCCAGCCCGAGGGCATCCGGGTCCGGCCGGGTGATGCGGCGGGTCATCTCGGCGGCCAGCCGCGCCTCGAGGGCGGCCTTGACCGGCGAGTTGCGCCCGGCCTCCAGGAGAAAAAGGCGCAACAGGGCGGCGCGACGGCCGGGGAGCGGCAGTTCGAACACGTCGTGCCAGACGAGCCCCGGCCACAGGTGCAGCCACAGCGGCGCGAGGTTGAGGGTGTCCTGGGCCTCCTGGAGTTCGGTGACCAGCCGTCGGGCCGTGGCCGCCCGGCCGAGGGTGGTTTCGAACCAGACGGCCTCGGCGCGGCGGGCGAAGGCGTCGGCCAGGGCCTGGCGCTTGTTGACGGGAAGCCCCGCCGTCCCGAAACAGACGCCCTCTTCGACGCCTCCGCCGACCGGCGACATGGTGACGCAGCCCTCGAAGGGGTCGGCGCTTCGCGACGGCCGGAAGGCGATGGCGTAATCCTCGGAGGCCGTCTCCAGGGCGTAGCGGATGATGGCCGCGCCGGTGCGGACGCCGCCGGCCGGGGCCTCGAGGTTCACGGTCACGGACACGCCGGGCCAGGCGGCCACGGCCGATTCCCCGCCGGCGGGCAGGCGGTCCTCCAGGGCGAGGGTCATCAGGGCCTGGACGACGAGGGAGCGCGGCGTCTCGCGGCGGGGACGGACCAGTTTTTCCCAGATGTCGCGCCCGGTCCCCATCTCCGGGTCGTTGGAAACGGCCCCGGCCAGGATGGCCGTCACCTCGGGTTCGGGATCGGCCATGCCGGTGGCCCGGGCCAACTCCATGGCCCGCAGGGCGAAGGTGAGGGCGTTAACCGGCTCCAGGCGGGAAATCTCGTCGAAAAACCAGGCGCAACTGGCGAAAGAGGCCAGTCCCCAGAACTGCATGGCGAGCAGCTTCCAGGCCGCGCCGCGTTCCCGGGCCGCCCCGGTCCGGGCGAACCACGCCTCCTCGAAGGCCTCCTGGCCGACGAGGCCGGAAAGAACCTTGCCGTAGGCCAGGAGGGCGCCGTCGGGATCGGTGAACAGCGTCGCCCCGGCCTCGTCGAAATGGGCGTCCAGCCGGGTCTTGAGGCTGTCGAGGGCCCGCCGCAGCGGCGCCCTCCAGCGCTGGTTGTAGCCCGGATGGCCGCCGCAGGTGCAGCCGCAGTCCGAACGCCAGCGCTCCACCCCGTGGGCGCAGCTCCAGGCCGAGACCTCGCGGAGGCGCACGAAGCGCCTGGGCGGGCTGGCGGCCAGATAGGCGGCGTAGTTGGTGAGGGTCAGTCCGTCGCGTCCGCTTCGCGCCTGATCGAGAACGTAGGCCAGGGCCATCTCCCCGAAGGTGAAGTGGTGGCCGTAGGTTTCGCCGTCGGTGGCCAGGGAAAGGAGCCCCATGCCGGCGGCCCCGGACAGCCGGCGAAAAAACCGCTCGCCGTCGGCGAGCAGGCGCTCGAAGGCCACGGCCTGGGACAGGGGGCCGTGGTAGAAGAACACGGCCATGGGCCGGCCGGAGGGCAGGGCCACCCTGTAGGGCTGGGAGATGTCGAGGGTGCCGGCGTCGACGCCGCGCCAGGCCGCGCCGTCGTCGCTCGTCGCCTCGGCCTGGGACGGGGCCAGGATGGTGAAGGCGATGCCCGCGTCGGCCAGGACTTCCAGGGTCGGGACGTCCACGGCGGTCTCGGAGAGCCACATGCCCTCCGGGGCCCGGCCGAAACGGGCCGTGAAGTCGTCCACGGCCCAGGCCACCTCCAGTTCCTTGTCGCGCCGCGAGGCCAGGGGCATGATGACATGGTGGTAGATCTGGGCCAGGGCGTTGCCGTGGCCCAGGCGCTTGCGGCTCTCGCGGTCGGCCTCCAGGAGGCGGGCGTAGGTTTCCGGGGCCGAGCGGGCCATCCAGGAAAGGAGCGTCGGGCCGACGTTGAAGCTCATCCATTCGTAGCAGTTGAGCAGCTCGACGATGCGGCCCGCCCCGTCGAGGCGCCTGGCCCTGGCCAGGGGGGCGTAGGACTCGCGGTGGATGCGTTCGTTCCAGTGGGCGCTCGGGGCGGCGCTCCCCTCGGGCAGGATGCGCCCGAGCCAGGGGTCCTCGCGGGGAGGCTGGTAAAAATGGCCGTGAATGCACAGGGCGCGTTCCATGCGGGCTACTCCTTTCCGGCTTCGCGTTCGATGCGGGGGCCGTCGGCCTCCGGGGCCTCGAAAAGTTTGCGGTCCAGGGCGCCCAGGGCCTTGGAGGCGATGCGGGCCTCGCGGCGGCGCAGCAGCGAGGCGTCCACGTAATGCACCTCCATGGGCCCGACGCGCGGCCGGCTGACGGCGATGGAAACGCCCGGCCAGGACCACACGTCGAGCACGCCGCCCTCGGCGTCTTCCCGGGAGGCCGCAGGCCCGTACTTGGCGGCGTAGGCCGCGAGCACCCGCTCGTGGTCCCCTCGCGGATCGCCGCCCGAGGGGGCCACCACCAGGGTGACGCTGGCCAGCCGGTCCTCGTCGTAGGCGTACAGCACGCTGGAGAGCGGAATATCGCCGAGGCGCAGGCGTTCGTCGGCGCGGCGGTAGTATTTGCGGCCCCGGTGGCCGTAGAGGTATTCGCCGGCCGGCAGGGACGCGGCCGGGGAGCCGAAGGCCGCGCCGCGGAAGGAACGGGGTGGATCGGTGCGGGAAAAGATGCGCAGTCCGCCCGAAAGTGTCGGCGGCGCGCCGGCCGCCGTCTCGGCGGCCACCACCTCGGCCAAAAGGGCCGCGTCGGCGTAGCGGATGACGAGCCCGCCGCCGTCGGCGTCGCGGGACAGGGCGATCTGGGCCTTGGGCCAGCTCCAGACCAGCTCCTCCTCCAGCGTCGCGGGAACGGCCCGCGGCGCGCCGTACTTGGCCACGTAGGCCCGGCGCACGGCCTCGAAATCCTCGGCGTCGCGGGCCCGCATGACGGCGGCGAAGAACCGTCCGCCCCAGAATCCGTACAGGACATCGGAAAGCCGGGTTTCGCCGAGTTCCAGGCGCTCGTCGCGGCGGCGGCAGTAGACGGCCGCGCCTTCCCGGTAGGCCGGGACCAGATTCGGGATGTCGGCCTGCTCGCGGCCGAAGCGCAGCCCCCGGAAGCCGACGGGGCCGACGGCCCGGATGTCCTCGGCGCTCTGCCAGACCTCGCGCTCGTCATGGGTGAGTTCCGGGAGGTGGACGTAATCCACCACGGTCTCGCCCGACCGGGCGAAATGGGAAAGCGACACGGAAAGGACGGGCTGGCGCCAGACGAGGCGGACGACCCCGGGCGCGCCCTCGCGGGCGGGCCGGCCGTACTTGGCCTCGTAGGCCCGGATCAGGTCGGACAGGCCCTCGCAGCCGGAAAGGGTCATGCGCACGGCGAAAAGCCCGGCCCGGGAAAAGGCGTACCGGATGTCCGTCGCGCACTCCCCGCCGAGAAGCGGCCTGTCTCCGGGCCGGCGGGCGAAGGTGACCCCGTCAAAGCGGTCCGAAGGCGCCATGTCCGGCAGAACGGCCAGGGGCGTGCCGAAGGCCAGGCCCCGAAACTCCGGCGGCCTGCCCGCGAGGGCGTCCGGCGCGCCGGTCCCGGCCGGGGCCAGGGCGATGCACGCGAGGAGCAGCAGGGCGCGGGCGACCATGCAAAACCGCCTAGCGGGACAGGCGCTTGCCCATGCGCCGGGCCATTTCCCGGAGGCTTTCGGCCAGCTGGCCCACCTCGTCGCGGGTGTTCACCGTCAGGGAGCCGGTCAGGCGGCCCACGCAGAGGTCGCGGGCGAAGGCGGCGCACCGCCGGGCCGGCAGGCCCAGGACAAGCCCCATGGCCACGGCGAACCCCGCGCCGCAGGCCAGGATGATCCAGCCGGCCGCCCCGAGCCAGAACCGGGTCGCGACCAGGGCGCCGGCCAGGGCGCCGGCGTCCCCGGCGGTTTCGGCCAGCGAGGCGCCGCCGAGTTCCGAGGCGGCGGCCAGGGCGGCCCGTTCGGCCTCGAGGATCTGGCGGCCGGTGGCCCGGAGCGCCTCCCAGTCGGTCAGAAGCGTGGTCACGGCCTGCCGGTACTCGGCCAGGGCGGCGAAGGCCGGCCCCAGGCGCCTGCCCTCCTCCTCACCGCCGGCCTTGGAGTCGCGCAGGGCCGCCTCGGCCGCGTCGAACCGGGCCACGGCCTCGGCCAAAAGGCGCGGATCACGGTCGGCCCTGGCCTTCTCGGCCGCCAGCCGGACATCCCGGCCGGCGTCCTGGGCCGCAAGAGCAGCCTTGAGGCGCCGGGCGTGCTGGCGCAGGGCCTCCGGCGCCGGATACTTGGCCGCCAGCTCCTTGTCCCACAGGGCGGCGCGGAATTCGGCGTATCCGGCCACGGCGGCGGCATAGGCGTCGGCCGCCCGGGCCAGGGCGGCGCGGTCCTCGCCCACCTGCTCGTTTCCCGCCACCGAGGCCTCGGCGGCCTTCTTGTAGCCGTCCAGAAAGTAGCCGATCTTTTCGGCCTCGGCCCCGAGCTCCCGCATGCCCGGGCGGGAGGCGGCCTCCCGGGCGTCGTGCAGGGCGTCGGCCGCCCGGGCCAGTTCCTTCTTGGCCCGCTCCAGGGCCTCGCGCTCGCCCGAGAGGGCGTAGCCGCGAATGGCCTGGGAGGCCGTCAGCAGCCGCCGTTCCACGGCGGCGGCCAGATCGGCCCGGGGAAGCCTGGCCGTTTCCAGGAACCGGGAACGGCCGGCCAGATCGTCGAGACGGGACACGGCGAACAATCCGAGGAAGAGGGCGGCCAGGGCCGGCAGACACACGGCCAGGCCGATTTTCACGGGGAACAGGGGAAACCTCATGCCGGTGCGTCCTTTGGTTGCGGATGCGGCACGGGGGTCGGCACGAACAACCGGGCTCCCGGGCGATACGGTCCATCCCTACCTGGAATTCCGGGGAATTCAAAGCGGGCTTTCGCCGCTCCGGGCGGACGCGAAGGACGGGGGCCGGGCCTCAGCCGAAGCGGCCGGTGATGTAGTCCTCGGTCTGCCGCTGGGACGGCCGGGTGAAGATGGTTTCCGTGGCGTCCACCTCGACGAGCCTGCCCATGTAGAAAAAGGCCGTGCGGTCGGAGACGCGGGCCGCCTGCTGCATGGAGTGGGTGACGATGACGATGGTGAAGTTTTTTTTGAGTTCGTGGATGAGTTCCTCGATCTTCTGGGTGGCGATGGGGTCGAGGGCCGAGGCCGGCTCGTCCATGAGCAGCACCTCCGGCTCGATGGCCAGGGCCCGGGCGATGCACAAGCGCTGCTGCTGGCCGCCGGAGAGCCCCAGGGCCGAATCGTGCAGCCGGTCCCGGACTTCGCCGAACAAGGCCGCGTTGCGCAGGCTCTTTTCCACCTGCTGGGAGATGTAGGCGTTGTCGCGCACCCCGCCCACGCGCAACCCGTAGGCCACGTTCTCGAAAACGGACTTGGGAAAGGGGTTGGGCTTCTGGAAGACCATGCCCACCCGGCGGCGCAGTTCCACCACGTCGAGGCCCGGGGCGAGAATGTCCTCGCCGTCGAGGGTGAGCCCCCCCTCCACCCGGGTGCCGGGGATGAGATCGTTCATGCGGTTGAGGCAGCGCAGGAACGTGGACTTGCCGCAGCCGGACGGACCGATCAGGGCCGTGACCTGGTTCCGGTCGACGGCGAGGTTGATGTCATGGAGGGCCTTGAAGCGGCCGTAGTAGAAGGTGAGGCTTTTTGCGGCCATCTTGACGATGTCGGACATGGGGCGTTCCTTTCCGTCCTTTTCGCGGCACGGGCGCGTCGCGGTCCGGGCCGCCCGTCGCGGCCGGACCGTGGAAAATCATGACGACGGGGCGGCCGTTCCGGGATTTCCCGGCCCGGCTTCCGCCGGGACGCCGGCCTCTTCCCGGCCCGCCGCGACGGGCAGGGTGAAATGGAAGGCCGCCCCGGTCATCTCGCCGCGCCCCCGGTCCGCCCAGACGCGGCCGCCGTGGCGCTCGACGATGTGCTTGACGATGGCCAGCCCCAGGCCGGTGCCGCCGGGAGTCCTGCAACGGTGGCGCTCCACCCTGTAGAACCGCTCGAAAACCCTTTGGCGGTCCTCCGGGGGGATGCCCGGCCCCTGGTCCAGAACGCCGAAAACGACCGTCCCCGCGGCCGGGTCCGGGGTGGCCGTCATCACGATCCTGGAGCCCTCGGGACCGAACCGGACGGCGTTTTCAAGCAGGTTGCGCCAGACCTGGACGAGCTGCCCGGGGTCGCAGGCGACGACCGGCCCTTCGTCGGGCAGCCGGATGTCGAGGACCAGCCGGCGGACCGCGGCCAGGGGCTCGCATTCCCGCGCGGCCTCGGCCAGGGCGGCCCGGGCGTCGGCCCGGGCGCCGGAAGCGCCGGACGGCCCCTCCTCCAGCCGGGCCAGGCCCAGGATGTCGTCCACCATCTTGGCCATATGGTTGGCGTTTTTCAGGATCACGCCAAGGAAGCGGCGCGTTTCCGGGGACGGTTCCGGCGTCGCGGCCAGAAGCGTCTCGGCGTAGCCCTTGATGGAGGTCAGGGGCGTGCGCAGCTCGTGGGTGACGTTGGCCGCGAAATCGCGGCGCACCCGGGACAGCCGGCGCGTCTCGGACAGGTCGTGAAAGACCAGCACGGCGCCCGGATCGCCGGCTGTTCCCGACGGCCCCCGGGGCAGGCGCACCAGGGACACCTCGCAGAAACGGCCGGGGCCGCACTCCGCCTCCAGGGTCGCCGCGTCCGGGGCGCCGTCCTCCCCGGTCCCGAGCAGCCGGTCGCAGGCGGCCTGCAACTCCGGGCTCGGCACCACCTCGATGGGCAGACGGCCGGCGATGTCCCCCGACACCGGGACCATGCGCCGTAGCGCCGGATTGGCCGCCCGCGCCTTGCCCGAGGCGTCGAGCACCAGCACGCCCTCGCGCATGCCGTCGAGGATGGCCTGGAGCTGGGTCTTCTGGGCGGTGATGGTGGCGATGTTGGCGCCGATGCCCCGGGCCATGTGGTTGACGGCCTCGGCCAGGACGGCCAGTTCCCCGCCGGGAGAAAGGTGGATCCGGCGGCGGTAGTCGCCGTCGCCGATGGCCCGGGCCACCCCGATGACCTCGGCCAGGGACCGGGCCAGGCGCCGGTGGAGCGCCCAGAAAAGGCCGCCGGCGAGGGCCAGGGCTCCGGCATGGACGGCCAGCCGCCACAGCGGGCCGCCATCGGCCGGCGCCAGGGCAACCACGGCCTGGGCCAGCGCCGTCACGGCCAGGCAGGCCCCGGCGGCCTTCAAGCCCAGGGAGGCGTTCCCGGCCACGGCCTACTCCTTGAACCTGTAGCCCACGCCCCGGACGGTCTCGATCAGACGGGCCCGGGTTCCGAGCTTCTGGCGCAGCCGGCGGATATGGGTGTCCACGGTGCGGGCGTAGCCCTCGAAGGCGTAGCCCCACACGGCATTGAGCAGCCTGTCCCGGGTCATGACCCGGCCCGCGCCCTGGAGCAGTTCGGCCAGAAGCCGGAACTCCGTGGCGGTCAGGAGCACGTCCTGGCCGTCGAGGGTCGCCCGGTGGGAGCCGGGATCCACGGCGAGGCCGTCGCGGGAGAGCACCCGCCGCGCCTCCGGGTCCGGGGAGTGGCGTTTGAGCACGGCCCGCAGCCGCAACACCAGCTCCCTGGGGGAAAACGGTTTGACCACGTAATCGTCGGCGCCCAGTTCCAGGCCGACGATCCGGTCCACCTCCTCGCCCCGGGCCGTCAGCATGATGACGGCCGCGCCGGCGGTCTTGGGATCGCGCTTGAGCTCCTTGCAGACCTCGAAACCGTCGAGGCCCGGCAGCATGAGGTCGAGAATGACGCCGGAGGGCGGATCGCGACGGGCCCTGGCCAGGGCCTCGTTGCCGTCCCTGGCCGTCTCGACGGCGAAGCCGGCGGCCTTCAGGTTGAAAACGAGCAGTTCGGCGATGTCTTCGTCATCTTCGACAATCAGGATGCACTCCCTGGACATACGGCCACCTCGAAGTTTCGACGCAGGAAAAAACACGCCCCCTTGACGCGGCGGTGAATGCCACGTGACGATTGTGTGACACCGCTTGCGGAAAAGCGCAACGCCGCCCCGCCGGATCGCGGCTTCCCCGGGCCGGCGTTTGACGCGGCGCCCGAAAGAACCTAGATACTACATACCGTCATTCCGATCACGGCGACGCGCGACCCCAATGGCGGACGGTCACGCCACCCGCACGGTCGCGCCCCGGAGGAGGCCCGCATGTTGTCCCATCGCTTCGACATCCTTGCGCCATCGCGCCGCGTAACATTCGCCCCGCCCGCGCGGACCTCCCGCGCCTGAACGGAGCCCAAGCCAGTGTCGATCATCTTCCGCAGAACCCTCGTCGCCGTCATCGTGCTGTTCGGCCTGACGGCCAACGCCTCGGCCCTGCTTTCGGCCTGGCTCCTGCACAGCCACCTGACCGAGGAATATCTGAGCAAGGGGCAGGCCATGGCCCTGGCCCTGGCCGCGGCCAGCCCTGGCGCCCTGGCCGCCGGCGACGACGACGCGCTCCAGGCCATGATCGCGGGCTTCCTCTCCATCGAAGGCGTCGGGTACGCGTATGTCGCCGACGGCGCGGGGCGGATGCGGGCCCACACCCTCGGGACGTCCCCGCCGCCGCTGGACCCGGCGGCGCCCGCCGGCCGGGAATCCGCCATCTCCTTCGGGGAGACGGACATCCCCGGTGTCGGGGAATGCCTCCAGATCACGGTTCCGATCAACGGCGGCGCGGGCGGGCACGTCGGCCTGGGCATGGCCAAGGCCGGCATCAAGCGCGTCATGTACGCGGCCGTGCTGCGCCAGGAACTGCTCATGCTGGTCATGTGCGCCGTGGCCGTGGCCGTCTTCTACGTCCTGGTCGGCAGCGTGACGCGGCCCCTGGTGCGGCTGGCCGATTACGCGGTCAGGATCCGAAGCCACGACTTTTCGGCCGCCCTCCCGGAAACCGGCGACGACGAAGTGGGCGTCCTGGCCCGGGCCATGGGCTCCATGGCCGACCAGCTGTCGCTCCTGGTTTCCGACCTCAAGCGGGCTGTTTCCGAAACGACACACGAACTCCAGGACGCCCTGGCCCGCATCCAGGCCATCATCGACAATCTGGCCGACGGGCTGCTGGTCGTCGACGCCGACGGCAGGATCACGCTGCACAACCCCGCCCTGCTGGCCATGTTCGGGCGCACGGCCGACGACGTGTCCGGCAAAACCGTCCGGGAAGCCTTCCCCGAGGCCCTGGCCAACCTGGCCGATCTGGCCGGCGCCACCGGACCGAACGGCCGGACCGCCTCGGCCGAGGTCAGCCTGGCGGGCGGCGGCACCGGCAAGGCCGTGGCCACCCTCCTGCGGCCTTCGGACACGCAGGACGCCGCGGGCGACCACGAGGCGATCATCCTGCTCGTGCGCGACATCACCACGGAAAAGGCGGTGGACCGGATGAAAACCGAATTCATCTCCACCGTGTCCCACGAGTTGCGCACCCCGCTGACCTCGGTGCTGGGATTCGCCAAGATCATCCGGCGCAGGTTCCGCGAACTGGTGGCGCCGGCCCTGTCGCCCACCGACGCCAAGGCCCAGCGCGGGGCCGGGCAGATCCGCGACAACCTGGACATCATCGTGGCCGAGGGCGAGCGGCTGACCGAACTGGTCAACGACGTGCTCGACATCGCCAAGATGGAATCCGGGCGCTGCGAATGGAACATGGCCGCCATTTCCCTCACCGCCGTGGCCGCCCACGCCGCGGGCGCGCTGGCCCCGCTGGCCGCCCGCAAGCGGCTCGACCTCGCCCTGGACATGCCGCCGGATCTCCCCATGGTCCTGGGGGACCGGGACCGGCTGGTGCAGGTTTTCCTGAACCTCGTCGGCAACGCCGTGAAATTCACCGCCTCCGGCGGGATACGCGTGGCGGCGACGACGGAGAACGGACATATCCGGGTGACAGTCGCCGACACCGGGCCGGGCATCGACCCCCGCGACCAGGAGCGCGTCTTCGAGAAATTCCGGCAGGTCGGGGACACCCTGACGGAAAAGCCCAGGGGCACGGGGCTCGGACTCTCCATCTGCCGCCAGATCGTCGAACGCCACGGCGGCCGCATCTGGGTGGAAAGCCAGCCCGGAGAGGGCAGCACCTTCATTTTCACCCTGCCGGCCCTGGGAAGGGCGGGCGAGGAGGACAAGGCCGCCTGCCCCCTGCCGCGCGCCCTGGTCGTCGACGAAAGGCCCCACCGCGGCCGGATCCTGGTGGTCGACGACGACCCGGCGGCGCGCCTCTACCTGGAAACGATCCTTTCCGCCGCCGGATATTCCGTGGCCCTGGCCCGGGACGGCGGCGAGGCCCTGGCCCTGGCCACCGGCTGGCCGCCGGACTGCATCACCATGGACCTGCGCCTGCCGGGCATGGACGGCGAGGAGGTCATCCGGCTGCTGCGGTCCGTCGAGAGCACCCGCCACATCCCGATCCTGGTGATCTCGGTGGACTCCAGGCAGCGGCTGGCGGGCGTCGGCGCCGACGCGGCCATGGGCAAGCCGGTGGACAGGGAGGCCCTGCTGGACACGGTGCGCGGCCTGCTGGAGGGGCGCGGGCCCGAGGACGAGCGGCCTTGCCTTTTCTTTTCCAAGGGCGGCGAACGCAAGTTCGACCGGCGCTTCTTCCTCTGCCCCGGTGAGGCCACGGCCCTTTGCGACGAGAACGACCTGTGGCGGACCCTGTCGGGGGGCTTTCGCGGGTCGGTCTTCGTGCCCGCCTCCCTCGGCCATGGGCTGAATCTGGCCAAGCTGTGCGCCTATCCCGGCGTCCACGTCGTCATCATCCCCGACTGAGAAACCACAACGCCGCAAACGGCAGGCGGCCGGGAAGGGAACGCCTCCCCGGCCGCCGGAAACTGCACGCCGCGCGGTGTGGCCTAGAGGAATTCCTTGGCCAGGGCGGCGATCTCCTCGCGAATGACGGCGGCCGCGGCGCGGGGCACGGCGCGTTCCATCTCGGACGCCATGTCGGCGCGCAACGCGGCCAGGGAGGCGTCGAGATCGTCGCGGCCGAGCTTGGCCTGGAGGCGCGATTCGATGTCGGGCATGGTCGGGGCCAGGATATCGCACACCTTCTTGGCCAGGGCGTCCGGATCCGTGCGCTCCGCCTCCAGGGCGTCGAGACGGCCGGAGAGGGCCTCGCCCAGGGCGGCGACCTCCTCGCGGGCGGCGAGCCTCGCGGCGTCGGCCACGGCGTCGAGGCGTTTTTCCAGGGCGGCCGAAACCTCGGCCGACACGGTGTCGCACATCTCGGCCAGGGCCTCCCCCAGCTTCTTCGGCGTGACGAAGGCCTCGGGACCGGGCAGTTCCCGGCGCAGATCGGCCAGACGCGTTTCCAGGGCGGCGGCGAAATCGTCGAACTGTGCCTGCCGGTCCTGTCCCAGGGTCTCCAGACGGCCCACGGCCTGGCGCAGCCCTTCCAGGGCGTCGGCCATCTCGGACTTGCCGGCCAGGTCCGCGGTATCCGGCAGCTCCTGGCGCAGGGCGTCGAATTCGGGGGCCAGGGCGGCCTTGAAATCCCGCAGCAACCCCTCGTGATCGGGCCGGGCCGCCTCGATGTCGGCGCGCAGCTCCGCCTTGACGGCGTCGATATCCGGCATCCGGGCGGCCAGAAGCGCCTCCAGCCGGCCGGAAAGGGCCTCTTCCAGCCGTCCGGCCAGGGCCGTCGCCAGGGCGTCCTCGTCCGGCGCGGGCGGCAAGGCGGCGCATTTCCCGGCCAGGGCGGCATTGGCCGCCTCCAGGGCGTCCACCCGGTCGCGCAGGGCGGCCAGGGCCTCGGACGGCGCCCCGGCCTCCGGGGCTTCCGGCTCGGGCAGGGGGCCCTTGGCCGTGTCGATCAACTGGTCCAGGGCGTCGAGGTCGACCCCTCCCACGCCCGGTCCGGCCTTGCCGGCGGCGGCCATGGCGGTCACGGCAGCGGCACCGGCGGCGACGGCCGCGGCAGCCGCCACGGGGGAGGCGGCCGGAGCCTGGGGGGCCTCGCCCTCTTCGAGGACGGAAATTTCGGAAAGTCCGGAAACATCCAGGGCCTCGTCGCCCGCCGGGGGCACGGCGGGGCCCGCCGGCAACTCGCCCAGCAGGTCGTCCACGA
>CAZNUQ010000003.1:35981-73689 GCA_964576235.1 uncultured Desulfovibrio sp.
TCGATGGCCTCGGCGCCGGCTTCGGCGTCGTCCATATCGCCCAGCTCCAGACCGGCCAGGTCGATCGGGGCCTCGCCGGCAGACGCTGGCGCGGCGGCGGAGGACGCGGCGGGGCCGGCCTCGACATCGCCGAACAGATCGTCGAGCTCCTGCTCGAAACTCATGTCCACGGGACCGTCGTCGCCGGGAGTTCCGCCGCCGGCGCCCCCTTCTTCCACGAGGTCGGTCAGATCGATGATGTCTTCGTCGGTGTCGGGAAGGGGCTTATCGGTGGGCATGGGAACACCTCGGCCGGGCAGGCCTCAGGGATGGTTGGAGCGAGGCCGGGGGGATAGGCACCCGGCCTCGCGATGTGGTGCCTAGGAAGCCTTCTTGGGATGGCATTCGGGGCACTTGGTCGGGCCCTTGGTTTCCTTCTTGTGGCAGCCGATGCAGCTCTTCTCGCTCTTCATGTCGTGATAGGCACGATAGAACGACTGGTCGCTGGTCTTGTCCTTGGGATCGGTGCTGTCATGGCAGCCGGCGGAAGCGCACTTCTGGGTGGCTTCGCCCTTGTGATGGCAGACCTTGCAGTCGATCTTCGCGTGCCCCTTGTGGGAGAACGCGACCTCGGCCTGGGTGGCGGTCATGCCGGCCGGAGCCTTGATGGTCAGGTCCGCCGGGGCCTCCACAGCCTGCAACACGGGCAGACCCACGAAGCCCACCAACGCCGCGCACGAAAGCAATACGAACAACGCCTTTTTCATCCCTACACACCTCCTTCCAAGAATAATATTTCACTTAGAGGGTGTACGGCCAGCCAGGACAGCCTGTCAAGGCTGCATTCCCCGGAAAAGACGGAGGGCGAGCACCTCCAACAGTCTTGAATCATGCGATAAGTTGATATTTCCCGGCGTAGCCGCGCGGGGTCAGCATGGATCCCCCGGCCATCCGGGTGGAGGCGTTGCCGATGACCACGAGGGTGAGCATGTCGGCCCATTCGGGGTCGGCCGCAGCCAGGGGGGTCACGCGCAGTTCCTGCCCGGCGCGGAAGGCGTTTTTGACCATGCCGACGGGCGTATCCGGCCTGCGATGGCGGGCGGCGACGGCCAGGGCCTCGGCCAGGTGGCCGGCCCGCCGCCGGGAGCGGGGATTGTACAGGGCCATGACGAAGTCCGCGGCGGCGGCCGCCTCCAGCCGGCGCCGGATGCGTTCCATGGGCGTGAGCAGGTCGGAGAGGCTGATCACCGCGAAATCGTGGGTGAGGGGCGCCCCGAGCAGGGCGGCGGCCGCGCACACGGCGGGAATGCCCGGCACCACGGAAAAATCCACGCGGCCGGCCAGTCCCATGGCCTCGCGCATCTCCAGGGCCAGCCCGGCCATGCCGTAGATCCCGGCGTCGCCGCTGGAAACGAGGGCCACCCGCACCCCGGCGGCGGCCGCCTCCAGGGCCTCGCGGCATCGGGCCACCTCGCCGGTCATGCCCGTGGACACGAGCCTCTTGCCGGCCACGAGCTCCGGCGGCACGAGCTCGAGATAGGGCGCGTAGCCGACCACCATGGCGGCGGCGCCGAGGGCCTCGGCCGCCATGGGCGCGAGCAGCCCCGCGTCGCCCGGCCCGAGGCCGACGACGGTCAGACGCCCAGGGCCAGAGCCACCGTGGAACACGCCGTCCGCATCTTGGGAACCACAAGTCTCCCGCCCCCGGACGCCAGAATCGCCGCAGCCTCGCATACGCTCCCCGTTCCCATGCGTTTGGCCACCGTCGCCGAAGGGTGCGGCACGGCCACCCCCGCCAGCGCCCCGGCGGCAAAAAAGACCGGCTCCGCGTCGAGAGCCTCGGCCGCCTCCAGCAGCCCGGCCTCGTCCCGCTTGGCCTCGATGGAGGCGACGCGTCCGATGCTCGCGGCGGAAATGCCCGCCTGCCGGCACGCCCGCGCCACCAGTGCCAGGATATCGGCGGCCGGCGTCCCCCGGCGGCAGCCCACGCCGGCCGTCACCAGACGCGGCCGCAGATAGAGCCGCGTCGGCGTATGGGGCCCGAGCCGCCAGTCGACGACCACGAGGGGATCCTCCGGGCCGGAGGGCTCCGGCGCGGCCACCCATTCGAAAAAGCGCGCCGCCGCCGGGTCGGACACGACGAAGCGGCCGAAAGGGTCGAACACGGCCACGGGACCGCCCGCCGCCAGGGCCGCGTTGACGCGCCGGGCGGCCACGGCGTTTTCCATGGGAAGTCCCGCCTCCCGGGCCAGCATCTCGATGGCCGGAGCGCCGGCCGCGTCCGTGGCCGTGGTCACGACCGGGACGGCCCCGACCACGCCGGCCACCTCGCGGGCCAGTGCGTTGGCCCCGCCCAGATGGCCGGAAAGGAGGCTTACCGCGAAGCGTCCGGCGTCGTCCAGGCAGACGACGCCCGGGTCCGACGCCTTGTCGCGCAGGTGCGGGGCGATGGCGCGCACGGCGATGCCGCAGGCGCACACGAACACATGGGCCGGATACCGCCCGAAGGTTTCGGCCACGAGGCCGGAAAGCGAAACGTAGCCCGCCGCCCCGGAGGCGGCGGCCAGGCGTTCGGGGACGAAAAGCGTCCCCCCCAGGCTCTCGGCCAGCCGGCGGCCGAGGCGGATGCCCTTTTCGGTGACGGCGTAGACGGCGGGACGGAGTGCGCTCATGACCGGGGCAGCATAGGCGATTTCCGCCCGGGACTGAAGGCCGGCGCGACCCGGGGTCAGCGCGTCGCGGTCCGGGACGCGGCCGCGGGCGGGACGGCGCCTCCGGACGCCGCCCCCCGGCCCCCCCGCGGCCTGGGGAAGGAGACCGTCACCGTGGTGCCGGCCGCCTCGGATGTGGCCATGGCGATCTTCGCGCCATGGGTTTCGGCGATGAGCCGGGCGCCGTAGGTTCCGAGGCCCGTTCCGTCCTTCTTGCCGGCCGTCGCGTACTTCTCGAAAAACTTCGAGCGCACCTGCGGGGGAACCGTCCCGGCGTTTCGCACCGCCAGGTCGAGGGTGGCCCCCTCGGTCAGGGTGATCGCCACCCGTCCCCCGGCGGGCGAGGCCTCCAGGGCGTTTTTCACGAGGTTGGACAGCATGGTGTACAGCAACATTTCCTCGCCGCGCACCGCGAAGACGTCCTCGGGGCGGCGGGGCGCGCCCCGGACCAGGACTTCGAGGATCAGGCCGCGCTCCTCGATGACGCCGTGCAGTTCGCCGGCGATGTTGTCCACGATGGGCAGCACGTCCACGCTGGCCGGCGTGAGCTCGTAGGTTCCCTGCTCCATGCGGAACAGGTCCAGGGACTGGTTGATCATGTTGAGCATGCGGTAGCCGGCGTGCTGCATCAGGCTCAGCATGTCCCCCTGGCGCTCGGTCAGGTTGCCGTCGCGGCGCAGGAGCTGGGGCAGGGTGAGCACCGCCGTCAGCGGCGACTTGAGGTCGTGGCGGGTCATGCGCTCCACGTCCTCGCGCAGCTTCTCGGCCTTCTTGCGGTCCGTGATGTCGACGATGGTGTACCCCAGGATGTCCGCGAAATGCGAGGCGAACTCCGACCCCTTCTCGCTCGTGTAGCGGTCGGGGTTGGAATCGAAAAAGCTCAGGATGCCGATGCGTTTCTGGAGGCCGAACTTGTCGCGCAGGGGATAGATGAAGCACGATCCCAGGAGCAGCACCTTGCGCTCGGCGCAAAAGCCGGGTCCGAAGAAGAATTCCGGATCGGGCACGGCGCTGATGGAGCCCATAAACGACCCCGGCCGCCTGGCCTCGGGCATGAGTTCGGCCAGGGCCCGGCCCATGGCCGCGGCCGGGGCCAGCCGGGCGCCCGGCGGGTCGAAGGGGGCGAACTCCTCGGCCTCGAGGAGCAGGCTCACGGCGCGCAGCCCGAAAAGCTCCTTGATCCGGTCGAGGATGGCCGGCAGGTCCTCGTGGGCACGCATCATCTCCACCACGCGGATGGCCTTGCGGAACTTCTCGAAGGCCGTGAAGCTCCCCTCGAAGCGGTCCACCACGGTCTTGAGCTTGGCCTGGAGGTCGAGGTACTGCTTGCGGGTGCGCTCGGAATCCTTGCGGCAGTCGAGGAGCTCCGCCCGGGACAGGGCGGCCGCGTTGGCCCGCATCTTGGCGGCCCGGCGCAATTCGGCCATGATCTTCTTGAACTGGTAGGTGTTGTGCTCGGCGAAGGCCTCCTCCAATTTGAGCAGGCGTTCCTGGATGTCGGGGAAATCGAAATGCTCGGACATGGCAGGGATCAGCGCCCCCCGGAGACGATCCGGCCGGAAGTGAAGACTCCGTAGACCTGGGCGTCGCCCGCCGTGCGCACGGTCACATTCGAACCGGACGGGCCGCGGGAGGCGCAACCGGCCATGGCCAGGACGGCCAGCAAGAGCAGGAAACAAGGAAACCGCGACATGCCTTCTCCAGCGTTTGACGCGCACAGGAGGAACCTTGTGCGCCATATGCGCCAATACTACGCCAAGCCTCCACGACGCGCAACGGCTGGCGGCCCGGCTTTTGACATTCCCAGACGGCGCGGGTATTAGGCTGGCTTCGCCGCAATCCGCGCAGCCATTCCCGCACGCGGCCGGCATCCGGCGTCGCCGGAGGGCGCCGCGCCAACCGATTCCGACTCTTGCCTTTCAAGGGGAACGCGTCCGCATGCAGCAGTCACTTCGCGCCGTTTTCACCGTCTTGCTGGTCATGTTCGCCCTGGTCGCCGCCCCCCTCGCCGGCGACGGCCAGGCCCTGGCCAAGAAAGCCGCTTCCGAAAAGGCTCCCGCGAAACCCAAGGCCCCGAAGGCGGCCAGGACCGCCAGGGCGGCCAAGACCGCCAGGGCGGTTCCGTCCGACGGCTCCGGGAAAAAGCACCGCCGGTCCGGGAAGGCCGTGGCGCCCGTCCCCAGGCCCGAGGCGGAAAACGAGGAAGGCGACGTCGGCGCGGCCTGCGCCGTGCCCACGCTGACCGTCAAGTCCGCCCTGCTGTGGGACATGTCCACCGGCGAGATGCTCTACGAGCAGAATCCCGACGCCCAGATTCCGCCGGCCTCGCTCACCAAGGTTCTCACCCTCTACATCATCTTCGACGCCATCAGGCAGGGCAAGCTGCGTCCCTGGGACGTGGTGGAGGTTTCCGCCCGGGCCGCCACCCAGGGCGGCTCCAACATGCGCCTGCGCACCGGCGAACAGGTCAAGGTCACGGACCTCATCAAGGGCATCGCGGTCGCCTCGGCCAACGACGCCTGCATGGCCATGGCCGACTCCCTGGAGGGCGGCAACGTGGACGCCTTCGTGGCGCTGATGAACGACACGGCCAAGCGCCTGGGCATGTCCAATTCCGCCTTCATGAATCCCAACGGCCTGCCGGCCGACGGCCAGCTCACCACGGCCCGCGACATGCTCAAACTCGCCGTGGCCTACCTGGAGCAGTTCCCCAAGTCCCTGACCATCCATTCCATGCAGTATTTCACCCACAACAACCGCCAGCGCCACAACGCCAACTCCCTGCTCGGCCGCTACGAGGGCGTCGACGGCCTCAAGACAGGCTTCGTGTGCGCCTCGGGCTACAACATCATCGCCACGGCCAAGCGCGGCGACACCCGCCTCGTGGCGGTGGTGCTCGGCTCGCGAAACCCCAGGGTGCGCGAGCGCGAGACGGCCAAGCTGCTGGACAAGGGCTTCAAGCTCGTCCAGGCCAAAAAGGTGACCGGCGGGCATCCGGTGGCGGCGGCCACGCCCCCCCCGGTTCCTCCGGTCCAGGCGCAGCCCTAGACCAGCCGATCGCGCACCGCCTCCAACAGAGCGTCCGGCCGGGACCGGTCGGGCGCCCACGCCTTTTACGCGGCCATGCGGTTCACGGCCGCGACCGGCTTCAAGAATCCGCTGGAAACGCTAGGGCCGGCGCGGCTCCCTGGACGGCGCTCCGCCGAAGGCCCTGTCCAGGGCCTCCTCGAACTGGCGCGCCGTGAAGAGGTCACGCAGCACGAGCGGCTCCGCGGCCTTTTCCCCGGCCGGGAAAAAGGCGACCACCGGGATGGACTGGCTGCCAAGGGCCCGCAGGAGCGCCATGGCCGGAGGCGTCTGGCGCGTCAGATCCACACGCATGAAGACCGCCTTGTGGCGTTCGCCCCACTGGGTGACCCGGGCCGGGGTGAGCACCGTGCGCTCCAGCACCTTGCAGGTCGGGCACCAGTCCGCCGTGAAATCGAGCACCAGGTTTTCCTTTCCCAGACGCGCGGCGAAGGTCTCGGGCGCGTAGGCCTCCCACTGGGCCTCGGCCGGCGGGGTGTAGGCCAGGGCGAAGACCAGTCCGGCCCCGGTCACGACCAGGGCCGCCACGGCCATGGAAAGCCGTCTGGCCGCGCTCTGGGCCAGAAGCGCCCCCCGCCCGTAAAGAAAGGCCCCGGCCGCCGTGGTCCACAGGGCCGCCAGGGCCGGCAGCAGCCGTTGCGGCGGCAGCAGGGCCAGAAAATACAGGCAGGTGCCGGCCAGAAGGAAGGCCATGCCCCGCTCCAGACCCTGCATCCAGGCGCCGGGACGGGGCAGGAGCCGGACCAGGCGCGGCCAGGCGGCCAGCACGCCGTAGGGCGCCGCCATGCCCAGGCCGATGGAGGCGAAGACGGTCATGATCACCGGCAGGGGCTGCATAAGCGTCCAGGCCAGGACGCCCCCCAGGAACGGGCCGCTGCACGGCGTGGCCAGCAGCGTGGTCAGGACGCCGGTCAGAAAGGCCCCGCGGCGGGTGTGCCCCCGGACCCCCGAAGAGATCTTGAGGTCCACCACCGGCAGGTGGAACACGCCGAAAAGGCTCAGGGAGAGGGCGAACAGCACCACCGAGACCACGATGGCCAGGGCCGGGGACTGGAACATCTCCCCCCAGGCCAGACCGAAAGCGCCAAGGGCCAGGCTGAGGAGCAGGAAATAGGCGACGATGCCCAGGGCGAAAAAGAAGTTGTGCTCGCGAAGAATCCGCCGGCGCTCCCGCCGCCCCTCCTCGCCGCTGATGGCCAGAAGTCCCGAGAGCTTGAGGCTGACCACCGGCAGCACGCAGGGCATGAAATTGAGGATGACCCCGGCCGGGAAGGCCAGGGCGGCGGCCTTGAGCAGCCCGGAGACTTCCAGGGCCGGCGTGAAGAAGCGCGGGGCCAGCCGGGGGGGCGCCGGGGTCGGAGCGCCCGGGGCCGGCGGCTGGGAGGCCGGCGGTTCCATCAGGGAACGGACATCGACGGGCAGGACCGGCTCCGGGCAGTTGGAGAGCGGCGTGGCCAGGGCGGCGCTGCGCAGGGCCGAAAAAAGCGGCCACCAGGGTTCCGTCTCGGCGGGCGGCAGGCCGGCCGGATCCAGCCCGGCCGGATCCAGGCGCACCTCGAGGGAGGAGGGCCAGCAACTCGTGTCCGAACAGGAAAAGACCCGGAGCTGGCCGGACAGGACCGCGGGGCCGCCGCCCGCCTCGGCCACGGGCACGAATATCGGGGTTCTGCCCTCGTAGACCAGGACGGTCTTTTCCGGTTCGAACGGGTCCTGCCGGGGCGTGCCGGGAGGAAACAGGGCCACGGCCGGGGCCTCGCCGAGCCGCAGGGAAGCCTGGGCCGACTGCCCGGATTCGCTCGGCCCCACGGCGTAGGCGTGCCAGCCCGGGGCGGACACGAGGGTCAGCACCGCCAGGACGCGACCGGAAGGATCCCCTTTGGGCAGCCGGAAGAAGGCCGCCTCCAGGCTGGCCGGAGGAGGCGCCTCCCGGTCGGAGGGCGCGCCGGCCGGGATGTCCGCGTTCCCCGGGCCGTCCGGCGCAGCCGGGGGCGCGGCCAGGGCGGCGGCCGCCGTCAGCGCCAGCAGGGCGAGGCACGCGAGCAGCGCCGGGATGCGGCGCCACCCACGGACGGCACGGAGCGCGCGTTCAGGCGGCATGGGCATGGGGACGCAAGGGCGGCCGGGAAGGGGCGAAGGCCATGACGGAGATATCGGCATGCGGCATCCGTCGATATGTCCCGCGACGGCCGGGCGGCCCGGCGCCGGGCCGCCCGGGGATCACTCGAAGCAGAACTCCAGGGTGAAATCGCCGTGTTCGGTGGAAAACGGGATGGCCACCACCGGTCCGGAGGTGATGTGGCTGACGGTGTGGTTATCGCCGAAAATCACCGTGGGGGTCGAGGAGGACAGGTTGAGTCCGAGCTGGCTCAGCCCCGCCCGGGCCTGTCCCGAAATCATGTTGGTGATCTCGCCCACGGCGTCCTTGGCGTCCTGGATGATGTCGGCGATGTCGTCGCCAAGCATGTTCTTCACCACGGCAATGGCGCACTTCTTGGAAAAGCTGATGGAGATGCTGCCGTTGCGGTCCCCGGTCAACCCGACGATAGCCGACACGTCGCCGGCGGCGGCGTCGGCCTTTTTCACGTAGGGCTTGCCGGGTTTGGGGTCGAGTTGGGCCATCATGCTCAAAACGTGCTTGGTGGCGTCGACGAAGGGTTTGGCGACTTCGGCGTCGGTCGGCTTCATGGATTCCCTCGGAATCGCTCGCGGGCGCGGGAAAATCCGACGGGCCGGCGAGACGATCAATGTCGTACTGCTTGTATATTACCTCAAAACACAGGCGCCTGTCACTAGCGCCAAAGGCGCGGGGAAATTCGCCTTGCGCTGAAGGTGGCGATTCAGTAGAACCGGTTAGGCGGCGTGGAGCGTTTTCCTCGCGAATACGTAACATGCCGGCACGTTGCGCATTCCCGCCTCAAGAAAGGGGAACGCGGGGCGACTTTTTCCAGGGGGCGCGGGCGCACACCATGCACAGGCAATCGCAACGCAAGACGGGCTGTGACGCCAGATCCGGCCATGCCTCCACGGACTGGCAGGCCCTGGAGATCCAGCTCACCCGCACCCGGACCATTTTGCAGGAGATCCTCGTCCACCTGCAGGATGTCCTCAGGAATCTGAAAATGGCCCGCGCCGGCGGACGGTTCGGGGAAAAAACCACCCCGCCGCCCCACGGCGCCCGGACCCAACGCCCCCAGACCGGTTCCGCAGCCGGCAAAACCGGCGCCTCGTCCACGGCCGGCCCGGCCGGTTCCGAACGTTTCCGGGCCAAGCCCCAGTCCGGCTTCGAGGCCCGGACCGACGCCGGGCAGGCCCGGTCGGCCTGGTCCGCCGGCCCCGATCCGGGCCAGGGCCGCGCCGGCCGCCCCTTCGGGGAAAAGGCCCATGCCGGCGAAAGCCGGTCCTTCCGAAGCGGCGGAAGCGCCTTCCGGGCGGCGGGCGCGTCCGCCGGCGCATCCCGGGAACGTCCCCGGACCGAGGGCACCTTCCGCACGGCAGGCGGCGCGGCCGGCGCCGAACGCGAGGCCAGGGCCGGCCACGGCGCGGGGTACACCGCCGGCGCCTCCGCCGGATCGGGAACAGGGCAGACCGGGGGCTCCCCCGGCCAGACGGCCGCCGGCGCCGGCAGACCCCACGCCAGGACCGCCGGACGGTCCGGCGCGGGATTCCGCATGGACCGGGAGCGGCAGCACCGGGCCCGGGAGCTCGCCCGCAAGGGCGGCATGAACCTCAAGTGCGCCTACGACATCCTGTGCCTGGACTATCCCTGCTCGGTGGACGAGATCAAGACCGCCTACCGCCACATGGCCCGCCTGCACCACCCCGATCTCGGCGGCGACGAGGAGGCCATGAAGGATGTCAACGTGGCCTACGAGCTGGCCATGCGCTTTTGCGCCGGCCCCCGCCGGCAAAGCGCCGCCTGGGCCGTCTAGCCCCGCGCCCTTCCGCCGACGACACGCCCGCAGAGCCGGCGCGCTACGCCGGCCCCCTGGCCCGGCGCACCAGCAGCCGGTACGAACGCACGCCGTGGACCATCTCTCCGAGGAGCCGCCCTCCGGCCCGCACGAAGCACAGCAGGGGCAGGAACCCCATGGACTGGCTGGCGAACAGCAGGCGCCGCAGCTTGCGCGACCAGACCAGCTCCGGAAGGATGTCGCGCCGCAGCCCCCGGCCGTAGACGGCCTCTGGCCGCGCCCCCCGGGTCAGGGCCGCGAGGACGGCCTCGCCGGCCAGCTCGCCACTGCGCAGGGCGTAGTAGATCCCCTCGCCGAAAAGCGTCTCCACCATGCCCGCCGCGTCGCCGGCCAAAAGCGCCCGGCCATGCCACGGCCGCTCCAGATAGTTGCCGTAGGGCAGCCCGTGTCCCCTGGCCCTGTCGGCCAACTCCGGCGGCAGGCCGAGAAAGGCCAGGAAATCCCGGAACCGCGGCCGGAAATCGTGGGCATGCACCGCGCTGTGCCCGCCGATGCCGATGGCCAGCCGGTCCCGGTGGGGGAACACCCAGCCGTAGCCGGCCCGCAGGAATCCGGCGTAGACCGTCGGGTGCCCGACCCGCAGATCCTCGTGCACGGCCCCGGCCAGAAGCGGGTCGTCCTTGTCCAGGTAGAACTCCAGGGCCCCGCCCAGGCCGCCCCGCCAGGCTCCGCCGTCGAAGCGGCAGGCCCGCCGCACCACGCTGGCCACGCCGTCGCAGCCGATGACGTGGCGGGCGAGGTACGCCTCGCCGCCGGCGAGGCGCACCTCGTCCGAGGCCGGATCCACGGCGGTCACCGCCTTCCCCAGGCGGACATCGGCCCCGGCCCGGACGGCCCGGTCGAGCAGATGCTTGTCGAAGACCCGGCGGCTGGTGAAATGGAACGGATAAAACAGGTCCCCGGCGGCGATGGTGCGCTCCCGGAACCGGATGCGGTAGCCGGAGGAGGCGGCGTTGAACACCCCCGAGGCCAGAAGGCCTTCGGACGTTTCGCCGTAGACCCGCTCCAGCACGTCCACGGACTTCCAGGTCAGCAGCCCGGCGCACAGTTTGTCCCGGGGGAAATCCGCCTTGTCGAGCACGAGGACGCCGACGCCGCGCGTGGCCAGCACGTGGGCGGCGGTGGCTCCGGCAGGACCGGCGCCGACAATGATGACATCATGGGTTGCGGTCATGGTGGTAATCGCGGCAAAAGGTTCCGGCGGCACCCGCTCCCGGCCTGGCGCCGGTTGCCACGGGGAGCCGCCCCGTCTACAAACCCGGGGAGCATAACCCCGACCGGGCCGGCGGGCAATGCGCGGCCGGCCCCTTCGCACCGAACGCCATGACGCCATTCACAACGCTCGACGCCGCGGTTTTCGACTTCGACGGCACCCTGGCCGAACTGGTCCTGGATTTCGCGGCCATGAAGGCCCGCGTGGCCGAAGCCGCGGCCCCCTACCTGGACCCGGTTCCGTCCCCGGCCAGCCTGCCGGCCCTGGAATACGCCGACCGGCTGGCCGGCCTGATCCGCCGGGATTCCTCCCGGAACGCCGGGGCCTTCCTGGAGGCCGTGGCCCGGGCCGTCAGGGACCAGGAGATCGAGGCGGCCCGGCGCGCCCGCCTTTTTCCGGAAACCCGCGAGGCGCTTTCCGCCCTGGCCCGGGCCGGCACCAAAATCGGCATCATCACCCGCAACTGCCGCGCCGCCGTGGACATCGTCTTTCCCGACGCGGCGCGCTACGCCGCCGCCGTCCTGGCCCGCGACGACACCCGGCACGTCAAGCCCGACCCCCGGCACCTCCTCGAGGCCCTGGCCATCCTCGGCGCGCCCGCCGCCCGGTCCCTCATGGCCGGCGACCATCCCATGGACCTGGCCACGGGCAAGGCCGCGGGCACCCTGACCGCCGGCGTGGCCAGCGGCCGCGTCCCCATGGAGGAGCTGGCCCGGCATTCCCCGGACTTCCTGGCGCCCGACCTGGCCACCCTCGTGGCCATGCTGGCCTAGGACGGCCGGGGGGCGCCTCGCCCCCCGGCGGTTCCGGGTCACGGGCCGGAAGCCCGTATCGGGTCCTCGAAAAAAGAGCGCACTTTTTTCGGGGGCGGCACCCTTGAATACCTATTTTCCCTTGAAAATACCGGCGTATCCCCAGGGACGCGCCCCTAGGCGCCGGCCAGATACGCGGCGATGGCGTCGTCGTAGGCGCTGGTCTGGCGGAAGGTGGCGGCGGCGGTCCTCTGGCGCAGGTCCAGGGGGGCCTTCATGGCGTTGGCGGCGAGGGTGTCCATGACTTCCGGGTACAGGGCCGGATCCGGGACCACGAGAACCGAGGAGAAATTCTTGGCCGAGGCCCGCAGGAGGGTCGGGCCGCCGATGTCGATCTGCTCGACCATCTCCGGCAGCGGCAGCTTTTTCTCCAGGGCCTTGCCGAAGGCGTAGAGGTTGACGACCACCATGTCGAAGGCGGCGATGCCGTGCTGCTTCAGGGTGGCCAGGTGCCCGGGGTTGTCCTTGTCGGCCAGGATGCCGCCATGGACATTCGGATGCAGGGTCTTGACGCGGCCGTCGAGAATTTCCGGGAACCCCGTCACGTCGCTGACGGAGGTCACGGCCAGGCCGGCTTCCTGGAGGAGCCGGCGGGTGCCTCCGGTGGAGACGAGTTCGACGCCGGCGGCGGAAAGGAACCGGGCCAGTTCGGGAAGGCCGGACTTGTCCGTGACGCTCAAAAGCGCCCGGCGGATGGGCAGAAAATCCATGCTGGACCTCGCTTTTTCCTGGCGAGGTGCCACAGCCGCCCGGGATTGGCAAGCCTTGCGGCCGGGATGTCCGGTCCCTCGCGGGGAGGGGCCGGACATCGCGGAGGGGAGAAATCGGAGGACGGGCCGGCTCAGGCGGCGATGCGCTTGAGTTCCTCGGCCAGTTCCCTGGCGGCGTCGTACCGGGGGTCCTGGGCGAGGATGGCTTCCAGTTCGGCGCCGGCCTCGGCGTGGCGGCCCAGGCTGACCAGGCAGCCGGCCAGGGTGAAACGCACCTCGTGCTTGAGGGGGTCGACGGCGAGGTAGTCCCGCAGGTAGGGCAGGACCTCCTCCAGGCGCTCCTCGACGTGGGCCAGGCGGACCAGGCCGAAGAGGGCCACGAGATTCTCCGGATTCCGGGACAAGGCGGCCTTGAAGTGGGTGAAGGCCTCGGAGGTCTCGCCGCGCTCCACCTCGATCAGGGCCATGCCGGACAGGGACCGGTCATCGGCCTCGATGCTGGAAGCCTTGCGGTAGAGGGTCATGGCCTGATCCAGTTCGCCGCGCTGCACGGCGATGGTGGCCAGCCCCAGGTAGGGATCGGGATGGACGCCGTTGTTGGTCATGGCCTTGGAATAATATTCCTCGGCCTTGTCCAGATCGCCCATGAAAAGGTAGCATTCCCCGAGTTCCTTGTTGATTTCATAGTCCAGTTGACCACTCATGACATCCCCTCCGTTCTCGGCGGCCCGGAATGCGTCGGGCGCGTCGCCGGTTGGCCCCGCTGGAGCGGGCGCCCTGGTTTTTCGCGTCTTGCGGCCCAAGGCCGGCGCCGGCGGCGCGTCCTTGCCGGGCGCATGAAACAAAGCAAGCCTTGTGCCAACACGCGGAGCGCCCCCCTGGGCGGGCGCAACGGGGCCAAATGACGCGAATCCCGCCGGGGGGACGCGTTTTTTTATTAGAAAGTGAAACGACCATCGGGAAAAAAATGCCGGCCGGCCCGGAAGGGCCCGCGGGCCTGGAACGCTTCTTGCCCAATGAAGGGGGCGAGCGGGGCGCGCCGCCCCGCGCCAGGCCCCGACAACAGAGAGAAAACCTTATGAAAACAATGTTTTCAAAAAACATCGGGCTGATCGAGAAGGTCATGGACCTGCACCTGGAGCGTCAGAATGTCGTCATGACCAATCTGGCCAACCAGGACGTGGCGTCCTTCAAGGCCCGCCGACTGGACTTCGAAAAGGAACTCCAGGCCGCCCTCAATATCGACGACCGGGGCAAGGTGACCCGCACCAACGCCGGGCACATGCCGACGGCCATCAACGCCGCCGGCTTCCAGGGCGAGCTGACGATGGGCTGGAAGCCCCGGGTGGTGGAGGGCCTCGACAGCGTGAATCTGGAAAAGGAAATGTCGATCATGGCCAAGAACACCCTGATGTACAACGCCCTGAGCGACCTGGCGAGAAAGGACTTCGACGGCCTGCAAAAGATCATCACGGACGGAGGCAAGTAACATGGATCTGTTCACCGCGCTGGACATCGGCTCCTCGGGCATGTCCGCCCAACGTTCCCTGATGAACGTCATTTCCATGAACCTGGCCAACATCAAGACCACCCGGACGGTCAACGGCGGCGGGCCCTACATGCGCAAGTCCGTCATGCTCGAGTCCACCCCGGTGGACACGCCCTTCTCCAAGGCCATGCGCTCGGCCCAGGACCGCGACCTGGCCGGGGTCAAGGTCACGGGCGTGGTCAACGACAACCGGCCGTTCCGCATGCAGTACGAGCCGGGGCACCCCGACGCCAACGCCGACGGCTACGTGGCCTACCCCGACATCAACGTGGTCGAGGAGATGGCCAACATGATCACGGCCATGCGCAGCTACGAGGCGTCGAGCTCCTCCATCGGCACGGTGAAGACCATGTTCAACAAGGCCCTGGAAATCGGGCGCTAACGGAGGATCGTCATGGCCATCTCCCCTCTCGCCCTGTCCGCCTACAAGAACGCCCTGGCCCAGTCCGGGACCATCGACGCCAGGGTGTCCCGCTCCCTGGCCAAGCCGGCCGCCCCTTCCGAGGGATTCGGCCAGATGCTCACGGACTCGGTCAAGCGCGTCAACGACATGCAAAACGCCAAGGCCGACATGGTCGAGTCCTTCGCCTCGGGACAGACGCAGAACGTGCACGAACTGATGATCAATCTGCAAAAGGCGGGTCTCGCCATGCAGATGACCACGGCCGTGCGCGGCAAGGTTCTCGACGCCTACCGCGAGCTGGTGAAGATCCAGTTCTAGGGTCCGCAATCCGCCACTAGACGAGCGCCAGGAGAAACGCCATGCCCCCCTTCGTCAAGCAGACCTTCGAGAAGCTCATCCAGTACTGGTCCAACCGCACCGCCGCCCAGCGCATCCTCCTGGCCGGGCTGGCCGGCTCCATGGTGATCGCCTTCCTGGTCATGATCTTCCTGCTCAACCAGCCGGAAATGCGGGTGCTTTACACCAACATGGCCCCCGAGGACGCCGCCCGGGTGGTGGAGTTGCTCAAGGCCTCCAAGACGCCCTACGAGCTGCGCGAGAACGGGACCACCATCCTGGTGCCCACCGAGGCGGTCTACGAGCAGCGCCTGAAGGTGGCCGGCGAGGGCGTGATGCACGGCCAGGGCGTGGGCTTCGAGCTTTTCGACCAGCTCAAGGTGGGCCAGACCGATTTCGTCCAGCGCATCAACTACACCCGGGCCCTGCAGGGCGAGCTTTCGCGCACCATCGCCGAGTTCCCCCAGGTGGATAAGGCCCGCGTGCATCTGGTCCTGCCCCAGAAAAGCCTTTTCATCGAGGAGCAGAAAAAGGCCTCGGCCTCGGTGGTCCTGACCCTCAAGCGCGGCCAAAAACTTGACGCCAAGCAGCTTCAGGGCGTCGTCAACCTGATCGCCATGTCCGTGGAGGGGCTCACCCCCGAGCACATCACCATCACCGACACCACCGGCCAGTCCCTGTACCAGCCGCGCGGCGACGGCGGCCTCGACGGCATGACCACCACCCAGTTCGAGTACAAAAACACCTTCGAAGCCAACCTGGAAAACCGCCTCGAACAGCTGCTCACGCCCATCGTCGGCCCGGGCCGGTCCATCGCCAAGGCCAACGTGGAACTGGACTTCAGCCAGCGCACCATCCGCAAGGAGCTTTACGACCCCAACGCCACGGTGGTGCGCAGCGAACAGAAAAGCGAGGAATCGACCTCCGGCACCGCGGCCGTGGACGCCTCCGGCGTGACCACCACCCCGCGCGGCGGCGGGGCGGCCGTGCCCAACAGCAACTTCCGCGGCGAGGGGTATTCCGGCACCGAGTCCACCCAGAAGTCCAGCCGGGAAAACCGGACCACCAACTACGAGATCAACAAGGAAGAGCAAAACGTCGTCACCCCGGTCGGCGACTTGAAGCGGCAGTCCATCGCGGTTATCGTGGACGGCACCTACGAGAAGGTCGAGGGCAAGAGCACCTTTGCCTTCGTGCCCAGGAAACCCGAGGAGTTGGAACGCATCAAGCAGGTCGTGGCCCGGGCGGCCGGCCTCGACCCGGCCCGCGGCGACGAGATCCAGGTGTCGAGCTTCGAGTTCGGCGCGCCCGACGGTTCCGGCGAGCCGAGCCTGCTGCAGACCATGCTGGAATACGCCCAGCGGCTGGGCAAGCCCTTCCTCAACGGCCTGCTGATCTTCCTCTTCCTCATCCTGGTGGTGCGCCCGGTGGTCCTGGCGCTGATCCGGCCCCGGGTCACGGAAGAGGAGATCGAGACATTGGAACGACTGCCCGAAGGCGAGGCGCGCCTGGCCCTGGCCGAACCCGAGGAGATCGAGGAAGCCGCCATGCTCGAGCCCGGAAGGCAGTTCGAGCTGAGCAAGAGCCTGGCCATGCAGCTTTTCGAGGAAAACGTGGAGCAGTCCGTCACGCTGCTCAAGGCCTGGCTCAAGCAGGAGGCCTAGTCCGGCATGTCCGTCACGGCCGAACCGGAAAAGCTCGCCATGCTGGTCATGGCCCTCGGCCAACCGGTCGTCAACGCCCTGCTGTGCCTCCTGTTCCTGGTCCTGGTGGCCAGGCCGGCGGTCAGGCGCCTTGGCCGGCCCCGGCTGGTCAAGGACGTGACGGTGGAGACGCTGGCCAGGCTGCCCGAGCCCGGATTGCCCAGGCCCTCGTCCCCGGCCCGGGGGCGGCGGACCGGACCGGACCGCCCCCGGACGCCCGCCCGGGCCGCGGGGGCGGCGCGGCCGCTCCCGGAGGCCCCCCGCCGGCGGACCCCGCCCCGGATCGAGAGCGATCCCCGGCTGGAACGGGACAAGAACCTGGCCCGGAAACTTTTCGAGGCGAACGCGGACCGGGCCATCATCCTGCTCAAGATCTGGCTCAACCAGGAGGCGTAATTTCCCATGCCCGCCATGACCGGACCCCAGAAGACCGCCGTGCTGTGCCTGGCGCTCGGCGAGAAGTTCACCGGCGAGGTGTTCAAGCGCCTCGACCGCAAGGAGATCGCGCGCATTTCCAAGGCCATGATGGAAATGGAGACCGTGCCCAAGGAACAGGTCGAGGAAGTGGTCCGGGAATTCAACGACTCCATGCAGGTCGGCAAGGACATGGTCACGGGCGGTCCCGAGCAGGTGCGCCGGATGCTGACCAAGACCCTGGACTCGGACACGGCCAAGTACATCATCGACTCCCTCGAGCTCGACACCGGCCCAACCCCCTTCCAGGAACTCGGCAACGTCTCGCCGCGCATCCTGGCCCAGATCCTGCGCAACGAGCATCCCCAGACCCTGGCGCTCATCCTCGGCCACCTCCACCCGGACCAGGCCGCCGAACTTCTCCAGAACCTGCCCTCCGGGGTCCGGGCCGAGGTGCTCATGCGCCTGTCCAAGCTCGAGGCCGTGGCCGAGGACATGCTCATGGAAGTGGACAAGGTGCTGCAAAACCAGCTCATCGCCATGGGCGGCAAGGAAGGCAAGAAGGTCGGCGGCATCACGGCCGTGGCCGAGATCCTCAACGCCGTGGACCGGGCCACCGAGGAGGAGGTCCTCTCCGAGATCGAGGAGGAGTCCGCCCAGACGGCCGAGGACATCCGCAACCTCATGTTCGTGTTCGAGGACATCAAGGGCCTCGACGACCGGGCCATCCGCGAACTCCTGAAGGAAGTTTCCAACGAGGAGCTCACCCAGGCCCTCAAGGGCGCCTCCGAGGAGCTGCGCGACAAGTTCTTCAAGAACCTCTCCGAGCGGGCCGCCTCCATGATCCAGGAAGACCTGGAGATCATGGGCCCGATCCGCCTGGCCGAGGTGGAGGCCGCCCAGCAGAACGTGGTCAAGACCGTGCGGCGCCTGGAGGCCGAGGGCAAGATCGCCATCGGCCGCGGAGGAGGCGATGTCTTTATCTGACGGCAACGACGCCGGCCTGCTCACGGGCCGGGTCATCCTCGGGCCGGGCACCACCGGCGAGGCCGAGACCACCATCTCGGAGCTCGAGTCGCGCCGGTCCCCCATGCACTTCGAGGAGGTCGAGGCCCAGTTCTGGGAACGGGTGCGGGGCAAGGCCACGGCCAAGGCGTCGGCCATCCTGGCCGAGGCCAGGGCCGAGGCCGAGCGGATCAAGATCCAGGCCCGGGAGGAGGGCTACGCCGAGGGCGTGGCCGCCGCCGGGGAACAGGTCCAGGCCGAGCTGGCCCAGATGGCGGCCTCCCTGGGCTCCATGCTCGAATCCCTGGCCGGCGAGCGGTCCAAGCTGTGGGAGGCCCAGAGGAAGGATTTCCTGGACCTGCTGCGTCTGGCCGTGGAACGCGCCATCGGCGCCTCCATCGACGCCCGGCGTCAGGAGATCCTCGGCAACCTGCTTGCCGAGGCCCTGGAGCTCATGGACGCCAAGGCCGCCCTGACCGTCGGCGTGCATCCCGACGACGAGCCGCTTTTGCGGGAACTGTGGACCAGGGCCCAGCAGGAACGCCCAAACCTCGGCCAGATGCTCGTGCGGACCAATCCCGAACTGATTCCCGGCAGCCTGACCCTGGAATGCTGCGACGGGCTGGTGGACAACTCCATCGGCAGCAGGTTCGCCGAGGTGGAGACGATCTTCGCCCACCTGGCCGCCTCGGGAGACCCCGATGCCGCGTCCTGACACCAAGGGGGCCCTGGCCCTGCTCGAACAGATGCGCCCGGTCCGGACCTACGGCAAGGTGTCCAAGGTGGTGGGGCTCATCGCCGAGGGCCGGGGCATCAAGGCGCCGGTCGGCTCGGTGTGCCAGCTGCTTTCCGACGACGGCCGGGAGGTCGTGGAGGTTCCCGCCGAGGTGGTCGGATTCCGCGACGGGGCCTGCCTGTTCATGCCCTACGGCGACCTGCGCGGCATCGCCCCCGGGACGCTGATCCGCAACACCAGCACCCCGCCCCTTTTCCCGGTCGGCCGGCGCTACCTCGGCCGGGTGGTCGACGCCTTCGGCAATCCCGTCGACGGCGGCGAGCCCCTCGTGCCGGCCCGTTTCAACCCCGTTTTCGCCCCGGCGCCGGCGCCCATGGACCGGCCCCGCATCAGCGATCCCCTGGATGTCGGGGTGCGGGCCATCAACGGCCTGCTGACCCTGGGCAAGGGCCAGCGCGTCGGCATCATGGCGGGATCGGGCGTCGGGAAATCGACGCTTATGGGCATGATCGCCCGCAACACCAAGGCCGACGTCAATGTCATCGGCCTGGTGGGCGAACGCGGCAGGGAGCTGCGGGAGTTCATCGAGAAGGATCTGGGCCCCGAGGGCATGGCCAGGTCGGTCGTGGTGGTGGCCACCTCCGACCAGAGCCCGCTTTTGCGCATGCGGGCCGCCTACGCCGCCACGGCCATGGCCGAATTCTTCCGCGACGAGGGCAACGACGTCATCCTCATGATGGATTCCGTCACCCGTTTCGCCATGGCCGGCCGGGAAGTGGGGCTGGCCGCCGGCGAGCCGCCGACCACGCGCGGCTACACCCCCTCGGTCTTCGCCCAGCTGCCCAAGCTCCTGGAGCGGGCCGGCCGCAACGCCAACGGCAGCATCACCGGCATCTACACCGTCCTCGTCGACGGCGACGACTTCAACGAGCCCATCGCCGACGCCGTGCGCTCCATCCTGGACGGCCACATCGTGCTCACCCGGGATCTGGCCGACCAGGGACATTTCCCGGCCATCGACGTGCTGCGCAGCGTCAGCCGTCTGCGCTCCGACGTGACGCCGAAAGACGCCCTGGCCGCCGGCCGGGAGCTCATCCGCCTGCTCGCCACCTACCGGCGCGTCGAGGACATGGTCAACATCGGGGCCTACGCCCGGGGGGCCAATCCGGACATCGACCGGGCCATCGACATGATCGGCCCGATCAACGGCTTCCTGCGCCAGGAGGTGGCCGAAAGCCAGACCATCGAGGAGAGCTTCGCGGCCGTGAAGGCCCTGGTCGGCCAGCAGCCGTGACGCCCCGCCGTCCCGGACGGCGCGACGGGCGGCCCATCCCCGCATTGACCCCCTCCCCCTCGGGACGCTAAGAGTTTTTCGCGGCCATCCCGGCCGCCCGCGCTCCCGACACATCCAAGGAGGCTCCTCCCATGCCCCGCCGCTGCATCGCCGCCTCTGCCCTGCTCCTGCTGGCCGCTTTGGCCGGGGGATGCGCCGGCTCCGGCCCGCGTTCCGACAACGTCCCCCAGGAAACCATCGAGGCCGACTACAACCAGTGCGAGAACCGGGCCTTCGTTTCCACGGCCATGATCCGCAACCCCGACGCGGCCGAGGCCAGGCACCAGGAAATCATCGATACGTGCATGAAGGAAAAGGGGTACACCGTAAAATGAGCGACACACCGCACCGATCCCTCGACCCGAAGCCCGTTTCGGCCAGCCGGGTGGTCATGCCCCAGCGCATGCTCCCCTCGGACGCCAACGCGGCCGGCAACGTCCACGGCGGCGTCATCCTCAAGCACATCGACACCGCCGGCGGCATCGCCGCCATCCGCCACGCCCGGTCGGCCGTGGTCACCGCCTCCATCGACCGCATGGATTTCCTGAAGCCCGCCTACATCGGCGAGGTGGTGACCTTCCTGGCCAGCGTCAACCTGGTCGGGGCCACCTCCATGGAGGTGGGGGTGCGCGTGGAGTGCGAGAACCCCATCACCGGCGAAACCCGCCATGCCGGGTCCGCCTACCTGACGTACGTGGCGCTCGACGCCGAGCGCCGGCCCCACGCCGTGCCGCCGCTGGTTCTGGAAACCGAGGAGGACCGCCGCCGCAACCGCGAGGCGGCCGCCAGGCGCGCGGCGCGCCTCCACGAACGGCGTCGCGAGCGCGATTCCCAGCTGCAACACCAGCCGGGCAACCCCTGACCGAGGTGCAACGTGGCAGAAACCATCGACGATCTGACCGTCAACTACGAAGAAGACGGCGTGCTTTTGACCAAGGAACTCGACAAGGTGATCCTCTCGCGCGGCGCCTGGACCACCATCCTCTTCCGGTTCGTCCAGTGGGACCCCAAAAAGGACACCTACGGCCCGGACCGCTTCGCCATCCGGCGCTACAAGAAATCCGGCGACACCTACCGCGTCCAGTCCAAATTCGCCATTTCCAGCCGGGACCAGGCCCAGAAGATCATCGCCGCCCTGGGCCGCTGGATCGAGACGCCGGAAGGCGAGGCGTGACCGGGACGATCACCGTGCGCGCCCTGGCCTCCCTGGCGTCCTTCGCCCCGCCGGGAGGCACTCTTCCGATTTCCCCCGGCGAGACGGCCGGGCAGGTGGCCGGACGACTCGGCATCCCCTGGGCGGCCGTCGGCGCGGTCCTGCGCAACGGACGGCCGGCGGAGCCTGGCACGCCCCTGGCCCCGGGCGATGTCCTGTCCCTGGTTCCCCCCATCGGCGGCGGCTGAAAAAGGCCCCTTCGGGCCGTTTCCCCAGCCCGCGCCCGATTCCATCACACGGAGACGACCATGACACGCGATTCAAGCCTCAAGGCCGCCATCGCGGCCGCCGCCCACGACGCCCCCTATCCCGACGGCCGGCCGGGCCGCTTTCTCGCCGGCGCGGCCGTGACGGCCCTGGCCCGCAACCACGGCCTGCCGCCGCGCCAGGTGGAAATCGCCGCCCTGGAGGATGGCGTCTGCCCCTTGCGCTACGCCCGGAACCTGCGGGCCTTCACCATGGCCGAACAGGCCCGGCTGCTCGCCTCCAAAGCGGCGCAGGTGGGCCTGGGGGGCCTTGGCGGCGGCCTGCTCGAGAACCTCGCCCGCGCCGGCGTGGGGACCATCGCCGCGGCCGACGGCGACGTGTTCGAGGAAACCAACCTCAACCGCCAGCTGCTCTCGGACGGCGCGGCCATCGGCCGGCCCAAGGCCGAGGTCGCCGCCGAGCGCGCCCGGGCCCTCAATCCCTCGGTGAGCTTCACGGCCCTGGCCGACTTCCTGGACGAGACCGGCATGGACGCCCTGCTCCAAGGCGCGGACGTGGCCGTGGACGCCCTCGGCGGCCTCAAGGACCGGCCGGCCCTGGCCGCGGCCGCCCGTCGCCGGGGCATCCCCCTCGTGACCGGGGCCGTGGCCGGCTATACGGCCATCGTCGCCACGATGCTGCCCGGCGGCCCGTCGCCCCTGGACTTCTTCGGGGGCGCGGGCACCGGACCGTCCGCCGAGGAGGTGCTCGGCTGCCCGTCGCCGGCGGTCATGGCCGTGGCCGCCCTCCAGGCCGCCGAGGTGGTGCGCCTCCTGGCCGGGCGCGAGGCGGCCCTGGCCGGCAAGGCGCTCATCGTCGACCTCGAGACCATGCGCTTCGACACGGTCACCTTCTGACCCCTGGTGACACGGGGGGCATGACACGGTAAAAGGCGTCACGGCGCCCTCGCCGAAACGCCCAAGGAAGCGACATGCCCCCAACCGACTCCTGCCCTCTGGCCACGCCCCTGCTGCTCACCGGCTTCTCCCCCCGGGAGCGGCTGGAGGAGATCATCGGGGCCGCGCCCCCCGCCGTGCGCCAGGCCATCACCGACCTTCTGCTGTCCATCAAGACCTCCCTCGACGTGCTGCCACTGGTGCCCACCCTGAAAGACCCGGACCAGCCGGTCACCGACTGGGGCTCGCTGCTGACGGCCCTGACCGCCGTCCGCCGGGAACTCGACATCCTCAAGGCCCACACCATCGAGGGGCTCTCCCGGGCCAACCCCGGCTTCGTGCAGCTCGAATACCGCTTCGGCATGCTCAAGAAGGCCCACCACAAGACCTCCCTGATGCTGGAAATCCTCTACGAGCTCATCAACGCCGGACAGGACTTCCAGACCGCCGACGAAATCCTGGAGCAAAGCGCCGAAATCCTGCTCAAGGAGCTCAAGGTCGACCTCTACGTCTGCCGCCTGCGCGACGAGAACGGCAACTGGGTCAACATCGCCGCCAACACCCACACCGGCCGGGCGACCCCCATCTTCGTCAGGTTCCTGGAGGAAACCCTGCCCCACCATCCGGTGATGCGCTCGGTGGCCGACCCCAACGCCCTGTTCGTGGTTTCCAACAACCTGCAAGGCCCGGAACGCGGCGGCGAATCCATCGACTGCGTGCCCTACCTCGAGGGCTTCCGCTGCCGGCTGTCCTTTTTCCTGCGCGAGCCCCTCGGCAAGGCCTTCGGGCTCATCATGCTCTACTCCAAGAAGCCCAATTTCTTCGAACGGTACGAAACCGACTTCCTGGCCGACTGCGCCCGCATCGTGTCGCTGACCGTGGGGCAGCGCCTCGAACTCGGGCGCGACGCCCTGGCCAAGGCCGCCGGCGGCATGGCCCACGTCGGCAACAACGTGCTGGCCATCATGAAAAACGCCGCGGAACTCATCTTGGAGGATTGCGAGGACTTCCTGGACAACGAGGACGACATCGCCACGGCCATGATCGCCGAGGCCATGCAGCTCGTGCCCGGTCCCTGGCCGAAGCTCGCCCCGGCCGCCATGCGCCACCTCTTCGGCCTGGCCGTCGAGCGCATGGAGGTCGAAAAGACCATGCAGTACGTCAACCTCATCGTGGAAAACATCAACCGCCTGCGCCAGGCCATCGTCAACCTGCTCAAGGCCGTGGAAAATCCCATCCTCATGCCCTACATCGGCGGCGAGGAGGTTCTCGACCTCGAACCCGGGGAGGAGCGCGAGGCGTCCGACTGACGCGGGGCGCGGCGAATCACCTCCTGACGGGGCCGCAGGAGCCGGCCCGGGGGGCGACATTTCGATGTCAAAGCATTTCAAGGCGTTTCTTGCCGAAGGCCCCGCCAGGGTATAAGGCAGTCCCAAGGCCACCGATCCGGGCGCGTTCCCGTCTCCGTTCCAGCCGCCCGGGCCAACCCCACGGGAGACGCATGCTCCTTTTCATCCTGCTTGGCATCTGCCATGTCCTGGGCGCGGCCTCGGCGGCCCGGGCGCTCTTCACGGCCCGCTCCCCCCAGGGGTCCATGGCCTGGGTCATGGCCATGATCACCTTCCCCTACGTGGCCGTGCCCCTCTACTGGATCTTCGGCCGCAACCGCTTCCAGGGCTACGTGGCCTCGCGCCGCGAGGGCGACCGGGTGGTGGGCGGCCTGGCCCTGGAGCTCAATGCCTCCCGGGCCTTCCCCGACGCCCACGCCCCGGGGGTGCCCGATCTGGTGCCGGTGCTCGAACGGCTGGCCGAGCTGCCCTTCACCAGGGGCAACGCGGTGTCCCTCCTGATCGACGGCAGGGAGACCTTCGAGGCCATCTTCGCGGCCATCGACGCGGCCACGGCCTACGTCCTGGTGCAGTTTTTCATCATCCGCGACGACGCCACCGGCCGCCGCTTCAAGGACCGGCTCGTGGCCAAGGCCCGGTACGGGGTTCCCGTCTACCTTCTCTATGACGAAATCGGCTGCCACGAACTGGACGGACGGTTCCTCGCCGAACTGCGTCAGGCCGGAGTCCGGGTTTCGGCCTTCAACACCACCCTTGGCTGGCGCAACCGCCTGCAGCTCAATTTCCGCAACCACCGCAAGATCGTGGTCGCCGACGGCCACACGGCCTTCGTCGGCGGGCACAACGTCGGCGACGAATACATGGGCCGCAACCCCCGCCTCGGCCGCTGGCGCGACACCCACGTCCGCTGCCGGGGGCCGGCGGCGACCCTGGTCCAGCTGTCCTTCGTCGAGGACTGGTACTGGGCCACCCGCACGATGCCCGCCCTCGACTGGGAACTCTCCCCCGCCCCCGGGGGCGACATGCCCGTGCTGGTGCTGCCCACCGGTCCGGCCGACGACATCGAATCCTGCGACCTCTATTTCTTCCAGGCCATCACCGCGGCGAAAAAGCGCCTGTGGATCGTCAGCCCCTACTTCGTTCCCGACCGGGAGATCATCTCGGCCCTGCAACTGGCCGTGCTGCGCGGCGTGGACGTGCGCATCATGCTGCCGCTCAAGCCCGACCACCGGATGGTCTACCTGGCCTCCTTCTCCTACCTCTCCGATCTCGAAACCCTCGGCGTCAAATTCTACCGCTACGCCGACGGATTCCTGCACCAGAAGATCATCCTGGTGGACGACGCCATGGCCTCGGTGGGCACGGCCAACTGCGACAACCGTTCCTTCCGGCTCAATTTCGAGATCAGCATGGCCGTCGTCGACCCGGCCTTCGTGGCCGAGGTGGAGGCCATGCTCCAGGCCGACTTCACCCACTGCCTGCGGGCCATGGCCGACGACTACGAGGACCGTTCCTTCCTCTTCAAGACCGGGGTGATGCTGAGCCGGCTGCTCTCGCCCATCCTCTAGCCCCGCCGTCAGGGAATGGCGGTGACGCGGTCGGCGGGAAGGCCGGCCAGGAGGATGGGCACCCTGGCGAAGGAACTCGGCGCGTAGTGGATGATGCGGTGGCACCGGGCCAAAAGCAGCATGTCCACGAGGGCCTCCCGCCCCTTGCGCTCGTTGTCCACGCCGGGGAAATAGCTGTGCAGGGGGCTGCCGTCCGGGGGGAAGAACTTTTCGGTGGCGACCAGGCCCGGAAACAGGCGGGCCAGGGACCGGGCCACGAAGCGGTTGTCCGTGGCCAGGAACAGGACCGACCGCTCCCGGTCCGGCAGGGCGCGCAGGGCGGCGACGAAGGCCTCCAGCGGGCTCTTGAGGTCGGTGTGGCGGATGTGGACGCCGATGGTGGCGCCGGGCCGGAAACGGGCCTCGGCGAAGGCCGCCACGTCCCGGGCGATATCCTCCCGGGGCGGGCAGTGGCGGAGCATGAGCCGGCGGAAAAGCGTCCCGGCGTCGCAGCCGGCGTACTCCGGGAAACGCCCGGCCAAAAGCGGCGCCAGGGCCGTGACCAGCCGCAGGTCCGGAGCCCAGGCCACGACGGTGTCCTGGGGATAGTCGAGCCGGGTCACGTCGATGGAGGTCCGGGCGTAGTTTTCCGGCCGCAGGTGGTCGTTGTCGAAGAGGTATTCCACGGCCACCGGCTCGGCCAGCCACGGCTCCCAGAACGGCGGGTGGACGCTTCCCCCGGCCGGGGGCGCGTCCGCCGCCTCGAGCCCGGCCAGATCGAAATAGCGCGGGAAGACGTTGGCGAAGTCGTTGGAATAAAGCCCGTCGCGCCAGTCCACCACCAGGGCGCGCCCGGTCAGCAGGCAGTAGGCGATGCCCCCGGCCACGGCCTGGAGGCGGTTGGAAAGCCCCCCCGAGCCCCTGACCACCAGGTACTTTTCCGCCATGCCCGCCCCCTGGCTATGCGCCGCGCAACACGCGCAGCACCTCGACGTTGGAGGCCTGCCAGGCCGGATAGGCTCCGGCCGCCAGCCCCAGGACGGCCGATCCGCCGAGGGCCCCGGCGATGAGCCAGGGATCGAAGACGGCCGGGAACTGGCCCACCCGGTAGACCACGGCCAGAAGCGCCAGGGCGGCGAGGGTGCCGGCCGCGCCGCCGACGGCGGACATGGCCCCGGCCTCCACGAGGAACTGGCGCAGGATGTCCCCGCGCCGGGCCCCCACGGCCCGGCGGATGCCGATTTCCAGCCGCCTGGCCCGCACCAGCAGGATCATGATGGAGCCGATGCCAAGCCCCCCGATGCCGAACGACAGGGACGAACTGATGTAGCCGAGGGTGCGTACCAGTTCCAGGGCCTGCTGCTTGAGCTGCATGGTGTCCCGGGCCGTCAGGACCCGGAAATCGTCGGGCTGCCCCCGCGCCGCGTCGATGCCGTGGCGGCGGCGCAGGATGTGGCCGGCGCTGTCCCGGGCGGCCTCGAAGTCCGCGCCCTCGGCCAGACGCAGGTAGACGCCGTGGATGTAGTCCTTGTTGGAGAGGCGGCGCATGCAGGTGGCCAGGGGCACGAAGATCTGCTCGTCCTGGTTGGTTCCGGACACGTCCGAGCCCTTCTCCTCCATGACCCCGATCACCCGCAGCCGGGCCCGGAAGAGGTAGACGCCCTGCCCGAGGGCGGCCTCGGGCGAGCCGAAAAGCCGCGTGGCGATGGCCCGGCCGAGGGTGCACACCATGGCCCGCTCGTCGTCCTCGGCCTGGGTGAAAAAGCGGCCGAACTGCGGATGGTTGCCGCGAATGTCCGGGTAGTCGGGCCAGGTGGCCACCATCTGGCACATGGTCTTTCTGGCCCCGGCCCGCACCGGCATGGGCAGGGCCAGAAAGGGCGCGCCGCGCAGGGCGGACGGCAGTCCGCGGACAAGGGCCACGGCGTCGGAAAGCTTCAGGTTGGCGTTGCCAGCGTCGGGGCGGATGTCGCCCCGGTGAAAACGGATGTTGCCGGTCATGACCATAAGCAGGTTGGGGCCGAGCTTCTCGGTTTCCTCCACGGCCTTGCGCTCCATGGCCAGGGACACGTGGAGCACGCCCGTGAGGGCGAAGGCCCCCAGGAACACCCCGAGCATGGCCAGCAGGGTGCGGACCTTGTGCGTGGCCAGGGACTTGAGGGCGATGCCGAGGCTCAGGAACACGGGCGCGATCTAGGAGGCGGACGCGGAAGGGGGGGGCGTCCCCTCGACATAGGCTTCGGTGGGCCAGGGAAAAATCGCGCGGGCCCGTTCCAGGGCGTAGGCCTCCACGTCCTTGTGCCAGGCGCGGAACAGCCGCACGATCTCCTGGCCGAGGGGGGTCAGGGCGAAGCCTTTTTTCGGGCCGGAACGCACCACCAGGGGTTCGCCGATGACGGTCTCGGTCTGCTTCATGCGCCCCCAGGCGGCGCGGTAGGACATGCCCATGGCCGCGGCGGCCTTGTTGAGGGAGCCCAGCTCCTCGACCAGTTCCAGGAGCTGGATCCGTCCCAGACCCAGCAGCATGCCGTCCTCGGTTTCCAGCCACATGTGCATCCGTTGCACGGCCGTGAATGCTCGCATCGCACCTCCCCTTCGCCGCGAACGCGCCGCTGGCGTCCGGCTGGCGATGTCTTACCCTCTGGCAACCCGGACTGCAAAGGGGGAGTTGACCGGCCGGCCCGGGTCCCGTAACGCCAGTCGCTTCCACGAACCGCCTTGGGGGGATGATGGGAAACAGCGTCGGCCTCTCGGCCGCCGGCATCGGCTTTCGCGGCATCTGGAGCCTGGCCTGGCCCCAGATCCTCATGATGTTCCTCAATTTCCTGATCGGGTTCGTCGATGTCTACGTCGGCGGGCGCATCGACCGGGAAACCCAGGCGGCCATCGGCGTGCTGGCCCAGGCCATGTTTTTTTTCCAGGTGGTGGCCTCGGCCGTGGCCAACGGCGCCGTGGCCGCCGTCAGCCAGTCCGAGGGCGCCGGCCGGTCCGCCCGGGCCGTCCGCTACGTCTGGCTGTGCCTGCTTTTGGGCGTCGCCGCCTCGGCGCTGATCCTGGTCGTGGGTCTGGCCGGGCGCGACCTCTTCCTGGGCCTGCTCCAGGTCCCGGAGCCCATGCGACCCAAGGCCGCCTATTTCCTGACGGTCTTCCTGTGGCTGCTGCCCATCCAGTCCTTCTTCGTCATCGCCAACGCCCTGTTCCGGGCCAGACGCCTGGTCCTGGTGCCGCTGTACGCCTGGGGGCTTGCGGCGGCCCTGAACGCCCTGGGCGACTTCGGCCTGGGGCTCGGCTGGTTCGGCCTGCCGGAGTGCGGCTACGCCGGGGTGGCCTGGAGCACGTTTTGCTCCGTGACGGCGGGCATGCTCTTCAACCTCGCGGCCCTGGTCCGGGCCGGCATGGTGCGCCCCGCCCTCTTTCCCCCCTGGCGCTGGGTGCGGTGCGGCATCCGCTACCTGCTTCGGGTGGCCTGGCCGTCGGGGCTGATGCAGATCGTGTGGCACACCGGCTACCTGGTGCTTTTTTCCATCACCGGCTCCCTGCCGGCCGGCAGCGTGGACGCCCTGGCCGGCATGTCCGCGGGCATGCGGGTGGAGTCGCTCCTTTTCCTGCCGCCCATGGCGTTCAATTTCACGGCCTCGATCCTCGTCGGCAACCTCCTCGGCGCGGGGCGGCCGGACCTGGCAAGGCGGGTCGGCCTGCGCATCATGATCGCGGGCGTGGCCGCGGTGACCCTGCTCGGGGCGGCCCTGTGGCCCTTTCTGCCCGACGCGGCCGCGTTCCTCTCGCCGCGTCCCGAGGTCCAGGCCGAGGCGGTGTCCTACCTGCGCTACAACGTGCTGGCCATCCCCTTCACGGTCTGCGGCCTCATCCTCATCGGCGCCATGACCGGGGCCGGGGCGACGCTGTTCACCATGCTCATAACAGGCTCCTCTATATGGTTCATACGGTTGCCGTTGGCCTTGTTCCTGGGGCATAGACTCCTGGGTCGGGCCGAGGGGATCTGGATTTCCATGTTCGTATCCCAGGCCGTCCAGGCCATGGCCTGCCTTGGCGTCTATCTCCGCGCCGACTGGGCCCGCTTCGGCATGGGCGGCGCCAAACCGAGGACGTGAAATGCGAGACGGTTTCGAAAACATTACCCTGGACAGCCGGGAACGGTACCTGGAGCGGCTGGCCCTTTGTCCCCAGAAGGTATCCGATTACAGCTTCGGGAACCTGTGGGGCTGGGCGGAGGAGTACGGTCTGCGCTGGCGGTTCGGGGAAAGCCACGTGTGGATTCTCCAGACCAGGCCCCGGGACGTTTTCTGGGCGCCGGTCGGCCCGTGGGACGACGTGGACTGGGGGGCCTGCCCCTGCCTGTCCGGGGGGCTCGACTTCATCCGGGTGCCCGAACGGCTGTGCCAGATATGGAACGAGGCCATGCCGGACCGGGTGCGCACCACCGAGGCCCGGGAACATTACGACTACGTCTACGGCGTTTCGGACCTTCTGGAGCTGCGGGGCAACCGGTTCCACAAGAAAAAGAACCTGCTCAACCAGTTCCTGCGCTCCTACGACTACGAATACAAGCCGCTGACCCCGGACTGCGTGGAGGAAACCCTGGAACTCCAGCGCCAGTGGTTCTCCTGGCGCGATCCCGAGGAATCCGGGGCGCTTCTGGCCGAGAACCAGGCCATCGTGCGGGTTCTCCAGACCTGGGACCGCCTGCCGGGACTTCTCGGCGGGGCCATCCGGGTGGACGGCGAAATGATCGCCTACACCGTGGCCGAGGCCCTGACCCCGGACATGCTGGTCATCCACTTCGAAAAGGGCCGGCCGGGGTTCAAGGGCGTGTACCAGGCCATCAACCAGATGTTCCTGGCCGACGCGGGCACCGGCTACGCCCTGGTCAACCGCGAGCAGGATCTCGGCGACGAGGGGCTGCGGCAGGCCAAGCTGTCCTACCATCCCCGCGACTTCCTCAGGAAATGCGCCGTGTCCGTGGCCCCGGCCCCGTGACGGACGGGCCGCTTTTCCCCGGCGCTTGCAATTTTCCCGGAAACAATCCAAAAAGCAGCCTTGTCGCACCGCCGCGACGCAACCACAACAGGGCATACGGCCGCGCTGATGGAAAAGCGACTGCGGATCCTGGTCGTTGACGACTCCAAGGTCATGCGGGGCATCATCCGCAAGATGCTCGGCCCGGACGGGCCCGAGGTGCTGGAGGCGGCCGACGGCTTCAAGGCCCTGGAGGTGCTGGCCACCAAGCGGGTGGACTGCATCATCTCCGACTGGAACATGCCGCGGATGAAGGGCATCGACCTGCTGCGCCGGGTGCGCGGCGACAGGTCGCTTTGCGCCACGCCGTTCGTCATGGTCACGGCCGAGGCCCTGGACCACAACATCGCCGAAGCGGACGCCGCCAGAGTCAGCTCCTACCTGATCAAGCCCTTCACGGCCGACGATCTCTGGCGGACCCTCCGGGAAATCCTGCCCGCACCCATCGCCGGCTGACCCCCCGCCGTGCCGACCAACGTTCCCGACCCGTCGCCCCGGTGGTTCACCACCGCGGGCCCTGCGGCCTTTCCGCACTGGCCTGCGCGACGGCCAACGCCCTGGGGTTGCGGGAGAACCGGCTGCCGGCCCTCTTTTTAGGCTTGCCCCCTATAACCTTTAAGGATATAGGAGCATTATTGCCTTACCCCCAAGGTCAATCGAAAACGAGGTGGCACAATGAGCAAGCTGATAAAGGAAGATCAGGAAAGCGGCCGGTTGCACATCGATTCCCCGCTGATGGGCGAATCCCTGGTGAGCAGGGCGCTGCTCGCCGGACAGAACCAGCGGGAAGTGTTCCGGATGCACCCGGATGTCAACGTGCTCAAGATCGGCGGGCAGTCCATCATGGACCGCGGGGCCAAGGCCCTTTTGCCCATCATCGACGTGCTGATCGCGGCCAAGGAGAAGCACAAGATCATCCTCATGACCGGCGGCGGCACCCGGGCCCGGCACATCTACAACATCGGCCTTGAGCTCGGCATGCCCACGGGCGTCCTCTCCAAGCTCGGCGACAAGGTCGCCTCGCAAAACGCCGAAATCCTCTCGGTGCTCCTTTCCAAGAACGGCGGCGTGCGCATCGGCCACGGCGACCACCTGGAACAGCTCACCATGTTCTGCCAGCTCGGCTATCTCCCCATCACCCCCGGCATCCCGCCCTACGGCTTCTTCGAGCATCCGGCCGAGGAAGGCATGATCCCGCCGCACCGCACGGACTGCGGCGCGTTCCTGCTGGCCGAGAACATCGGCGCGAAGTCGCTGATCTATCTCAAGGACGAGAAGGGCCTCTACAGCAACGACCCGAAAAAGGCCGCGGACCGCGGGGCCCTGGACTTCTACAGCCGCATCTCGGTCGACGAACTCATCGCCCTCGACCTCGAGGACCTGATCGTGGAGCGCCCGGTGCTGCGCTTCCTCAAGCACTCCAAGTGCATCAAACAGTTCCAGGTCATCGACGCCCTGCGCCACCCGGACCACATCCTGGCCGCCCTCGACGGCGAGCATGTCGGCACCATCGTGTACAAGGACGAATAACCGCGCCCCGCGCATCCCCATCACCCGCCGGGGGGAGCTCCCCCCGGCGGGCCCTGAGCCCCCATGTCCGATTTGCCGTTTTTCCCGGCGCGCCACGCGAAAAAGGCGGTATCCCCGGGATGGCGCGACGCGCCTTTCCGGAAAAAACCGCCTTTTCCCCGGCGCCCCGCCGGGGTTTCCCCCGGCATCCGCCGTGCGTTCGTTGCGTTATTCCTTCTCGCCACCGGTCCCGGCCGCGTCGGTGGGCAGATACACCACTTCGGCGCCGATGGCCCCGGCGATGGCCTCCAATTCCCGCTTGCGGATGTGCTCGGCGAAGAACTTGATGTCGCCCGAGGCAGCCACCACACGGAAACGCGGCTTCTTTTCGCCCTTCTCGATCTTGCGACGCTCGCGCGCGAAAATCTTGGACATGGTCCACCTCCATGGGAGGGCGGGTTCGCCCTGATGAGTTGTTGATTACTACATATGTGCTTACAGCACCTATGTCAAGGAGAAGAAGCAAATGGCGGAAAAAATCGGCCCGGGGAAACCGGACCGTTACATGCAGCCCTCCATCCTCATGGCACTTCTGGATGGAAAATCACATGGCTATGAAATGCTGCAACACATCGGCGAATACGGATTCCTGCAGGGCGACGCCCCGCCGGGAATGATCTACCGACACCTGCGGCAGATGGAGGACGAGGGGCTCGTGGCCTCGGAATGGGACGCTTCCGGAACGGGGCCGGCCAAGCGGGTCTATGCCGTCACCCCGGAGGGCCGCGAGGTGCTGGATGCCTGGGTGCGCTACATGGAGCGGCAAGCCCGGACGCTGCTGGAGTTCACCGCCCGCTACCGGGAAAAGACCGGCTCCTGAGTGATCCCGCCGGGGGCGACGCCCCCGGCGGGATGCGGCGTGGAGCCCCGCCCGGCGGGGAAAACGCCATCCGGGAAGAAACGGCGGGGATGCGCTAGGCCGCCTTCCCCGCGCGCTTGCCCAGGGCGGCCACCCAGCGCCCGTCGCCGTCGGCGCGCACCTGGAGCACGGGCTGGCCGGCCCACAGCGAGGGCCGCAGCCATCCCCCGGTGGCGACGGTGTCGTGTTCAAGGGGGGTCAGGGGATCGCGGTCCACGGACACCACCTGGATGCCCAGCCTCCACAGGTCGGCCACAGCCACCGTGTGGGGCAGGCTGCGCATGTCCCCGAGTTCGATGAACCGGCCGCACCAGCCGTGCCGGGTGAGCCCCACGGCGGCGGCCGCTCCGATGATGCCGTCGTTGGTGCCGCCCACCCCGGCCAGACTGGCTTTCGCGGCGGCGGCCATGGCGGCGGCCTGGGTCACCTTGCCGCCGTTGCAGGCCAGGGCGAAGGACACCAGTTCGTCGCTGACGCCGTCGCGGGCGGACAGGCAGACCCCGGGATCGCTGCCCTCGGGGGTGTGCCGCGCCAGGTAGTCGGCCGCCGCGTCGAAAAGAGGCCGGCCCAGGCCGGGGTCGTCCACCTCGATGACGGCGCAGGCCGAACTGTTGTTGCTGGTGTAGGGGATTTCCGGCCTTTTGGGGAGCTGGTGGCGCAGGACGCAGCGCAGCCGGTACTCCCCGGACAGGGTGGCGCAGAAATCGCGGATGCAGCGCCCCGTGCCCTTGGGCGAAGTCTTGGTGTCGGTGTCGTCGAAGCCGAGATACACTACGTGATGGCCATCATGCCGGGTCATGTCCCCTCCGCGTGGCGGGCGGCGTGCTGCGCCGCGTCTTACGAGCCTCGTTTTCCCGCCCTTTCCGGCACCCGGAAAGGGCCCCTGCCTCCCGGTCATGGCCGGTCCGCGCTGCGCGGGCCGGCGACACGGGAAGGTCCGCGTCCGCGCGCCAGGGGGAAAAGAGCGTCTCGCTACGGGGATTCCCAATGGCGTCGCCGCGTGGCGCGAAGGCGCCCCGGCGGCGATGCTTTTCATAGCATAGCCCCGCCCGGCGGGACAATCGACAATATTAATAATAGCTTATATTATTATTGACATAAAAGAAAGGGCAGGGATCCGCCTCCCGGCGTTCGTCACTTGCGCGGCTTGCCGCCCGAGGACTCCTGGCCGGTGATGTGGTTCATGGAATAGCCGCCCTGGTAGATGACGCCGGTGGCGGTGTCCATGACGTATTCGAGTTCGCCGTTGGCGATGTAGAGATAGCGCCCGACAGAACGACCGCCGGCGTAGAGATGCAGAAAGACGGCGATGCCGGCGATCACGGCGATCTTGAACAGCACGTCCACGAAATCCTTGCAGCGTTGCGACATGGTCTGACCTCCAGGGCGGGCTGCATACGCAAAAGGACGCCGGCCGGCAAGGGCGCCCCCCCCCGGTTCCGGGGAGGCGGGCCGGCCGGCGCGCGTTCAGGGCATCGCCGGAGCCGGTCCGTCCCCGCCATCCTGGTCCCTGGACAGCCCGTATTTCCGGATGCGGTAGCCGATCTGGCGCAGGGTCAGGCCGAGCTCCCGGGCCGCCCGGGACTGCACCCAGCCGTGGCGTTCCAGGGCGTTGAGGACCTGCTGGCGCTCCATGTCGCGCAGTTCCGCGGCGTCCTCGGGCAACACCGGGGGCCTTTCGCCTTCGGCCAGCATCTCGGGGGGGATGTCGGCGATGTCGATGCGGTCCTCGGGGGCGGTCAGGGCGAGCCGGGCCACCATGGCTTCCATCTCCCGGATGTTGCCGGGCCAGTCGTAGGTTTCCAGGGCCTTCAGGGCCTTGGAGGTCAGCGTCATGCGGCGGCCGCCCCGAAGGGCCTCCACGTCCAGAAAATGCCTGAGCAACAAGGGGATGTCCTCCCGCCGCTGCCGCAGGCCGGGCACGCGCACGACCACGGCCCCGGACGGCGTCAGCCCCGGCACGGAGCCCTGGGGCGGAACCTTGAAGGCCAGGCGGGTGCGGCAGGAACGCTCGCGGCCCCCGCCTTCGCGGACGAAGGTTCCGGTTTCCAGGTAGCGGCCCAGGCGCGCGCCGATCTCCGAGGACAGGAGATGGGCCTCCTCGATGCACAGGGTGCCGCCGTCGGCCTCCTCCAGAAGGCCCGCGCCCCCGGGGGAGCCGAGGGAACGGGAACGGCCGAAGATGCGCCGCCCCGCCTTGCCGGCCTCGCCCGCGTTTACGCGAAAAAACGGCCGCACGGCGCGCGGGGAAAGCTCGTGGACGAGCCGGGCCAGGATGCCCCGGCCAGACCCGGCCTCCCCGAGCAGCAGCACCGGGGCGTCGCCTTGGGCGGCCTTGTCGATCTCGGCGCGCACGATCTCCATGGCGGGGCTTTGTCCCTCGCAAAAGACATGCCGGTAGCGTAGCGACACCTTGGAACGCAAATAGGCCATTTCCTGGGCCTGTTCCCGGCGCGCCGCCGCGGCCTGTCCGGCCATGGAGGCCAGCCCCGCCACCACATCCGCCACGAGGACGGCCAGGCGCCCGTCCAGGGCCAGCGGCGTGTCCGGCCCGAACAGGGCGTCGGCGCAAAACCAGCCCACAACCGCCCCTTTGGCCAGGGCCGGCGCGAGCAGCGCGGCAGCCTCCCCGCGCGGCAGGTCGCAGGAACCGTCCGGGCCGGCAACGACCGGATCGGCCCCGCGCCGCAGGACGCGCACCCTGCCGGCGTCCGGCCCGCGCTCCTGGGCCGCCGGCAGGACGAGGTCCATGTCCGGCTCCCCGTACCGGGCCCTGACGACGGGCTGGCCGTCGGGGTCGGTCAGAAGCACGGCGGCCCGGGTCATTCCCGGCAGCGCCCCCAAGGCATCGAGCAGCCGTGAAAAATGCGCATCCAGGGCGGGCCCGGCGTCGCCGGGCAGTTCCAGCCCTCCCAGGAGCCGGTGCAGCACCTCGAACCCGAGGACATCCATACGCGTTGTCTCTCCCTTTGTTTCCCTGCCCCGCGGCAGGGGGCGGTTGTCCCAGGTTTGCCCGCCGGAAGTCAACCGTCCAGGCCGGGCGCGATGCAAGGCATCAGGGGAAGGGACGCCACCCTAGGCGCAGCGTCCGACACCATGCGCCGCCCCTTCGTGAAAGGCCGAAAAGGCGGCGAGGCCGTCCTTGCCCATGTACCGTTCGAGCTGGCGCCTGTCGGCCGCGAGCAGGTCGACCACGATGAGACCGTCGAGGCAGTCGGAGAAGGCCTTGTCCACGTTGAAGGCCAGGAGCTTGCCGCCGAGCTTGAGATACTGGCGCAGGAGCACGGGAATGCCCTTGCCGTCGGCCTCGATGTCGTCGACCAGGGCCAGGAGGTCGTCGAGGTCGGCCACCAGGGTTCTGGCCGCCCGGGCCAGCCAGGACTGGCCGCGGAGAGGGATTCTGGGACGCACGAGCCGGGCCAGCCCGGGATTGGTGACGTTGCCTTCGAGATAGCCGGCCATGAGCCGTCTGGAAGCGGGCCGGTAGTCCCGGGTGATGCTGACCGGGCCGAAAAGGACGCGGTAGCGCGGTTCGCGCACCACCATGCGCGCCAGCCCCTTCCACAACAGCAGGAGTGGCGCGTAGCTTTTCTGGTATTCGGGCCGCACGAAGGAACGTCCCATTTCCAGGGACGGGCCGATGCGCGGGAAAAAGCCGGCTTTGAGGGTGAACAGCGTGGCGCTGTATAGTCCCCCGATCCCCTTGGCGGCGAGCAATTCGTCGACCCGCCCCACGCGGTAGGCGCCGACCACCTCCTTGCCCGCGGCGTTCCACAGGAAAACGTGGGCATAGTCGGGATCGAAGGCGTCGAGGTCGCAGGGCTTGCCCGTGCCCTCCCCCACCTGCCGGAAGGTCAGTTCGCGCAGCCGTCCGATTTCCCGCAGCGTCAGCGGGATGTCCCCGGCCCGGGCCTCGATGACGGAAAATTCGCCGCTCCGATGGAGCACGGCTTCGGCCGGGAGGCCGGCGATCTCGCCGGCCAGGCGACCCGGGTCGGCGGGAGCAATGAGGGCTTCCCGCCGGGAGGGGACGGTTCCTGACGGATGCGGAGCCGGGGTTTCGGCCAAATCGGGCCGCTCGCGCAAAAGCGCGGTGCGAAGCCGCAGATACCCGATGATGCGCTCGTCGGCCGAGGCGCCGCAACCCGAGAACCTGGCCAGCCGCGAAGGCTCCACGGGGGTGCCCACACGCGCGTCCACGGTCGCGCCGCGCTTGTTGATGAATTCCCGGGGCAGCATGGCCGTGCGCGCCAGGGGATGAACGAGGCCGAGGATCTGGAAAACCCGGCTGTTTTGCCCGCCGAAACACACGGGAACGACAGTGGCCCCGGTTTTTCGGGCAAGGCGGGAGACGGTGGCGCTCCAGGCCGGGTCGGCGACGGCGAACCGGCCGTTTTCCAGGCGAGGATGGGCCACGGCCCCGGCGGGAAAGACGCCGAGGATGCCGCCGTCACCGAGGACCCGCAGACATTCCTTGAGCGGCCGGATGTTGCCGGCCGCGGCGGCGCCCCCGCCGAAGGGATCGACGAAGACGAACACCTCGCGCAACTCCGGGATGCGGGCGAGCAGGAAATTGGCCATGATCCTGGCGTCGCGCCGGACGGCGAGCAGCATCTTGGCCAGGACGAGCCCTTCCAGGCCGCCGAAGGGATGGTTGGCCACCACGAGCACCGGACCGGTCCGGGGGATGCGTGCGACATCGCCGGCGGCGACGCGGATACGCACGTCCATGGCCGCAAGCACCGCGTCGACGAAGGCGGCGCCGCGCGCGTCCGGCGGAAGCCGCCGGTAGAGATCCTCGATGGACGGCAGGGAGAGCAGCCTGGCCAGGGACGGCCCGGCCAGGGCGAAGAGGTGGTTGACCAAACGTCCGCCGCGAACTTTCGGAAAAGTAAAAAGACGTTGGCGCGATGTCGTTTCCATGTTGTTCCCCTCGAAGTCCGTGTCGGGCATCGCTGCGGATGCCGGTTCTTGGAACTTCACCGGGAGTACCCGGACGCGGTTACGGTTCCATGGAGATCATGCGGGAG
>CAZNUQ010000003.1:73789-92942 GCA_964576235.1 uncultured Desulfovibrio sp.
AGTGCCTGGAGGACGCCGTGGCCGAAAACCGCCTGTATTCCGTGGCCGCCATCGCCAAGCTCCTGGATGTACCGGAGTCCACCCTGCACTACTGGAAAAACCGGTTCGACGACGTGCTCCCGAGCGTCGGCCAGGGGCGCGGCAAGCGGTTCCGGCCGGAGGCCCTGGACATTTTCCGGGCCATCGGGCGCATGCTCGGCCAGGGCATGTCCTCGGCCGACGTGCGGGCCGAGCTCGCCCGGCAGTATCCGGTCAACGTGGCCGCCCAGGCGACGGTGGACATCGCCCCGGCCTCCCCTGCCACCCCAGGGACCGAAGGCGCCGTGGCCGTGGCCTCCCGCATCGGCGCGGAGATCGCCAGGTCCCTGCTCGCCCATCTGCACCACGGCCTGCCCCTCCAGGCCGGCGCCCTGCCCGAGGAGACCACCCGGGGCCTCCAGTCCGAACTGACTTCGATGCGCGACGAAAACGCGGCGCTTTCGGAAAAGATGCGGCTTTTGGAGGCCGAGCTGGTGCGGCTGCGCAAGGACCGCCGGGAACTGGAAAACTATCTGGTGGAGAAAATCAACGCCCTGCGCCGCCGCGACGACCCGTCCTGACCATCGCCGTTGTTCCCTGGCGACATGCCGATCCACCAAGCCCGGAACGCAACCGCCCAACGATCCTGACAGGTTTTCGGGAGAAGCCCCCGTTGGCCGCCGGGAGGCGCCCTCCAGGCCCCAACCAGGCGGTTTTTACTTTTCGGGAGGCGGATTCCTGCCGGGCGCCGAAAATACGGAGAGGCCGACCGCCAGGCGCATCTGCCAGGCTGCCGACCTCCCACTCCTCGAGGACTGTCGCTGGGTCCAGAGAGCCGCCCCGACGCCGCGGAAACGTCGGTCCGCCATTCCGGTTGGCGGCGGCGGTCCCTGGGACGTTCGTCCCGATCCTTGTCCTTCCGGCCGGGCACAAGGGCCAGGACCGGCTGTCTTTCCCGGAAGGCAAGAATCTTCCGGGGAACGTTCCCCGGGGGGCCCCGGGATGTTTCGGTGGGGCGCGTGGGCGGCGCGCCCCCTCAACAAGCGATCGATTGCCGCCCCAAGCCGCCCGATGGCGGCAATGGCGCTAGACGTCCATGATCTCCAGATACACCAGGGTCTGGTTCAGCAGCTGGTAGGCGATCTCGCCGAAGGTGACCGGACCGGTGAACGGATCGGTCTTTTTGCCCTCAAGCTCGGAATAGAGATAGTTGAGGATGCAGTTGCAGGAGAAGGCCACCCGGTTGGAGTCGATGGAGCACTCCTTGCTCAACCGGTCGTTGAAGACCTTGACGTAATCGGCCACGGGCTTGGCGTGCTTGTAGCGGATCCCGGAGAAGACCGGGGCGTAGAACTTCACCTGCCCTTCCACCTCGTCCACGTCCTGGAAGCTGATGTTGACCATGGCGCCGTAGTAGTCGGCCACCAGGGGCAGCTTGGTGTCGAGCTTGTTCTTGACGATGTAGGCGGCGAAATTGCGCTTCTCGCCGTTGACCATCACGTCCTTGGCGGCGTCGCCGTCGGAATTGAAGGTGAGGATGTCGCCGTCGCCCTGCTCGAAGAGGTTGATGATGCCGATCTCGGCGACCTTGCCCTCGGGCAGCTGGGCCTGGAGCACCAGGGCGCCTTCCTCAAGGATGTCGCCGGTGCGGCCGTTGATGATCTTGGGCTTTTTCTTGCCCAGATCCTGCAGATGCACGCCGGCGACCCAGCCGATCAGCGGCCGCACGCCGAAATCCTTGTAGTTCGGAGCGTTGAGGGCAAACGACTTAAGGGTCTGGCTGGCCGCGGGGATGAGCACGAAGCTGAAGCCGTGCTTGGGGCCCTCGGCATAGACGCGGGCAAGGCTGTTTTGGTCGTAGACGACGATTTCGATGGAGGTCGCGATGTCGGTAATATCCGTGGAGCAGATCATCTCGCGACTGACCATGCCGCCCTGGTCGCTCGATATGAAATACGGAATCGTGCCGCCGATCCAGTCGCCCTTGGGCAGCTGCCGCAAGGCGTCCTCATCTCCCGCCAGCAGGAGTTTGCGACCCGCTTCGATCTTCTGCTTGACGTCCGCAACACTGGAAATGACCTGTCGCATATTTCCTCCTAGCCGAAGATGGTTTTCAGATCGTCCTGCACGCTCGGCATATTCACATTATTAGCAAAAATAGCGTAGAGCTGGTCCACGCTGGCATTGACGTTTTCAGGCGACGGATCTTCCTTGACCGACCGGGTCAGCCGGCCAAGGAGTATCTTGGCGGCAAGGAACTTGAGCTGATAGGTCTTTTTCCCGGTCACGATCTCTTGCCACGCTTTGTTGCTCTTGCTGGGTACATCCATATTCGCCTCCTTACGTTATACGGCGCACGGTCTTGCGGCTTCGGAGCACTCGTTCCGGTTTCGGCCCCGCAGTGCTGGCCGACCAGGATCAAGCAAAAAGTGGTTGGCTCTCACGGAACTTTTCCAAAAAGGTACTCCGCCTAGAAGCAAGGATCGCACCACCTAAAAAAATACAGAAAAACGAACAGTTATCCATTCGTTAAGCAAATTCAGCACGATTATCAAGACAAAAACAGCGCTTCATGCGCTACCCAATGGAGGCGGGGGGAAGCTGTCAGGCAATAATAATTATTTATTTCAAACAAATAGAACTTCTGTGCAGAATTGGGGCAAATCGAGTCCTGATTGGGGCAAAAAGCAACACCGGCCGGGACAAGCGAAAACCTACATTCTTGACATCGCGTTATCCCCGCAAACTTGCCAGCGGAAAACACCCGGCATCCCCGTCCGGGGAAGGTCCGGCCAACGCCTTCACGGAGCAGACCGGGCCGGTGGCCGGCGGACACCGGCCGTGCGTTACCGCACCGTCTTCTGCATGAGCCACAGGTCGGCCAGGGTCAGCAGGACCATGGCCCGCAGCACCGGGACCACGCGGGGAATGGCGCTGCGGTCGTGACGGCCGCCCACGACGATGGTCGCGGGACGCCCCTCGATGTCCGTGGTGCGCTGGCTGACGGCGATGGACGGGATGGGCTTGACGGCCGCCCGGACCACGACGGGCTGGCCGTTCGAGATGCCGCCGAGGATGCCTCCGGCGTTGTTGGAAACCGGCGGGGTGACGATGGGGTCGTTGTTTTGCGACCCGGTGAGCCGGGCCGCCCCGAAGCCGCTTCCGATCTCCACGCCCTTGACCGCGCCCACGCCCATGAGGGCGCAGGCGAGCCGGGCGTCGAGCTTGTCGAAAACCGGTTCGCCGAGGCCGGCCGGGACGCCCGAGGCCACGACCTCGACGATGCCGCCCAGGCTGTCGCCCGCCGCCATGGCCTCCCTGGCCCTGGCCTCCCAGGCCGGCACGATGTCCGGGTCCGCCGCGCAAAAAGGCCTGTCGGCCGCTCCGGCGGGATCCACGGACGCGGCCGGGATGCCGCCGAATTCCACGGTGCAGGCCGCGACCCGCACCCCGAACCGGGAAAGCAGGGCGTCGGCCACGGCCCCGCCGACGACCCGCGAGGCCGTTTCCCGGGCCGAGGCCCGCCCGCCGCCGCGATAATCCCTGCGGCCGTACTTGGCCAGATAGGTGCCGTCGGCGTGTCCCGGACGCAACAGGGTCCTCGCCGCCTCGTAGTCCCGGGAGCGCTGGTCGGTGTTCTCGATGACAAATCCGATGGGCGTGCCGGTCGTTTCCCCTTCGAAGACGCCGGACAGCAGGCGCACGGCGTCGGCCTCCCGTCGCGGCGTGCCGGTGAGGCCTCCGGCGCCCGGCCGGCGTCGGTCCAGATCCCGCTGGATGCGGGTCTCGTCGAGGGGAACGCCGGGCGGGCAGCCGTCAATGACGCCGCCCAGGGCCGGGCCATGGGATTCGCCGAACGTGGTCAGACGAAAGACGGTGCCGAAGGTGTTGCCGCTCATGGGCGCCTCCCGGGAATGGTGGGTTGATGCCTGTCCGCCTCCCGCGCGCCCGCGCCCGCCTTCGGCGGGACGCGCTCAGGGCGCCGGCGCACTGTCGCCGCCGGGAACCGCTTGCTGGGGGGCGGGAATCTCGGCCGGTTCCTTGTGCCGCCGCCCGTGCCGGGTCGTCCGGCGCGGGGATTCGGACGCCGGGGCGGCCTCCGGGGCGACGACCGGACCGGCGTCCGGGGCCGGCGCGACGGATGGCGCCGCATCCCCCGGCTGGAACGGCTGCGGCGTCCGTTCGGAAGCGGCCTTGCGCCGACGGGGGGGGCGCGCCGGCTGTCCCCCCGCCTCGGGCGCCGGCGTCGTCCCGGAAGAGACGGCCGCATCGCCGGCCGGCGGCGCGGCGTCCGGTTGGGCCGGCTGTTCGCCGGCCGGGGGCAGGGCTTCCATTTTGGCCTTTTTGCCGCGACGCTGGGTCGGAAAACGGTCCAGCACCTCGACTTCGATCTCGGAACCGAGATCCTGGTCGCTCGATGGCGGCGCTACGGACGGAGCGGAGGCCGAAGGGGTGCTTGGCGCCTGGACGGCCGGAGCGTTCACCGGGGCGGTCTCCGGGGCGTTCGGCGGGGACGGCGGAACCTGGGCGCCGGGCGGCTGGGTCGCCGCGTCGCCGGCCGCCGCCGGCTCAGCGGCCAGGGAGGCGGCCGGAGCCGGAACGGCCGGAACCGGCCGGCGCAAAATAAGGAATCCGTCCTGCTCGTGGACGGTTTCCAGCTCCCCGCGGGCCCGGGCCACCAGGGCCTCGAACGCTGCGGCCACGGCCGCATCCCGGCAGGAGCCGTTTTCAAAGCCGCACCCCCGGTCGCCCACATACCAGGGCCGCGTAAGGTCCAGCAGGACGTATTCGGCCCGCCATGTCCGCAGGGGCAGGGCCGAGGCGTCCCGCGTCCGCACGAAGGCCCAGAAATCCTTCCAGGTGGCGCCGGAGAGGTCGCGCACCGCGTGGGCCTCGAAAACGCCCATGGGGAAACTGTCGAAATCGCGCCGTTCGGCCAGGGCGCCCCAGTTGAGGGTGTTTTGGGCCGCCACGGGCACCCTCGCGTCTTCCGGCACCGTCTTGAGGATGGCGGCCAGGATGGCGGCGTCCCGGGCCGTTGGCTCATAGGCTTCGGCGGAATGGGCGAAATCGTTGGTCGTCAGGAATACCCGCGACACCGGGGACGGCGCCAGCAGCACGTGGAAGAGGCCAAGGGCCGAGGCCAGGACCAGCCCGAAGCCCCGCCCCCCGGCGCCGGACTGCCGGGCCAGGATGCGCACGGGACCGAGCACCTCGCAAAAGGCGAAGAAAAGCACCCCGATCGCCCCGGCGCTGTACGGCGTGGACAGGCCGTGGGCCTCGGGCCGCGAGGCGAGCAGGGACAGGGCCAGGGCCGGCAGGGCCGGCAGCAGGAGCCTGGGGCGGAAAAGCGGGAAGAAAAGCAGGGCGCCGAACAGAAACGCCAGGTAGGTCCATTTGCCGGGCACCTTGAGCACCGCGGCCATGATCTCTCCCGGGCGGGAGAACAGGGCCGCCAGGGCCGCGCCGGGCGTGTCCCCGAGCCAGGAGTAGCCCCCGCCGCCCGCGCCGAGCGAGGGATCGGCGGTGCAAAAGGGGATGATCCAGGCCGTGGCCACGTAGAAATACAAGGCGCCGAAGGCGATCAGCCCGGCCCCGGCCCGGGTCTGTCTGGCCACGATCCACAGGTACAGGCCGCAGCAGGCCGTGGTCAGGGCGTAGGGCTCCTTGACCAGGGCCGGCAGCAGCCCCAGGACGAAGGCCAGCCCGAAACGGCCGGAGGTGGCCGCCGCCAGGAAGGCGAAAAGGATGGGGACGAGCAGGTGGTCCAACCGGAAGCCGTTCAGGGCGTTGGTCCAGACCGGGAAATACAGGGCGTAGGCCAGGGCGGCCAGCATGCCGTGCCGCCGGGCGGCCCACAGGGCCGGCAGGGACAGGGCCAGGGCCTGGAGCGTCAGCAGGGCCAGGGGCGCGGCCTGGTCCGGAACAAGCCGGCAGATGCGGGCGTAAAGGAACATTAGCGGCTGGGCGTGACCGGCAAAAGCCCGCCACCATTGGCCGAAGCCGCGCATGGAATGGATGTCGGACAGGAAAACGCCCAGATCGACGACGGTGGAATGCAGGGCCAGGTACTTGAGGCAGGCCATGCCGGCCAGGGCAATGCAAAGCGCGGCGAAGACGGCCCCGCCGAAACCCCGGCTGGCGGGATCCGGCAGCAAAACGGGCGCGTGCTGTTCAAGCATGGAAAAAATCTCCCGGCGTTTCCCCAAACCGGACCAGCGGCGGTCAGCGGCGCCCGGGGCGCGGCCCGCGTGACGGTCCGGGCATGAGGTAGCCGTATCGCCAACGGAAATCAAGGCGGGCGGCAGACGCCGTCTCCATGCCGGTCCGGGCCCGGTCCCGCCCGCTACCGGATGTCGGCCAGAAACGGGCGCCAGCAGCCGACGCAGCCCTCCGGGGGGATGCCGATGTCGTGAGCGAGGCGGAAATCGGCGTACCCGGGTTCCCTCCAGATGGCGCCGAGAGTGCTTTCGCGCAGATCGCCGCGCACGTCGCGGGGAAAGGGAATGTCCCTGCCGTGGAAACGGTAGGCGGCGGAGCCGGCGATGGGCACGTTGCCCAGGGCGCAGGGACTCACCATCCCGTCGCCCGCCACGAACAGGGCGCTTCCGGGCGTGTCCGGACAGCGGAACCGGGCCTGGCCGCCGTGGACGAGCCGGCAATCCAGGCGCACACCCCTGGCGGCGGCCCGGGCGACAGCGACCCGGAGCCGGTCGGCCAGGGGGTCGTAGGCCTCCTGGTCCGCCGGCACGACCGTCTCCTGTTCCATGGCGGCGGTGGCGGCGAGGGACAGGGGGCGGACGGAGGCCGCGGCCGCGCCGATGCCGGCCAGAAATTCCGGCAGGGCGTCCAGCTCCCGCGCCAGCCCGGAACGGGTCAGCGTGTAACGGACGGCGATCTCGGGGCGATCCGACTGATGCACGGCCCGGACCGTGCGCAGGCGGTCGATGGCGGACATGACGGAAAAAAGGCTCGTGCCGCCCCGGTGGAAATTGCTTTCCTCGGAAAGCCCGGCGAGGGGGAAGACCACGGCATGCACCCCGTCGCGCACCAGGGCGTTGGCGTGGGTGTCGTCGAAACGTCCGGCGTCGGTGACCAGGACCACCCGGGCGCCGGTCTTGGCGGCGGCGGCGAGCATGGCCAGGATGTCCGGGTTGGCCAGGGGGTCGCCCCAGCCGTGGAAACGGATTTCCTCCACGGCGGTCACGGCTCCCAGAAGCCGCAGGAAAACGGGCAGCGGCAGGTCGCGGTCGATCCAGCGCCGCTTGTGTCCGGCCCGGAGGTCGTGGCCCGTCTCGACCCGGCTGCGGGAGGAGGCCTCGACGAGGAGGCGGTCGAGCACGACGGGCGGGCGGCTCATCGCGGAACGAAGACCGCCGCCGCGAAGCTCACGGCGGAACGCGTGGCGGGTTCGCGCATGATGTCGTGGCACAAAACGGACATGGTCGAGGACGGCAGGATCTCGGCCAGGGTGGCCAGGGCGGTCAGGCCGCAGACGTTGTAGCGGTCCTCCACCCGGGCCGACTCCGCCCAGAAGGCCTCGGCGTCCCCGCGCGAAAGCGCCCCGAGAAGCGCCCGGTCATGGGCCATGGCCCCGGCCTCCAGATCCCCGGCCGGCTCGGCGTGGCCGAACTTGTGCCCGATGTGGGAGAAATCCACCCCGGCCACCACCAGCGTGCCCGGTTCGCGGACAAGCCCCTCCAGGACCTCCAAAAACGGCCCGGCGCACTCCCGGAACGACCGCCGGGACTGCTCCGGCAACACCCCGAGGGGGGAGCCGCACAGCACCGGCACCATGGAAAACGGCCTGTCGCCAAGGACATGGCGCAAAAAAACGGCCTGGAACTCCACGGAATGCTCGGCCCGGTGGGGCAGGTCGGCGCCGTCCACCCAGCGCCCCCCCGCCCGGCGCAGGCCGGCCACGGCGGCCGCGTCGGCCGGCACCTCGCCAAGCGGCGTGGCGAAGACCTTGTCCGTTAGGCAGAAAAGCCCGTCGAGAAGCTGGTGGCCCACGCCAAGGACCACCACCCGGTCGGGCGTGACCCCCCGCAGGGCGCCGTAGGCGGCGGCGTAGCCGGCCCGTCCGGCCTCGGGATCGAGATGGGGGGCGATGACGGCCAATGGCGCCTCGTCTCCGGACGCGCCCGCCGGCGCCTCGGCCAGCAGGCCGTCGAGATAGGCGGCCAGCTCCATCGGCGCGCCGGGATAGGCCTGGCCGGCGAACGCCGTCCCGCGCACGGGCTGGGCCGCGAAGGCCTCGGCCACGGCCCGCTTCTTCTCCCGATAGCGGGGCGTGTCGAGCAGGCCGGCCTGGTCGAGTTCGTCGAGCAGGCCGCGCAGATCGTCCGGCGTGACCGCCCGGCCGCCCCGGGCCGCGGTGATCGCGGCGGCCAGATCCTCCAGGGAGCGCCGGCCGTCCATGAGGGCCAACACCGGCAGGAGCCCCGACGGCACGCCCGCGCCATAAGGCACCAGTTCGAGCCGGTCGCGCACCAGGATCATGGAGCGCCCCTCGTGCTCGAAGGGGATGAATTCCAGATCGTGCCGCGCCCGGGGATGGTCGATGCCGCTCATAAGACCGGACGGTAGCCCACCCGCCCCCACCTTGGCAACGCCGCCCCGGGACACGAAGGGCGTTCCCGGCGCCTACCCCGCGACCCAGCGCACCACGGCGCCGATGGCTCCCGGGCGCACCGTGTCCACGGTCATAAGCGCCGTCAGGACGATCAGCGCGGCCACCGTGACCCAGGCCACGGTGTTGAAGGCCGGGCCGTTGACGTAGCCGCCCATCAGGCGCTTGTCGTTGATCAAAAGGAGCATGAGGATGAGCACGAAGGGCAGGACCACGCCGTTTATGACCTGGGAAACGTACATGACGGTCAAAAGCGGCATGTCCGGCACCAGGATGGTCATGGCCCCGACGACGATGCTGACGGTAAAAAGCCAGAAGAATTCAGGAGCCTTGCGAAAATCCTTGTCGATGCCGAGCTCCCAGCCCATGGCCTCGCAGATGTAGTAGGCCGTGGAAAGGGGCAGCACCCCGGCGGCGAAAAGCGAGGCGTTGATGAGCCCCACGGCGAAAAGCCAGGAGGCGTACTCGCCCACCAGGGGCTTAAGCGCCATGGCGGCGTCGGCGGCGGTCTCGACGGGCAGTCCCTGGCGATGGATCGAGGCGGCGCAGGCCACGACGATGAAAAGCGCCACGGCCACGGCGCACATGCAGCCGAAGACGACATCCACGCGCGTGTAGCCGTACTTCTCGGCGGTGATGCCCTTCTCCACCACGGCCGCCTGCTGGTAGAACTGCATCCAGGGGGCGATGGTGGTGCCCACCAGGCCGATCATCATGGCCACGAATTCGCCGTCGGCCCGGAAGGTCGGGGTGACCGAGGCCCGCAGCACCTCCCCCCAATGCACGTCGGCGCTGAACGCCGCCAGGGGATAGGCCAGGTAGATGACGCAGGCGAACAGGAAGACCCGTTCCACGATGCGGTAGGAGCCCTTGACGATGAGCAGCCACACCACGGCCGCGGCCACGGGCACGGAGACGAACCTGGAGACGCCGAAAATCTCCATGCCGGCCGCGATGCCGGCGAACTCCGAGATGGTGTTGCCGAGGTTGGTCAGGAAAAGCGCCACCATGATGTAAAAGGTGGTGCGCAACCCGAAGGACTCGCGGATGAGATCGGAAAGCCCCTTGCCGGTGACCGCGCCCATGCGGGCGCACATCTCCTGGATCACGACGAGGGAGACGGCGGTGGGGATGAGCACCCAGAGCAGGGTGTAGCCGTAGCGGGCGCCGGCCAGGGTGTAGGTGGTGATGCCGCCGGCGTCGTTGTCCACGTTGGCGGTGATGATGCCCGGGCCGAGCACGGCCAGGAACATGATGATGTTGCGCCGGGAGAGCTTCTGTATCGGAGCGAGCAGGGAGGAAACAGTCATGCAAGGGCCTCGCGCAAGGGCTTATATGGCGGCGAACCGCTTTCTGACGATGGATTCGGGCAAGAACATCTCCAGCACGTCGTCGGCGGGCACGGTCCCCACCATGTGCCCGGCCTCGTCGAGGACGGGAACGGCCAGGAGATTGTACTTGGCGATGACCTCCATGACCTTTTCCGGGGAATCGTCCACGGCCACGGCCTTGAGGCCCACGGTCATGATCTCGGCCACCGGCGTTTTCGGCGGCGAAAGCAGGAGCCTTTTGAGGGTCACCACGCCAAGGGGCGTCTCGTCGGCCCGGATCACGTAGACGTAATAGACGTTGTCGATCTCCGCGCCGACGAGGCGGATGTAGTTGATGGCCTCCTCGGCGGTCATGGCTGGGGGAACGAAGGCGAAGAGGTTGTTCATCAGGCCGCCGGCGGTGTCCTCCTCGTGGGAAAGCAGCTCCTGGACCATCTCGGCGTCTTCGGCGTCCATGAGGCCGAGGAGTTCGCGGGCCTTTTCCTCGGGCAGGTCGCCGAGGAGGTCGGCGGCCTCGTGGGGCTCCATCTCCTCCAGGATGTCCGAGGCCTGCTCGCTGTCGAGCTGGCTGATCATCCGGCCGCCGAGTTCGGGATCGAGCTCGCCGATGGCCTCGCCCACGGTCTCGAGATCGAGGGAGCCGATGACCGTGCCCACCTCCTTGTGGGGGACCTGGGCCAGGATGTCGGCGATGTCGGCCGGGTGCAGGTCGGTGAGCTTCTCGCGGGCCACGGTCAGGGTCAGCCGGTCGGCGTTGGGGTCGAGCTGGGCCACGAAGCGCCAGTCGATCTCCCGGGAGGGGAGGTTCACGCCGAGGCGCCGGGCCAGCCAGGTCCAGAACCGCAACTGGCCGAGCCTCCTGGCCATGCCCCGCAATCCCACGTCCACGGCCTCGACGAAAAGGCTCGCGCCCCGGGTGCGCAGCTTCAGGTCGTTGACCCGCACCACCTTGGCCCCGTCCACGTCCACGATCTGGCGGTCGAGCACGTCGCGGCGCAGGCGGATGTCCGGGCCGTCGGCCCCGAGGGCGTCCTCGTCGCGAAAGCCGGAGGGCGAGGCCGACACCACCACCGGGGTAAAGAGGGTGACGGCGCTCCAGGGCAGGAACCGGCGCCGGCCGCCGTCGCTGACGAAGAGTCCGGAGACCACGGGCAGCGTTTCGCCGGGCACCAGGCGCAGATCGTCCAGGCGGCCGAGCTTGGCCCCGGACGGGTCGATGACGGGCCGTCCGAGCACGGCGCTGACATAGATTTCACTCATGACCAAGCCTCCCCTCTGACGGATCGCGCAACGGGGACAGGCAATCCCCAGGTACGATCCGGGCGGGCTTGCGTCGGCGGGGGAGACGCCCGGCGCGACGCGACAGATGAAACGAAAAGACCACGGCACGCGGCGAGGCCGCGAAACGCGCCCTACGAGGAGGGCAGGGGGCTTGGCGAGGGAGGTTCCTTGGCAGCCGCGGCCGTGGCGGCGCACAGCCTGCGGGAGCACGGAAAGAAAAACGCGACGGCCAGGCGGGCTGGCGCGCAACGAAGGGGCCGCGAGGCGAAGTGTTCGGTCCGGATGAAGGGAGTGTTCATCGGGGCGCCTCCTTTACCGCCGCCTGCCGGCGGGCGGCGTCGGCGGCGTCCCTGCCCGTACGGGAGGAGAGGGCGCTGTCGGCGGCCTTGGCGGCAGGAGACGTTATCTCAAAAGAAACTGCAGAAGTTCCTGGAGATTCAGGCAACTACTGTACGGCTCGTCCATTTTTTCCTCTAACTAAGGGTTCCTGGTTTGGTTTGCCTTTATGCCCGGCCGCCGTCCTTGTCAACCGCCCGTCCCCGGCGCGGGGGGCGCCGGGGATGGGCAGACCGGCGGACCGTCAGCCGCCGGAGCTTCCCGGGTGAAGCGGGCGCGCAGGCAGCCGTCACGGGTTTCGAAGGACAGGTTCCAGCCGGAGACGACCAGGGCCTGCTCCTCGACCACGGGACGGGCGGCGGGCGAGACCAGGAACTCCAGTTCCCGGGCCCGGGAAAGACGGAGATACCAACCTATCTCCAGTCCCAGGCCTCAGCACGTGTCGCGCAGATCGACGCGGAGATGTTCGTCGGCCATGAGGATTCCTTACAGTTTGTCGAAATAGATGAGCACGCCCATCACCACGAAAGCCACGGCGGCGACCTTCTTGATGATGTCCGGCGAGACGAAGTTGCAGATGAATTCGGCGAAAATGACGCCGAGAAGGCTCGTGGCCACCAGGGCCATGGACGAGCCGGCAAAGACGATCCAGGGTTTTCGCGAATCGGCCGCCGTCAGCACGCAGGCAAGCTGCGTCTTGTCTCCGAGTTCGGCCACGAAGATGGTGGCGAAGGTCGTCAGCAGAAGTTTCCAGTCCATGCAGTCCTCATTGCGAAACACCGCGCCGGCTCCCGGCCCGGAAAAACAGGCGGCGGGCGCGGCGCGCCCGCCGTTTCCATCCGCTCAGGCGGCCGGTTCGCCCGGAAGGCCCATGCCCGGCTCCATGATCCGGCCGGTCCAGTCGGTCTCGTAGCCGCCGAGCTCCCGCACCCGGGCCTTGAAGTCCTCGCTTTGCACCACCTCGAGCACGGCGGCGATCTTGGGGTCGTCGCGGTACGCGGTCGGAATGACCAGATCGTAGCGTTCCCGGGCCAGGGGCACGAAATCGAGCCCCAGGGCCCTGGCCGCCGCGTAGACGCCGAGACCGCAGTCGGCGGCCCCGGTCATGACGTTGACGGCCACGGCCATGTGGGTGTGCTCCTCGCGGTCGTACCCCAGCACCCGCTCCGGGGCGATGCCGGCCTTGGCCAGATGATGGTCGAAGAGGATGCGCGTGCCGGCCCCGCGCTGGCGGTTGAGGTAGCGCACCTCCCCGCCGGCCAGGTCGGCCACGCCGGCGATTCCCTTGGGGTTGCCCGGCTGCACCATCAGGCCCTGATGGCGGATGGCCAGGTTGGCCACGGTCACGTCCATGCCCGGCAGGTACTTGGCCAGAAAGGGGAAGTTGTAGTCCCCGGTGGCCGGGTCGAAAAGATGGGAGCCGGCCAGCATGGCGGCGTCGTTTCGCAGCGCGATCAGCCCGCCCATGCTGCCCACGTGGCTCGAGGCCAGACGCATGGCGGGAACCCGGCGCATGAGCATGTCGGCCAGGATGTCCAGGGTGTTGTCGTGGCTGCCGACGCACACCAGGGTGCGGGCCAGTTCCCCCGCGTCCACGAGGAGTTCGGCGGTGACGGCGGCCCCGGCCTCCATGCCCTCGGCCTCGGGCGGAAGCTGGGTGACGGCCTGGGCCTTGGTCATGGTGGAGATGCTGCCCGCCCCGCGGGAAAGCGGCAGGGCCACGTACCGGCTGCCGACCTGGCCCACGGCCAGGCGCACGAAATCGACCATGCCGATGCGCGAGGGCACGCTGCGGGCCAGGGTGGCCTGGACGGTCTGGCGGTTTCGCGGTTCGGCCCGGGACAGCCAGCAGGCCAGCGGATAAAGCAGCCGCTCGAAACACACGATGGAGCTGACCGGATAGCCCGGCGCGCCGACCACGAGCTTGCCCCTGGCCACGCCGAGCAGCGACGGCTTGCCCGGCATGGCCGCCACGCCGTGCACCAGCACCTTGCCGAAGCGCTCGATGGTGGCCCGGGTGAAATCCTTGCTGCCGGCCGAGGAGCCGGCCACGATCACCACCACGTGGGCGTCGGAGTCGAGTCCGGCCTCCAGGGCGGCGGCCAGGGCCTCGGGGTCGTCGCGGACCGGGGCCATGCGCGCGCACTCCATGCCCCATTCGTCGGCCAGGGCGCACAGCAGCATGGAGTTGCTCTCCACCACCTGCCCCGGCCCGGGCTCGGGCCGGGAGGTGAAATCCATGACCTCGTCGCCGGTGGGAATGACCCGGATCCGGACCGTCTCGTAAACCGAGATGTCATACGCTCCGCACGACAAAAGCGCCCCCACGTCGTATGGCGAAACACGCCTGTGGCGGGGCAGGATCATTTCCGTGGCCACGATGTCCTCGCCGATGCGCCGCACATGGGTGAAGGGCGCCACCGGCGTCTCGACGGTGGCCGTCTCGCCGTCCATGACCACGTTCTCGATCATCACCACGGCGTCGAAGTCCGCCGGCAGGGGATGGCCGGTATTGACGAAGACGAACCCCTCGCCGGGAGCCAGGCGCACGGGCGAGCCCTCCCGGGCGGGGAAGGTGTCGGCGGCCCGCACGGCGATGCCGTCCATGGCCGCGCTGTGGTAGGTGGGCGAGGAATAGCGGGCGATGACCGGCTCGGCCGTGATCCGGCCGGCGGCGCGCTCGGCGCCGATGCGCTCCACGCCGAGGAGCGCCTCGCGGTCGAGTTCGGAACGGACCCGTTCCAGGGCCTCTGCGATGGGAATCGTGCGGAGATAGATGTTGCGCTTCATGGCGGCCTCCAATGTACGGTCTCGCCCCAAAGCCCCCGACGAGGGGGGCCGGGGGGAATCATTCCCCCCGGCGGGGCGCGGGGCGGCGCCCCGCATCCTCATGCCTCACTTGCCGTCGTAGAGCCGGCACAGGCCGCCGTAGGCGTCGATGCGGCGGTCGCGCAGGAAAGGCCAGTGGCGCCGGGTGGTTTCGAGGGTCGCCGGGTCGATGACGCCGATGACGATTTCCTCGCTCGCGACGCCGGCCTGGGCGACGATCCGCCCGGAGGGGTCGGCCAGGAAGGAAGACCCCCAGAATTCCAGGGTTTCGCCGTATCCCGGCCCCGAGCCCTCGATGCCGACCCGGTTGATGGCGGCGACGTAGATGCCGTTGGCGATGGCGTGGCCGCGCTGGACGGTCATCCAGGCGTCGCGCTGACTTTCCCCGTACGCGGCCTTTTCCGAGGGATGCCAGCCGATGGCCGTGGGGTAGCACAGGACCAGGGCGCCTTGCAGGGCCGTGGCCCGGGCGGCCTCGGGGAACCACTGGTCCCAGCAGATGAGCGTGCCGATGGGGCCGAACGGCGTCTCGAAGGTCTTGAAACCCAGGTCGCCGGGGGCGAAGTAGAATTTTTCCTCGAAGCCCGGGTCGTGGGGGATGTGCATCTTGCGGTAGACGCCGAGGAGTTCCCCGTCCGGACCGAGCACGGCCAGGGAATTCTGGTAGCAGCCCGGGCCGCGGCGTTCGAAAAGCGGGGCCACGACCACGGTGCCGGTGGCCCGGGCCGCGGCGGCCATGGCCCGGGTGGTCGGCCCGGGGATGGGCTCGGCCAGGTCGAAGGCGGCGTGGTCCTGGTTGCGGCAGAAATAGGGCGTGGCGAAGAGTTCGGGCAGGCACACCACGTTGGCTCCGGCCCGGGCGGCCTCGGCCACGCGTCCGGCCGCCTTTTCGAGGGAGGCGCCGACGGAGGACTCCGGGGCCATCTGGACAAGGCCAATGGAAAACGGAGCGGCCATGGGGACTCCTTGCAGAGGGTTGACGGGGACGCGGCGTCGCGCCGGCGGCATGATACGGAGGAAGCCGGCAAAGGACAATGCGTGATTATGTTCCCCGAAGCATGGTAAGGCCTTGCCGCACGAAGGACGCGGCGTAATAGAGCAGCGACAGGCCGAGACCGGCCATGAGCAGACGGTACGTCCGGCTGCCGAGGAAACGCCGGAAGCGCCCGGCCAGCACGGCGGCGAGAACCTTGGCCCCGACGATGGCCGTGTAGAAGACGGCCAGGAAACAGGCCACCGCGCCCGGCCCGATGCCGGCCGCCTCGATGACGAGCGGCACGCCGACGGTGGTCCAGAAGAGGTAGGGATGGGGATTGGCGAAATTGGCGGCCACCCCGCGCCACAGCGAACGGGGCGGGCCGGATGGGCCCGGGGCGTCCGGCGTCGGGGCCTTCAGACATTCGACGCCGTAACGGGTGAGCAGGGCCGCCCCGGCCAGGGCCACCACCCCGAGGACGGCGGGCGATCCCGACAGGCGCGAAAGCAGCAGCCAGGCGGCCACCAGGATGGGCGCGTCGGTGACGAGCGGCGCCAGCGCCACCTTGACCCCCTCGCGGGGGCCGTGGGTCAGTGTCTGGGAGAGCAGCAGCGAAAGCAGCGGTCCGGGGGAGAAGCCGGCGGAAAGGCCGAGGGCCGCTCCGGCCAGGGCAAGGTCCATGGCATCCTGCATGCTTGCGTTTCCCTTCGCGCCCCGGCTACACTGCCGCCGGCGCGGGGCGCAGCGTGCCGCAAAATGCCGCTTCCTTCAAGGAGTCCGCGATGACCCAGCCGGCCCCCGGGACGACCAGGCACATCCTGGCCGCCGACATCGGCGGCACGCACAGCCGCTTCGGGCATTTCACCCTGTCGCCGGACGGCACCCTGGCATGCCGCTCCTCGGCCAGCCTGCCCACGACTTCGGCCGCTTCCTTCGTCGACCTTCTGGCCGCGCTGCCCGGCGCGGGTTTCGACCTGCCGGCGAACGAGGCCGACGCGGCCGTGTTCGCCGTGCCCGGCGCCGTGGTCGGACGGACGGTCACCTTCGCCAACATCGCCTGGGCACTCGACCTGGACGCCGTGACAGAGGCCTTCGGCCTGGCCCGGGCGGCCTGCGTCAACGATTTCCTGGCCCAGGCCCACGGCTGCCGCCTGCTCGGCGCGGCGGCCGAAGCCGTGCTGCCGGGCGATCCGGACCAGGAAAGGGTCCAGGCCGTCCTCGGCGCCGGCACCGGCCTCGGCAAGGCGGCGCTGATCCCCCTGGCCGACGGCGGCTATCATGTCCTGCCCTCCGAGGGCGGCCAGACGGCGGCGAGCTTCACCGGCCCCCGGGAAGTCGCTTTCGCGGACTTCCTGTGCCGCGAGACCGGCGAACACTATGCGCGCGGCGACACGGTCCTCTCCGGCTCGGGGCTTTCGCGGCTGCACCGCTTCCTCACCGGCCATGATCTTTCCCCTGCCGAGGTGGGCGCCCGGCTCACCCCGGAAAGCGAAACGGCGGCGCTTTTCGCCCGGTTCTACGGCCGGGCCGCCCGGGACTACGCCCTCACCGTGCTGGCCGTCGGAGGGGTCTTCATCAGCGGCGGGGTGGCGGCGAAAAATCCCCTGCTGGTCAGGCACCCGGAGTTCGCCCGGGAATTCCTCGATTCTCCGACCTACGGCGACCTTCTGGCCCGGATCCCGGTGCGGCTCCTGCGCGACGAGGGCATCGGCCTTTACGGCGCGGCGCATCTGGCCAGACGACTGCTCACCCCGACATCCTGAAGGAACACACCATGCGAGAAGGCTTCTTCCGGGCCGTGTCCACGGCCGAATTCCGGGATTTGCTGCGGACGTTCCCCCCCCTCGGGACGGAAACCGCGACCCTCGACGAGGCCATCGGCCGCTTCCTGGCCGCCGATGTCCTGGCCGCCGAGAACCTGCCGGCGGCGAACCGCGCCGCCATGGACGGCTACGCCGTGCGCGCCGCCGAGGTTTTCGGGGCCACCGAATCGGCTCCGGCCTACCTCGACCTGGCCATGGACATCCCCATCGGCGTTTTGCCCGAAAAGGCGCTGCCACCGGGGCACTGCGCCCGCATCGTCACCGGGGCGCTGCTCCCCGACGGCGCCGACGCCGTGGTCATGGTCGAATACACCGAGGATCTGGGCGCCGGGGCCATCGAAATCCGCAAGCCCGTGGCCCCGGGCGACAACATGCTCCTCACCGGCGAGGATGTGGCCGAAGGGCATCCCGTCCTGGCCGCCGGCACGCGGCTCCGCCCCCAGGAGATCGGCATGCTGGCCGCCCTGGGCCACGCCACGGTCGCGGTCGGCCGTGTCCCGCGCGTGGCCGTCCTCTCGACGGGCGACGAGCTGGTTCCCGTGACCGCGACCCCGCGTCCCGGCCAGATCCGCGATGTCAACACCCACACCCTCTCGGCCATGCTGCGCGCCGGCGGCGCCGCGCCCGGCGCCTTTCCCCTGGTGCCCGACGACCTGGCCGGCATCCAGGCCGCCCTGGCCGAAGCCACGGCCGCATACGACCTGACGCTCCTTTCCGGCGGCAGCTCGGTCGGCGCCCGGGACTTCACCCTCGACGCCCTGCGAGGCCTCGGCGGCGAAATTCTGGCCCACGGCGTGGCCCTGAGCCCCGGCAAGCCGACCATCCTGGCCAGCGTCGGCGGCCGGCCCTGCATCGGCCTGCCCGGACAGGTCACCTCGGCCCAGATCGTCATGCTCGTCTTCGGCATGCCCCTGGTGCGCCACCTCGCCGGCGACCCGGCCGCCTTCGACCGCGCCCCCCGGACCTTTCCGGCCGTCCTGGCCCGCAACGTGGCCTCCAAGCAGGGCCGCGAGGACCACGTCCGGGTGCGCCTGGAACACCGGCCCGGCCAGCCGCCCCTGGCCCATCCCGTGCTCGGCAAGTCCGGGTTGCTCAAGACCATGCTCATGGCCGACGGCTGCATCACCATCCCCGCCGACCTGGAAGGCCTGGCCGGTGGCGCCACCGTGGACGTGCGGCCCATCTAGCGGGGCGTCCCGAACGATACGACGGCATTTAGGAAATAACGACCATCAGGGCCTCCGGCGGCCAGGGTTCCGCCCTGGACCCGCCGGGGGGCGTGACGCCCCCCCGGCCCCCGTCCGGCGGGGGAGGGAACCTTTTTTGCCAAAAGGGGTTCCCTCCCCCGCGATGCGCCTTTTCCCTAGAAGGGATTGATTTCCTGGGTGCGGGTGTAGTGCTGGTAGCCGACGTTGGCGCCCAGGCGCAGCCCCACCCCGAAGCGGATGGGGGCCAGGGTGATCTGGTCGCTGCGCTGGTAGTTCATGCCGAAGCCGCCGAGGACGTAGGCGCTGCCGTCCACGCCCGGAAACCGCTGGAAGACCTGGTCCGGGCGGGTCATGCCGTAGACCAGGGTGAAGACCTTGACCGCGTTGACCCCGAAATCGAAGCCGAGGGACGGGCTTTGCCAGTAGACCGTCACCGGGCGCTGCCCCTTGAGGTAGAGCGTGCCGGTCCCGTAGCGGAAACCGACCACGAGCGCGCCGCCGCCCTCGTTGCCCTTGATGAATCCCGTCGGCTGGCCGAGGTCGTTGAAGGCCCGGGCCACCAGTTCGGCCAGCCCCCGCGAGCCGCTCTCGAAAAAGCCCATGACCTCGCGATCGACCTCCTGGCGGTTGAAGGTCTTGCTTGGCGGCGGGGTCGGCGCCGGCGGGGGAGGCGGCGGGGCCTGGACGGGCTGCCCGTTGACGGGTGTTCCGGCCTGGGA
>CAZNUQ010000003.1:93042-96390 GCA_964576235.1 uncultured Desulfovibrio sp.
TCCGCGGGCTGGGCCTGCTGCGCCGCCGGCGCGGATGTGGCGGGAGCCGGCGCGGCAGGCGAATCCGTCAGGGACCGCTCCTTGAGCGCCTGGGCGCCCTCGCCGATGCTTGGGGCGAGGGCACACCATCCGGCCAGGGCAATGACGGCGAGGCGTTTCATGGTTGACCTCCGTTGGCCTTCGCGGGGTTGGGGGACAGTCGGGCGCGAAGCGCCGGCAGCATGGCCGCCGCGATGGCCTCGCGACCCGAATCGGTATTGTGGACGCCGTCGGCGGTATAGGCCGGGGCGTTGCGACCGCGCAGGGACTCGCGCAGGTTGACGAAATAGGGCTTGCCGGCCAGCGCCCGCTCCAGGGCGGCATACACGGTCATGAAGTTTTCGCGCACGCTGGGGAAGGCCTTGCGGCCCAGGATTTCCCGCCGTTCCGCGGCGGCCGTGTCCGGATCCGACGCCGGCTGGGTCTCCACCCAGTAAAGCGGCTGCAGAAAGAGCAGGAACGCCGCTCCATGCGCGGCGCACAGCCGCTCGATGAAATCGTAGCGCTTGACCGTGAGGTCGACGAAGGCGGCCAGCTCCGGCGAATCCGGAGCCACGGGGCTGGCCGTGTAGAGCAGTTTCTGGAGCAGTTCCCTGGTGAAGGAGGCGTACATGGCGGCGCCGAGGGACTTGAACATGCCGACGCCGGATTTGTAGTAGCTTTCGACGACGCCCTGCACGCGCTCCCGTCCCTCGTGGGCGTAGGGCGTCTTCTGGACGGCGAAATAGTTGGCGTCGTTGGCTCCGTCGTAAAAGACCACGAGATCCGGCCGGATGGGGAACTCGATGAACTGCTTTTCCAGGTACTTGACCTCAAGCAGGGAATTGAAGGAATTGACGCCGAAATTGAAGCAGTTGAAGGCCTGGGGCTGCCCCGTGGCGTTAAGCTCCCGGGCGAGCAGGCTCGGGATGGAGCGTTCGTAGGGCGCGGTGCTGGCCCGCAGGGTGGAGCCGCCGAAAAACCAGACGGTACGCGAGAGTTCCGGGTAGTTCTCGACGATGGCGCAGTTGGCCGTGGGCCAGACGCCGTTGCCCATCAGGAAAAGCGCGTAGGGGTCGTACACGGCTTTTGGCCCCTCGCGCAGGTTGCCGTAGATCACCCAGTTGGCGGCGGTGATGACGCCAAAGGAAAAAAACTCCAGGCAGACCACGGCAATGGCAAGCCACTTGGCGGCCCGGAAGGCCGTTGCCCAATAACGTCTCACTCGAAATTCCCCTGTCCGGCTGAGGGCATCACTTGGGGATGCGCAACGCGACGCCCTCGGGCACCCGCTCGGCCGTGGGCGCGCCGCGAAGCCGGCTGGTGGCGTCCGGGGCCATGTCCAGGACCACCCGGAACATGTCCGCATGCCTGCCCACGCGGATGCGCCTGATGAAATCGTTGCCCGTGGCGCTCGAAAGCGGCCCGTTGTAGTTCCAGGCCCCGCCGATATCCAGCACGAGGCGCGGCGGGTCGGTCATGAACATCCTGTTGAAGGTCGCCGGCGCCGCGTTGGTCTGGATGACCAGCACGTATTCGCCGGGCTTCTCCTCGGCCACGATGCGCACCACGTTGCCGGCGACGGCCCCGGCTTTGGGCTTGGCCGTTGCGCCTTTCGGGACGGCCGGGGCCTTCGGGGCGGGCGCCGCGGCCGGGGCCGCCTCGGGCGCGGGCGCGGGTTTGGCTTCCGGCGCGACGGCCGGAGCGGGCTTGCCCTTGGCCTTGGCCTCCGCCTTGGCCGCGTTTCTGGCCGCCTTGCCCTTGGGCTCGGGCTTGGCCGGGAGCGGCTCCGCCGGGACGGCCCCGGAGGGCGTTTCCGGCACGGCCTGGGGTTCGGGCGTCGTCGCCGCCGTGGGCGCGGCGGCCGGTGCCGGCTCGCCGGACGCGTTTCCCGCCGGGCCGTGCTGGCCGGCGGCCTTGGGGCCGGCCGGCTTTCCGGGCGCGACGGCGTCGCCGGCTATTTCCGCGAACATTTTTTCCAGGGTTTCGTCGCCGACGACGGCCGGAGGCGGCGCGGCCTTGGGTTCGGCGGCCGGCGCCGCGGCCGGAGGCGTCGCCGGTGACGGAGCCGGTGCCGGAGCCGCGGCCGGTACGGCCTGGGACGGCGAGGCCGAAACGGGCGGCTGCGCCTGGGGCGCGACGGCCGGAGCCGGTTGCACCGCCGTCGGCGGGGGCGGGATGTCCGCCGGCCGAGGCGCGGAACCGCTGGTGAACAAGGACGGTTTTTTGAGGATCGCGAGCCCCAGCACCACGGTGACGGCCAGGGCCACCGCGCCGAGGATGATCGTCTTGTCGCCGCGCGTCAGTGGCATGCCTTCCCCCTTTCCTCGCGACCGGCGCCCTTGGCCGGTCATCGCGCCGGAACGCTACCCGAGGTTGCCGTTTCCCTCAAGGGGGAACCCGGCGCGCCCGATGCGTTGACAATACGCATTCTTTCCGTATTCCGTAATGTCTCCAGGAGGCCTGCATGCAAAACAAGGTCCGCTCCGTCCGCGTGCCGCCGGAAATCGAAACCATCGATCTTTCGAATCTGGTCAGGGAATGCGCCCGCCACCTGCGCGATCTGGAGTCGGCGAGCCTGCTCAAGTCCCAGGGGAACCCCGAGGCCGCCGAGGCCCTGGTGCGGGCCCGGCAGGCCGACCTTGGACGACGGGTGGGCCGCCTCGTCTGGGAGGCCGGCAAGCGGGGCAGGGAGCGGAAACCTCCGGCCGGGCCCTTGCCGGCCGGCCGGCCCGGCGCTAGTGAGGACGGGTCCGGCGCCCCGCCGGCATGAACCCTGGAGTCCCCCGCCATGAAGCGATCCCTTGCGGCCCTGGCCCTGGCCCTGGCCCTTTTCCCCGCCCCGGCGGCGGCAGGCGTCACCCTTGAGGGCGACACCTGCCGCCAGGTCTTCGACGACCCGAAAATCGACGCCATTTCCTGCCGGACGGGCTTCCGGCTCGATCCGGCCACCCGGGGGAGCCTGGCCACCAATTCCTTCGGCCTGCTCTCGGACCTGAACTGCTCGGCGAAAATCAGCGCCAGCCGCTCGGAGGTCATCGGCAAGGTGCGCGCCGGGGGCGACGTGGCCCTGCCGTCCCAGGAGGTGGAGTGCCGCGTCGTCTCCGGCGGGGACCCGGTCAACGTCCGCTTCCACCTGGCCCCGGTGGTGCGCATCGACAAGGCCTCGGGCCGGGCCGTGGACGCACGGCTCGGCATCCGCGACCTGACCGGCATCCCCGAACCCCTGGCCACGGCCGTGGCCGACTTCCTGAACAGCGAACCGACGCTGCGCAAAAGCCTGGTCGGCGCCGCCAACGAGATCCTTCCGAATCTGCCCAGACGCTAGTT
>CAZNUQ010000003.1:96490-108076 GCA_964576235.1 uncultured Desulfovibrio sp.
AAGAGGGAATCCGGCGCGATTCCGGAACTGCCCCGCAGCGGTAAGCGAAAACGACCCCCGTCAGAGGCACTGGACAGGCGTCCGGGAAGCGACGGGCCCTAGGCAAGCGGCCCCGGCCGCCCGTTCGCCAGTCCGAAAACCTGCCGGCACCCGCCCGCGAAATCGGTTCGCGGACGATCCGCCATGGGCGCCTCGCGGGAGGGCACCCCGGCCACCCGGCGCGCCCGTGCGCGTTTTTGGCCTTTCACTCCCCGAAGCCCCGTGCAAAAAGGCGCGTCCGGCGCCCCCACGTCCCGGAGAACGACGCATGTTCGACCCGATGGAAAACGGCAGTCTGGCCCTCGACACCACGCGTGAGGGCACCGCCCCCGCGCCCTCACGCCCCCGCCCGGCGGCCGTCGCGGTGCCGGTGAGCATACGCAAACGCGACGGCGCGGTCGTCCCCTTCGACGGGGACAAGATCCTGTCCGCCATCCGCCGGGCCGGCGCGGCAACCGGCGACTTCGACGGGGACGAGGCCAGGCTGCTGACGGCCCAGGTCGTCAAGGTGCTCTCCCACCGTTTCGCCGGCCAGGTGCCCGACATCGAACGCATCCAGGACGTGGTGGAACAGGCGCTCATCTCGGCCAACCATTTCCGCACCATGCGCGCCTATTCGGTCTACCGCGAGCAGCGGGCACGGCTGCGCCAGGACAGGAAAACCGTGGTGGACGTGGCCACCTCGGTCAACGAATACCTCGACCGCCAGGACTGGCGCGTGGCGGCCAACGCCAACCAGGGCTACTCCCTGGGCGGGCTGATCCTCAACGTCTCGGGCAAGGTGGTGGCCAACTACTGGCTCAACCACGTCTACCCGCCCGAGGTCGGGGCCGCCCATCGCGAGGGCGACCTGCACATCCACGATCTGGACATGCTGGCCGGCTACTGCGCCGGCTGGTCGCTACGCACCCTGCTGACCGAGGGCCTCAACGGCGTGCCCGACAAGGTGGAGGCCGACCCGCCCCGGCACCTGTCGAGCGCCGTCGGACAGATTGTCAATTTTCTCGGAACGTTGCAGAACGAATGGGCCGGAGCCCAGGCCTTTTCCTCCTTCGACACCTACATGGCGCCGTTTATCCGCAAGGATCGCCTGGACTACGCCGAGGTGCGCCAGTCCATCCAGGAACTCATCTACAACCTGAATGTGCCCTCGCGCTGGGGCACCCAGACCCCGTTCACCAACCTGACCTTCGACTGGACCTGTCCCGAGGATCTGGCCGGGCAGCACCCGGTCATCGGCGGCGAGGAGATGCCCTTCGTCTACGGTGAGCTCCAGGCCGAGATGGACATGATCAACCGGGCCTACATCGACGTGATGACCGCCGGGGACGCCAAGGGCCGGGTGTTCACCTTCCCCATCCCGACCTACAACATCACCAGGGACTTCCCCTGGGATTCGGAAAACGTCGACATCCTCTTCGAGATGACGGCCAAGTACGGGCTTCCCTACTTCCAGAACTTCGTCAATTCCGACCTCGAACCGGGCATGGTGCGTTCCATGTGCTGCCGGCTCCAGCTCGACCTGCGCGAGCTCCTCAAGCGCGGCAACGGCCTTTTCGGCAGTGCCGAGCAGACCGGATCCGTGGGCGTGGTCACCATCAACTGCGCCCGGCTGGGGTATCTGTGCGCGGGGGACGAACCGGCGCTTCTGGCGCGCCTGGACGGCCTGCTCGGCATCGCCCGCACCAGCCTGGAGATCAAGCGCAAGGAAATCCAGCGGCGCATGGACGCCGGGCTTTTCCCCTACACCAAGCGCTACCTGGGGTCGCTGCGCAACCACTTCTCGACCATCGGCGTCAACGGGATCAACGAAATGATCCGCAACTTCACGGGCGACGCCGAGAACGTCACCACCCCGGCCGGCCACGCCCTGGCCGTGCGCCTGCTCGACCACGTCCGGACCCGCATGACCGAATTCCAGGAGCAGACCGGCCACCTCTACAACCTGGAGGCCACCCCGGCCGAGGGCACCACCTACCGTTTCGCCAAGGAGGACCGGAAACGCTTCCCCGGCATCCTCCAGGCCGGCACCGACGACAAGCCGTACTACACCAATTCCTCCCAACTGCCGGCCGGCTTCACCGACGACCCCTTCGAGGCCCTGGCCCGCCAGGAGACGCTCCAGCGCAAGTACACCGGCGGCACGGTGCTGCACCTCTACATGGGGGAACGCATCTCCAGCGCCGCGGCGTGCAAGAACCTGGTGAAAAAGTCCCTCACCCGCTTCGCCCTGCCCTACATCACCGTGACGCCGACCTTTTCCATCTGCGACGCGCACGGCTACCTGGAAGGCGAGCACGAGACCTGCCCGCGCTGCGCCGCCGAGGGCACCACCAGGGCCTGCGAGGTCTGGACGCGGGTGATGGGCTACTACCGCCCCAAATCGGCTTTCAACATCGGCAAGCAGGGCGAGTACGGCGACCGCGTCTGCTTCGCCGAGCCGGCCGGCGCATAGGGGAGGCGGGGAGTCGCGCCGTGGAAGGGCTCACCATCGGCGGCGTCACGCCGCTTTCCTCCCTGGACTTCCCGGACGCCCTGGCGGCCGTGCTCTACTGCCAGGGCTGTCCCTGGGGCTGTCCCTACTGCCACAACGAGCCGCTGCGGGAGATGACGGACCAGGGCGCCAGCGACAGCGCGTCCGTCCTCGCCTGGCTGGAAGGACGGCGGGGCCTGCTCGATGCCGTGGTCTTTTCCGGCGGCGAGCCGACGCTCCAGCCGGGGCTGGCCGGGATGCTCGAAACCGTGCGGGCCATGGGGTTCATGACCGGGCTGCACACCACCGGCATGTTCCCGGAGGCCCTGGCCGCCGTGCTGCCGCTTTGCGACTGGGTGGGCCTGGACATCAAGGCCCCGCGCGCCGCCTACGCCCGCATCACCGGCGCGGCCGGGGGCGGCGAGGCGGCCTTTCGCAGCCTTGGGATGCTCGTTGCCAGCGGCGTGGCCTACGAGACGCGCACCACCTGGCATCCGGGCCTTCTCGACGAGGCCGAGCTCGTGGCCCTGGCCGGGGAGCTGGCCGAGGCCGGGGCCGGCCGCTGGGTGCTCCAGGCCTTCCGCCCGGAGGGGTGCGCCGACGCGGAACTCGCCGCCGCCGGCCCCACGGTTTTCCCGCCGGATCTCGTTGTCCGGCTCCAGGCCGCCGCCCCCAGGCTGACCATCACCACCCGCGTCTAGCGCCGCGGCCGTTGCCCAGGGGAGGAGGGGGCCTCCGGCGGCCAGCGGGCCATCTCCTGCCGTATTTTTGGCACGCCACACGAGGACGCGCTCCATGGACGCATCGCCCCTTTCCATCACCCCCCGGGTGACCATCCCCGTCGAGGAACTCGCCTTCACGGCCTCGCGCAGCGGCGGCCCGGGCGGGCAGCACGTCAACAAGGTCAGCACGCGGGTGACGCTTCTGTTCGATGTGGACGGGTCCCCGAGCCTCGAGGACGCGGACAGGGCGCGGATCAAGGCCGCCCTCGGCGGGCGCGTCGGCAGGGACGGCGTGCTGCGCGTCGTCTCCCAGACCACCCGCAGCCAGACCGCCAACAAGGAACTCGCCGTGGAGCGGTTCGTGGCCCTGTTGCGGGCGGCGCTCACGCCGCTTGCGCCCCGCATCCGGACCCGGGCCACCCTCGCCTCCAGGCGCCGGCGCCTGGACGACAAGCGGCGCCGCGCCGCGACCAAGCGCGAACGCTCCCGAACGCCCCTTTCCGAGGATTGATGTTCCCCGCGGCCGTCCACTGCAGGGGGGCCGGCAGGCATGACGCCCCGGTTCCGGCGGTGCCTTAGGTGACGAGCCTGCGGCGCATGCCGGAGAGGGCCAGGGGCAGGAAGGCGAGAAAGAACGCCGCCAGCACGGCGGCGCTCGCCCAGTCCGCGGCGGCGAGCCGGCCCAGGCAGGCGGCCCGGGTCAGCTCGGCCAGGTGGTACAGCGGCATGAAGCGGGCCAGGCCGGCGGCCCAGGCCGGCAGGGCCTCGACCGGAAAGAAGGTTCCGGAGAAGAGGAACATCGGGGTTACGACCAAAAACACCGGGATGTTGAACATGTCGATGGACGGGGTCACGGCGGTGGCGGCCATGCCCATGGCGCCGAAGGCCAGGCCGCCGAGGAGGGCGATGGGGATGGTCGCCAGGGCCTGGGGGCTCGGGGCGTAGCCCATGGCCGCCACCACCGCCAGCATGAGCACGGCGGCGATGACCGAGCGGGTGGCGCCCCAGACGATCTCGGCCACGATGATCTCCTCCAGGGAAAGCGGCGTGGCCAGCATGGCGTCGTAGGTCTTCTGGTAGAACATGCGCACGAAGGCGTTGTAGGTGGTCTCCATGAAGGCCTGCCACATGGCCGTGGACGCCACCAGCGCGGGCGCGAAGAACTGGATGAAGCCCATGGGCCGGCCGTGCCAGGAGACGTCCGTGACCAGCCCGGCGAACCCCAGGCCGAAGGCGAAGAGGTAGAAAAGCGGCTCCAGGAGCGGCGGCAGGAAATTGACCGCCCAGATGCGGCGGTAGACCAGCAGGTTGCGCCGCCAGACCGCCCAGAAAAGCCCGGTGAAACGCGGATCGGCCGTCATTCGCGAAGCTCCCTTCCCGTCAGGCGCAAGAAGACATCCTCCAAGGTCGCGGCCCGGAAATAGCCGCAATCCGGGCAGAACCGCTCCCGCAAGGCGAGCAGTTCCCGGCGGTCCTCGCCGTAGACGATCAGCCGCCGGCCGGAGCGGTCGTGGCCCAGGCCGCGCTCGGCCAGGTAGGCGGACAGGCTCTCCTCCGGGGCCTCGACCTCCAGGACGTAGCGGCCGGCGTGGGCCGCCACCAGCCCGGCCGGATCGCCCCCGACCACCACCCGGCCGTGGTCGATGATGCACAGACGGTCGCAGAAGCGCTCGGCCTCCTCCATGGCGTGGGTGGTGAGCAGGATGGTCAGGCCCTGGCGCTTGAGGTCGAGCAGCCGGTCCCAGAGGGTGTTTCGCGACTGGGGGTCGAGGCCGGTGGTCGGCTCGTCGAGGATGAGCAGCTCCGGCCGGTTGATGAGGGCCCGGGCGAGCATGAGCCGCCGGGCCATGCCGCCGGAAAGCTCCGCGTACTGGAAGCGCTTCTTCCCCTCCAGGGCGAAAAAGGCCAGCAGTTCCCCGGCCCGGGCCAGGGCCTCGCGGCGGGGGATGCGGAAGTAGCCGGCGAAGACGAGCAGGTTTTCCAGGACCGTGAGATCGGGATCCAGGGTGTTGGCCTGCTGGCAGACCCCGATGCGGGCCCGGATGCGCCGGAAGGCCGTGCCGATGTCCTGGCCGAAAACCCGGATACGACCGCCGGAAAGCGGCGAAAAGCCGTAGATCATGCGGATGGTCGTGGTCTTGCCGGCGCCGTTGGGACCGAGCAGGCCGTAGCACTCGCCGCGGCCCACGGAAAAACCCACCCCGTCGACCGCCCGGAAGGCCCCGTAGTCCTTGCGGGCCCCCTCGACCTCCAGCACCGGTTCCGCCGCGTATGTCGCCATGGCCGTCTCCTAGGCCCCGATTCCCGGCCCGAACTGGCGCAGGAGCAGCCCGTCGAGCAGACCGGCCAGTTCGCCGCACAAACCGCCGCCGGCCGGAGCGTTGCCGAACAGTTCCCGCCGCTCGGCGGCGAGGCCGGGCTCGCTTCCGGCCGGACGGTCCACGAGGGACAGGGTGATCTCCAGGCGCTGGGCCGGGAAAAAGGCTTCGAGGCGCCGGGCGAAGGCGGACATGCGTCTGGCGAAACGCGGCCCGGCCTCGCGCCAGTAGGCCAGGGCGGCCGGCGTCGGCGGCAGGGCGGCGGCCCCGGCCAGCATGGCCGCCAGATTGGACAAAGGGAAGCCGGGCATGCCCGGCCGCCAGCCGAGCAGCCAGTCGTTGCGGCGAAAAAGGAGCCTGGCCTCCGTGCCCGAGGCGATGATGGCCGTCATGTCCCGCCGGGCCGAGGCCAGGTGGGTGTCCTCGAAGCGGACGGGGTCGCGGTCCGGATGCCAGGCCGGAATCCCCCGGCCGAAGGCGTCGCCGGCAGTGAAAAGGGTGAGCAGGTGGGTGAGCCAGGCGTTGGCCTGGGGCGAATCCGGCGTCTCCAGGTGGGCGTGGGACAGCACGTAGCGTCCCCGGCCGAAGCTGCCGGCGATGACGCAGGCCCCGCCGTCGAGGAAATCCGGGGTAAGGGTCAGGCCGAAGCGCTCCTGGCAGGCGGCGAGCAGGGTGTCCGGCATGGCGCCCAGGGCGATGTCGGCCAGCATGAGGTCCTCCCCGGCGCCGGCGTAGGCGGCCACCACCATCACGTCGGGGTCCCAGCCGGCGGCCGGCGGCTCGAATCCGGCCGGCCACCAGACCGGGGCGGCCATGGCCGGAGGCAGGGAGGGAGGGTAGAGGGCGGTGTCCGGATCGACGACGAGGCGCGCGTGGCCGCTGACCAGATGGTCCAGGCGCTCGGCGAAGGCCCGCCGCGACCAGGAACACAGCCCCAGTCCCTCGTCGTGGGAAAGCGCCAGTCCGGCGCCGCCGCAGATGCCGAGGTAGGTGCCGCCCGAGGCGACGTAGTCGCGGATGGCGCCCACCCCCGCCGGCCCCAGGGCGGCGAACTTGCGGCGGGCGAAACCGCCGGGCACGAGCAGGGCCCGGGGGCGCTCCCGCCACAGCGCGCCGGAGGCCAGCTCGGCGCAGGTCACCGGCGCGAAGGGGGCGCCCAGGGCGGCCAGCCCCCGGCACAACAGCAGCCCCCACAGATGGGAGTGGTCCCACAGGACCCAAAACGGCATGCTCATGGTCACGATCCGGCTTCCTGCCCTTCCCGGCCGGGGGGAGGGCGGGGCTTGCGTTTTCCGACTGCGGGCGGGCGCGGGAGGCCCGCGGCTGCCGTCCTGGCTTACCAGCCCTCGCGGGCCTCCGGCAAGGGAGGGCCGCCCATGAACGCCGCCCCGGGAGGTCCTGCGGGACACGTGCCGGGGCCGGGCCGTGACATTGCGTCCGTTCTTATGTATTCAGGGCCGCTTGCCGGCATAACGCCGCAATTTTCCAAGGAGCGCAGCAATGACCAGCGAGGCCCTTCCCAAGGGGTATGAGCCGGCCGATGTCGAGGCCCGGTGGATCGCCTTCTGGCAGGACGAAAAGACTTTCACGCCCGATCCGGACGGACCGGGGGAACCGTATTCCATCGTCATCCCGCCACCGAACGTCACCGGCGCCCTGCACATGGGCCATGCCTTGAACATCACCATCCAGGACATCCTGTGCCGGTTCCACCGTCAAAAGGGCCGCAAGGTGCTGTGGGTGCCGGGCACGGACCATGCCGGCATCGCCACCCAGAACGTGGTCGAACGGTCCCTGGCGGCCGAGGGGGTCTCCCGCGAGGCCATCGGCCGCGAGGCCTTCATCGAACGGGTCTGGAAATGGCGCGAGGAATACGGCGGCAAGATCCTGAACCAGATCCGGCGCCTGGGGGCGTCCGTCGACTGGAGCCGGGAACGCTTCACCTTCGACGAGGGCCTGTCCCGGGCCGTGCGCGAAGTCTTCGTGCGCCTCTACGAGGAAGGGCTCATCTACCGCGGCGATTACATCATCAACTGGTGTCCGCGCTGCCACACGGCCCTGGCCGACCTCGAAGTGGAATACGCCCCGCACATCGGCAAGCTCTACCATATCCGCTATCCCGTCGAAGGCACCGACACCTTCGTCACCGTGGCCACCACCCGGCCCGAGACCCTGCTCGGCGACACGGCCGTGGCCGTGCACCCCGACGACGAACGCTACAGGCAGTTCGTGGGCAAATTCGCCATTCTGCCCCTGGTCGGCCGGCGCATCCCGATCATCGCCGACGCCTACGTGGAGCGGGAATTCGGCACCGGCTGCCTCAAGGTCACCCCGGCCCACGACATGAACGACTTCGAACTCGGCCGCAAACACCACCTCGAAGTCATCGCCGTGCAGGACGAGGCCGGGCGCATCAACGAGAACGGCCCCGAGAAATACCGGGGCATGGACCGGCTGGCCGCCCGCGAGGCCGTCATCGCGGACCTCAAGGAAGCCAGGCTCCTCGACGACATCCGCGATTACGAACACAACGTCGGCGAGTGCTATCGGTGCCGCACCGTCATAGAGCCCTACGTGTCCAAGCAGTGGTTCGTCAAAACCGGTCCCCTGGCGAAGAAGGCCCGGGAAGCCGTGGAGCAGGGCCGGACCGAGATTCTGCCCGAGCAGTGGACCAAGACCTACTTCGACTGGCTGGACAACATCCGCGACTGGTGCGTGTCGCGCCAGATCTGGTGGGGGCACCGCATCCCGGCCTGGACCTGCGAGGACTGCGGCGAACTGGTCGTGGCCCGCGAAACGCCGACCGTCTGCCCGGTCTGCGGCGGATCGAAGCTGACCCAGGATCCGGACGTGCTCGACACCTGGTTCTCCTCCGCCCTCTGGCCCTTCTCGACCATGGGCTGGCCGGACGATACCCGGGAACTGAAGGTCTTCTACCCGACGTCCGTGCTCAGCACCGCCTTCGACATCCTCTTTTTCTGGGTGGCCCGCATGATGATGATGGGCCTGCACTTCATGAAGGAGGTGCCGTTCCGGCAGGTCTACATCCATGCCCTGGTGCGCGACGCCGAGGGCCGCAAGATGAGCAAGTCCCTCGGCAACGGCATCGACCCCCTGGCCATGATGGACCGTTACGGCACCGACGCCCTGCGGTTCACCCTGGCCGCCTTCGCCGCCATGGGCCGGGACATCAAGCTGTCCGAGGAGCGCATCGAGGGCTATCGCCATTTCATCAACAAGATGTGGAACGCGGCCCGGTTCGCCCTCATGCACGTCGGTTCCGGGGCGCCGGAGATGTCCCTGGACGAGGCGGCCAGGGCCGGCCTGTGCCACGCCATGATCCTCTCGCGCCTGGAACGGCTCAAGACCGCGACATCCGCGGCCATCGAGGGCTACCAGTTCAACGAGGCCGCCCAGGAGCTCTACAGCTTCTTCTGGCGGGAGTTCTGCGACTGGTACCTGGAGATGGCCAAGGTGGATCTCGGCGGCGAGGACGAATCCCGGCGGGGCGCGGCCAAGCGCGTGCTCCTGACCGTGCTTTCGGAAGTCCTCACCCTCATGCATCCGTTCGTTCCCTTCGTCACCCAGGAGATCTGGAGCAAGCTGCCGGGGACCGCGGACCCGAACCTGGCCCGCATGCCCTATCCCGAGGCCCGGCCGGAACTCGTCTCCGAGGCGGCCGAGGCCGACATGGAACTTCTTCGGGCCGTGGTTGTCGGGGTCCGCAACATCCGGGCCGAGCTCAACATCAATCCCGGCCTGAAACTGACGGCGCTGGTCCACACCGAGAACGAGAGCGAGGCGGCCTCGCTCAACGCCAACGCGGCCATGATCGCCTTTCTGGCCAAGCTCGAGCGGTTCGAGGCCGGCACCGCCGTCACCGCCCCCAAGGCCTCGGCCTCGACGGCGGCAGGCACCTGCGCGCTTTTCGTGCCGCTTTCCGGCGCCGTGGACTTCGACGTGGAATTCCTGCGGCTGTCCAAGGAAGAGGTCAAGACGGTCAAGGAACTGACCGTGGTGGAGAAAAAGCTCGGCAACGAGGACTTCGTGTCCCGCGCCCCGGCCGAAGTCGTGGCCAAGGAACGGGAGAAGCAGGACACCCTGTCCGAGCGGCTGGCCCGGCTGCGCGAACTCAAGGACCGGATCAAGAAGCTCATGGCCGAATAGCGGGGGAGGGGGGCATTCCGGCGGAAGCCGGGGTGGCGTCCTGCCTGGCCGGCATCATCGAAAGGGCGGTCCCACGGGCCGCCCTTTTTCATGTTCCTTCTCATGCAACGAGTCCGCGGCGGACGCCGCAGGCATGGCGCTAGGCGCCGTAGGACGACGCGGCGTCGATCAGGCCGAGCCGTGTCAACTCCTGGAGCAGCGCCTCGCGGCGCAGGGGTTTTGGCAGATAGGCGTCGGCCCGGCCGTGGAAGAACGACTCGCTGACGTTCTTGGTGTCGGTCAAAACGGAGATCATGACGAGCTTGAAGCTCTCGTCCAGGCCTCCTTCGGCCTCCCGGCGCCGCATGGCCTGGACCACCTCGTTGCCGTCCATGCCGGGCATGAGGATGTCCATGAACACGGCCGTGAACGGCCGGCCTTCCTCCAGGGCGGCCTCGAAGGCGCACAGGGCCTCCACGCCGTCGCAGGCCGTGAGGCATTCGGCGTAGGCGGAGAGAACGGTCCGCAGGAAAAGGATGATGCTTTCATCGTCGTCAACGATGAGGAAACGCATGCTCCGGCTCCCGGTTGCGTGGCCAAGGCCAGGGGCCTTGGCCTGGAGGATGTAGTATTACGGGTATCGGGGTGGATTCGCAACCGTCACGGGCGGGTGAACGCCACCCGGACCGTGTCGAGATACCGGGCCAGGGCGGCGGCCAGGGCGGCGGCCCCGTCCCAGTCGTCCGTCCCTCCGGCGGCTTCCAGGCGGGCGGCCAGGGCGGCGGCGTCGGGGAGACCGTAGGTGGCGCAGGCGCCTTTCATGGAGTGGGCCATGCGGGCGAAGGTATGCCTGTCGCCCTCGGCCATGGCGCGGCGCAGGGCGGCCAGATGGCGCCGCTGGATGCCGAGGAATTCGTCGAAGATGGGTTCGAGGACCCGGGACACGGCGACTGCGGGGGGGACGTCTTCGGGATCGGCCATATGCGGGGTTCCTGGTCCGGTGGCCTTGACGGCGCGGGACCGGACATTCTAGGTTGCGACCGCGCGCCCGTAGCTCAGCCGGATAGAGCGTCGGACTTCGAATCCGCAGGCCGGGAGTTCGAATCTCTCCGGGCGCGCCAATACAGCTCAATAGTTAGATGGCATTTTTTATCACAGCCGGTTCAGGCCGTTGTCTTCGCCCAACACTATCCCTCAGCGTACGCACTCAAAATTAGTCATAAACGATACAAAATGCCGAAGCCCCCGACAAGGATAAGGTGGGGCGTGAGCTTGTTCTCCTCGCCTGACTTCCCTGTCCACGCTTTTTGTCTGGACAGGGCCAGATAATAAATTTTTTTAAAAAAATTATTAATTTGTATATTTATCAATAAATTTTAATTGATGTTTTCTTAAAATTCCAACAAAATAAAAGAATGTCTGAATACGATATAAAATTTAGCGAAAATTTAGCCGAAGTGGCTAACCATCTTATTTTACATGATATAACAGAGCTCGAAGCTAAACGAACTGTTCTATATCTGAGCCTTCTTTCAATTGAAATTTCATTTAAAGCCATGCTTGAACAGGCTGGTTATCCTGTAAGCAAAATTCGACGTCAATCGCATTGCCTGAATAATTTATTATTACTCTTAATTTCGTGCAAAATTAAAACTAAAATTGAAAAATATACTTCAGCAGGACTGCGCCTAAGAGTACTCACCATCAACTATGGTGAATCGGAAACTATTTTAAATAACATAATTGAAGCTGAACAGAAAGGCGCATCAAAATATCCGAATCAAATTCGATATGGTAATTTATTGAGGCATTATCCTCCTAAAGCTGTCGCACAAGCTGCATCAAAAGTAGTTCAATTTGCTAAAAAGCACTGGTCATCGATTTATTG
>CAZNUQ010000004.1:0-35555 GCA_964576235.1 uncultured Desulfovibrio sp.
GCACGCTGGATGGCGGGGCGTCCGGAGGGGGTAAAAGCTTTTGTACCGATTTGCGAGGGCGCCAGGCGCCGTTTCCTGGCGGCGAGAACGGCCCTTCAACGCAACACCTCAAAATTAAAAATGAAATTTTGCAAGTCTCGGTTTTGGCATGCCTGTTGCTAATAGAAAAATATCCTTCCTCCGAAAAGGACATTTCAGAAAGCGGCTCCGGGATGGCGACCTGGGGCCGCTTTCACGTTTCCAGGGCCGATATGTCCCGGCCTCCCGAAAAAAAAGCCGCCCCGCTTCCGGGACGGCGCATTGGCGGATGGCGGCCGGCGGCAGCCTACTGGACGGGATTTTTCGTGCGGCAGGCCCGCTCGATGCCCCAGGCGTCCTCGTCGCGCTCGGCCGGCCCCAGGTTCGAAACCATGCAGTCCAGGGCGGCCCGGGAGTACGGTTTGCATTCCGGCGCGGCCGGATCCTGGAAGCGGCACTTGCAGGCCCGGCGCATGAGCATGGCGCCGTCCCTGGAGGCCGCTTTCTTGGCGTTGAGCATCACGCACTCGGCGTAGTTCTTGGGGCCGAACGACTGGGCCGGAGCGACGGAAACCGCCCCGAACACCACCAGCAGGGCCACGAGCAATCGTCCCATGCGCTTTCTCCTGTCGGCCGGTTCCGACGGCGGCCCCATGCCGCCCCATCGCTCCGGCCAGATTCCGCAACCTTCCAGAAATCGACCGGAGGCGTCAACCGCCCCGCCGTCCGGCCGGAGTGGGAGGGGAAACGCCCCCATCCGGAAGGGAAGGGGCGCCAGGGGGCGTCACGCCGCTTCCAGCCCGCCCCAGGGCGAAAGCGGCGGCCTCGTTGCCCGGGTCGATGGACAGGGCGCGTTCGTAGGCCCGGCGGGCCTCCCCGGGCCGGTCGGCCAACGCGGCCGCGAGTCCTTCGTCCTCGGCCAGCCGGGAAAGAAAAAACCGCGCGCCGGCGGCGTTGGAATCGACGGACAGGGCCTGTTCCCAGGCGTTCCTGGCCAGGGCGGCCTTGCCCTGGCGGCGGTAGACGAGCCCCAGGAGTTCCAGGGCGGCGGTGTCGCGCGGCGCGAGTTCCAGGGCCGCCTCCAGCTCCAGGCGGGCGTTGGCCGGCGCGTCGAGCATCCAGTAGGCGAGGCCGGTCAGGAAGCGGACCAGGGGATCGCGGCTTTCCGCGGCCTGGGTCTCGGCCAGCAGGGCCACGCCGGCGGCGCGCCGGCCGGACTGGAGGGCGGCCAGCCCCAGCCCCAGCGTGCCCCGGACGTTGCCCGGATCGGCCTTGCGCATGGCGGTGAAGTGGGTGGCGGCCAGGGCGGGCCGGCCCTGGCGCAGTTCCAGGCAGCCCAGGGTCCACAGGCAGGAGAGATCGTCCCCCCGGACGGCCAGGGCTTTTTCCAGGGCGGCCCGGGCCTCGTCCCCGCGGCCGGCGGCGGCCAGGGACAGGGCCAGGCGGCCCCTGGCGTAGGCGTTGTCGGGATCCAGGGCCAGGGCCCGGCCGAAGGCGTCGCCGGCGAGATCGAACCGCCCCCGGATCAGGGCTTCCGTGCCGATGAAAAGCTGGTCCGTCAGGCCGTCCGCACCGAACGCCGCGGGCGGTGGGCACAAAACGAGCAGGGTCAGGACGAGGGGAATGGCGTGGCGCATGCCCTGGGCCTTGGCAAAGGCCCGGCGCCCTGTCAAGGCCGGGGCTTCCGCGCGGCCGGGGTTTGGTGTACATGCCCATGCCATGCGCCACGCCGCGAGGCGGGGCGTCCGTTTGCAGCCAGGCCCAGGAGGCATGCCATGCGACCGGGAACCGCGATAGCGGCCGTCCTCGCCCTGACGGCGGCCGCGTGGGCGATGGGGGGATGCGCCGGCCGGGAACGGAACCAGCCGCCGGCCAGACAGATCGCCGCCTCCTACCCCTCGCCGGACTATCCGCCCCAGGCGGTCGAGCCCGCGACGGCGCCGCCGGCGCCCCGGCCCCAGGGGCTCTCGGAACGCGACCTGCCGCCCGCACCCGCGGCGCCGGAACCGGCCAGGCCCCTTCCGGCCGCGCCCCCAACCCGGCCGGCGCCAGCCCCGGCGCCCGCGCCGGAGGCCCGGTTCAACGCCATGGACACCGACCGCAACGGCCGCGTGACCCTGGAGGAATGGCGGGCCTCCCACGAAAAGGAATTTCGCCGCCTGGACCAAAACGACGACGGCGTCCTCTCCCGCGAGGAGATGACGCAACGGCCGTCCGGCCGGGCCGGCGGCCAGGGCGCGCACGCCGCCCCCTGACGCCCCGACGACGAACCAGCCAAGGAGCATCCATGACCTCGCCCGTAATCCCAGTGCCCAAGGGCTTTTCCTTCGCCACGGCGGCGGCCGGCTTCAAGTATTCCGGCCGCGACGACCTGGCCCTCATCGTCAGCGACACCCCGGCCGCGGCCGCCGGCGTGTTCACCAAGAACCTCTTCCAGGCCGCCCCGGTGCTCGTGGCCAAAAAGCACCTGGCGGACTCGGGCCAGGGCCGGGCCATCCTGATCAACTCCGGACAGGCCAACGCCTGCACCGGCAAGGCCGGCATCGAGGACTGCCGGGCCACCCTGTCCCTCGTGGCCAAGGCCACCGACCTCTCGCCCGAGGACATTCTGCCGGCCTCCACCGGCGTCATCGGCGCCCGCCTCAAGATGGACAAATGGAAGGCCGCCGTTCCGGTCCTGGCCGCGAACCTCGGTCAGACCCCTCCCGTGGCCGCGGCCAAGGCCATCATGACCACGGACTCCTTCCCCAAGATCGCCTGGGGGAGCCTGGCCACCGAGGCCGGCGAGGTCCGGGTCATGGGCATGGCCAAGGGCGCCGGCATGATCGCCCCGAACATGGCCACCATGATCGGGGTGCTGCTGTGCGACGCCAAGGTCGGCTCGCTGTGGTGGCGCGAGGCCGTGGCCGCCGCCGCCGACCGCAGCTTCAACAGCATCACCGTGGACGGCGACACCTCCACCAACGACTGCGTGCTGGCCCTGGCCAACGGCGCCTCGGAGGTGGCCATCGACTCGGCCGAGGGCCGGCAGGCCCTGCTCGGCGTCATGGTCGAGGTCTGCCAGGCCCTGGCCACCATGCTGGTCCAGGACGCCGAAGGCGGCACCAAGATCCTGCGGGTCAAGGTGCAGGGCGCCGCCACCCACGCCGAGGCGGAACTGGCCGCCCGGGCCGTCGGCAACTCGCCCCTGGTCAAGACGGCCTTCTTCGGCCGCGACGCCAACTGGGGCCGCATCGTGGCGGCGCTTGGCCGCTCGGGCGCGGCCTTCATCCCCGAGGAGGTATCCGTGCGCATCGGCGGCGTGCCGGTCTTCGAACGCGGCATGCCCGTGGCCGACGACCTCGACGCCCTGCTCGCCCCGCACATGCGCCGGGGCGAGATCGCCATCGACGTGGAACTCGGCAAGGGCCCGGGGCGCTACCTGCTGCTGGCCTCGGACCTGACCTACGACTACATCAAGATCAACGCCGACTACCGGACCTAGACGCCAGCCGGGCCGGGAGCCGCGTCACGCGACGCCTCCCGGCCCGCCCCGCCCTCCGGCCGGCATCGGCGGAAACGAGCGACACACCATGACAACGGATGCGAGCGGCACGGTCGACATGAGCGACCGGGACCGGATGACCCGTCTCGCCGACCTGCTCTTCGAGGCCGGCATGTTGCGCAAAACCCCCCGCACCGGCTACCAGTTCCTGGGGACGGGCGCGGAAAACGTGGCCGAGCACAGCTTCCGCGCGGCCCTGATCGGCTTCGTCCTGGCCCGGCAGGCCGGGGCCGACCCCTACCGGACCATGGCCATGTGCCTGTTCCACGACCTGCACGAGGCCCGCACCGGCGATCTCAACTACGTCAACAAGCTCTACAACACCGCCGACGCCCGCCGGGCCCTGGCCGACGCCCTGGCCGGCACCGGCCTCTCCCGCGCCGTGCTGCCCCTGCACGACGAACTGGAGGCCGCCCGGAGCCCGGAAGCCCTCCTCGCCCAGGACGCGGACCAGATCGACCTGATCGCCAACCTCAAGGAGGAGCTCGACCGCGGCAACCGCTACGCCAAGGCCTGGATCGACGCGGCCATGTCCCGGCTGCGCACCGAGCACGGCCGGGCCCTGGCCCGGGCCGTGGCCGCCACGGACCACGCCGAATGGTGGTTCAACGGCCCGGACCGCGCCTGGTGGCACCGCAAAAACGGCGCCGCCCCCGAGGAATGATCCCATGCGCCTGGCCGTCATCTCCGACACCCACCTGCGCGCCCCCTCGCCCTGGTTCGAGCATGTCTACCAGACCCATCTGGCCCCGGCGGACATGCTTCTCCACTGCGGCGACCACACGGGTTTTTCCCTGTGGTCCTTCCTGCTCCAGCATCCCCGCCTCGAAGCCGTGGCCGGCAACTGCGACGGCCACGACCTGGGGCCGGAGCTGCCGCCGCTGCTCGAACGCGACATCGACGGCCTGCGCCTGGCCGCCACCCACGGCTGGGGGCCCCGGCCCGGGCTGTCCGCCCGCATCGCCCAGGCCTTCGCCGGCCGGTTCGACCTGATCTTCTTCGGGCACTCCCACGCCGCCGAGGACACGCTCCATGGCCCGACCCGGTGCGTCAACCCGGGCGCCTGCCAGCCCGGCGGCTCCCTGGCCCTGGTCGATATCGCCGGCGGCAGCGTGGAGGTCCGGTTCGTGCGCCTCTAACCCGCCGGATGCGGCTTCGCCCTCCTCGCCGCCGGATCTCCTTCGGGGGCCATCCAACGAAAAAGGCGCGGCCGAAGCCGCGCCTTTTCGCGTCGCCGGGGCAGACCCGGTTCATTTCAGGGTATCGGAGGCCGCCTCGCCGGGACCGGTGCCCGGTTTGGGACCGAGAATCGCCTCGTTGACGATCTCCACGCGGGAGGCCTGCTGCACGCTTTGCAGGTAGGCCTTGAAAAGCTCCGTCTGCTTGGCCTGGGTGAGCTGGGCCAGCCAGCGGTCCTTTTCCTTTTCCCACAGGGCGGCGTCGGCCGGGATGCGCCGGTCGAAGCCGGCCAGCACGTAGGCCCCGGAAACCGCGAAGGGGGCCTTGAACCAGGCCTGGTCCCTGGCCTCGAAGGCCGTCTGGACCAGCACCGGGGCCATGCCCAGGTCCGGGATGAAGCCCTGGCGGGTGAAGGGCTGGGACGTCAGAATCCTGTCCTTGTACTCGGCCAGAACCTTTTTCAGACCGTCCTCGGTCTCCATGGCCTTGGCCACTTCCTCGGCCCTGGTCCTGGCCCGCTTGAGGGCCTCATCGTTGGTGAGCCGCTCCTTGATGATGCCCTGCACGGCCTCGAGGGGCTCGAAGCCGGCCGGCTTGATATCCGCCACCCGGGCCAGCAGGAACCCGTCCTGGGTGGACAGCGGCATGTCGGAGGTTTCGTCCTTTTTCAGTCCGAAAAGCACGCCCAGGGCCTGCTCGGACAGCCCCAGATCGGCCGGGGGCGCGTCCTTGGCGAAAAACTCCGACGTGCCCATGGCCAGGTTCTCCGAGGCCGCGGCCTTCTTGAGGTCCTCGCCGGAGGCCAGCTTCTCCTGGATGGCGTCCAGCGCCTTGGAAAGCTTGTCCGCCGCGCGTTGCTCGGCCAGTTCGGCCCGGATCTCGTCCTTGACCTCGGCCAGGGCCCGCTCCCCGGCGGGCTGGTGCTCGCCGGCCTGGATCAGGTGCAGGCCGAGGGCGGTACGCACGGGTTCGCCGACCTCGTCCTTTTTAAGGGAAAAGGCCTTTTCCTCGAAGGCGCCGAACTCCTTGGGCAGGCTTCCCTTGGGCAGCCAGGCCCAGTTCTCGCCGATGAGTCCGTCGGGATTGTTGGCGTTTTTGGGCAAAAGCGAGGCGAAATCCGCGCCCTTCCGGAGTTTCTCGGCCAGATCCTTGAGCTTGGCCGTGGCCGCGTCCACGGCGTCCTTGGGCGCGTCGGGCGGCAGCATCATGAGGAAGTGGCGCACGCGCACCTGCTCGGGCTTGGCGTACTTCTTCTGGTTGGCCTTGAAGGCGGCCTCGATGTCGGCATCGGGAACCTCGGCCGGCTTGGCCAGCGCCTTGGGCGTGAACTCCACGAAATCGATCTTGATCTGGACGGGGGTGGCGAACTCGTCCTTCTTGGACTCGTAATACCCCTTGATCTGGTCGTCGGTCAGGGCGACGCCCTTGGCGAACTCCTCGGCCTTGAAGGGGATGTAGCGGATGACGGCCTGCTCCCGCATGAAGTCGAAGATGGACCGGGCCTCGGCCTCGGTGACCGTGGCCGGCAGGCTGACGAAGGCCGCCAGCTTCTCGAGGAGCAGGTTCTGCCGGAAATCCGCCTCGAAGTCGCCCGGGGCCACGCCGTTGGCCCGCAGCAGGTTCTCGTAGCGCTTGGCGTCGAACTGCTTGGACTCGTTCTGGAAGGCGGGAATCTTGGCGATCTCGGCGCGCAGTTCGTCGGCGGTCACGGTGACGCCGAGCCGTTTCGCCTGGGCCTCCAGCAGTCGGGTGGTCACCATGTTGCTGAAGACCTGCCAGCGGAAGCCGCCTTCCTGGAGGTCCTTGTCCGTCACGTTGGGGTTCTTGTTTTTGACCAGCCGCAAATTCTCCTGGTAGGCCTTCTCGAAGTCCTTGATCAGGACCGCCTCGCCGTCGATGGTGGCCACCACCGAGGCCTTGTCGCCCCGGAAGTTGCCGACGCCCCAGAAGACGAAGACGATGATGATCAGGCCGAAGACGATCTTGATGCCCCAGGATTGGGCGTATTTCCGCATGGGATCGAGCATGGTTTCTCCTCGGCGGCCCTTTCGCCGCCGTTGGCGTCGCGCCCGCGAGCCGCTTGTCGGGGCGTCGCTAGGCCCGGGACTGCCGGACGAGGTTGAGCAGCCCCCCGGCCCGGATGATCTCCAGTTCCTTGGCGGTCAGGTCGTTTTTCACCATGACCGTCCCGAGACCCTCCACGGCCATGGCCGCGGTCCCGCCCGGAACCAGAAGCCCGGTTTCCAGGGTGATGGCCGCGCCGGCCGGGATGCGGTCGTAATCGGCCGGGTCCGCCAGCAAAAGCGGCAGGATGCCGAAATTGACCAGGTTCGCCCGGTGGATGCGGGCCATGGACTTGGCGACGACGGCGGCCACCCCGAGGTAGCGGGGGCCGAGGGCCGCGTGTTCGCGGCTCGAGCCCTGGCCGTAGTTCTCGCCGGCCAGGATCACGCCCTTGCCGAGCCCCTTGATGCGCGGCACGAACTCCGCGTCCACCCGGCTGAAGATGTATTCGCTGATGGCCGGGATGTTGGAGCGCAACGCCGTGATCTGGGCGCCGGCCGGCAGGATGTGGTCCGTGGTGATGTCGTCGCCGACCTTGAGCGCGACCGGGGCCTCGACAGTGGCCGGAAGCGGCGCGAAGGGCGGCAGGGGCGCGATGTTCGGGCCGCGCTTGATGGCGGTTCCGGCGCCGTCGGCCGGGGGATAGAGGAAAAGGCCCCGGATGCTGGGGACGGTGCCGGGCAGTTCGGCCCTGGCCGGGGCCTCGCCCCAGCCGGACGGGTCGGAGAATTCGCCGCGAAGCGCCGTCATGGCCGCCGTCTGGGGGCTGACCAGATAGACCCGGGCGTCCTGGGTGCCCGAACGGCCCTCGAAATTGCGGTTGAAGGTCCGGGCGCTCACGCCGCCGGACACGGGGGAGCCGCCCATGCCGATGCACGGACCGCAGGCGCATTCGAGGATGCGCGCCCCGGCGTCGAGCATGGGGTCGATGAGCCCCTCGGCCGCAAGCATCTTAAGGACCTGCTTGGAGCCCGGGGCGATCAAAAGGTCCGTGGTCGGATCGATGCGCCTGCCGGCCAGGATCTGGGCCACGGCCTTGAGGTCGGCGTAGGAGGAGTTGGTGCACGAACCGATGCACACCTGGTCCACCTTCATGCCGGCCAGTTCGGCGATGCGCGTGGCCCGGTCGGGCATGTGCGGGGCGGCCGCCAGGGGTTCGAGCTCCCCGAGGTCGATCTCGACGACCTCGTCGTAGGCGGCGTCCGGATCGGCGGCCAGGGGCACGAAGTCCCCGGGGCGGCCCATGGCCGCGAGAAAGTCCCGGGTCACCCCGTCGCTGGGGAAGATCGAGGTGGTGGCCCCGAGTTCCGCGCCCATGTTGGTGATGACGGCCCGCTCGGGCACCGACAGGGTGGCCACGCCGGGGCCGGCGTATTCGATGACCTTGCCCACGCCGCCCTTGACGGTCATGATCCCGAGCAGATGCAGGATCACGTCCTTGGCCGTGGCCCAGCCGGCGAGCCTGCCGGTGAGATGGACCTTGACGACCCTGGGCATGGCGATGGTGTAGGGCTCTCCGGCCATGGCCAGGGCCACGGAAAGGCCGCCGGCGCCCATGGCCATGGCGCCCACGCCGCCGGCGGTCGGCGTGTGGGAGTCGGAACCGACGAGGGTTCTGCCCGGCCGGGCGAAATTCTCCAGATGCAGCTGGTGGCAGATGCCGGTGCCGGGGGGGGAGAAGATGATCCCGTACTTGGCGGCCACGGTGCGCAGGTAGGCGTGGTCGTCGGGGTTGCGGAAGCCCATCTGCAGCGTGTTGTGGTCCACGTAGCTGACCGAGAGCTCGGTGCGCACGCGGGGCAGGCCGATGGCCTCGAACTGGAGGCAGGCCATGGTGCCGGTGGCGTCCTGGGTCAAGGTCTGGTCGATGCGAAGGGCGATCTCGGCCCCCGGCGTCATGTCGCCGGACACGAGATGGTCCTTGATGATCTTTTGCGTCAAGCTGAGGGCCATGGGGAAGTCCTTTGGGTAGACGGGAAAGGGGAAAATGTCCGGCCTGCATGCCTCCCCCCGCCGGCGAAGTCAAGGGGGAGACGGCGCGGCGGCGGGGCCTCCGCCGGGGACGCTCCCGGCGTCGCGACCGGGCTGCGCCAGACCGGCGGACGCCCGCGCCACGCGGCAAGACGGCGCGTTCCCGTCCGGGCGGCCGGAGCCTCCCGGACGGCTTGCGGCCCGCTACTGGGGCATGGCCAGACGGTTGCGCTGGCGGCGGGCGATTTCCATTTCGGTTTCCAGGGCCAGCTTTTCCTGCTTGGCCGCGAAGATCTCCTGGGCGTGGAACACGCCCGCCTTGAAATCCTCGGCGGCCATGAGTTCCCGCACGCGCTTTTCCGTGGCCGCCTTGCGCTCGGCCAGTTCCGCCAGCTTGGCCGAAAGCGCCTCCACCTGACGTTCGACGTCCGCGTCCTGTTCGGGATTCATGCGTCCTCCACGACGATGCTCTTGATGTTGACGAATTCCAGGAGGCCGAACCGGGACAGTTCCCGTCCGTAGCCGGACCGCTTGACGCCGCCGAAGGGCATCCGGAAATCGGAACGGGGCACGGTGTTGACCGAAACCATGCCGGCCTCGATGCGCCGGGCCAGGGCCAGTCCCCGCGCGGTGTCGGCGGTCCAGACGCTCGCGCCCAGGCCGTACTCCGTGGCGTTGGCCAGCCGCACGGCCTCCTCGGCGTCGGCCGCCTCGATCACGGCGGCCACGGGGCCGAAAAGCTCCTCGTCGAAGGCCGGCATGCCCGGCGTCACGCCGGAAAGGAGCGTCGGGGCGTAGAAGAAGCCGGGCCGGGGCAGGCGGTGGCCGCCGGTCACGATCCGCGCCCCCCTGGCCACGGACTCCCGCACCTGGCGGTCCAGATTCAAAAGCAGGTCCTCCCGGGCCATGGGCCCCACGGTCGTGGCCGGGTCCATGGGATCCCCGGGCACGTGGGCGGCGAGCAACCCGGACAGCCGCCCGGTGAAGGCCTCCGCCAGGGGCCGCTCGACGATGAAGCGCTTGGCCGCGATGCAGGCCTGGCCGCAGGCCCGCATCCGGGCGCTTGCGGCGGCCTCGCAGCAGGCGTCGAGCCGGGCGTCGGCCAGGACCACGAACGGGTCCGAGCCGCCAAGCTCCATGACCGCCTTCTTGATGTGGGCTCCGGCCAGGGCGCCGACGGCCGCGCCGGCCCGGGCCGAGCCGGTGAGCGTCACCCCGGCCACGGCCCGGTGGGCCACGGCCAGCTCCACGAGGTCCGTTTCCACGAGCGCGATCCGCAGGGCGTCCGGCGGGAACCCGGCCTCGGCGAAAAGCCCCTCCAGGGCCATGGCCGCGCCGGCCACGTTGGGCGAGGGCTTGACGGCCATGACGTTGCCGGCGGCCAGGACCGGCGCCGCCGCGCGCAGCACCTGCCAGTAGGGAAAATTCCAGGGCATGACGGCCAGGATGACCCCGACGGGCTGGCAGGTCACCAGCCGCGCGCCGGTTTCCGAGGGCAGGATCTCGTCGGCGAGCCAGCGGGGAGCCATCCTTGCGTAGAACCGGCATACCCTGGCGCAGCGCCGGACCTCGGCCTCGGCCTCGGCCAGAAGCTTGCCCATCTCACGGGAGGCCAGGGTGGCCAGGGGGACGACGCGTTCCTCGAAAAGCTCGGCCAGACGCGACAGCCGCTGGCAGCGTTCGGCCAGGGGCGTCTCCCGCCAGACGGCATGGGCCGCCGCGCAACGGTCGAGGATATCCCGCAACGCCGCGGCGTCATGGGACGGGAAACTGGCGATGGTCTGGCCGGTGGCCGGGTTGGTGCTGACAAACATCGTGGTGTCGCAAGGGGACGCGCCAGGCCGCGGACGAAGGCGCCGGCGCGGCATGGGTCCGGGGTTAAAAGGGCGGAAAGCCGGCGCCAGGCGCGGCATGACAGGCCGTGTAGCCTCCTCGGTCGCGGATGGCTTACCGCGTTTGCCCGGCCAAGCCAAGACCGGCCTTGCCCGTGCGGAGGAGGCGGTGGGCCCGGCGGCGTTCCCTCCACCGGGACAGCGGCGGGCTCCGATGCCTCACGATGCCCTGGGGAGCTCTCCGGCCAGGGGCAGCTCCATGATGAAGGTGCTCCCCCGGCCCAGTTCGGACTCGGCCCAGATGCGCCCGTCGTAATGCTCGACGATCTGGCGGCAGATGGCGAGGCCCAGGCCCGTCCCCTTGCGCCGGCGTCCCTCCTCCACCGTGTCCCCGGCCTCGGCCTGGTGGAATTTGTCGAAAATCTTTTCCAGGGACTCCCGGGGGACGCCCTGCCCGGTATCGGCCACCTCCACGCGCAGCATATCGCCGGCCACGGCGGCCTTAAGCCGCACGCCGCCCTCGTCCGTGAACTTGACGGCGTTGCCGAGGAGGTTGACGAGGATCTGGCTCAGGCGGTCCGGGTCCATGAAAAGGGGCGGAAGGTCCGGGGTCAGCTCCATGGAAAAGGCCACGCCGGGCTTGGCCTGGAGATCGACGCCGACGGCGTCGGCCGCCCGGGCCACGATGGCGGCCACGTCCACGGGGGCGTCGCGCCACTCGGCGCGGCCGGCCTCGATCTTGGACAGGTCCAGAAAATCGTTGATGAGCCTGGTCAGCCGCTCTCCCTCCCCCTCGATGATGGCGAGGTTGGAGGCGATGCGCTCCGCCAGGCGGGAAAGACGGTCGTGGTTTTTGGCCAACGGCGCGAAGTATTTCCTGAAATCCCTGGAGATCAGCTTGGCGAACCCCATGATGGAGGTCAGGGGGGTGCGCAGGTCGTGGGAAACCGTGGCCAGGAACCCGGACTTCAGGCTGTCGAGCTCCTTGAGCCGGGCGTTGGCCGCTTCCAGTTCGACCGCCTTCTCGGCCAGCCGCCGGGTGCGCTCCCGGACGGCCTTGCTCAGGTGCCGGTTGAGGACCTCCAGGCGCCGTTCGGCCCGCATCCGGGCGGAAATGTCGGACAAGGTGCCCTCGGCGTACAGGGGCAAACCGGCGTCGTCACGCACCAGCCGGACATTGAGGAGCAGCCAGACGGTCTGCCCCCCCCGGCGGTTGAACCGGGTCTGGAAGCCGGACACCCGGCCCTCGGCCTCGAGCCGCTCCACCATGAGACGCCAGTCCTCGGCCTTGTGGAACGCCTGCCGGCCGATGTCGGTCACGGACTCCATCAGCTCCCGGGGCGAATCGTAGCCGAGCATGCCGGCCAGGGCGGCATTGGCCGAAACGATGCGGCCGTCGAGGGTGGTTTGCAGGATGCCCTCGGTGGCGTGTTCGCAGATGTCGCGGTACTTGCGCTGGGTCGAGGAGATGCGGCGGACCATCGCCTCCATGGCCCGGCCGAGGCTGTCGAGCTCGCCGTAAAGGCGGCCCAGGTTCGCCTCCTCCCCGTTTTCGTCGCCGAGGGTCACCCGGGCGGCGTAGCGTTCGAGCCTGGCCAGGGGATTGACGATCCGCCAGCGCACGACCAGGGCCACGACCAGGGCCAGGGCGACGTTGAGGCACAGGATGCGCAGGACGATCCGGGCCAGGGCCACCTTGCGCTCCCTGTCCGCGACATTGCGGGAGACGAAGACCTCCACCACGCCGATGGGCGTCCCCTCGAAGCGTATCTCGCGCCGGTCGCCGATGACGTTGTCCAGGGCCGGGTACGCGCTCACCGGGGCGGGCAGCCAGCCGCGGTCCCTGGTGCGGCCGACGGAGAGGGCCCCGGTGTCCGGTTCCGTCACCAGCACCGCGGCCACGCAATCGTCCCGCATGGCCCCTTCCACCAGATGGACGACGGTCGCCCTGTCCCCGTGCCACAGGGGGGCGTCCAGGCTGGCGGCCAACTGGTCCAGGGCGACCTTGAGGTCGTAGCGCAAATCCCGCTCGAGGCGGCGCTTCTCGCCAATGTAGTCGAAGGCCCCCAGCACGGCCAAAAGGAGGGTGTTGGCGCACACGAGGGTCAACAGGACCGCGCCGCCTACGGAACGCGCCCAGAGGGATCGTTGGGGTATCATGCTTCGGGATTCCGAGGGATGGAGACACGCTCGCCGGCCCGGTCATCGCACCATAGGCCACCACTAGCATCGGCCGGGGCAAATGGGAAGCCCGCCGGCAAAAGCCTTGCGACCGAATCGTCGACGCGATATCGGTTTTCAAAAAATCATGAGCCTCTCCACCATCTCCACCGCGGCCCTGCTCGGCATCGAGGCCTACCCCGTCAGCCTGGAAGTGGATCTGGCCCGGCAGGGCATGCCGTCGTTCTCCATGGTCGGACTGGCCGAAGGCGCGGTGCGCGAAAGCAAGGAACGGGTTTTCGCGGCCCTGCGCAACGCCGGGTTGAAGCTGCCGCCGGCGCGCATCACCGTCAACCTGGCCCCGGCCGACATGCGCAAGGAGGGGGCCGCCTACGACCTGCCGCTGGCGCTGGCCCTGCTCGCCGCCGTGGGCGTCTTTCCGGCCGAGGCCGCGCGGGGCTACTTCCTGGCCGGCGAACTCTCCCTGACCGGGGAACTGCGGCCGGTGCCGGGCATCCTTCCCCTGGCGGCCCGGGCCAGACGGGAAGGCGCCAGGGGGCTGGTCGTGCCCCGGGAGAACGCCGACGAGGCGGCCGTGGTCGAGGGACTTCCGGTCTACGCCGCCGGACGGCTGGAGGAGGTGCTGCGTTTTTTCACCGGGGAAGCCTCCCTGCCGCCGGCCAAGGCGCCGCCCTTTTCCACCAGGGCCGAGGCCTTCGCCGAGGATTTCGCCGAGGTCAAGGGCCAGGAACACGCCAAGCGGGCCGTGGAGATCGCGGCCGCCGGCGGGCACAACCTCCTTTTCATCGGCCCCCCCGGCTCCGGCAAGACCATGCTGGCCAAGCGCATCCCGACCGTCCTGCCGCCTCTCGGCTTCGAGGAGGCCCTGGAGGTGACCACCATCTATTCCGTGGCCGGCCGCCTCGACGGCGCGGGACTGGTCACCGCGCGCCCCTTCCGCGCCCCGCACCACACCATTTCCGACGCCGGCCTGATCGGCGGCGGTTCCTACCCCCGGCCGGGGGAGGTGTCGCTGGCCCACCGGGGCGTGCTGTTCCTGGACGAGTTGCCGGAATTCAAGAAATCCGTGCTGGAAGTCCTGCGCCAACCCCTCGAGGACGGCAGGGTGACCATCGCCCGGGCGGCGGTGTCGCTTTCCTATCCGGCCGACGTGATGCTGGTCGCGGCCATGAACCCCTGCCCCTGCGGCTACCTCGGCGACGAACGGCATCCCTGCGCCTGCGGCGAGACCGAGGTGCGGCGCTACCGGTCGCGGCTTTCCGGCCCCCTGCTCGACCGCATCGACTTGCAGGTGGAGGTGCCGGCCGTACCCTACAAGGAGCTTCGGGCCGACGCCTCGGCCGTGACCTCGGCGGTCATGCGGGAACGGGTCCTGGCGGCCAGGGCGGTCCAGGCGGCGCGCTACGCCGGCCTGCCCTTCTCGGTCAACAGCCGGCTTTCCGGCAGGGCCCTTTCCAGGTTCTGCGCGGTTTCGGACGAGGGACACGCCTTCCTGGAAGGCGCGGTGCGCCGCCTCGGCCTCTCCGCCCGGGCCCACACGCGGGTGCTGCGCATCGCCCGCACCATCGCCGACCTCGACGGCGACGCCGATTTGCGCGTGGAACACCTCGCCGAGGCGGTGAACCTGCGCAACCTGGACCGGCAGCGGACGGCCTAGCGCGGCGTCCCTTGAAAAAACACGACGGCATTTTTTGAGGGAAAACTCCTTACTCGAATATGTCGCCCTCGAAAGCCCCCTTCGGGGACGTGACCCGAGGCCGCGCCTACCCCGGCAGCCGCCCTTCCACCACCTTGGCCACGACCCGCAAAAGCTTGCCCATATCGCAGGGCTTGGTCACGAACTCGTCCATGCCGGCATCCAGGAACCGCTTGCGGTCCCCCTCCATGGCGTAGGCCGTCAGGGCCACCACCGGCAGCCGCCGGTTGACGCCCGGAACCTCGCCGTTGCGGATGTGGGCCACGGCCGTGATCCCGTCCATGACCGGCATCTGCACGTCCATGATGACCACGTCCACCCGTTCCATGGCAAGCTGGCGCAACGCCTCCTCGCCGTTGACCGCCTCGACCACCTCGTGCCCGAGCTTGCGCAATCCCCGGACCAGGGCCAGCCGGTTGACGGCCTCGTCCTCCACCACAAGAAACCGCAAGGGGGGGAGCGGCGAGGCGGCGGCCGGCCCGACGGCTTTTTCCCCGGCCTCCTCTTCCGCGGGCCAAAGCGGCACGGTCAGATAGAACGTGCTGCCGCTGCCCGGCCGGCTCTCCACCCAGATGGACCCGCCCAGAAGTTCCGCCAGACGCCTGGCGATGGAAAGCCCCATGCCGGTGCCGCCGAACCGTTTGGTCAGGCAGTCCTCGGCCAGGGTGAAGCTCTCGAAAATGGCGGTCAGCTTCTCGGGCGCGATGCCGATGCCGGTGTCGGCCACGGAAAAGACCAGGCACACGCCCTCGAAGCCCCCGCTCACGAGCACCCGGCGCGGCGTCGGGGCCTTTTCCGGCTGGAAATGTCCGGCCCGGACAAAGACGCCGCCTGTCGGCGTGAACCGTATGGCGTTGTCGATGAGGTTGGCCAGGATCTGGCGCAACCGGAAGGGATCGCCCAGAAGCCGGTCCGGCAGGACCGGATCGACTTCGATGCCGAGGGACAGGCCGGCCAGCCCCGCCCGCACCGAAAAGGCGTTTTGCAGGGACTCGAGCATTCGGCGCAGGGAGAACTCCCGCAGCAGCGGCGAAAGGGAGCCGGATTCGACGTTGGCCAGTTCGATCAGGTTGTCCACGATGGCCACGAGCCTGTCGGTGGAGTCGCGCACCGTCCGCCAGTATTCGGCGTCGCGGTCGGCGGCGCCTTCGAGAACCGCCAGCTGGGCCATGCCCAGAATGCCGTTGATGGGCGTGCGCAACTCGTGGCTGACATTGGCCAGGAACTGGGTCTTGGCCTCGCTGGCGGCCTCGGCCCGCCGCCGGGCCACGAGCAGGTCCTCCTCCGCCTGACGCCTGGCCCTGGCCATGTCCAGGAGCACGGCAAGACGCGAGACGGCCCGGGTGTCCCGTTCCTTGTAGGGCGCGGCGGCGCCGGCCAGCAGGACGAGTCCGGCCGGGGTCCGGTCGGTGTCGCGCAGGGGCACGGCGAGCAACCGTTCCACCTGGCGCAGGGCCTCGATTGACGGGCCGTATCCGTCCAGGGAAACGGTCTCGTTGCGGCAAAGGCACGCGCCGGCGTTGAGCGTGGCCCCGAAGGGACCGGGAAATTGGCCGGCATCGTCGGAATACAGTTCGCACTCCCCCTCGACGCCCGGCCGGATGTCCCTTCCCGGCTCGGCCACGGCCAGCCAGTCCAGCCGCCCGAAACGTCTGGCGACCATGCCCACCGCGCCGGCGGGGCTGGCGGTCAGACGCATGGCCTGCTCCAGGACCAGGGCGGCCATCTGGCGCGGATCGGCATGGCCGGCCACCAGTTCCCGGGCCACGCGGGCCATGGCCGAACTGACCCGGAGGGCGTGGCGCAGGCGGATTTCCGCGCGCTCGCGGGCCTCGGTCAGACGCAACACCCGCAGGCCGTAGGAGATGTCCTCGGCCATCTGGGTCAGGACGGCGATCTCCTCTTCCCCGAACGTGCGCTGCCCCCGTTCGTAGATGGTCAGGGAACCGACGATCCGGCCGGCCAGGCGAAGGGGCAACGCGATGCCGGACTGGTATCGCGACAGGGAGGCGGGAGAATCCGGCCAGAGGCGGAACCAGTCCGTCTCGGCGAAAGAGGGTACGAGCGCCATCCGCCCCTCCCGGATGGCCGTTCCGGTGGGGCCGCGCCCCCGCATCGAGTCGTCGTAGCGCACGCCCAGGGAGTCCAGCCAGGAGGCGTCGTCCCCGGCCCGGGCCGCCACGCGGACCCGCTTGTCCGGTCCGGGTTCGGCAAGCCCCACCCAGGCCAGGGCATACCCCGAATGCTCCACCACCGCCCGGCAAATGCTGTCGAGCAGGGCATCCTGGCCGGTGGCCCGTATCAACTCGTGATTGACGGCGCTCAGCGCCAGAAGCGCCCTGTTGGTCCTGGCCACATCGGCCCCTGGAGAATCGGCCTCCCCGGTCTTTCCGGCCAGGGCCTCCCGCAGTCGCCGCTGCCGGTCGACCAGCAACGCCGCGAGCAGGGAGGGGCAAAGGACCAGGAGCAACGCCAGGGCGGAAAAGGCGCGCAATTCCCAGGCGGACCAGGCCAGCCACAGATGCTGGCGATACCATTCGGCGGCGGCCGCCAGCGACACGGCCAGAAGGGCCGCGGTGCACAGGCCGGCGGCAAGGGGCGCCGCGACGCGCCAAAGGGTTTTCGAAGGCCGCTGCGCTGGCGATCCGACCACGGAAACCTCCCCACTCTTCATCCTTACCGCCCGCGGGGAAAAAACGAAAGCGGCTTTTGTTCCTCCGCGATCCCGTCGCGCGGGAAGCCGCGTAAAATCCGGGCGGGGCTTGACGGACAAAGGAGGAGCGGAGTATGGGAAAAAAGTATCGAATGCCAAACCACCCGAAGGAGAGCAGGCTATGAGCGTCGTCTCTGAACTCGTCACCAACATGGGCCATTCCACCGAACAGGGCTTCTTCGGGGTCACGGCCATCTATATCTACATGGCCATCATCGTGGTCACGGCCTTCGTGCGCATCCGCCAGTTCCTCAAGGAAGACCACCACTAGGCCGCTCCGGCGTCCGCGCCGGCCTTGGCTTCCGTTTTTTCCGGCCGCCTTCGGGCGGCCTTTTTCATGCCTTCGCCCCCTCCCCGGGTCCGTGACGACAAAAAAAGCCCGCCGGCCGACGAAACGGCGGGCGGGCTGGAAAACTCCCGGCGGGGCCTCAAGAAAACGCGACGGCGTTTTCAAGGAAAAAACATTCCTTCAAATGCGTCGTCCCCGAAAAGGGACGCGCTTCCCCCGAGGACGTGCCCCTAGGCCTCGCGGACGATCTCCATCAGGTACTGGCCGTAATCGTTCTTGAGCATGTCCCCGGCCAGGGTCTCCACCTGGGCCGCGTCGATATAGCCCATGCGGAAGGCGATCTCCTCCGGGCAGGCCACGAGCACGCCCTGGCGCTCCTGGATGGCCTGGACGAAGCTCGCGGCGTGCAGCAGCGATTCGTGGGTCCCGGTGTCGAGCCAGGCGTAGCCGCGGCCCAAAAATTCCACCTTGAGCCTGCCGCGCTTCAGATAGACGTTGTTGAGGTCCGTGATCTCCAGTTCGCCGCGCGCCGACGGCGTGAGCCCCTCGGCCACGGACACCACGTCGTTGTCGTAAAAATACAGCCCGGTCACCGCGTACTTGGACTTGGGATGGGCCGGCTTCTCCTCGATGCTGATGACGTTTTTCGCGGCGTCGAACTCCACCACGCCGTAGCGGTGCGGGTCGCGCACCTTGTAGCCGAAGACCACGCCGCCCTCGACCAGTCCGGCGCAACGCTGCAGCACCCCGGCCAGCCCCTGGCCGTAGAAGATGTTGTCGCCGAGCACCAGGCAGACCGTGTCCCCGCCGATGAATTCCTTGCCGAGCAGGAAGGCCTGGGCCAGCCCTTCCGGCCGGGGCTGCACCTTGTAGGAGAACGACAGGCCCAGGTGCGATCCGTCGCCGAGCATCTCCCGGAACCGGGGCAGGTCGGTCGGCGTCGAGATGATGAGAATGTCCCGGATGCCGGCCAGCATCAGCACGGACAGGGGATAATAGATCATGGGCTTGTCGTAGATGGGCAGGAGCTGCTTGCTGACCACCCTGGTGATGGGATAGAGCCGCGTCCCCGATCCGCCGGCCAGTATGATTCCCTTCATCCGCTTTCCTCGCTTGATAAGCCGCCCTCTTGGGACGTATCGTTGCCCCGCTTGTGACCCAACCACCGGAAAATCGCAAGGCCCGCAAAGGATGTCGCCATGCAACACCCCCTCCGTCTGGCCGCCGCCGCGGCCCTCGCCCTTTCCCCGGAAGCCCGCGTCACCCTGCTCGACGCCGACGCCCCGGAATTCAGCCCGCGCCTGATCGCCGCCGACCGGCTTCCGCCCCTGGCCGCCGGCACCGTCCTCTCCCCGGAGACGGGCAACGCCCCCCGGCTCCAGATCCTCGGCGCCGCCCTGCGCCCCGGGCAAGGCGCCTCGCCGGCGAGGCGCGCCTTTTTCGCCAAACCCCTCGACGCGGGCACCCTGCCCGCCGGGGAAACCGCCTTTTCCGCCGGGAAGTCCGGCCTGGCCCTGGCCTGGATCACCCTGAGCGACAAGGGCAGCCAGGGGCTGCGCGCCGACGCGGCCGGACCGGCCATCGCCGAATGCTGCGCCGCCGCCCTGCCGCTTTGCCTCTGCCAGGGACACATCATCCCCGACGACCCCGCCATCCTCAAGGCCCTGCTCACGGACCTGGCCCTCACCCAGGGCTTCGACCTCGTCGTCACCACCGGCGGCACCGGCCTCGCCCCCCGCGACACCACCCCCGAGGCCACCCTGGCCGTCATCGAAAAACGCCTGCCCGGATTCGAGACCGCCATGCTCACCGCCTCGCTGGCCAAAACCCCCCACGCCATGCTTTCCCGGGCCGTGGCCGGAACCCTCGGACAATGCCTCGTCGTCAACCTGCCCGGATCGCCCAAGGCCGTGCGCGAAACCCTGGCCGCCATCCTGCCGGCCATCCCCCACGGTCTGGACAAGCTGCGCGGCGACCCCGCCGACTGCGCCCAGGCCTAGCCCGGTGGTCCGTATATGATGGATGGGGAGGCCGGGGCTACGGCCGGGGGGCGTCGCCGTCCCTGGCGGCGGCCCTGCCGGCCAGGAACCGGGCCATGGGCGGACCGAGCAGCACGACCAGGAAGAACCGCAGGGTCTGGAGGGTCATGACGAAAGGCATGTCCACGGGGGTGGCCGCGGCGATGACGGCCACGGAGTCGAGGCCGCCGGGACTGGCGGCCAGGTAGGCCGTCAGGGCGTCGACGCCGGCCAGGCGGGCCAGCAGCCAGGACAGGCCGCCGCAAAACGCGATGAGCGCCGCGATGACGGCCAGGATGGCCGGCAGGGCCTTGGCGGCGTAGGCCACGACCTGCCGGGTGAATCCCAGGCCGATGCGCCAGCCGAGGGCGGCGTAGGAAGCGGCCAGGAGCCATCCGGGCAATTCGATTTCCGCCGCGCCCGAGAGACGGATCGCGGCCCCGGCCAGCATGGGCGCCAGCATGGCGCCGGAAGGGACGCGGGTGCCAAGCCCGATCCAGGCTCCGAGGGCGACCAGACCCAGGGTGACGGCCGAGCCGGCGCCCGGGGGCGGGAACCAGTCCCCGGCGGCCCGGGCCGTCTCCGGGACGCCGCCGGTCCAGGCGTGGGCCACCAGGGCGGCGGCCAGGGCCACGCACAGCACCCGCAGATACTGCATGAAGGCGACGAGCCGGGCGTCGGCGCCGTAGGCGTCGGCCATGACCACCATGGCCGCGGCCCCGCCGGGGGAGGTGCCCCAGATGGCCGTCGAGCCGGGCATGATCCGGTGGCGGGAGAGCAGCCAGCCCATGGCGCCGGCGGCGGCGATGCTCGACAGGACGACGCCCGCGAAAAGCGGCCAGTCCCGGACCAGGGAGGACAGGATGTCCGGCGTGGCGGCGCGGGCGATGAGGCAGCCGATGACGGCCTGGGCCAGGATGTAGGGCGCGCGGCCCAGACGCACGGCGGCGCCGCCGAGGGCCACGGCGATGCCGGCGACCATGGGGCCGAGGAGCAGCGAGGCCGGAACCCCCGCGAAACGCAGGGCTGCCGTCACGAGGCCGGAGCAGGCCGCGAGCAGCAGCCACTGACCGGCCCTAGACGCCGGCATGGAATGGAGCCCCGGCTTGCGGCACGGCTGCACCTCCGGGGAAGGCCCTTCCCGGGGCATCCCGGGATGGGGCCTTCCGACGGCCGGTATCTAGCGGACGGCCTGGCCGATGCGTCCCCAGCGGATGTCGGCCGGGCCGTCCCAGGACCAGTAGATGACCCAGGCCTTGCCCCGGATCTTGGCCTTGTCGACGAATCCCCAGAAGCGGGAGTCGTAGGACTCGTCGCGGTTGTCGCCCATGACGAAATAGCGGTCCGGCGGCACGGTGAGGGGGCCGAAATTGTCCCGCCGCCCCTGGAAGTTGGGGTCGGTGTGCTTGATGTAGGGTTCGACGATCTTCTCGCCGTTGCGATAGACGACCTTGTTCTTCATTTCGATCACATCGCCGGGCGCGCCGATGATGCGTTTGATGAAATCCTTGGAGGTGTCCTCGGGAAACTCGAAAACGATGACATCACCGGTCTTGGGTTCCTCGACGGGCAGGACGACGGTGTCGGTGAAGGGAATGCGCGTGCCGTAGAGGAACTTGTTGACGAGCAGGTGATCGCCGATGAGCAGGGTGTCGAGCATGGAGCCGGAGGGTATCTTGAAGGCCTGGACCACGAAGGTGCGGATGACGAAGGCCAGGACCAGGGCGACGGCCAGGGCTTCCAGATATTCCAACAGCAGCTTTTGCCATCTCGGATTCATCGTTGCGGTATCCTTGTTGTTGTTACGCAAGGGCGCCCTGCCGGGAGGCCGCCGGCCAACCCGCGCCGTTTTCCGGCCACGGGCCGCGCGCGTCCCGGGCGGCGTCACCTTGCGCTTTCCCTGTGGAATTGAAAAGGCGGAACAGACCCCGCCCTAGTCCTCTCCGGCCTTGAGGGCGGCCAGGAAGGCCTCCTGGGGCAGTTCCACGTTGCCCATGCGCTTCATCCGTTTCTTGCCTTCCTTCTGTTTTTCCAGAAGCTTGCGTTTACGGGTGATGTCGCCGCCGTAGCATTTGGCCGTGACGTTCTTGCCCATGGGGGCGTTGCGCTCCCGGGCGATGATCTTGGTGCCGATGGCCGCCTGGATGACGACCTCGAAGAGCTGGCGCGGGATGACCCGCTTGAGCTTGAGGGCCAGGGCCCGGCCGTAGTGGTAGGCGTTGTCCCGGTGGACGATGACGGCCAGGGCGTCGACCGGATCGCCGTTGATCATGATGTCGAGCTTGACCAGGTCCGAGGCGCGGTAGTCGATGATCTCGTAGTCCAGGGAGGCGTATCCCCGGGTGGCGGACTTGAGGCGGTCGAAGAAGTCGTAGACGATCTCGGCGAAGGGCAGCTCGTAGGTGATGATGACGCGCGTGGCCGTCAGGTAGCGCACGTCCTTTTGGATGCCGCGTTTTTCCTCGCACAGCTTGAAGACGCCGCCCACGTACTCGTTGGGGGTGTGGATCTCCAGGCGGGCGAAGGGTTCGTAGAGGGCGGCGATCTCCTGGGCCTTCGGGAGCTTGCTCGGGTTGTCGACGGGAATGGTCCTGCCGTCGAGGGTCTCCACCTTGTAGACCACCGAGGGGGCCGTGGCGATGAGGGTGGCCCCGAACTCGCGCTCCAGGCGCTCCTGGATGATCTCCATGTGGAGCAGCCCCAGGAAGCCGCAGCGGAAGCCGAACCCCAGGGCCTGGGAGGTCTCGGGCTCGAAGGTGAAGGCGGCGTCGTTTAGGCGCAGCTTTTCCAGGGCGGACTTGAGGATCTCGTATTCGGCGGCGTCCACCGGATAGAGACCGCAAAAGACCATGGGCTTGACGTCCTTGAAGCCCGGGAGGGCCTGGACGGCCGGCCCGTCGGCGGCGGTGACCGTGTCGCCGACCCTGGCCTCGGTCAGGGTCTTGATGTTGGCGCACAAAAAACCGGCCTCGCCCGGCCCGAAGGACGGGAAATCGACCGGCCCCGGGGAAAAGGCGCCCAGGCGGACCACCTCGAACTCGGCGCCGGTGGACATCATCCGGATGCGCTGCCCCAGGCGCACGGTGCCGTCCATGATCCGGAAAAGGACAACCACCCCCTGGTAGGAATCGTACCAGGAATCGACGACCAGGGCCCGCAGGGGGGCGTCCGGGTCGCCCTTGGGGGGCGGTATCTTGCGGATGATCTGTTCGAGGACCAGTTCGACGTTGGCCCCGGTCTTGGCCGAGACGGCCACGGCGTCGGCGCAGGGCAGGCCGATGGCCTCCTCGATCTCGGACTTGACCGCCTCGGGATCGGCGCTCGGCAGGTCGATCTTGTTGAGGACGGGAATGATCTCCAGATCGTTGTCCAGGGCCAGGAACACGTTGGCCAGGGTCTGGGCCTCGACGCCCTGGGTGGCGTCCACCACGAGCAGCGCGCCCTCGCAGGCGGCGAGGCTGCGCGAGACCTCGTAGGAGAAATCGACGTGCCCGGGGGTGTCGATGAGATTAAGGATGTATTCCCCGCCGTCCGCCGTCTTGTAGGGGATGCGCACGGTCTGGGCCTTGATGGTGATGCCGCGCTCGCGCTCGAGATCCATCTTGTCGAGGTACTGCTCGCGCATCTCCCGGGCGGTGATGACGCCGGTGCGTTCGAGGATGCGGTCGGCCAGGGTGGATTTGCCATGGTCGATGTGCGCGATGATGCTGAAATTTCGGATGCGGGACGTGTCCATGCGTGGGGAAGCCTTTGGGGAAGCGCGGTTCAGGGTGCAAGCCACATAATGGAAGGCGGGGCGGAGGTCAATGGACCGGCCGGTTCGCGGCCGGCGGAAGCGAAAAGAGTCCCCGCCGGCGCGGGTCTGGGGACATTTTCGGGAGGATTGATACATTTTTCACTTGGTATTCCCCTGGCCCTGGTGTATAGGAATTGCACTCATGGGGAAGGTCGGTTCCGGACGATTTCCGACCACCCGGATGAAACGCGGAAACTTTAACAAACGCATCGGTAAGGAGGCGCTACATGTCCAAATTGGTTCCGCCGCATGGAGGCAAGGGTCTGGTCATCCGCCTGCTGGAAGGGGCTGCCAAGGAAGCCGAGTTGAAGAAGGCCGCGGGCCTGAAGAAGGTCGAGATCACCGCCCAGGAAAAGGGCGACCTGATCATGATCGGCATCGGCGGCTTCTCGCCCCTCGAAGGCTTCATGACCAAGGCCGACTGGAAAAGCGTCGTCGAGAAGATGATGCTGACCGACGGCACCTTCTGGCCGGTCCCCGTCATGCTGGCGGTCACCCCCGAGGACGCCGCGGGCATCAAGCAGGGCGACGAGATCACCCTTGAGCGCAAGGGCGAAATCTTCGCCACCATGAAGATCACCGAGAAGTTCGAGCTGACCGAGGCCGAGAAGAAGTGGGAATCCGAGATGGTCTACAAGGGCCAGGGCGACGATTCCGCCGACGACAAGTTCTGGAAGGTCGCCCTTGAAGACCACCCCGGCATCAAGATGGTCATGGCCCGCAAGCCCATCTGCCTGGCCGGCCCGGTCAACGTCCTGTCCGAGGGCGAGTACCCGACCAAGTACAAGGGCGTCTACCTGCGCCCGGCCGAGACCCGCGCCATCTTCGACGAGCGCGGCTGGGCCAACGTCGCCGCTCTGCAGCTGCGTAACCCCATGCACCGCTCCCACGAGTACCTGTGCAAGATCGCCATCGAAGTGTGCGACGGCGTCATCATCCACTCCCTGATCGGCAACCTGAAGCCCGGCGACATCCCGGCCGAAGTCCGCGTGAAGTGCATCGACACCCTGGTCAAGCACTACTTCGTGGAGAAAAACGTCCTCCAGGGCGGCTATCCCCTCGACATGCGCTACGCCGGTCCCCGCGAGGCCCTGCTGCACGCCACGTTCCGCCAGAACTACGGCGTCAACAAGATGATCATCGGCCGTGACCACGCCGGCGTCGGCGACTTCTACGGCATGTTCGAGGCCCAGGAGATTTTCGATCGCATGCCCTACGCCGACGGCAAGAGCCCGAAGCCCGGCCAGGCGCTGCTGTGCCAGCCCCTGAAGATCGACTGGACCTTCTACTGCTACAAGTGCGACGGCATGGCCTCCCTGCGCACCTGCCCGCACACCAAGGAAGACCGGGTCATCCTGTCCGGCACCAAGCTGCGCAAGATGCTCTCCGAAGGCGGGGAGATCCCGGATCACTTCGGCCGCGACGAGGTCCTGGCCATCCTGCGCGAATACTATGAAGGTCTGACCGAGAAGGTCGAGATCAAGATGCACGGCGCCGCCTCCGGCGAACAGGCCAAATAGGCAGCCCGCGCGATCACCGATCGCTTCGGGGGGACGCGAAAGCGTCCCCCCTTTTCGTTTCCGCCCCGCCGCCCTTGCCCCGCTTTCCCAATCCCTGTATGTCGAAAGGCCATGGAGCAGTATCTGGCCGATTTGCATATCCATTCCCGCCATTCCCGGGCCACGAGCAAGAACCTGACCCCGCGCAACCTGGCGGCCTGGGGGGAAGTCAAGGGCCTGACCGTGGTGGCCACCGGCGATTTCACCCATCCCGGCTGGCTGGCCGAACTCAAGGAACAGCTCGTCCCGGACGGATCGGGGCTCCTGCGCCTGGCCGACCCGGCCGGCCTGGTCCGCGAACTCCCCTGGCTGCCCGACGCCAGGCTTTCCGGGCGCGTCCGCTTCATGCTCTCGGCCGAGATCAGCTCCATCTACAAACGCGGCGGCAAGGTCCGCAAGGTCCACAACCTCCTCTACGTCCCCTCCTTCGAAGCCGCTGAAAAAATCAACGCCAAGCTGGCCAAGGTCGGCAACCTGGCCGCCGACGGCCGGCCCATCCTCGGCCTCGACAGCCGCCACCTGCTGGAAATGACCCTGGAGACCGACCCCCAGGCCTTCCTCGTGCCGGCCCACATCTGGACGCCCTGGTTCTCCATCTTCGGTTCCAAGTCGGGCTTCGATTCCGTGGAGGAATGCTTCGGGCCCCTTGCCCGGGAAATCTTCGCCCTGGAAACGGGTCTGTCCTCGGACCCGGAGATGAACTGGACCCTTTCCGCCCTGGACCGCTTCCGGCTCGTCTCCAATTCCGACGCCCATTCCGGGGAAAAACTCGGCCGGGAGTGCAACATCTTTTCCGGCGACCCCTCCTTCGAGGGCATCTACCGGGCGCTGCGCGGCGAGGGCGTGGGGCCGAAGTTCCGCGGCACGGTGGAGTTCTTCCCGGAGGAAGGCAAGTACCACCTGGACGGCCACCGGGAGTGCGGGGTGGTCATGGAGCCGGCCGAGGCCAAGGCCCGGGGGGGCCTGTGCCCGGTCTGCGGCAGGCCCATGACCCTCGGGGTGCTGCACCGGGTGCTGGAGCTGGCCGACCGGACCGAACCGGTCCGCCCCGAGGGCATGCCGGGATTCACCTCCCTTGTCCCCCTGGACGAGCTGTCCGGGGAGGTCATGGGCGTCGGCCCCAGGACGGCCAGGGCCCGGGGGCTGGTGGCCGGCCTGCTGTCCCGTTTCGGGTCGGAGCTGACCGTCCTTCGGGAAACGCCGGAAGAGGATCTGCGCCGGGTGAACGCCGCCCTGGCCGAGGCCGTAAGCCGCATGCGCCGGGGCAAGGTGCTCCGGGAACCGGGCTTCGACGGCCAGTACGGCCGGATCTCGGTCTTCACCCCGGAGGAGCGCCGCGAACTCAAAAGCGGCCGGTTTCTGGCCGTGCCGCCCCCCGCCGCCGCAACGGCCGCCACCCCCCGCGAACCGCGCCCTGACGACGAAGCGCCGGCCGAACCTCCCCCCGCCGCCCCGGAGCCCTCTCCGGCCCCAGGGCCGGCCGGGCTCAACCCGGCCCAGCGCGAGGCCGTGACTCTCCCGGGACGCCACGTCCTGGTGGTCGCCGGTCCCGGCACGGGCAAGACGCACACCCTTCTGGCCAAGATCCGGGCCCTGCTGGACGCCGGCGTGCCGGGAGAGCGGATCCTGGCCGTGACCTTCACCCGCCGGGCGGCCGGAGAGTTGCGGGACCGCCTGGCCGCCGGCGCGGACGGCGACAGGCCGCCCCGGGCCGACACCCTGCACGCCCTGGCCCTGGAGGTCTGGACCGCCTCGGGCGGACAGGAGCCGGTGCTCCTGTCCGAGGACGCGGCCCGGCGGCTTTTCGCCTCGGTCAACCCGGAACTGGCGGGGGCCCGGCTGCGGACCGCCTGGAAGGAACTGAGCCTGTCCAGGGAACGCCTGGAGGCGCCGGACGCGCCGGAATCCGCCGGTCCGGGCCTTTACGCCGCCAGATTCGCCCGGCAAAAGGCCGACTGGGGCCTGCTCGACTTCACCGACCTGCTGGAATTCTGGCTCGAAAAACTCCGGGAGGGCAGCTACCGGCCGCCCTGGTCCCACGTCCTGGTGGACGAGGTGCAGGACCTCACCCCCCTGCAGCTGGCCCTGACGCGGGAGCTCGTCGACCGGGCCGACGCGGCCCTTTTCGCCATCGGCGACCCGGACCAGTCCATCTACGGCTTTCGCGGCGCCGCCGGCACGGTCAGAGAGGACCTGCTCGCCGCCTGGCCCGACCTCGCCGTCGCGCCTTTGGCCGAAAACTACCGCTCCATCCAGCCCATCCTCGATCTGGCCGGCGGGCTCTTCCCCGGCCGGGCGCCCCTCGTCTCGCGCCTGGGGCGGATGGCGCCGGCGGACGGCGACATCCAGCTCTTCGAGGCGCCGACGGCGGCCGGGGAGGCCGGCTGGATCGGGGAACGCATCCGGGGGCTTCTCGGCGGCACCTCCCTCACCCTGGCCCGGGACACCCCGGCCGGGGCCCTGTCACCGGGCGACGTGGCCGTCCTGGTGCGCTTCTCGGGGCTGATCCCCCCGATCCGCAAAAGCCTGGAACGCAGCGGCATCCCCTGCGCCGCCCCCGAGGCCGAGGCCTTCTGGAACGAGCCGCGCGTCAAGCTCCTGCTGGCCGCCGCCGGCCGCCTCCTCGGACTGCCCGTCCCGGCGGACGTGGACACGCCCCCGCTCCTGCCGGACCGGGTGCTGGCCAACGGGCCGCTCGGGCTTGCCGCCTATCTCGGAGACATCGCGCCCTTCGACCGGCTTTTCTGGCAGGGGCCGGAATTCCGCGACCTGTGCCGGGCCTACGAGGCGCACGGCGGCTGGGCCGGACTCACGAGCTTCGTGGCCACCCAGGACGAACTCGAACTGGTGGGACGCCTGGCCGAAAAGGTGCGGATCATGACGCTGCACGCGGCCAAGGGGCTGGAATTCGCCGCCGTGTTCCTGCCGGCCCTGGAGGACGGCATCCTGCCTTTCGCCGGCACGGACTTTTTGAGCGGCAAGCCCGGCCATCTTGCCGGGCACATGGACGAGGACGAGGAGCGGCGGCTTTTCTACGTGGGGCTCACCCGGGCCAAAACCCGGCTCTATCTGTCCCACGCCGCCAGACGCGACCTGTTCGGCCGCAGGCTCATGCTCAGGCGATCCCGGTTCCTGGATCGGCTGCCGCTGGGAGGGGTGCGTCGGTCGGCCCTGGTGGCCAGGACCGTAAGCCAGGTCAGACAGCTCGGACTTTTCGGCGAGGACGTTCCTACCAGATGAACCGCCACAGGTAGCGTTCGTAGGCCCGGGTCACCCGCTGGGCCATGGGCGCCTTGACGCCCATGTCCTTCAACCGGCAATACACGTGCAGCGGATTGAAAACATGCTGCATGAAATCACGAATCTGACGCATGGCGCAACAACTCCGGAACACCGGGGCAGCTGGGAAACGACCGTGCAAGACTGGTTTCGCGGTCGCGAACCCCCGATGACGGGGCTTTCCTTACTCCCGTGAAACAAAACCCTCAAGCCTTGGGCCTGAACTTTTATCCCAAGCAATTCAAAGATGTTGAAAAATAGCAACCTTCCTGTGTCCTGGAAAACGGCGGCCACGAGCTGCGTCTGGCCGGAAACCGCCGCCGTCAATTGCCGCCGTCTGGCCCGCTCGGTGCCCGAAGTCGGCCTGTACCTCCTGGAACTCGCCTCCTGCCTGGCCTACGGCCCGGACGACCTTCCCCGCAGCCCCCGGGGGCTCGCCTACCACGTCCACCTTCCCCTGGACCTGCCCTGGCGCCTCGGCGGGGAGACGACCTACCACGCCATGGCCGGACTTCTCGCGAAAACCGCCCACCTCGCGCCCTGGGCCTTCGTCGTCCATCCGCCGGAAAAGCCCGCCGCCCTGGCCGGCTTCCTGGCGGCCTTCGCCGCGGCCGGGGGCGACCCCGCGGCGGTGCTGCTCGAAAACACCGAGCAGACCCCGCCCGACGAGGCCCTGGACATGGCCCGGGAGGCCGGCTGCGGCCTGTGCCTGGACCTCGGCCACATGATCGCCATGGGACACGCCCTGCCCGGAGACACGGCCGCCCTGGCCGCCAGGACGCGCATGTTCCACGTCTATTCGCCCTTCGGGGAGGAAGGCCCGCCGCCGGGACGCCGCCACGCCCACCGCCCCCTGGGCTGCCTCTCGCCCGAGGGCCGGGAGACGCTGCTGTGGATGCTCGGCAACCTGCGCCCCGAAACCGTGGTGGTGGAGGTGTTCTCCCCGGTCCATCTCCTGGAGAGCCTGGCCGTGCTGGACGCCCTGCGCCTGGCCGCCGCCCGGGACGGCGGAGCCGGCGCATGATCCGGCTGCTGCTCGGCGGCACCAAATCCGGCAAGTCGGCCCTGGGCGACCGGCTGCTCCTGGCCGGGCCGCCGCCCCATCGGGTGGTGGCCACGGGCCGGGCCCTGGATTTCTCCTTCCGGGAACGCATCGAGGCCCACAAACGGGCCCGGCCGGCCACGGTCGCGGTCATCGACTCCGGGGAGGAGGCCATGGCGGCGCTGGCCCGGGAGGCCGGTCGCGGCGGCACGGTGCTCCTCGACAGCCTGGATTTCTGGCTTTTCGCCTGCCTGGAGGCGGGGGGGAACCCGCCCGGACCGGAGACCCTCGAAACGGGGCTGGCCCCCTACGCCGGGCACGCCGCGCCGGAACTGATCGTGGTGAGCACGGAAATCGGACTGGCCCCCGTCGCCCCGGACGCCGCCACGCGGCGTTTCGTGGAGGCCCTGGGAACCCTCAATCAGGCCGTCGCGGCCCGGGCTCACGATGTCCGCCTCGTGGTGGCCGGACGCGCCGTGCCCCTCGCGGACACCCTGCGATGACCAATTTCCGGAAACGGGCCCAGGAAACGGCCAGACTCGTCCAGGCCATCGGCCGCGACGAGAAGTGGCTGATCCTCATCAACGCCGACCCGGACGCCCTGGCCTCGGCCATGGCCCTGCGGCGCATCATGGCCCACCGGGCGGCCGAGGTGGGCATCGCCCACGTCAACGAGGTCAAACGCCCCGACAACCTGGCCATGATGCGCTTCCTGCGCATCCCGTCGGTCCCGCTCACCGGGGAGCTGCGGGCCGGCTACACCCGCTTCGCCATGGTCGACTCCCAGCCCCACCACCATCCGGCCTTCGCGGGCGTCCCCTTCGGCCTCGTCATCGACCACCACCCGGAGCTCCCCGGGCAGCCGGTCCAGGCGCCCTTCGTGGACATCCGGCCGGATTACGGCGCGGTCAGCACCATCATGACCGAGTATCTCGCCAATCTGCGCATCCGCCCCGGCACCCTGCTGGCCACGGCCCTGGCCTACGGCATCAAGGCCGACACCCAGAGCTTCGAACGGCACTTCCTGGAGGCCGACATCAAGGCCTTCAGCCATCTGACGCAGTTCGCCGACATGCAGCTCGTGCGCAAGATCGTCCACAGCGAATACCACCGGCACTGGCTGAAGTTCTTCTCCAAGGCTTTCCGCAAGATGCGTTTCGTCGGCGCCAAGGGGCTTTTCGTGTTCATGGACACGCTGGAAAGCCCGGACATCCTGGTCATGCTGGCGGATTTCTTCACGCGGGTGCACGGCCTGACCTGGAACATGCTGGCGGCGGTGGTCAAACAGACGGTGGTGGTGGTTTTCCGCGGCGACGGCATCGGCCGCAACATGGGCCAGATGGCCAGCAAGCTCTTCGCCGACATCGGTTCGGCCGGGGGCCACCGCGGCGCGGCCCGGGCCGAAATCGAGCTTGGCAGGCTCGGCGGCAAGCCGGTGGAGGAGTTCCTCTACAAGCGCCTGACCGGCCGCAGGCTGGCGGCCAAGGAGAAATGCCCGCTCTAGCGGGGCCTCCCTGCCGCCTCCCCCGGACGCCCCGGCGTCCCCTTCACGGGTTCACAGCGAACGCACGGCCCGCGCCGCAACGGGGCACAGGCGATCGGCCCGGGTCACGTAGCCGAGTTCCACGTCGGCCGCCCAGGCGGCGGCGTAATTGACCCGGTCCGCGCTCCACACCCGGCGCACGGGCTGACGCAGGGCCGCCGGCTGGCAATACCCTCCGACGCCCGGTTCCGGGGCGAGCAGCGTCGCCAGTTCCGGCACCGTCGGCAGCCGCCAGTCGCCGTGCCCGCCGAAACGCCCCTCGTTGAGCGCCGCCACGTACGCCCCGGCCTCCGGCCAGGCCAAGGGATAGGGCGCGGCCTCCCGGAGCCAGCCGAGTCCCGCCGCCCGGTCGAGGAGCACCCCGCCGCCCGCGTCCTCGAGCCGGCCCGGCCAGTAGGCCGACGGCCGCCACAGGGCGTCGAGGCCGAAGGCCTCCCGGGCCTGGCGGGCCGCCACCAGGGACGGCGCGCTTCTGGGCCTCCCGGCCCCGGGCGGAACCCGGGCGGCCGCCAGGGACGGGCCCGCGCCGGCGCAAACCCCGTCCATGCGCCGCCTCCAGGCGTCATGGCAGGCGTCGAGAGCCGCGAGCATCTCCCGGGCGCTCCCGAAGCGCCGGCCGGGATCGGGGTCCAGGGCGCGCTCCAGAAAGGCGTCGAACTCGCCGCCGGCCTCCGGCGCCAGATCCCCGATCCGGCCCTGGCCGGGGCGGGGAAGCCGCCCGGTCAGCATCCGGAAAAGCGTCACCCCCACGGCGTACAGATCGGCCCGGGCGTCGGCCGCCTCGGGATCGTCCTCCTGTTCCGGGGCGGCGTAATACGGCGAACCGACCTTGAGGTTGGCCGGGCCGCGAAAGACCTCGCCGCGCACCTTGGAAAGCCCCAGGTCCGTGATCTTCACCACGTCGGCGTCGGTGACGAGCAGGTTGAAGGGCTTCACGTCCCGGTGGACGATGCCGGCGTAGTGCAGCCGGCCAAGCCCCGCGAGGATCTGCGCGGCGTAGCCCACGGCCCGGGGCGCCGGCAGCCGGCGGCTCGGCGCCTCCACCCGGTAGGTCTCGCCAATGACCGAACCGAGGGATTCGCCGTGAAACTCCATGACGAAAAACGGCCAGGGCCCGGCCTGGCCGTAATCGAAGACATCGACCACGTTTTCGTGGCGCAGCCCGCCCAGCAGCGCCGCCTCGTCCCGGAAGGCCCGCATGACCCGTTCCCGGCCCCAGAGCGCGAGCAGCTCCTCGCCCGGACGCAGCAGCTTGAGCGCCACCACCCGGCCGACGACCGGCACCACGGCCTTGAAGACCGCCCCCATGCCGCCCCGGCCGAGAACGCCGAGCACGGGATATTTCCCGATGGTTCGCATGGTCGCGTGCCTCCGGGGGAACGGCTTCAGGCTCCCGGTCCCGGCGGGGAAGGCCAGACCACCAGGGCGGCCGCGGCCTGGGCGGCCACGGTCGTCGGCAGCAGCGACCAGCCGTCGTAGAGGTCGAAGGGGGCGGCGTCCCCGGCCAGGGCCGTCAACGCGGCCGGGAGGGCGCTTGCGGGCCCGGGCCTGATTCTGGAAAGGGCCAGGCAGGCCAGCCCCCGGGCGGCCGGGTCGCCGTCGGCCAGGGCCGCCGCCAGTTCCGGCAGGGCCGGACGGACCAGCTCCGGAGCGGTCTCGGCCAGTCTGGCCAAGGCCCACCAGGCGCCCCGCCGCAGCGGCGCGTGGTCGATATAGGCGCTCTCCCCCTCCAGGTCCTTGACGAGGGAAACGAGGATGCGGTGGTAGTCGGCGGCGAGAGGGGGGCACACGGCCAGGGTTTCGCCCATGCACTCGGGGATGCCCCAGGCGATGTTGCCCGATTCCTCGTTGACCCGCCACATGAGGTTGCGCCAGACCTCCCGGGCGTCCTCCGGGCGCGCGGCGGCCACTTCCGCCATGGCCGCGCCGAAGGCCGTGACCGCGCGCCAGCGCAGGAGCGCGTCCCGGTCGAGGAGCAGCGAGAAAAGCGGTCCCAGGCGCGTCCGGGCGGGGACCGCCGCCAGGGCGGCCAGGGCGGCGCCGCGATCCGGCCCGGCCAGGGCCTCGCGCATGCGGGGCAGGAGCTGCCGGCGTGAAACCATGGACCCTCCCGGGGGACGCGCGCTCCCGGGGCATTCGCCCCCGCCGGATGGGAGGGGGCGAACGCCCTGGTTCTATTTGAGTCCGGCCTCGATCTCCCGGATCATGTCCGGATGGGGCTCGTAGCCGGTTTCCCGGGCCTTTTCCACGTATTCCATGGCCTTGGGGAAGTCTCCCCGGGCCATGGCCACCAGGGCCAGGTTGTTGAAGGCCGGCCCGAACATGGGCTCGATCTCCAACGCCTTGGTGCTGTAGAATTCCGCGCCGTCGATGTCGTCGCGCATGAACAGGGCGCTGCCCAGGGTGGCCAGGGCCTGGACGTATTTGGGGTCGATCTTGACGGCCCGGCGCAGGGCCTTTTCGGCCTTGTCCACGTCGCCGCGCTGCAGATGGACGAAGCCGATGTTGCCGTAGGGCACGGCGAAAAGCGGCCGGGCCCGGCAGGCCTTCTCGTTCCATTCCAGGCAGGCGTCGAGGTCGCCCTTGTTCATGGCCAGCCCGCCGAGCTGCACATAGGCCTCGGCCAGGGCGGGCGAGCACTCGATGGCCTGGTGGAACTCGGCCTCGGCCTCGATCATCCGGCCCTTGGCCACGTAGGCCGTGCCCAGGTTGTAATGGCTCACGCCGCAGCCGGGGTTCTGCTGGAGGCGTTTTTTGAGTTCGTCGATGAATTCATCGGGGGTGCGGGCAGTATAATCCATGCGGGTTCCTTTCGGGTTATTTCACCGGCCCGAGGTCGGCCTCGATGCCTTCCCGCGCCAGCAATTCCTTGTACCATTTGCAGAAGGCGTACATGCCCCGGTGCCGTTCGGACCCGCTCATGACGCCGGCGCAGACTTCCCAGGCGCCCTTGGCGAACTCTTCCGAGATGCCGGGCCGGCCGGCGAGGAACTCGGCGACGAGTTGCTGGGCCGTGCGGCGCGAGGCGTCCTCCCGCAGGTCCAACGGATCCATGGGCTCCTGGAAGGGATCCCAGTTGTCGTAGCCGATCTTGTCGATAAACTTGCGCCGCCTGGGCTTGAGCCTGTCGTACATCTCGCGCTTGAGCGCCGCCAGTTCCTCCGGGGAATAGGCCATCTACCCCTCCTTGCCGCCCTCGGGGCCTTCGGGGCCGGGCAGCACCCAGGTGTTGGCCCCGCCGGAACAGGAGGCGCAGGCCGACGAACCGGCCGTCTCGCCGCACGAGCCGCACGAGGCCCCGGGCTGCGCCGCCGGCGCGGGCGGATCGGGAATCCGCACCATGTCGTCCTCGGTCAGAATCCCCAGGTATTCGTCGTCGTAATCCGTGACAAGCGCCAGGGACACCGGCACCAGCACGTCGCCCATAAGCGGCAGCTTGGTCGGCAGGGAGGCCACCACGTCCTGGGACAGGGCCATGAGCCGGTCCTGGAGCTTCTCGATCCTGACCGTGGGGTAGCGGCCGCCCGGCTCGAAGCCGGTCGCCCCGCAGGTGTGGGCCTCGCCGCCGATCTCCACCGGCACGCCGTACAGGCGGCAGGTGACGGGCCGGTGGGCGTAGAGGATGCAGCGGTCGTTCTCGTCCAGGAGCGGACAGCGGATGCGTTCCCGGGAGAGGTCCTCGAGGATCTCGCGGGTGGAAACGCCCTGCTCGCCGGCCCGGAAGGCCTTGCGCTTGAGCTTGTAGTGCTCGCGGTCGGCCTTGTTGGCCCGCTCCAGGATGGCGTCCCGGGCCGGTCCCGGCGGGAAGGCCTTGTTGAACTGGTGGTTGAGGTAGAGCGCCTCGATGAACGTCAGGTCGAACAGGGCGTGGCAGCAGTCGCTGCAACCGGCGCCACAGGTGACCAGGCCGGGGCAGGCCGCCGCGACCTTGGCGAAGGCGGCGTCGGCCTCGGCGGCGATGGCCTCGTAACGGGCAAAGGCTGGGGAGAAATCCAGGGGCATTGGTCGGCTCCTGCGCGACCCGCGCCGTTTTCCCGCCGCGCGGCCCCGCGGCGGTCGGTTCGGCCCGGGCCGGAGACGGCAGCGGGAGCGGACGGAGACCGCCCACTCCCGCTGCCGGTTACTATTTTGTTTTTATTAATCTTCTTCGATAACGATGGCATCCTGGTCGCAGACTTCGACACAGGACTCGCAGCCCAGGCATTCTTCCATGTGCACGGCCACGGCCTTGCCGTCGCGCATGGCATACACCTCCACCGGGCACACATCCGCGCATTCGCCGTCGCCAATGCACTTTTCGGAATCGACAATGACCTTGTATCCCATGCACTCCTCCGGGCGACGGGGGCCTGACAGCTTTATAAAAGCATACCAGGGTGTTAAAAGAGTATCCCCGACGGATCGAAACAATTTTGCAAGCCTTAGCCCCGGCTTCCCTCCGTGTCAAGGGAGTGTCCCTGGAACAGGCGACCACGCCCCCGCCGGCGGCGGACATGGCGCGTCGCGGCTGCCGCGCGATGCGGCCATGGAAGGCGCGCGACCAAAGGGCTTCGCCCGTGGAAACCCGATACGACGTTTTGACGGAAGCGGCCGAGGCGGATCCAGGCCTGGGACATCGGCATGTCACCGCAACAGGGCACGGCATCGCCGCGTTTTTTTTCCGGCCCGAAGGGCGCGGATGCCCGCGAAACCGCCGGCCTTCATCCATGGCGGCACCGCATCCTATTAATAAAAGACATGTTTTTTTTAAAATTCGAGACTAAAGTTCCTGGTGGAGATTACCGAAAAGAAGGATGTAGCCGGAGTTTAACCTTTTACGCAGGGACGCCTG
>CAZNUQ010000004.1:35655-42573 GCA_964576235.1 uncultured Desulfovibrio sp.
GATTACCGAAAAGAAGGATGTAGCCGGAGTTTAACCTTTTACGCAGGGACGCCTGAAAGCCAGGGACGGCCATGGGCAAGCTGACCTATTTACGACCGCGTCGCGGCGACATCCAACCGGTCCTGCTGTTGCTCACCTCGCACAGGCTCGATTGCTTCCTGGTCTGCATCAAGTGTCTGGAACGGTTCACCGACCTTACCCGCTTCAAGCGGATATACGTGCTGGCCAACGCCATAAGCCCGGAGCATCTGGCCCTGGCCAACGGCTTCGCCGGCCGCCACCCCAACGTCCGCGTGGTCGAACGCGGCCCCAGGGGGCTCGTTCCGGCCGTGCTCGCCGCCGAGAACGAGATCCTGTCCGCCCACCGGGGCGATGTCATCATCAAGATCGACGAGGACCTGTTCGTCACACCCCACTGGCTCGAGCACATGATCGACGGGTATCTCGACCATGCCGAGCGCAACGACGTGCCGCTGGTCATGCCGCTGGTGCCCATAAGCCCGCCCGGCCGCCACGTGCTCAACCGTTTCCTCCGGGTGTCCTACCCCTCGGAGCGGCACATGTACGCGGGGCCGCCCATCGAGGAGAACTGGGTCTACCACCGCTGGATGTGGGAAAAGCTGATCCACGAGGGGCTGGCCGACGTCTACCTGCACGAGTTGCCGCCGAAATATTCCTATGTCGGCTATCTGACCATCAACTGCGTGATCTTCGACGAGCGCATCATGCGCCTGGTGCTCCCCTTCCCCACCACCAGGGTGGCCGGCCAGAGCACCACGGACGAAAAGGCGTTCAACATGGCGCTGTCCGCCGGCAGGATGAAGGTGGCCGTCCTCGGACGCTGCCTCGCCCACCACTACAGCTTCTCCAAGTGCGAGGACTACCTGCGCGCCCACGTGCCCCTGGACAAGGTCTGGCGCTACATGCAGGGCGCCGCCAGGACGCCGCTGGCCGCCGGCCGTTGCCGGGTCCCGTCCGGGCCGACGGAGCTGACCCTGCTGCGGGCCGGAGGATAAGCCCGGCTTCCTCCCTCTCCCGCCGGGCCACGGGAGAGGGAGGACGGCGGCGGCTCAGTCGATGCCCATGCGGGCGTAATACCCCCGGCCGCCCCGTTCGATGAGAAGCAGGATCATGCGGTGCATGCGGTTGGCATAGACCGCCCGCGTGAAATCCTGCTGGTTGGACAGTTTCTCGCCGCCGATCTGGAGCAGGGCGTCCCCGGGCCGCAGCCCGAGCCGGGCCGCCGGCGAGCCGGACGCCACCCCGGACACCGTCACCCCCCGGCCGAAGCCGGCCTCGATGCCCCAGCGACGCGCGGCCACGGCCGCGGCCTCGCGGTCCGAGAAGGCCGTGGGCCGGGCCGAAAGCCGCACCACGTCCTCGCCGCGCCGCACGGTCAGGGACAGCGGCTCCCCCGCCGGCGAAGTGCGCAGCACTCCCAGGTACTCGTCCTTGTCGTCGAGATCGGTGTTGCCGATGGACACGATCAGGTCGCCCGGCCGCAGCCCGGCCTTCTCGGCCGCCGAGCCGGAAGGCACCTCGGTCACCAGCATGCCCCGGGGCCGGTCCAGGCCGAAATAGCGGGCCGCGCGGGCGTCCACGTCCTGGCCGGAAAGCCCGAGCCAGGCCGGCGTCACCACGCCGCCGCCCACGATCTGCTCCACCACCCGCCGGGCCTTGTTGATGGGGATGGCGAAGCCGATGCCCTCGGCTCCGGCCTGGATGGCCATGTTGATGCCGATGACCTCGCCGGCCAGGTTGACGAGGGGACCGCCGCTGTTGCCGGGATTGATGGCCGTGTCGGTCTGGATGAGGTCGGCGTAGGCGCCGCCTTCGTGCTTGAGGGAACGCCCCACGGCGGAAACCACGCCCGTGGTCACGGTGTTGGTGTAGCCGAAGGGGTTGCCGATGGCGATGGCCGTCTCGCCGATCATGATGTCGCCCGAATCGCCCACGGCGGCCTGGGGCAGGCGGTCCCCGCCGGAAAGCCGCAGCACGGCCACGTCGAAATCCGGCGACGAGCCGACCAGGGTGGCGTCGAGCACCCGGCCGTCGAGCAGCCGGGCCTTGATCGACGTGCCCCCGGCGATGACGTGGGCGTTGGTCAGCACCAGCCCCTGGGGCCCGTCGATGATGACCCCGGAGCCCAGGCTCTCCTGGGTCTGGCGCTGGGGCGCCGCGCCGCCCGGGCCGAGAAACTGGCGGAACAGTTCGTCCTCGAAAAACGGCCCCCCGCCGCCGCGCCGCTCCACCGTGCGGGCGGAAGTGATGTTGACCACGGCCGGGGCCACGGCCCGCACGGCCGCGACCACCGGCGTGAGCCGGACATCCCGCCCGGCGGCGGCCGCCGACGCGGCCTGGGGCAGGAGAAAACCCAAAACCACGAGCCAGGCCCATGGAGCAAGGCGTGCCATCGAAGCCTCCTGACGGATCGTTGGGAAAAGGACCGGCGGGCCGGGACGCGGGAGGTGGTCAACCCACGTGGATACGCCGGCGCTCGGGGCGGACCTTGGGCAGGGTGATCACCAGCAGCCCGTCCTTCATGACCGCCTCGATGCCGGACGAGGCCACGCCCTTGGGCAGGACGAACCGCCGGCAGAAAGGCCCGTAGGAACGCTCCAACACCTGATAGAGACCGCCCGCGGCGGCTCTCCCGAAACGCCGCTCGCCCTGGACGACCAGATACCGGCCCCGGGCCTCCACGGTCACGTCCTCGCGGGCGACCCCGGGCAACTCCAGGGTCACGCGGTACTCTTCGGCCGTCTCCACCATGTCGGCGACCGGAATCCAGGCATACGAACCGTCCCTCGGGGCAGACGCCTCCTCGAACAGCCGGTCGGTCTCGCGGCCCAGGGCGGCCAGGGCCATCCAGGGGGTCCAATGCAACTCGGCCATGCGCGGCTCCTTGACGTGAAGCCGGGGGAACGCCCCGGCAGGCGAATCAGCTTGCCCCGGCTTCCTTGACGGAACGCTTGCCCGCGTCCCAGTCGGCCCGGGCCACGGCCTCCTCCACCAGCATGATGGGGATGTCGTCGCGCACGGGGTAGACCACGCCGCATTTCGGGCAGGCCAGTCCCTCGCCCGCGCCAAGCTGGGCGAGTTCGCCCTTGCAGGAGGGACAGGCCAGGATGGCCAGCAGATCGGGATGGATGCTCACGAAGGGTCTCCTTTTCGAGGGTGTGGGGCATTGATAGCCAAAACGGGGCGCCCGCGCAATGGAGGTTCACAACGACGCGGCGCGGCGCTACACTTGGGCATGACGCTTATCGATCTGCACACCCACTCCACCGCCTCCGACGGTTCCCTCTCCCCCGCCGAGCTGGTGGCCATGGCCGCGAAAAAGGGGCTGGCCGCCGTGGCGCTCACCGACCACGACACCCTGGCCGGCCTGCCCGCGGCGCGGCTGGCCGGGGAACGCCACGGCGTCGAGGTCATCGCCGGCGTGGAACTTTCCGTCGCCGACGGCGAACGCAGCGTCCATCTCCTGGGCCTTTTCCTGTCCGACCGGCCCGGCCCGCTGGCCGAGGCCCTGGCCCACCTCCGGGAACGCCGCCACAACCGCAACCGGCTGATCCTCGACAAGCTGCGGCAACTCGGCATCCCCATCGACTACGCCGCGGTGACCGCCCTGGCCCAGGGCGCCGTGGGGCGCCCCCACATCGCCCAGGCCATGCTCTCCGCCGGCGCGGTGACCAGCTTCAAGGAGGCCTTCACCCGCTACCTCGGCGCCCAGGGCAGGGCCTACGTCCCCAAGGACAAGCTCACCCTGGAGCGGGCCGCGGAACTCCTCCACGCCGAGGGGGCCCTGACGATCCTGGCCCATCCCTACATCCTCGGCCTGTCCGGCCCGGCCCTGGCCGAAACCGTGGGCCGCTACCGCGACGCCGGCCTCGACGGCATCGAGGCCTTCTACACCGAGCACTCCCAGGCCCAGACCCTGGAATATCTGGCCCTGGCCCGGCGTTTCGGCCTGGCCGTCTCCGGCGGTTCGGACTTCCACGGGGCGGCCCGCCCCGACGTGGAACTCGGCCGGGGGCGGGGGACCTTGCGGGTGGACATCACCGTTCTCGACGCCCTCCGGGCCCGCCTCGTCCGGCGCGCCTTCCCGCGAACGGCCGATTTCGGCGAAAAAATGGCTTGACCACGCCAGCGGCCTCATGTAGAGAGCACCTCTTCCCTATCGGAGGTCAATCCTATGTACGCAATCGTTTTGGCTGGCGGCAAGCAATACAAGGTTCAGGAAGGAGCCACCATCACCGTGGACCTCCTCACGGCCGAAGCCGGCGCGGAATACGTTCTGGATAAGGTGCTGCTCGTCGGCGGATCCGAGGTCAAAGTGGGCGCCCCCTTCGTTTCCGGCGCCGCCGTCACCTGCGAGGTGGCCGGACACGTCAAGGGCAAGAAGATCGTCGTCTTCCACAAGCGGCGCCGGCAGGATTCGCACAAAAAGCAAGGCCATCGCCAGGGCTACACCCAGCTCAAGGTGAAGTCCATCCAGGCCTAGCCCCATATTGAAGGAGTCCCGACATGGCACATAAAAAAGCAGGCGGCAGCTCCAGAAACGGCCGCGACAGCGCCGGCCAGCGGCGTGGCGTGAAGCGTTTCGGCGGTCAGCAGGTTCTGGCCGGCAACATCCTCGTGCGCCAGCTCGGCACCAAGTTCCACCCCGGCGAGGGCGTGGGCATGGGCCGGGACTACACCCTGTTCGCCCTGGTGGACGGCGTGGTGAAGTTCGAGAAGTACATGCGCAACAAGAAGGTCAAGACCCGCATCCTGGTCCTTCCCGCGGAGGCCGAGACCTCCCTGGCCCAGTAGCCGGCGGCGCGACATCCGTTTTCTCGGGCGGAACGGGCTATTCCCGTTCCGCCCTTTTTTCGCGCCCCGCCCCCGGTTGCCCTTTGGCCCGGGGGTGCGTACCTTTCGGGGAGCCGGTCGCGACCTAAACGGTCCGGCCTTTTCTGCCGATAGGAGCGGGGTGGAGGCAGCATGGCCGAGCAGGGCGAACACAAAAAGAACATCATCATCAAGCGGGTGAAAAAAGTCACCGGAGGCGCCCACGGCGGCTCCTGGAAGGTCGCCTACGCCGACCTCGTCACCGCCATGATGGCCTTTTTCCTGCTCATGTGGCTCCTCAACATGGTTCCCCAGAACAAAAAGGAAGAACTCGCGGCCTATTTCAACGACTTCAGCATTTTCAGCAACCCCGGCCCGTCCGCCCAGTCCGTGATCTCCGGCGGGCTCGGACCGCCCGGGGCCGTGGTCGGCAGCCAGGACGAACGCCCCGACGTGGCCATCGACCGGGGCGGCAAGGAGCCCACCGGCGGCAAGGGACAGGGGACCGGCGACCTCGACGGCGGCAGGACCGCCGACGCCAAGGCCCGGGCGGAGGCCAGGGCCAAGGCCGAAGCCCAGGCGGAAGCCCAGGCCAAGGCCCTGGAACGGCAGGTCGAGCAGGCTTTGGAGAAATCCGTCCCGGAACTGGCGGGCCAGGTTTCCGTGTCCCAGGAAAAGGACAGGGTACGCATCGAGATCATGGACAAGACCGACCGCCCCCTGTTCGACCTCGGCGGCGTGTCGCTTCTGCCCGACGCCCAGCGCATCCTGGCCGCGGTCACCGATGTCGTCAAAAAGGAAGGCGTCAAGGTGGCCATCGAGGGCCACACCGACGCCTATCGGTATTCCGGGGCGTATTCCAACTGGGACCTTTCGGCCGGACGGGCCCTCTCCGCCCGGCGCTTCATGGTCCAGCAGGGCCTCGGCCAGGACATGGTGGCCCAGGTGACGGGGTACGCCGACACCCGCCCCTACGTGGCCGGCAACGCCTACGATCCCAAGAACCGCCGCATCAGCATCCTGCTTTTCCGGGAACCCAGACCCGGCGAAAGCCCGGCCGCCGGCGGCGCGCCGGCCAAGCCCGCACCCCCCAGGACACCGGATGTGGGCGACGTGCTGGAACAGCAGATCGACAACCTCTACGACAGATCGACCGAAGGCCAGTTCTAGCGGCCCGGACGGTTTTCCGGCGGGATTATGTTCGCAATACTCGGCATCATCATCGTTTTGGGCTGCATCCTGGCCGGCTTCATCCTCGAAAAAGGCAACTTCGATCTGCTCATGTCGGCCGCCCCGCCGGAACTGCTCATGATCGCCGGCGGCGCCCTCGGCGCCCTCGTCCTGAGCTCCCCCAAGGACGTCCTCGGCGCCACCTTCAAGGGCGCCCTGTCCATCTTCGGCGGCATGCTCACCAGCAAGGCCTACTACCTGGAGCTGCTCACCACCCTCTCCGGACTCTACATGAAGATCCGGCGCGAGGGCCTGGTCGCCATCGAAAAGGACGTGGAGCGGCCGGCGGAAAGCCCCATCTTCAGCAACTTCGCCAAGAACAAAAAGAACCACGAGGTGCTGACCTTCATCTGCGACACCATGCGGATTTTCTCCACGGTCAACATCGAGGCCCACGAGTTCGAAACCATCATGGAGGCGGACATCGAGGCCACCGTCCACGAAGCCCTCGTGCCGGCCCACGCCATCTCCAAGACCGCCGACGCCCTGCCCGGCCTCGGCATCGTCGCCTGCGTCCTCGGCGTCGTCCTCACCATGGGCAAGATCAACGAGCCGGCCGAAGTGCTCGGCCACAGCATCGGCGCGGCGCTCGTCGGCACGTTCCTCGGCGTTCTCGCCGCCTACGGCTTCGTCGCTCCCGTGGCCACCAACATCGAGCACCGGGCCAAGGAAACCGAATCCATCCTCCTGGTGGCCAAGGCGTCACTGACGGCCTTCGTCGGCGGCAACCCGCCTCCCGTGGCCCTGGAAGCCGGCCGCCGGGCCATTCCCATCCACAAGCGCCCCTCCTTCGAGGAGCTCGAACAGGCCATCAAGGCCAGCAAGGGCAAGTAGGCGGCCCGGACAGGCCGGGCG
>CAZNUQ010000004.1:42673-53057 GCA_964576235.1 uncultured Desulfovibrio sp.
CCGCCTAGGCGGGAGGCCGGACCTCGACGCGGTTCCGGCCGCCGGACTTGGCCTGGTAGAGGGCCATGTCCGAGGCCGCGAGCAGGGCTTCCGCCTCCAGGTTCATGTTGGGCACGACACCGGAGATGCCGATGCTGACGGTGACGCGGTCCGAGACCTGGGAATTGGCATGTTCGATGGAGGCCGCGCGCACGTTGACGCGGATGGTGCCGGCGATGGACAGGGCGCCGGCCAGGTCGGTGCCCGGCAGCAGGACGACGAACTCCTCGCCGCCGTAGCGGGCCACGAAGTCGCCCGGACGTTTGAGCGCGGCCATGATGGCCTCGGCCACCCGGCGCAGGCACAGGTCGCCCTGAAGGTGCCCGTAGGTGTCGTTGTAGAGCTTGAAGAAGTCGATATCGATCATCAGCGCCGAAAGCGGGAGGCCGTCGCGACGGGCGCGCCGCCATTCCTTGCGGAAGACCTCGTCGAAGCAGCGCCGGTTGGGCACGCCGGTCAGGCCGTCCTGGTTGGAAAGCAGCTCGAATTTGCGGGTAAGGGCCTCCAGTTCCCGTTCCCGGGCCTTGCGCTGGTCCATCTCCTCCTTGAGGCGCAGGGCGGAACGCACCCGGGCCCGCAGCTCCATGCTGTTGACGGGCTTGGCCAAAAAATCCATGGCCCCGGCCTCGAAGGCCCGTTCGAGGTTGGCGGCCTCGTCCTTGACCGTGACGATGATGACCGGGATGTCGCGGAGCCTGGGATCGGCCTTGATGAGCCGGGTGGCGTCGATGCCGTCCATGTCCGGCATGACGACATCCATGAGGATGAGGTCGATGCCCGGATCCTCGAAATCACGGCAGCGTTTGTCCAGAAAAGCCAGGGCTTCGCCGGCCGACCCGGCGCTGAGGGGCTCCACGTAGCCGGCGCCCTTGAGGATGGTCGACAAAAGCAGGCGCGCGGAATCGGAGTCGTCCACGATCAGGATGTTCATGCCGGTGCCGGGCTGCCTCGTCTGTCCTTGGTTGCGCCGTGGGTCTCCTGGGGCCGTCGCGCCCGCCGCGCGGCCGCGTGTCCGGCCGGCCATGCGGAAAGGCGTCGCGTTCCCATGGCATCATGCCCCATCATGTGAAAAATGCAACTACGCGTCGCATGGGATCCCCAGGTATCCCGCCAGGCGCGCCGCGGTCTCCCGGTCCGTGAAGTCGAAACGCAGGGGCGAAAGCGTGATATAGCCCCGGGTGAGGAGCGCCCGGTCCGTGTCGGGGGCAAGGGCGCCCGGCGGGATGACGCCGGTGAGCCAGTAATAGTCGCGCCCCCTGGGATCCTGCCGGGCGACGTACCAGTCGTTGTAGACGGCCTGCGTCGGGGGACAAAGCCGCATCCCCAGGGTCTTGTCCACGGGGAGGGCCGGATAATTGAGATTGAGCACGCACCGCGGCGGCGCGGCCTCCCAGGGCCGGGAGGAGATGAAGGCGGCGGCGTGGCGCCCCTGGGCGGAAAGGTCGGAGGGCGCGTAGTCGTCGGCCGAGACGGCCACGGCCGGATAGCCCATGAGCGCGCCCTCGGTGGCGGCCGACACCGTGCCGGAATAGAGGATGTCCACGCCGACGTTGGCCCCGGCGTTGATGCCCGAAACCACCACGTCGGGCGGCTTCGGAAGCAGCGTGGTCAGGGCGAGCTTGACGCAGTCGGCCGGCGTGCCGGTGACGGCCAGCCCCCCGAAGCCGTTCTCCCTGAATTCCTTGACCCGAAGCGGGGAGGCGATGGTGATGGCGTGGCCCACGGCCGACTGCTCGGAAATGGGGGCCACCACGTGGACCTCGTGGCCCTCGGCCACGAGCCCCGCGTGCATGTCGCGGATGCCGACGGCCTGGATGCCGTCGTCGTTGGTGAGCAGGATGCGCATGTTTCCCTCGATCCTAGGCCGGACGACAAGCCGGCCGTCGCACTATGCCGAAGGGCGCCGGGATTGACAACCGCCCCCGCCCCGGGCACCTTGCTTTTTTCTCCAACCCCAGTGACGCCGCCGTGACCCAAAAAACACTCTTCGTCAAAGACCTCGTTCCGGGCCAGGCGGCCGCCGACATCTTCTGCCTGGCGGAGGCCAGGCTCGGCCAGGCCAAGAACGGCCCGTTCTGGACCCTCGCCCTGGAGGATGTCTCCGGCCGGATCGAGGCCAAGATATGGAGTCCGGCCGCCAAGGAGTACGCCGATCTGGCGCCCGGCCAGTTCGTCCTGGCCGAGGGGCAGATCGGCACCTACCGGGACCGTCCCCAGTTCAACGTCGAGCGTCTGCGCGTGCTGCCTCCGGAGGATTTCGCCCCGGACCTGTCCCAGTTCGTGGCCTCGAGCAGCGAGGCCCCCGAGGGTCTGCTCGAAAAGCTGACCGAACTGTGCCGCGCCGAGATATCCCACGCGCCCTGGCGGAAATTCTGCGCCAAGGTCCTCGGCCACCCCGGGTTCCGCGACAAGATCCTCGAGGCGCCCGGCGCGAAGAACGTCCACCACTCCTACCGCGGCGGTCTGCTCGAGCACACCCTCGCCGTCTGCCGCCTGGTGCTCTCCATCTGCGACCGCTACCCGGCCCTGGACCGCGACACCCTGCTGTCCGCCGCCGTGTGCCACGATCTCGGCAAGGCCTGGGAACTGACCGCCGGGCCGGCCAGGGACTACACCGACGCCGGCCGCCTCCTCGGCCATATCGTCATAACCCTGGAACTGGTCGAGCCGCTGCTCGGAAAATCCGGGGTCGAACCGGAACTGGCCCTGCATTTCAAGCACATCCTGGTCGCCCACCACGGCGAATACGAATACGGCTCGCCGCGCCGGCCCAAGACCGCCGAGGCCTTCGTCCTCCACTTCGCGGACAACATCGACGCCAAGATGAACCAGATATTCGGCGCCTTCGAGTCCGGGGAGCCCGGCGAGTGGTCGCCCTTCGTGCGCACCCTCGACCGCTATCTCTACAATCCCCCCCGCACCCCGCGCGAGACGCCGGAAAAGCCCCCGAAGCCCAGGGAAAAGGACGCCCAGTGTTTATTACCTTTGAAGGCATAGAAGGCTCGGGCAAGTCCACCCAGATCGCCCTGTTGGCCCGGCGTCTCCAGGCCGCCGGCAGAACCGTCGTGGCGACCCGCCAGCCCGGCGGCTGCGAGCTGGGCAAGACCCTGCGCGCCATCCTGCTTTCCCTGGAAACCCGCGACCTGGACAGCCGGGCCGAACTCTTCCTCTACCTGGCCGACCGGGCCCAGCACGTGGCCGAGGTCATCCGGCCCGCCCGGGACGCCGGCCACGTGGTGCTGTGCGACCGGTTCGCCGACTCCACCGTGGCCTACCAGGGCTACGGCCGGGGCCTCGACGTGTCCCTGCTCGCCAGCCTCAACGAAGTCGCCGTCGGCGGCACCTGGCCGCGGCTCACGGTACTCCTCGACCTCGACCCCGGACAGGGCCTGGGCCGGGCCAGGGAGCGGAACCGGAACGCCGGCACGGACAACGCCGAAGGCCGCTTCGAGGCCGAGCACCTCGATTTCCACCGCCGCGTGCGCGAGGGCTACCTCGCCCTGGCGCGCCTTCACCCCGGCCGCTTCGTCACCATCGACGCCGGCCAGGACACCGCGGCCGTCGCCGCGGCCGTCTTCGAGGCCGTCGCCGCCCGCCTGGACGGCTAGCCCGGCGCCCGCCGCCTCCGATCGTCCCCCCGGCCATCCCCCCTCCGGAACAACCGGGGAACCCGGGCCCTTTTTGCCGGGCTCCCCGGAGCCCCGTCGCCCGCTCTCCGAAGCCGCCGGGGGAACCCCGCTCCGTGCGATGTTTTTTCCTTGACCAGAAAACAAAAAGGATTATATTTGTCCTAAATAAAAAGCCGCAACCCCGGAGGAACCCCATGCAGACCCAAACCGACCTGTCGAGCCTGGTCATCGACTGGGACATGACCCCGGAAGACGCCGTGACGCTGTATCTGGAGTGGGGCAACAACTCCTGGTACGCCGAGCACAAGCCCGTGACCTCAAAGAACGATTATTCCACGTATTTCGTGGTCAACACCTGGACGGGCGAACCGCGTCTGACCCTTGTGCGCCGCAACTCGGAAGACTGCGTGGAAGTGGCCGCCTTCGAACTCCCCGAGGATCTCGCCCGGGATTTCATGGAGGAACACGGCGGCAACAAGGGCGTTTACGCCCCGACCGAGGCCATCAAGGCCTGGCTGCGGACCACCTACTTCAACTAGATTTCCCGCCGGCGGACAGTTCCCCCCGCTCCGTCCGCCCCCACCTCCATGCCGACGCGGTCCTGGGAGGATAGGCCCCGGGGCCGCGTCCCTTTCCTTTGGGGGCGGCCATGTTGCCGGACGGTCTGGAAGCTGCCATGATGGGGGTCGCATGCGCCTGGCCGTCATCTCCGACATCCACGCCAATCTCGAGGCGTTCGAAGCCGTTTTGGCCGACATCGACCGGCTGCGCCCCGACGCCGTGGTGAACCTCGGCGACGCCGTCGGCTACGGCGGGGACCCGGAAGCGGTCCTGCGCCTGCTGTTCGCCCGGGGCATCCCGAGCGTGCGCGGCAACCACGAATGGGCCGTGGTCGATCCGGCGCGGGAGCGCGGTTTCAATCCCCAGGCCCGGGAGGCCCTGCGCCGCACCCGGGAGCTCGTGCCCGACGATCTGCTGCGCCGCATCGCGGCGTTCCCCCCCTCGCTGTCCCTTTTCGGCTGCCGCTTCGTCCACGGGCTGCCGCCCGACGACACCGGAACCTACCTCTTCGAGGCCGACGAGGCGGCCCTGCGCCGGGCCTTCGACGACACCGGCGAACGGGTGGCCTTCGTCGGGCACACCCATATGCTGGAGGGCGCCTCCCTGTCCGGCCGCGACGTGGAACGCTTCGAACTGTCCCTCGGCCGCAACCGCCTGTCCCCGGACCGCCGCCACATCGTCAACGTCGGCGCCGTGGGCCAGCCCCGGGACGGCGACAACCGGGCGAAATTCGGCCTGTACGACGATGCCGCCCATGTTCTGGAGATCCGGGCCGTGGACTACGACGCCGCGGCCGCGGCCAGGAGGATTCTGGAGCGCGGCCTGCCCCGCCGGTATGCCGAACGCCTGCTGTGAGGGCGATGCCCGAGGATGTCTTTTCGGCCCGGCTGTGATAGGCCTGGACCATCGCCCCGGACCGTCCCGCGGGGCCCAATCCCCAGCCGGGAGGTTTCGCCATGATCCGTTTCCTGCGCGTCGCCAGCCTTGCCTTCGTGGCCCTGACCATGTGCTGCGGCCCCTCCTTCGCCACGACGCCCTTCGAGGTCCACGAGGGCAGCAACCTGCGCGGCATCGTCCAGCGCGGCACCCTCGTCGTCGGCATGGAACTCAAGTTCTGGCCCTTCGAATACGTGGACGAGACGGGAAACCCCGTCGGCTTCGACGTGGACATCGCCAGGGAGCTGGCCGCCCGGATGGGGGTCCGGCTGGAAATCAAGGACATGGAATGGACCGGGCTCATTCCGGCCCTGGCTTCCGGCAAGATCGACCTCGTCATCTCCGGCATCACCGGCACCCTGGAACGGGCCAAATCCATCAGCTTCACCTCGCCCTACTTCACCACCGGCCTGTGCGCCCTGCTTTCCGCCAAACGTTCCGGGGACATCGCGGACGTGGCCGCCCTCGACGCCCCGGGCCGCGTCATCGCCGTCAAGACCGGCACCACCGCCGATCTGGTGGCCCCCAAACGCTTCCCCAAGGCCACCATCAACCGTTACCGCGAGGAAACGGCCTGCGTGCAGGAGGTGGTCAACGGCCGGGCCGACGCCTTCCTCTACGACCAGATCTCCATCGCCAAGCATCACCGGCAGAATCCCGAAACCACCCGGGCCGTCCTGGCCCCCTTCACCTACGAGCCGTTCTGCATCGCCCTGCCGAAAGGCGACTTCGACTGGTGGCAATATCTGGAGATGTTCCTGACCACCATCCGGGCCGACGGCACCCTGGACGCCCTGCGCGCCAGGCATTTCAAGGACATCCTGGAGAAGTAAGCCGGACGGGGCCTCCCCCGGGAGGCCGCCATGGCGAGGAGCCCCCATGCGCCATCCTCTTTTTCCTTTGTCCGTCTGCCTCGTCGCGCTGCTGTCCTGGGGAGCGGCCATGGCCCGGGCCGACACCCAGCAGGTGTTCGCCCACCTGTTCACGATTCCGGCAAGCCTCCCCGACGGCGGCGACGCAAAGGCCAAAACCGCCGAACTGGAAGCCTGGCTGGCCGAGACCTTCGGGGGGTACACCCGTCTGGGGCCGGGCGGCGGCGGCTGGAAAAACGAGACCGGCCAGGTGGAAACCGAGGCCAACACGGTCTACCTGGCCACGGCGCCCAGGGATTTCTCCAAGGAAATCGCTTCGCGGCTGGCCACGGATTTCGGCGAACGCGTTCCCTACGTGCTGGCCTTCCCGGCGGGACTTTTCGCCAGACGGACGCCATGATGCCCAGACTCGCGGTCCGCGCCCTCCTGCTCGCCGCCTTCGGGCTCCTTCTCTGGCTCGTCCTGTCGCGCATCCGCTACCACTGGGACTGGGCCGCGGCCTGGGCCTACCGGAGCATCTTCCTCTCCGGGCTGGGCATGACCGTGGCCGTCTCCCTCGGGGCCATCTGCCTCGGTCTGGGCCTCGGCCTGGCCTCCGGGCTGGCCTCGGTTTCGAACAACATCTTCCTGACGGAGCTCGCGGCGCTCTACGTCGGGGCCTTCCGGGGCACGCCCCTGCTGGTGCAGGTCCTCATCTTCTATTTCTGCGTGGGCGTGGTCGTGGGCGTGGACAGCCCCTACGGCATCGGCACGGCGACCCTGGGCTTTTTCTCGGGCGCCTACATCTCGGAGATGGTGCGGGCCGGCATCGAATCCGTGGAGAAGGGCCAGTGGGAAACGGCCCTGTCCTCGGGGCTCACCCACCGCCAGGCCCTCCTGTACGTGGCCCTGCCCCAGGCCGTCCGGCGCATCGTGGCCCCGGTGACGGGCCAGTTCGTCTCCTGCATCAAGGATTCGTCGCTGCTTTCGGTCATCAGCGTGCGCGAGGTGACCAAGGCGGCCGAGGTGGTCAACGCCACCACCTACAAGACCTTCGAGGCCTACCTGCCCCTGGCCCTGCTGTACCTGCTTCTGACATGGCCCCTTTCCCACTTGACCCGCCGTCTGGAAAAAGGAATAGGAAGAGGGACAAACCATACGCCGCGTTAACGGTCCATAGCGCAAGGAGAATCCCATGAGCCCGAAAATCAAGGTGTACGCCCTGTCCACCTGCGTGCATTGCAAGCACACCAAGGAATATTTCGAGGAGCACGACATTCCCTACGACTGCGTCCATGTGGACTGGCTGTACGGCGAGGAACGCAACGACACCATGCACGATCTGCGCAAGATCAATCCCGGCCTGTCGTTTCCCACCATCGTCATCGGCGACACGGTCATCATCGGCTTCCGCCGCGACGACATCGAAAAAGCCTTGCAGGAATGCGGCCAATGACGCCCCAGGAACTCCGTGACAAGCTGGCGCCCATCCAGGAAGCCAAGGGCCGTTTTTTCAACCCCGACGACCAAATGACCCTGGACCTGCTGGCCGGCCTCCTGGCCAACAAGGACCGCTACGGCTACATGGCCTGCCCGTGCCGCCTGGCTTCGGGGACATTCGACCTGGACCGCGACGTGGTGTGTCCCTGCGCCTACCGCGACCAGGACGTGGACGAATTCGGGGCCTGTTTTTGCGGCCTGTACGTCTCCGCCGCCGTCCGGGAGGGCCGGGCGCCCGTGCCGGTGGTGCCCGAACGCCGGCCGGTCGAAAAGACTCTGGCCGCACTGGGGTAGCCGGTCCGGGACGCCTGCCGACGTTCCCTTGCCGCGAGGCCGGATTTCCCGTAAATGCATGGGGATAGATTGAAACGGCCAGGCGGTTTCCACGGACGCGCGCCATGCCCGCAGTGGCGCGTCGCGCGTTCCGCGTTTTCCCCGCCGGTCGGACGATGGCCCCGCGGCCACCCTGGAGAAGCGTGGAAACCACCCAGCTCGTCGCACTCCTTTTGCTGCTGTCCGCCGTGGGCGCGATCCTTTGCCGGGCGTGGCGCGTCGGCGCGCGCCGCGAAACCCGTTGCGACGACCCCTTCCTCACCCGGGTCGTCGGCACCATGCCCGACCCCTTCTACGTCAAGGCCCCGGACGGCTGCTTCATGCTCGTCAACGACGCCTTCTGCTCCCTGGCCGGCAGGGCCCGGGGAGCCATCGTCGGCCGGAACGCGTCCGAGGTCTTCCATGGCCGTTCCGGCGCCACCTCCCTGAAAACGGACGCCATGGTGCTGGCCTGCGGTTTCGAGGACATCGCCGAGGAAACGGCTTTCGACGCCGACGGGAACCGGCGCGTGTTCATGACCCGCAAGACCCTCCACGTCGATGGCGCGGGCAACCGATACGTCGTCGGCGTCATCTGCGACATCACCCACCGCAAAGAGGCCGAGCAGGCCCTGGCCCAAAGCGAATTCCGCTTCCAACGCATCGTGGAGACCGCCAACGAAGGCATCTGGGCCGTCGACGCCGACTGGCGCACCGTCTACGCCAACGCCGTCATGGGGGCCATGCTCGGCATCGCCCCGGCCGCTCTGGACGCACGGCCGGTCGGAGAATTCTTTTTCCCGGAGGACCAGGAGGCCTACCAGGCGATGGTCCGCGACGAGGCCCGGCCGCCGGGAGGCGGGCACTACGAATGCCGCCTGAGACGGGACGACGGCCTGGAACTTTGGGCGCTCATCGCGGTCAGCAGCGAATACGACGCCTCGGGCCGCTTCCTCGGCGCCTTCGGCATGTTCACCAACATCACCGAACGCAAGCAGGCCGAGAAATCCCTCCGCCTCTCCGAGGCCCGGCTGGCCGCCGCCAAGACCGCGGCCGAGGCCGCCAACAAAACCAAGAGCGAATTCCTGGCCAACATGAGCCACGAGATCCGCACGCCCTTAAACGGCCTGCTCGGCATGCTCCAACTCCTGGAGGACACGCCTCTCGACGCGGAACAACGGGAATGCGTCGTCACGGCCCTGGACTCCGGACGCCGCCTCACCCGGCTGCTGACCGACATCCTCGATCTGTCCCGGGTCGAGTCCGGCAAGCTCGACCTCATCGAGGCGCCCTTTTCCCTGGCCGAGGTCTTCGCCGCCATCCGGGCCACGTTCAAGACCGCCCTCGCCCAGCGCGGCTTGCGGTTCGAAACCGCCATCCACGGCTCCGTGCCGCTCCTGCTCGTCGGTGACGAGGGCCGCATCCGCCAAATCCTGCTCAACCTCGTCGGCAACGCCATCAAGTTCACCCCGGCCGGCGGCGTGCGCCTCGAGGCCGGCACGGCCCCCGGGCCGGCGGACGCTCACCCCTGGCTCACCCTCGCCGTGAGCGACACAGGCATCGGCATCCCCGCCGACAAGCTGCACATGGTCTTCGAAACCTTCACCCAGGTCGACGCCTCCAACACCCGGGCCCATCAGGGCGCGGGGCTCGGGCTCTCCATCGTGGACCGGCTGGCCCGTCTCATGGGGGGCACGGTGTGGATCGACAGCGAGCCCGGCGTCGGCACCATCGTACTGTGCACGCTGCCCCTCAGGCCGGCCGACGTCGCAACAGATCACGGGGAGGGCGCCGTCGCGCCCCAGGCGGACGGGAACCTCCGTATCCTCCTGGTCGAGGACGAACGCGTCAACCGGATGGCCGTCGGCGGGCTGTTGCGCCGGGAGGGGCACACGGTCCTGGAGGCGGCCTCGGGACAGGAGGCTTTGAAAATCTTCGGCCGGGAATCCGTCGATGCGGTGCTTCTCGACATCCAGATGCCCGGCATGGACGGCCTGGAAACCCTGGCCGTCCTCCGCGATCCCGCCATCCACGGTTCCAGGGCCACCGTGCCCGTCATCGCCCTGACCGCCTACGCCATGGCCGGAGACAGGGAACGCTTCCTGGCCGCCGGCATGGACGACTACCTGGCCAAGCCCGTCGAAACCAGCGCCCTTCGCGCCGCCCTCGGCCGCATCCGGCGAAGCTAGACCCACCACGTGGACGGGAGGGTCCGGGAGGGGATGATCCCCTCCCGGAGGGGACCGGGGCGGAGCCCCGGATTCGTCCGAGGTGCCCCCCTGTGGCGGCGGACGCCGCGCCCCTACTGGGTGACCAGGCGCATGATGTCCGTCGGCGTGCGGTTGTTTTCCAGGGACAGTTCCTCGAAGGTCATGTCGCCGAAGGCCGTGATGCGATGTCTCGCCAGACGTTGCACCGCGACGGAAAGCGGGATGTCGTATTCCCGGCAAAAGCTCTGGAGCATCATTTTTTCCAGCCCGGGCGGCGGCGTGGCCGGACCGGCCGGCGGTGCGGCGTGGCCGGGCTGGGCATAGCCGGGCTGGCCGGGCTGGGCAT
>CAZNUQ010000004.1:53157-76571 GCA_964576235.1 uncultured Desulfovibrio sp.
GGCTGGACGGGCTGGGGGGCCACTTCCACGGCCTTCTGGCCGGAGGCCGGCTCCACCTGCACGGCGGCGGGGGCCTTTTCGGCCCGCAGGATCTCGTAAACCGCGATGGGCAGGGCGTTGTTGGCCTTGGCCACCTCGGCCAGGGTCATGGAGGACTGGGCCTTGAGGCCCGAGGCCTCCAGTCGCGCCAGCACGGCCTTGGGATCGAGGCCGTATTCCTCGCAGATGTCCGAAAGCTTGCGCCGGCCGAGGCCAGGGGGGGGATCCTTGGGCAAGACGGCGCCGCCGCCCGAGGGCTCCATGACCATTCTGAGGGCCTCGAAGACGCCCCCGGGGGCCACGCCGTTTTTGGAGGCGATCTCGGCCAGGGTCTGGGAGGCGCTTTCGGCCTTGATGTTCTTGAGCCGCAGGAGGGCCAGGGCCTTTTCCGCGTCCATGCCCATGCGCCGGGCCAGGTCCTCGAGGGTGGAGCGCTCGGCGCCGGAATACGGGGGCTCGCCGAAGGTGTCCGCCGCCCGCTCCTTGAGGTAGCCGGACAGGCCCACCAGCTGGCTGATGGGCGGCAGTTCGGCCAAGGCGGCGATGAAGACCAGGACGGTCACCGCCAGCCCCAGAAAAAACGGCTTGGTGAAGACCACCACGGCGCCGTCGCGGTCGCGCAGATGGTCGAGCAACGCGTCCCAGTTGAGAACGAGGTGCAAAAGCCCGGCCACGATGAAAAGCAGGCCCATGCCCAGGTGGGCGCCGTCCCAGTGCTGCCGGGAAAGGCCGAGGAACGTCCAGTTGGCCCACGAGGCCACCCGGGAGGACGGTTCGACGAAGACCACCAGGGCGGTGAGCAGCATGAAGAAAAGGGAGAAAAAGAGCACGAGGGAGACGACTTTCTTGAGCATCGATGGACTCCACTGCCCGGCGTCCCGGCCGGTCGATGTCGCGTTGCCCGCCCTCTAGCACGCCTTTCCCGGTTTGCCCATCCCCGGAAGGACGGTTCCCCGGCCGGTTGACGACGCGGGGCAAAGAAGCTACCTCCCGGCCCCAAGGCCGGTCGGCATCAGCCGGCCAACGCCAAGGAGGCCGAGCATGAAGGCACAGGTCGAAGCCGCGCTGGAAAAGGTCCGCCCGTCCCTGCGGGGCGACGGCGGCGACGTGGAACTGGTGGAGGTGACCGAGGCCGGCATCGCCCGGGTGCGCCTCACCGGCGCCTGCAAGGGCTGCCCCATGTCGCAGATGACCCTGAAAAACGGCATCGAACGGCTGCTGCTCCAGGAAGTCCCGGGCCTCAAGGCCGTGGAAGCGGTCTAGGCCGCCTTCCTCCGTGGCCCGGCGCCGACAATTTTCCCGCCGCCACGGCGGAAAATCGCCGCGGACCGTCTCCATCCCCCGCGTCACCCCGGGGAGTTCCCGACGGAACTCCCCTTTTCACGCTTCGGAGCGCACATGAGCACCATCGTCACCCGTTTCGCCCCCAGCCCCACCGGTTATCTGCATATCGGCGGCGCCCGCACGGCCATCTTCAACTGGCTTTTGGCCCGCCATCACGGCGGCAAGTTCCTGCTGCGCATCGAGGACACGGACCTCGTCCGGTCCCAGGCCGACATGACCAAGTCGATTCTCGACGCCATGGCCTGGCTCGGCCTCGACCACGACGGCGAGATCACCTATCAGAGCCGGCGCTTCGATATTTATAATGAATATATCGACAAGCTCCTGGCGTCCGGTCACGCCTACTGGTGCTCGTGCAGCCCCGAGGAGGTGGAGGCCATGCGGGAAGAGGCCCGCCGGACAGGGCTCAAGCCCAAATATTCCGGCCGCTGCCGCGAGGCCGGCCTCGGCCCCGGTCCGGGCCGGGTGGTGCGCCTCAAGGCCCCGATTTCCGGCGCCACGGTGGTTGACGACATGGTCAAGGGACCGGTTTCCTTCGACAACGCCGAGCTCGACGACATGGTGCTGCGCCGGGCCGACGGATCGCCCACCTACAACATGGCCGTGGTGGTCGACGACGCCACCATGGGCGTCACCCACATCATCCGGGGCGACGACCACCTGAACAACACCCCGCGCCAGATCCTCATCTACAAGGCCCTCGGCCTCGACCTGCCCCGGTTCGGCCACGTGCCGATGATCCTCGGGCCGGACAAGAAAAAACTGTCCAAGCGCCACGGGGCCACGGCGGTCATGGAGTACGAGGGCGAGGGCTTCCTGCCCGAGGCCATGCTCAACGGCCTGGTCCGCCTGGGCTGGGCCCACGGCGACCAGGAAATCTTTTCGCGCGAGGAGCTGGTGGCGCTTTTTTCCACCGACAACCTGGGCTCCTCGGCGGCGGTCTTCGACAAGGCCAAGCTGCTTTGGCTCAACGCCCACTACATCAAGGAGAGCCCGGCATCGCGGCTGGCGGTCTTCGTCAACGCCTTCCTGGAGCAAAAGGGCCATCCGGCCCAGGATCTGGAATACCTCGGCCACGTCGTGCCGCTGCTCCAGCCCCGGGCCCAGACCCTGGTGGAAATGGCCGAGAAGGCGGAGTGCTTCGTCGTCGCGAACCACGCCCTGGCCTACGACATGGCGGCGGTGAAGAAGTTTCTGACGCCCGAGGTGAAAGACCACCTCTCCAGGGTGCGCGACCTCCTCGCCGGGCTCGGCCAGTTCGACCAGCCGTCCATGGAGGCGGCGGTGCAGGGCTACCTCGACGCCACGGGCGTGAAATTCAAGCTGCTGGCCCAGCCCATCCGCATCGCCATCACCGGCGGCACGGCGAGCCCCGGACTCTTCGAAACCATGGCCGTCATGGGCCGCGAACGGGTGCTGGCCCGCATCGACCGGGCCCTTTCGCTGTAGCCCGTCCGTCCCGAACCGCACGCCCGCGGGCGGCCGGCCATGGGCCGGCCGCCCGTTTTTGCGTCCCGCGAGCCGGGAACCCGCCGCGGCCCCCCTTCGCCTTTGCCGCCGCTCCTGCTATCCTCCCGCGAGACCGGCGCGAAAGCGCCGCTCCCCGGAGCCCCCATGACCGAAATCTCCCTCGAACTCCTGGCCGTCCTGGCCCTCATCCTGGCCAACGGCTTCTTCGCCATGGCCGAAATGGCCCTCGTCGCCTCGCGCAAGGTCCGGCTCGCCGCCATGGCCGAGGCCGGTTCCCGCCGGGCCAGGCTCTGCCTGGGCCTGCTCGAACATCCCGAGGCCTTCCTCTCCACCGTGCAGATCGGCATCACCCTGGCCGGCGTCCTGGCCAGCGCCTACGGCGGCGCCACCCTGGCCGGCGAACTGGCCGCGGCCCTGAAGGCCTTCCCGGCGCTGGCTCCCTACGCCCACCCCCTGTCGCTGGCCGCCGTGGTCGTCCCCATCGCCGTGGCCACGCTGATCCTCGGCGAACTCGTGCCCAAGCGCCTCGGACTGGCCCGACCCGAGAAGCTGGCCATGGCCGCCGCGCCGGTCATGCGCGCCCTGATGCTGGCCAGCGTGCCGGCCGTGTGGTTCCTCGGCGTGGCCACCCGGGGCTGTCTGCGGCTCCTCGGGCTCGGCGCGAACCACGAGCCGGCCGTCACCGAGGAGGACATCCGGGGCATGCTCCACGAGGGCGCCCGTCACGGCGTCCTCGACCACGCCGAGCACGACATCATGGAGCGCCTTCTGCGGCTGGCCGACCGCCCGCTCGGCGTCATCATGACCCATCGCTCCCGGGTGGACTGGCTGGATATCGACGCCCCGATGGAAGAGAACCTGGAAAAGATGCTCAAAAGCCCCCACACCCGTTTCCCGGTGTGCCGGGGGGATTTCGCCGAGGTGCTGGGCGTGGCCCGGGCCAAGGACGTGCTGGCCGGCAGGCTTCGGGACGGCGGGCTCGACATCGCCGGCCACATGACCCCGGCCCAGTTTCTGCCCGAAACCATGTGCGGCCTCGACCTGCTGGCCCAGTTCAAGGGCACGCCGCGCCTGCACCTGGCCCTGGTCGTCGACGAATACGGCGACGTGGTCGGGGTGGTCACGGCCGCCGACGTGTTCGAGGACATGGTGGGCGACCTGCCCGGTCTTTCCGGCTACGAGGAGCCGGCCATGGTCCGCCGGAACGACGGGTCGCTGCTCATCGACGCGGCCACGCCCATGGACGAGGTGGCCGCGACCGCGGGGCTGCCCCGGCCCTGGCCCGAGGAATTCGCCGGAGCCACCCTGGCCGGCTTCGTGCTGGAACGCCTGGGACGCATCCCGGAACTCGGCGAACGGTTCTCGGCCCACGGCGCGGACTTCGAGGTGGTGGACATGGATGGCCGGCGCATCGACCGGGTGCTGGTCACGCCGCCCTCGGAAGAAGAGGAAGGGGACTGAGCCCCGGGCGCAAAAAAAGACGGCCCGGATTCCGGGCCGTCCGAAAGGCGGGTTTCCGCCGGACCCTAGGCGTTCTTGACGGCCGGCTTGGTCACGGCGCCGGAGCGCAGGCAGCGGGTGCACACCGTCATGGTGGTCACCTCGCCGGAAGGCAGCTGGGCCCGGACCTTCACGAGGTTGGGCTCGAAACGGCGCTTGCTCTTGTTGTTGGCGTGGCTGACGTTGTTGCCGACCTGGGGCTTTTTGCCGCAATGTTCGCAGATCTTGGCCATTATCGGTTCCTCCCGGAAACATGTTCGCTGGGGACGGCGGGCCGGGACCGGGGATGCGAGGCCGGCTGACGTCCGCGCGGATTTTCGCAGTGACGCAAAGAATTTTGTGAGGTACATGGGAAGGAAGCCGTTGGCAAGCTTTTTCTTGACAAGTCGCGGGCCACGGACTAGCACTCTCTTCTCCGCGGGGGAACCATGTCCGAACTCTGGCTTGATATCACCGACCTCCCGGCAAGTGGCCGGGAATTTTCTTTTTCCGACCAGGCGCTCTGGACCGGGCCCATTGCGGAGTTTTCGCTCCCACACCGCCTGGAGGGCCAGGGGCTCGCCGCCTCGTTTTCCGTGACCCCCCAGGGGCGGGGCATGCGCATCCGCGGCCGCCTGGACGGCGTGGTCGTCACCCCGTGCGACCGTTGCGCCGAGGACGCCAGGGTGACCGTGGACAGCGATTTCGAGCTGTTCGAGGAATTGCCCGTGGAAGGCGAGCAGACCCTGGAGCCGGGGTTGCTGCGCCGCCGGGGCAAGGTTTTGGAGCTTGATGTGGCGAGCCTTTTGTGGGAGCAGTTCCTGCTGGCCCTGCCGGTCAAGCCGCTTTGCGACGAGAACTGCCCCGGCCTTTGCCCCCGCTGCGGCAAGCCGCTTCGCGAGGGCCCGTGCGGCTGCGCCGCCGACGAAGGCGACCCGAGGCTGGCCGTCCTCAAGAACCTGAAGGTGCCGCGCGGATCGAACTAGGCGTTGCCTTTTTTCGCCGCGCGCTTTTGCCATTCGACCCCAAACCCCGAGCGAGGTAATCGCCATGGCCGTCCCCAATAGAAAAATCTCCAAGTCCCGCAAGGGTATGCGCCGCTCCCACGACCACGTCGCCGTGCCCACCGTGGTCATCTGCTCCTGCGGCGAGCCCACCCTGCCCCACCGGATCTGCCCGAGCTGCGGCACCTACCGCGGCCGCCAGATGCTCCGGAAGGACGATGCCGAATAGCAAGCCGCGTATCGCCGTGGACGCCATGGGAGGGGACTTCGGTCCCCACGTGGTCGTCCCCGGCGCCCTGCACGCCGCCAGGACCGGCAAGGCGGAGATCATCCTCGTCGGCGACGAGGACGCCATCCGCGCCCAGCTGGACCGCCACGACGCCAGGGGGTTGCCGGTTTCCGTCGTCCACGCCTCCCAGGTGGTGGAGATGGAGGAAAAGCCGACCGAGGCCCTGCGCCGCAAGAAGGATTCCTCCATCCAGGTGGCCTGCAATCTCGTTCGCGACGGCGCGGCCGACGGCGTCATTTCCGCCGGCCATTCCGGCGCCACCCTGGCCTGCGCCATGTTCACCATCGGCCGGGCGCCGGGCGTGGAACGCCCGGCCCTCGCCACCTTCATGCCCACCGAACGCTCCCACTGCGTCATCATCGACGTGGGGGCCAACGTGGACTGCAAGCCTTTCCACCTGCTCCAGTTCGGCGTCATGGCCTCGGTTCTGGCCAAGACCATGCTCGGCCGGCCCAACCCCGCCGTGGCCCTGCTCTCCAACGGCGAGGAGTCGGGCAAGGGCAACATGCTCGTCAAGGAGGCCTTCGAGCTTCTGCGTCTGAGCTCCCTCAATTTCGTCGGCAACATCGAGGGGCGCGACCTTTTCACGGGCAACGTGGACGTGGTGGTGTGCGACGGCTTCGTGGGCAACGTGGTGGTCAAGCAGGCCGAGGGCCTGGCCACCTCCCTCGGCCGCCTGCTCAAGGGCGAGCTGCGGCGCGGCTTTTTCGGCAAGATCGGCACCATGCTGGCCTTAAACGCCCTCAAGCGCTTCTCGCGCCTGGTCGATTACGCCGAATACGGCGGCGCCCCCCTTCTCGGCCTCAAGGGCATCTGCCTCATCTGCCACGGCGCCTCGAACAGCAAGGCCATGTCCAGCGCCGTGCGCATGGCCGCCCGTTTCGTCGAAATGGAAGCCAACACGCACCTGTCGGAGGCCGTGGCCAAAAACATCGATCTGGCCGGCACCCGCCGCCAGGTCGTCAACGAACAACGCTGACACGCGATCCCCTCCATGCAACACCATGCTTACATTCGGGGCTTTGGCTTCTACGCGCCTGAAAAGGTGCTGACCAACGCCGATCTGGAAAAAATCGTCGAAACCTCCGACGAGTGGATCACCACTCGCACCGGCATCAAGGAACGACGCATCGCCGCCCCCGGCGAGACCGTCAGCGACATGACCACCCAGGCCGCCCGGGCCGCCCTGGCCGAAGCGGGCATGGACGCCGACGAACTGACCCATCTTTTTCTCTACACCGTGACCCCGGACTACTTCACCCCCTCGGCCGCCTGCCTGCTGGAGGAGAAACTCGGCATCCGGGGCAAGGTGGTCCAGGATGTCAACGCGGCCTGCTCCGGCTATGTCTACGGGCTGGAGATGGCCCGGGCCGTGCTGGCCCTGCACCCCGAGGCCAAGATCCTCGTGGCCGCCGCCGAAGTGCTCACCTCCCGCACCAACTGGGCCGACCGGCGCACCTGCGTGCTGTTCGGTGACGCCGCTGCCGCGGCCGTGGTGACCGCCGAGCCCGCCCCCGGCGGCGCGGAAATCCTCGACGTGCGCCTGTCCAGCGACGGTTCGCTGGGGCACCTGCTCACCATCAAGGGCGGCGGGTCGGGGCATCCCTACAAGCTCGGCCAGGCGGTGGACGAGGACTTCTTTCTGGACATGAACGGCCCCGAGGTCTTCAAACACGCCGTGCGCAACATGGCGGCCATCTGCCGGGAAATCGTCCTGGAAAACGGCCTGGACTGGAGCGACATCGCGCTTTTCATCCCGCACCAGGCCAACATGCGCATCATGGAGGCCGTGGCCAAGAAGCTTTCCCTCCCCGCGGACAAGGTCATGGTCACCATCGACCGCTATGGCAACACCTCGGCGTCGACCATCGGCATCGCCCTGGTCGAGGCCAGGGCGGCCGGACGCATCCGGCCCGGCGACAAGGTGCTGCTCGGCGTCTTCGGCGGCGGCTTCACCTGGGGCGCCTCCCTGCTCCAGTTTTGACCCGTTTCCCGCCGCCGGCGCGACACGGCCGGACGCGCGGGAAACGCATTTGAAATCGCGGGGCGTATCGGCTATCCAGTGACGGGTCCGGCCCGCCGGACACGGCCGCCGGTCGCCCGGCCCCCCGCGCCGGCAGCGGCGCGGTCCGGAGCCGCCCCGCAAGCGCGGCAAGGAGAGAGCATCATGCGTACGGCCTTGGTCACCGGCGGATCCCGGGGCATCGGCGCGGCCGTGGCCGCCCGGCTGGCCCGCGACGGCTTCGACATCGTGCTGACCTACGTCAGCAAACCCGAAGCGGCCGCCGCCGTGGCGGACGCCATCGTCGCCGGGGGCGGATCGGCCCGGGCGCTCCCCCTGGACACCGGCGACCCCGTCGCCGTGGCCGCCTTTTTCGCCGAACATATCAAGGACAAGGACCTCCACGTCCTGGTCAACAACGCCGGCATCACCCGCGACGGGCTGCTGGTGCGCATGAAGGACGAGGACTTCGCGGCGGTCATCCGCGTCAATCTGATCGGGGCCTTCACCTGCCTTCGCGAGGCGGCCAAGATCATGATGAAACGCCGCGCCGGCCGCATCGTCAACATCACTTCGGTGGTTGGACAGGCCGGCAACGCCGGTCAGGCCAACTACGCCGCGGCCAAGGCCGGGCTCATCGGCCTCACCAAGTCCGCCGCCCTGGAACTGGCCTCGCGCGGGATCACGGTCAACGCCGTGGCCCCGGGATTCGTCGAAACCGACATGACCGCCGTTTTGCCCGACGCCGTCAAGGCGTCGCTTAACGACCGCATCCCGGCAAAGCGCGTCTGCGCCCCCGGGGAAATCGCCGCCGCCGTGAGCTATCTGGCCGGCGACGAGGCCGGCTACGTCACCGGCCAGGTCCTCGGGGTAAACGGCGGCATGTACATGTAACCGAAACCATTACGGCCATCACTTGGAGGAAAACATGTCTGTCGCGGAAAAAGTAAAGGAAATCATCGTGGATCAGCTCGGGGTGGATGCCGGCGAGGTCAACCCCGAAGCCAAGTTCGTCGACGACCTGGGCGCGGATTCCCTGGATCTGACCGAACTGATCATGGCCATGGAAGAGGAATTCGGCGTCGAGATCTCCGACGAGGATGCCCAGCAGATCCAGAAAGTCCAGGACGCCATCTCCTTTATCGAAAAGAAAAAGGGCGAGTAGCCCACAACGCCCAGCCGGGTACGGGGCGGCGCGCCAACCGCCCGCCCCTTCCGCGGACGGAAGCACCATGACCTTGAACAGGGTAGTCGTCACAGGCCTTTCGGCCATCACCCCCATCGGCAACGACCTGGCCGCCAGCTGGAAAAACCTCGTGGCCGGAGTTTCCGGCGCGGCCCCCATCACCAGGTTCGACGCGTCGGCCTTCGACACGCGCTTCGCCTGCGAGGTCAAGGACTTCGACGAGAAGCCCTTCATCCCGCACAAGCTGGCCAGACGCCTGGACCGTTTCACCATATTCGCCGTCTCCGCCGCCATGATGCTCATGGAGGAAGCGGGCTACAAGATCGATCCCGAGGAGGCCGAGGGCGTCGCCGTCGTCATCGGCTGCGGCCTGGGCGGCCTCGAAACCCTCGAAGCCACCCACACCAAGCTCCTCGAACAGGGGCCCTCGCGGGTGTCGCCCTTTTTCATTCCGACCATGATCGCCAACATGGCCGCGGGGCAGGTCTCGATCTTCACCGGCGCCAAGGGGCCGAACCTGTGCACCACCTCGGCCTGCGCCTCGGGCATGCACGCCATCGGCACGGCCTACTCCGACATCCGGCTCGGCCGCACCGCGGCCGCCATCTGCGGCGGCGTGGAATCGACCATCACGCCCCTGGCCGTCGGCGGGTTCAACGCCCTCAAGGCCCTGTCCACCCGCAACGACGACCCGACCCGGGCCTCGCGCCCCTTCGACGCGAACCGCGACGGCTTCGTCATCGGCGAGGGCTGCGGCCTGCTGCTCCTGGAGTCCCTGGAACACGCCAAGGCGCGCGGCGCCCGCATCCTGGCCGAAGTGGCCGGATACGGCGCCTCGGGCGACGCCTTCCACATGACCGCCCCGCCCGACAACGGCGAAGGCATGGCCCAGGCCATGCGCGCCGCCATCCGGGAAGCCGGGCTGGCCCCGTCGGACATCGCCCACATCAACGCCCACGGCACCTCGACGTCCTTGAACGACTCCTGCGAGACCAAGGCCATCAAGGCGGTGCTCGGCGCGCACGCCAAAAACGTGCCCGTCACGTCCAACAAGTCCATGATCGGGCACTGCCTCGGCGCGGCCGGCGGCATCGAGTCGGTCGTGAGCGTCAAGACCATCGTGGAGGGCGTCATTCCGCCCACCATCAACCTGGACACCCCCGATCCGGAGTGCGACCTGGACTACACCCCCAAGAGCGCCAGGAAAGCCGCCGTCGGCAACGTCCTTTGCAACTCGTTCGGTTTCGGCGGCACCAACGCCTGCGTCCTGTACAAGGCCTTCGCCGAATAGGCGCCGGCCGGGGCGCCCGGCCCGTTCGCAATCACAAACGGGGGGAAGCTCGATGTCCGAGTCTCCCCCCGAACGCTTTACGAGGGGAAGCTCCATGGAAGAACTGCTCATCGCCGACCCCGAAGTCGGACGCGCCGTGTGCCTGGAAATCGAGCGCCAGACCGGCAAGCTCGAAATGATCGCCTCGGAGAACTTCGTCTCCGTGGCCGTGCGCCAGGCCCAGGGAAGCGTGCTCACCCACAAGTACGCCGAGGGCTACCCCGGCAAGCGCTATTACGGCGGCTGCGAATACGTGGACATCGCCGAGGATCTGGCCCGCGACCGGGTCAAGGCGCTTTTCGGGGCCGAATACGCCAACGTCCAGCCCCATTCCGGCTCCCAGGCCAACATGGCCGTCTACTTCGCGGCCATGAAGCCCGGCGACACCCTGATGGGCATGGACCTCTCCCACGGCGGCCACCTCACCCACGGCTCGTCGGTCAACTTCTCGGGCAAGCTCTTCAACATCGTCTTCTACCATGTCCGCAAGGAAACCGGCACCATCGACTACGACGAGGTCGAGCGACTGGCCAAGGAGCACCGGCCCGCGGTCATCATGGCCGGCGCCAGCGCCTACCCGCGCATCATCGATTTCCCGCGCTTCCGGGCCATCGCCGACGCGGTCGGGGCCAAGCTCGTGGTGGACATGGCCCACATCGCCGGTCTGGTCGCCACCGGCCACCACCCCTCGCCGATCCCCCACGCCCACTTCACCACCTCGACCACGCACAAGACCCTGCGCGGGCCGCGCGGCGGGCTGATCCTCTCCTCGGAGGAATTCGGCAAAACCCTCAATTCCCAGATCTTCCCCGGCATCCAGGGCGGCCCGCTCATGCACGTCATCGCGGCCAAGGCCGTGGCCTTCGGCGAGGCCCTCAAACCCGCCTTCAAGACCTACCAGGGACAGGTGGTGAAAAACTGCCAGGCCCTGGCCAAGGGTCTTCTGGCCCTGGGCTACGACCTCGTCTCCGGCGGCACGGACAACCACCTCGTGCTGGTGGACCTGACCAACAAGGACGTGACCGGCAAGGACGCCGAGCACGCCCTGGACAAGGCCGGCATCACCGTCAACAAGAACACCGTGCCCTTCGAGACGCGCTCGCCGTTCGTCACCTCGGGCGTGCGCATCGGCACGGCGGCGCTCACCACGCGCGGCATGGTCGAAAGCGACATCGAACGCGTGGTGTCCTGGATCGACGCGGCCATCCAGGCCCGGGACAACGAAACCAGGCTCGACGAGATCCGCAGGGAAGTGGAACCCTTCGCCAAGACGTTTCCGCTTTTCGCCTGGTAGGGCCCGGGCGCATGCCGGAGCCCCGCTCCGGCTCCCGGAAGGAAACGAAAACGGGCCGCGTCGGCGCATTGCCGGCGCGGCCCGTTGCCTTTTCGGCCGGCGCAGCGTCCGGCCCCCCTAGGCCGGCCGGCGGCCCCCGAAAATGGCCAGCTCGAACAGCTTGAAGTAGCAATCAACGTCGGTGAATCCGATGGCGCGCAGCCATTGGCACTGGTCCGTCACCGGCGCCAGGATGTTCTCGTCGCGGGTCGGGCGCGTGATGTAGGCCGCGGCGATCTCCTCCCGGGTCTTGGGCGCGGCGCCGGCCGCGTGGAAGCGGTGGATGCAGTCGATGAAATGGTCGTGGTGCAGGGCCTCCACGGCCGGGGTTGGCGAGGACACCTGGTCGAGGTTGACGAACACCCCGCCCGGGCGCAACCGGTCGAATATCTCCCGGAAAAGGGCCTTCTTGCGGGCATCCGGCTGGTGGTGGATGACGAAGCCGGAAACCACGGCGTCAAAGGGTTCGCCGCCGACGGCCGCCGCCCAGGCCGGCGAGGCGATGTCCGCCCGGACGAGGGTGGCCCGGGGATCGTCCCCCAGCCGGCTCCTGGCCGCCTCGAGCATGGGTTCGGAAAAATCCGCGAAGACGACCCGCGCCCCGGGATGGCGTTCGAGCAGAGAACCTCCCACGATGCCATCCCCGCAGCCCAGGTCGAGGATGCGGCCGGGTCCGGGGCACCAGGCCCGGAGGATGGCGTCGATCAGTTCGAGCTGCATGGCGGCGGCCGGGATCGCCCCCCGGACATCGCGCAAAAACGCCGCGGCCACCCCGCCCTCCTGCCATTTGCTGCGTTCCTCGGCCATGCCGCCTCCTTCCCCCGCCATGCCGCCACGCGGCGGGGCCATCTCCACCAACCACCGCCACACGGCAAAGTCAAGACGGCGCCCTTTTCGCGACTTGCTCCAATCGGCCGGCTGGCTTAGAAAAAACACTCCAGGTCCGGCGCCGCCTCCGGGGTTGTCCCGGCCGCGCGTCCGGCCCGACCGGAGGTATGGCCGCATGGTCCCGCGCCCGCACACGCCTTCCGACACCCGGCCGGCATCGCCGCGTCCGGCGGGACGGGCCGCCGCCCGTCTTCCCGGCCTCGTCCTGGCACCGCTCATTTTCGCCGCGGCCCTGGCCGCCTGCTCCACGGCCCCCACGCGCGTGTCCGTGGAAACGACCCCGCCCTCCATCCTCCTGCCGGCGGCCAAGGCCGGCATCGTCGACGGCCGCGGCCGGTTCCGGGAGATCTTCCGCGCCGTCCAGGAGGCCCGGGGCGCGGCCCTCCCCGACAACAGACCCGGCGGCGACGGGGCGTCCCTGTGGCGTCTGGCCGGGGAACCGCCGGCCACCGGCGCCCCCGTCCCCCTCGGCCGGTCCACGGCGGGGCTGACGGTCATGATGGTGCCGGGCCTGCTCGCGGAGTGCGTGACCGACTTGTCCACGGTCTTCGCCGACGGCGTGGACAACCTGCGGGCCCAGGGCTACGGCACCGGCTACATCCAGACCCGGGGCCGCCAGCGCAGCGAACGCAACGCGGCGATCATCCGCGAAGCCGTCCTGGCCACGCCCGAAACCGCCCGGATCATCCTCGTCACCCATTCCAAGGGCACCGTGGACACCTTGCAGGCCCTGGCCGCCTATCCGGAACTGACAGGCCGGGTGCTGGCCGTGGTCAGCGTGTCCGGCGCGGTCAACGGCTCCCCCGTCTCGGATGTCGTCCCCGACTTTCTGGCCGAGTTCGCCGAGAGCCTGCGCCTTTCCAACTGTCCGCCCGGCGAGGGCGTCGAGGCGGTGGACAGCCTGCGCCGGGCGACCCGCCTGGACTGGCTGGCCAACCACCCCCTGCCCGGCAACGTCCGCTACTATTCCCTGGCCGCCTACGCCAGGCCGGAAGACGTTTCCACGGTGCTCAAGCCCTTTTCCAACATCCTCGGCCGCACCGATCCCCTCAACGACAGCCTGGTCGTGTGTTCCGACGCCATCATCCCCGGCTCCACCCTCCTCGGCTATCCCAACGCCGACCATCTGGCCGTGGCCATGCCCTTCGCCGAGAAAAACCCCGTGCTCTCGGCCACCCTCATCACCCGCAACCGGTATCCCCGGGCGGTGCTGCTCGAGGCGGCGGTCCGCTACGTCGAGGAGGACCTGGGCCTCCACGGGGCCGGGGCGCGCCCCGAGACGGCCGGCTTTCCCGCCTCCCCGCCTTGACGCGCCCCGTGCCTTGGTCCACTCTGGTGCATCGCGCACCGCGCGCCCCAAGCGTCATCCGGAAGGCCCGATGACCGGGGGGAATTCCTTGCCCGCTGCAAGGCTTCCCTCCCCCGGCCCTTCTTCTCTCATGGAGCCACCCGTCATGGACAAACGCGTCCCCTGGCCCGAGTATTTCATGCGCATCGCCACCCTCGTGGCCGAGCGCAGCACCTGCCTGCGCCGCAAGGTCGGGGCCGTGGCCGTCAGGGACCGCCGCATCCTGGCCACGGGCTACAACGGCTCCCCGGCCGGCACGGCCCACTGTCTGGATATCGGCTGCCTGCGGGAGAAGATGGGCATCCCCTCGGGCGAACGCCACGAATTGTGCAGGGGCCTGCACGCCGAACAAAACGTCATCATCCAGTGCGCCCTGCACGGCGTGCCCATCGCCGGCGCGGACATCTACTGCACCACCCAGCCGTGCCTGATCTGCACCAAGATGCTCATCAACTGTCAGGTCAAACACATCTATTACAGCCAGGGCTATCCCGACGCCCTCTCGGCGGACATGATCGCCGAGGCCGGCATCGGCTTCGACCTGTTGGAGGCGGACGATGACGAGTGACGCGGCGTTCATGGCCAGGGCCCTGGAACTGGCCGAGCGCGGCCGGGGGGCGACCACGCCGAACCCGCGGGTCGGCGCGGTGCTGGTCAAGGACGGAACGGTCGTGGCCGAGGGATGGCACAGGGTCTTCGGCGGTCCCCACGCCGAGGTGGAATGCCTGCGCGACGCCGAGGAAAAGGGCGTCTCCCCGGCCGGGGGCACCATGTACGTGACCCTCGAGCCGTGCAACCATTTCGGCAAGACGCCGCCCTGTTCGCGCACGATCCTCGACGCCGGGATTTCCCGGGTGGTGATCGGCTGTCTCGATCCCAATCCCGAGGCCGGGGGGGGAGCGGACCTGCTGCGCCAGGGAGGGGTCGTCGTGGATGTCGGCGTCCTCGAGACCGAATGCCGCGACGCCATCGCCGATTTCGTGGTCTGGAAAACCCTCGGCCGGCCCCATGTGACGGTCAAGCTGGCCATGACCCTCGACGGGCGCATCGCCACCCGCACCGGCGACTCGGGCTGGGTGAGCGGCGAGGCCTCCCGGGCGCGGGTCCATGCCATGCGGGCCTGCGTCCAGGCGGTGCTGGTCGGCGGCGGCACGCTGCGCGCCGACAACCCCCGGCTCACCCACCGCGATGCCGGGGACGCCCTGGCGGCGAATCCCCAGCCCCTGGCCGTCGTGGCCACCCGGGTGCTCCCGGCCCCGGACGCCCCCCTGGCGGTGCTGCGCGAACGGCCGGGACAGCTCGTGTTCCTGACCGACGCCGCTGGCGCGGCCTCCAAGGCCGCCCGCAGGCTGACGGAGATGGGAGTGCGCGTCTGGGGGCTTCCCGAGCGGGAAAGGGACGGGGGGTTCGACCTGCTGCCGGGGCTGGCCCGGCTTCGCGCCGAGGCCAACGTGTACACGGTGCTGTGCGAGGGTGGCGGCGCCCTGGCCTGCTCGCTGCTCTCCCAGGGGCTCCTCGACGAACTGGTGGTCTTCTACGCGCCAAAAATCCTCGGCGACACGGCGGCCGTCTCCGGCTTCTCCGGGCGCAGCGTGCCGGCCATGGCCGGGGCCGCGAACTTCCGCTTCTGCGCCGCCGTCCCGGTCGGCCAGGACCTCATGGTCACGGCCCGGCCGGTGCAATGACGCCTACCCCTGCCGCCCCAGGTAGTCGGACACGGCGTCCTGATCGATGGTGAGGGTGGGGCCGGCCTCGGTCGCGGCGAATTTGGGCGAGTGGAAGGGGTCGAACTCGTGGCCGGCGATCAGGCCGTTGAATATCTCGCGCAAGGCCCTGGCCCCGATGCGGTTGTTTTTGGACGCCGCCTCGGCGATGGCCGCCACCGCCGCGTCGGTCAGACGGAGCCGGATGCCCATGTGCCGGAAGTATTCCAGACAATGGCGCAGGGGGGAATTGGCCGAGTGGAGGAAAATCTGGCGCAACTCCTCCTTGCCCAGGTCCTCGAGCACGGCGATGGAGGCGAACCGGGAGATGAACTGGGGCATCATGCCGAAAGCGAAAAGATCCGACAGGCGCAGATAGTCGCGCAGTCCGAAACGCGCCACCGTGCGCACCGAAACCGAACCGTCCGGCTTGCGCTCCACCTCCGAGACTTCCTTGAGCCTTCGGTCGTCGCGCCGGTTGACGATGACGCCGTACACCTGGTCGTAGAGTTCCTCGAAGGCTCCGCCGCAAATGAAAAGGAGCCGGCTCGTGTCGAGGACGATGTCGACCCCCACCTCGCGGCCGTCCCGTATCACCGTGGCCCGGTAGAGGAACTGCTCGCCCTCGAGCAGGGTCAGCAGGGCGTGCTGGGTGACGATCCCCTCCACGTTGGCCTTGCCGGCGATGCGCCCGGAAATCTTGTCCACCTCGTCCACGCACACCGTGGCGTTTTCCAGGCACTCCCTGAGCCGCTCCTCCGTCAGGTCCGCGCCGTAAAGCACCTTGGCCCGCGCTTCCAGTTTGCGGAAAAGCCGGGTCGTCCGGTCCTCGCCCTGCACCTCGGGAGCCAGGGTGTTGGCGTTGACGATGATCATGACCCGGAAGCGGGCCAGGGCCTCGTGGGCGTCGTAGAAGGCGGCGATGGCCTGCATGAGCGTGGTCTTGCCCGTGCCGGAGTTGCCGATCAGAAGCACGTTGGGCGCCGGAAGGCCATGGATGTGCTTATATAGCGAGACGCTGATGCGCCGGAGAAGGTCCGGCTGGCCCAGGACACGGTCTGCCAGAAAAGCGTTGATGGCGGTCGGAAGCAGTTGTTCCATCCGGCGGCCCCCCTCCGGACAAGCTATCCGCTTCCCCGGTCCCGGACAAGCCGGGGCGGCCCCGCCGGGTTGGTTTTTGGGGAGGCTTCTGGTAAGAGGCCAAGGCACGACGCGCCGCGCGGGAACCCAAACCCCCGGATCTCCATGCCAACGCTGAACATCGCCGACCTGAGCCTGGGAATTGTCTGGCTCTTTTTCGCCATCCGGGGCTACCTGCGCGGCCTGGTCAAGGAAGTCGGCTCCCTTGCCGCCATCGTCACGGGCTTCTACTGCGCCGGCACCTACCACAAGGCCCTGGCCCCGCACCTGAGCGAGTACATCTCCGGCAACTACGCCGGCACCGCCGCCTACCTGCTCATCTTCACCGTGGCCCTGATCGCCGTCTGGTTCCTGGCCCTGACCATCTCCGGGATCGTCAAGGTGACCATGACCCAGTGGGCGGACCGCTTCTTCGGCGGCGGCTTCGGCCTGGCCAAGGGCGTCATCCTGACCGCCGTGATCCTCTTCCTCATCCATCTGGCCGCGCCCCATCCGGATTTTCTCAAAGGCTCGGTGTTGGTGCCGGTTCTGGAAAAGGTGAGCACCAAGCTCGTCCGCTACATTCCTCCGGACATCAACGAAAAGCTGCGGAAACTCGGCAGGAAATCGGACAAGCCCGAGGCCGAGGCGGACCGGAAGACCCCGCCCGCGGCCATGGCCGTTCCGGACCGCAAGCCCGCCGGGGACGCCCGCCCGGCCGCCCCGGACAAAAAAATCGAGACGCCCAGACCCGACGCCGAAAAGAAACAGGCCGAACCGGCGAAGGCCGGCGCTCCGAAGGAACAGGAAAAATCAACGAAGCCCGACCCGAAGCGCAAGGAACCGGCCTCGCACGACGCGGACAGGCGGCAGGAAAAAAACGCCGCCCCGGAAACGTCGTCGAAACACCCGGAAGGCGCCAAGGCCGGACCGGACAAGAAGGCCAAGGAGCCGGCCAAGGCCGCTCCGGAACGACAACAGAATCCGGCGGCGGGCGCCGACGCCCGGCACAAGGGCAAACCGGCCGCCCCGGACAACGACAAAAAACCGGCGGAAACGCCCCGGCAACAGGCCGGCAACGCCGCGACGTAACCTTTCGGGCGCCCGCGCGCCCCTCGAAAGCCACGCCGCCTCCAAGAAACACCATGCAAGAACCATCCGCCACGGCCCTGGCCCATCTCCAGGATGTCCTCGACACCCTCCTCGGGCCCGAAGGCTGCCCCTGGGACAAAGTCCAGACTCCCGTCACCCTGTGCGACTACATCATCGAGGAATCCTTCGAACTGGTCGACAGCATCCGCTCCGGGGATCCGTCCGGCACGGCCGAGGAGTTGGGAGACGTGCTCTTCCTGCTCCTGTTCGTGGCCACCCTGTCGCAACAGCGCGGCGCCTTCACCCTGGCCGAGGCCCTGGAAGGCGCGGCGGCCAAGATGATCCGCCGCCACCCCCACGTGTTTTCCGACCTCAAGGTGGGCAACCGCGAGGAACTCCTGCGCAACTGGGAGCGCATCAAGCGGGCCGAAAAGGACAAGGGGCAGGGGCTTTTCGCCACGCTGCCCAAGGGCCTGCCGCCCCTGCTCAAGGCCTACCGCATCCATTCCAAGGCGGCCCGCTCCGGCTTCACCTGGCCAAGCGACGCGGCCATGCGGGAAAGCCTGCTGGCCGAACGGGCCGAGTTCGAGGCCGCCGTGGCCTCGGGCGACGAGAAGGCCATGGCCGAGGAATTCGGGGACTACCTCTTCACCCTGACCGAGTACGGGCGCCGGCTCGGGCTCAAGGCCAACGCCTGCCTGGACGCGGCCAACGCCAAGTTCCTGGCCCGTTACCGGGCCATGGAGGCCCTGGCCAAAAGCCGCGGCCTGGACCTCGACGGCCTGGACCTCGACGCCAGAAACGCCCTGTGGGAGGAGGTCAAACGGCGGGAGGCGCTTGCCACGAAGCGACCGACGCCCTAGAAGGGGAGGATGCCGGTCCATCCCGCCCGCATCCGCCCCCTCTCCGACAACCCCGCGAAATCCGGGCCGGTCGTCTATTGGATGAGCCGCGACCAGCGCGCCGCCGACAACTGGGCCCTGGCCCACGCGGCCGATCTGGCCCGGGCCTCGGGGGCGCCGTTTTTCGTCGCCTTTGCCCTGGCGCCGGCCTTCCCGGGGGCCACCGCCCGCCACTACGCCTTCATGCTGGCCGGGCTGCGCGAAACCGAGGCGGAACTGCGCCGGCACGGCATCCCCTTCGTCCTCCTCGCCGGCGCGCCGGCGGCCACGGTGCCCGCCTTCCTGCGCGCCGTCGGCGCCGGCGTCTGCGTGACGGACTTCGACCCCCTGCGCCTCAAGCGACGCTGGAAGGCAGGGGTGGCCGCCGCCTACGACGGCCTGCTGCTCGAGGTCGACGCCCACAACGTGGTGCCCTGTTTTTTCGCCTCGCCCAGGCGCGAATACGCCGCCGCCACGCTACGCCCGAAACTCCACCGGCTGCTGCCCGAATTCCTGGAACCCTTCCCGGAAATTCCGGCCTTTCCCGCGTCCAACCTGTCCGGGCATGGCCCGGTCGACTGGGCGGATGCCGCCGCCGGCCTCGCCCCGGACCGGACCGTCCCCCCGCTCCCCGATCCCGCGCCCGGTCCGGCCGCCGCCGGAAGCGCCCTGGCCCGCTTCCTGGCCGAGCGGCTGCCGGTCTACGCCGAGCGCCGCAACGACCCCAACGCCGGAGCCACTTCCGGACTTTCGCCCTATTTCCACTTCGGCCAGCTCGCCCCCCAGCGGGCGGCTCTCGACGCCCTGGCCGCCAGGCGCCATGCCCCGGCCGGGGCCGACGCCTTTCTGGAGGAACTCGTCGTACGCCGGGAACTGGCCGACAATTTCTGCCAGTACACGCCGGAGTACGACAGCCTCGCGGCCCTGCCCGACTGGGCGGGGAAAACCCTGGCCGCCCATGCCGGCGACCGGCGTTCCCAGGTCTACGACCGGGCAGCCTTCGAGGCCGGGACCACCCACTCGGACCTGTGGAACGCGGCCCAGGGCGAGCTGACCCGGACCGGCCGCCTGCACGGCTACATGCGCATGTACTGGGCCAAAAAGATCCTGGAATGGTCGGCCTCGCCCGCGGACGCCCTGGAGACGGCCCTGTTCCTCAACGACCGGTACGCCCTGGACGGCCGGGACCCCAACGGCGTGGCGGGGGTCTTGTGGTCCATCGGCGGTCTGCACGACCGGCCCTGGGCCGACCGCCCGGTCTTCGGCCGGGTGCGCTTCATGAACGAACGGGGCTGCCGCCGCAAATTCGACGTGGACGCCTACATCGCCCGCTTTTCCGCGAAACCGTCGCCCGCCGCGGGGCGCCATCCGTAACGGAGAACACGCCATGGGAATCGGCATGGTCGGCCTTGGACGCAAGGGACTGGACATGGCCAGGCGCCTGGTCCGGGGCGGCGTCACGGTGACGGCCTGCAACCGAACGGCGGCCAAGGCGAAAGGGTGGGGACCGATGGAAGCGGCGAGGACCCGGCCCGCCCACGGACCGGCGTCATGACCGCCCGCGTCCGCCGGTTTCCAGACGCCCCGGCCCTGGCCGCCGCGGCCCTGGAGGCGGTTGCCGCGGCCGCCCGGGAGTCCGTGGCCGCCCGGGGCCGTTTCACCCTGGCCCTGTGCGGCGGCTCCACCCCGCTGCCGCTCTACGCGGCCATGGCCCGCCAGGGCATCGGCGCCCCCTTCGAGGCCGTCCACTTCTTTTTCGGCGAGGAGCGGTTGGTGTCTCCCGGCGACCGGCGCAGCACCTTCGGCACGGTGGCGCCGCTCCTTTTCACGCCCGCGCCCATCCCGGTCGGCAACATCCACCCCATGCCCGTGGAAATCCGTCCGGCGGCGCTGGCCGCCACGGCCTACGAGGGCGAACTGCGCGAAACGTTCGGAGCCGGCCGCGGAGAAATCCCGCGCTTCGACCTGATCCTGCTGGGACTTGGCGCCGACGGGCACACGGCCTCGCTTTTTCCGGGAAGCCCCGCCATCGGGGAACGGGAACGGCTGGTCGCGGCCGTGCCGGCGCCGGATGCCGCCGAGCCCCGCGTGGCCCGGTTGACCTGCACCCTGCCGCTGCTGAACGCCGCCCGGAGGATTCTCTTCCTGGTACGCGCCCGAGGCAAGGAAGCGGCCCTGGAAAAGGCCCTTTCCGGAGAACCCGATCCGGCCCTCCCGGCCTCGCTGGTGCGCCCCGAAGGGGAGGTCGTCTGGCTGCTGCGCGAGGATTGAGGCCGGGCCGCCGGTAACGGGGACGGCGCTAGCGGAAGTAGACCATAGAGGCGTTGCGGGCCAGACTCATGTAGAAATCGCCGGCCGAGGCCCCGCCGCCCGTCAACTGGTTGAGATAGGCCGCGTAACCGTTGCTGCGCACCATGGCGGTCGCCTGGCCGCGGGTCATGGACTTGAGGGTGGCGCTGTTGTCGGCCAGGGTGTTGAAGGCCTGGGCGAGGACCGGCGTTTCCTTGAAAAGGTTTTCGATCTTGGCCTTGTCCGGGTGGTCGCCCTCGACCACCACGCTGCCGTCGGCGCCGCGGCCGAGGGTGATGGTCTGGCTGGTGTCGACGCCGAGCTCTCCGAACTTGGCGGCCAGGGTCTTGGTCAACTGCTGTTGCAGGGCCTGGTTTTGGCTCTTGTACTTGAGGATCGGGCTCAGGTATTCGCTGTCGGAACGGGAAAGGGCCTTGGCCACGGCAGACCATGACGCGGTGTCCGTATTGCCGGCCGACGAATTGGCCGTCGTGGTGGTGGAAGCGGCCGAAGCCCCCGAGGCGTCGCTGGCCGTCCCGGAGGAGATCTTGAGCTGGTTGGTCAGGCTGTTGTAATCGGTATGGATGTCCATGGCGCCCTCCTGCATGCCGTTTGGGCTGGGAAGCGCCATGCAGAAGCCGTGCCAGGAAAAAACTACCGTCCCGCATCCTCCAGCGGACGCATGAGATAGTCGAGAGGATCGAGACCGTAGGGCACCGGGTCCAGGGCCTCGACAACGGGCTTCTCCCCCCCGTCCGCGCCGGAACAGTCGAGCACCCGGGGCGTCAGGGGCCGCATGTCCCGGTCGAAAACCACCAGCAGTTCCGGAAAAAGCGGCCGGGCCGGATTGGAGCCGCGCACGAAGGCGTGCTCCCCGCTCGACAGGCGCACGAAGGTTCCCACCGGATACGGCCCCAGGAACTTGATGAAGCGTTCGACCAGTTCCGCCGGGAAATCCTTGCCGCGCATGCCGTACAGCACCCCGAGGGCCCGGGTCGGCAGCATGGCCTCCTTGTAGGCCCGCCGGCTGGTCAGGGCGTCGAAGACATCGGCCACGCCGAGGATGCGGCCCCACGGGTGCACGTCCTTTTCGGCCAGACCCTGCGGATAGCCGGCCCCGTTGCTTTTTTCATGATGCTCGGCCACGCCCCGCAGCACGGCCTCGGGCAGGCCGCGACCGAAAAGGATGCGCCGCCCGAGTTCCGGGTGGCGCTTGACCCGCTCGAATTCCACCGGCGTCAACCGGCCGGGCTTGTTGAGAATCGCGTCTGGAACCCCGGTCTTGCCCAGGTCATGGAAAAGGCCGGCCAGCCCGAGTTCCCGAAGCTGCGCCGGCGAAAGCGACAGCGCCCCGCCGAAGGCCACGGCCAGGGCCGAGACGTTGACCCCGTGGGTGAAGGTGTAGGCGTCGTGACGGCGCAGCTTGCCGAGGGCGATCATGGCGTCGGGATTGCGCACGGCGCTGGCGATGACCTCGTCCACGAGGGTCTCGGAGGCCTCGATGTCGACCTCGCCCCCGGCCTTGACATCGCGCAGCATGTCCCGGGCGATGTTCAGGCAATCCGAATACAGTTTCGCGGCGGAAGCCAGTTCCCGGTCCAGGGGGGTTCTGGCGCCCGGAACCGCGGCCGGGGACGCCGCATCCGCCGGGGCGAGGGCCTCGGCCTGGGCCCCGACCACGACCGCCCGGGCCCTGCCGAAAGCCCCCTTGTCCGGATCGATGAAGGCTTCCTCGTACCCCGAGGCGAGGAGCTCCTCGATTTCCCCGGCGTTACGCACCTCGCCTTCCTGGCTGTACAAATAAGGGTGCTCGAGCCACGACAATCCCGTGTCCACCACGTACATGCCGATGGCAAGGTCCCGTATCGCGATCTTCTGCAGCATCGGAAGTCCTCCCGATTCATCGTGGAGTGGGGCGAAACGATGCTGCTTTCCGCCCCACGGACGGCAAGGCCGCCCTGTCGGGATTATTTTTTTGGTGTGGCGACGCTTTGTTCGCCGACGATGCGGAAGGACCCGCCGGCCGGACGCAGGAGGAAGGTGAACCGGGCCTCCCCCTGGGCGCCCTTGTCACCCTTTTTGACCGAATACGCCACCGGGACCGTCACCTTCACATCGCCGCCGGCAACCTGTTCCATCGTCGCCGCCCCGGGCGTGTAGACGCGCACGGGCCAGCGCTCGAAATACGCCGCCTTGTCCTGGCGCACGATATCCGTCCCGCTTTTTCCCTTGGCGTAGTAGTCCACGCTCGGGCCGTAGCAGTCGATCAGCCCGTTGATATCGCCCGAGGCGCTCCTGGCGAAAAAGCCGGCCAGGAATTTCGCCACCGCCGGGGTCGCGGCCACAGCACTGGCGTCGCCGGAGGACGGAATGACGAGACTCGCGCCCGCCTCCAGGCGATCGGCGTTCTTCATGGCGTTGGCGGCCATGAGATCCTTGACGCTCACGCCGTATTGCCGGGCGATCTTGGACAACGAATCCCCGCGCGCCACGACATGGGACCTGACGGATTCCGCCGCCGGCGCGGCAGCAACGGCGGGCACCTCCACGGTTTCCACGGCGCCGGCCGGGGCCGGGGACGCCGCCTCGGACCTGGGCGGAACGGCCGGGGCGGCCGG
>CAZNUQ010000004.1:76671-81177 GCA_964576235.1 uncultured Desulfovibrio sp.
CGGCCGGGGCCGGGGACGCCGCCTCGGACCTGGGCGGAACGGCCGGGGCGGCCGGTGCCGGGGCGGCCGGCGCGGATTCGGCGGAAGGAGCCGCCGGGGCGGATTCGGGCGCGGCCGGAGCGGTCGGCTCCGCCGGAACGGCAGACGGGGCCGGAGTCGGGGCCGGGGCAGGAGCAGGAGCGGGCGCCGGGGTCGAAGCGTCGAGCTTTTTCCCGGCCTGCCGCGCCTCGCGGAACCGCTGATATTCCTTCTCGTCCACGGTGCCGTTGTGGTCCGCGTCGGCGGCCAGGAACTCCTCAACGGTCAGATCCGGAAACACCACGATGAGTTCCTCGAAAATGACCTTGCCGTCCTTGTTGTAATCCACCTTGGCGAACCCTTGCGGATCCTCCTTGCTGCACCCGCCAAGGGCCAGCCCCAACAGCATCGCCAGCAACACGGCGCATGCGTTTTTCATGAGATCTCCTTTTTCCTGGCCTCGCCTCCGGCCTTGACCACGACGAGGGTCACGTCGTCGCGGCTCGGCTCGCCCTGACGGAATCCGTCGAGATCCGCCAGCACCGCCAGGGCCACGGACCGGGCGTCTCCGGCCGCCGCCCCGCGCAGGACCCGGCGCAGGCGCTGCTTGCCGTACATCTCGCCGGAGGCGGCCCGCGCCTCCCAGATGCCGTCCGTGCCCAGGGCCAGGATCGTTCCGGGGGGCATCTCCCCCAATTCATACTCCTCGTATCGCCAGTCGCCGTCAATCCCAAGCGGAATCCCGCGTCCGCCAAGCTCCCTGAAGGTGTCGGCGACCGGATCGTACACCAGGGCGGGATCGTGACCGGCCCGCACGTAGCGCACCCGGCCGAGGGCCGGGCAAAGCTCCAGCAAAAAAAGGGTCATGAACCGGCCCGTCTGGCCCAGATCGGCGGCCAGGAGCCGGTTGACATCGCTGACGACATCGGCCGGGCCGCCCGGGGAGAGCAGGCGCGACCGCAAGAACGCCCGCACGCTGGCCATGAGCAGGGCGGCCTGGATGCCGTGCCCCGTCACGTCGCCGACGGCCACCAGACAGGCGCCCGTCCCGCCGGACTCCCGCGCCAGATAGTCGTAGTAGTCGCCTCCCGTGGCGTCGCAGGGCAGGCTCACCCCGGCCACGTCGAATCCCGGAAACGGCGGCGCGCCCTTGGGCCAGAACCCCTGCTGCACGCTGGCCGCCACCTCCATGTCGAAATCCATGCGCTGCTTGTCCAGGGCTTCCCTGTGCAGGCGCGCGTTGACGATGGCCACGGCCGCCTGGGCCCCGAGCAGCGTGAAAAGCTCCAGGTCGTCCTCGGTGAAGACCCCGCCACCGAGCTTGTTGATGCCCTGGACAACGCCGATGATCCTTTCCCGGTACAAAAGCGGCACGCACACCATGGAGCGGGTCCGATAGCCCGTCAGCCGGTCCACGTCGGCGTTGAACCGGGGATCGGCGTACACGTCGTCGATGAGAACCGCCCGCCCCTCCCGGGCCACCCAGCCGGCCACGCCCTCGCCCGGCGCCAGCCGGAATCCCGAACGCAGGCCCTGGCAGGCCGGCCCCTGGGCCACGGTGAAAACCAGTTCTCCCCGCCCGGGCCCCGGCGTCTCGTCCACCAGCAGGAGACTCGCCGCCTCGGCTTCGAGGGCCTGCCTGGAGGTGGACATGATGCGTTCCAGCACTTCCGGAAGATCCAGGGATTCGGTGACGAGACGGGAAAGGGCGAAGCACCGTTTCAAGGCGGCCAGGCGCTCCGCCAGGCGTTGGGTGGCGCGCTTTTCGGCTTCCGGCATCCCCTTCCCCCCATCGTTCGTCGCCCCTCTCGTACATGAAAATCAAACCGCCGGCCAGCGGCCGCGGCCCGCCGGAACCGGACCGGCCGGACGGCCTGGGAAGAGGGCGTGCGGGGTTCAGATCCCCGGGAGGCGCTTTGGCGAAACGCCGTCCAGCAGGGCGATGGCCATGGTTTTTTCCTCGCGGAACCGGGACTGGACAGCCTCGCGCACGCGCTTGTTGTGGCGGAAAAACTTCTGGCCACGGATGCGGTAGACTTCCTCGATGACGGCTTTGTCAAAATCCTGACCGGGAGGCATGGCCTCGGCCTTTTCGATGGCCTGGGTGAAGATGCGTTCCGCGCCGCCCGGTCCGTGCTGGACCGCCGTGCTCCAGAGCACCTCGCGCAGGGCGTAGGAACGCCTGGTCACGTCCACCCCGGTGGTCAGCACGATGGACTTGGCGGCCGGCGAATAGTTGTTCGAACGGATGAATTCGTGCTGCAAGGCTTCGAATCTTTTGGGGTCGGCCGCGGCGATCTGCTTCCAGACGGACGGCATGCGGCCCGTGCGCCCCCCCGTGTCGGCCGGACCGGCGGCTTTGAGCTTGGCGGCCATGTCCGGGGCCTTGTCTTCCAGAAAGCGGATGAAATACTCCATGGTCCCGGTCCTGGAAGCGATCTGGTACTGGCCGTAGGAGGTGCCGCCGCGGCTGTCGTAGCCGATGTAGTCGATCTCGTTGTTGGATTCGTATTGCGCGGAGAGCCTGCCCGCCTGGTGCTCCAGGGCCGACGGCAGCACCTTTCTGGCGGCCGCGGCCTGGGCCTTGACCGCCTCGACGCGGGAACCCTCGGCCAGGATGTTTTCCGCCCCGGCCGCCGCCAGGAGCAGTTCCTCCTCGCGCTTGGTGAAGCCTGCGCCGCCGGATGTCCGCCCGAGCCGTCCCAGATGTCCCAGGTCGTCGGGATGGCGCGCCGTCCGGGAGACGGCCATGCGCACCGACGACTTGTCCACCGCCCGGCGCACGCTCGATCCGTCCTGCACGGCGGCTTCCGCCTGGGAGGTCTGCCCTTCGGCGGCCGCCTGTTCCATGGCCATGCGCGAAAGCGTGGCCAGGGCCTTGCCCTGGAACAGATCCAGTCCGCCGCCGCCCGTCAAACCCTTGGCGCTCGTCTGGAATCCCAGCATGGCCATGGCTGCGTCCTGGGGGGTGGATTCCCCGTCGGAAAGCATCTCCAGGCCTGTTATCGTCTCGGCCGACAGTCCTTTCGCGGCCCCTGCCCCGCTGACTTGCCCATTGATCCCATGGCCGCTTTGCAGCATGATCTCGAAGAATTTCGGGTCCATTCCGGCCTTGACGGTACCCGGGGCGCGGGTTGCCGCCTTCTTGGCGAAATCCTGGGCCGCGGTGCTTGTTGTCTGTATGGCCATGATGGACATCCCGGTTGATTCGAGTCGATGGAGACGCACCGGGATCATAGCAAACCCCGTGCCTTATTTCCGGAGGGCCCGCGTGCGGCACAGCCACCGTTTCTTCCGCAACACCGACTGCCGGTACTTCCCCTGCCACGCCGGCGCCGACAGGGAGACCTTCAACTGCCTGTTCTGCTTTTGTCCGCTGTACTTTTTGGAGAACTGCGGCGGGGACCACGAAATGCGCCAGGGCGTCAAGGATTGCACGCCCTGCCTGCGGCCGCACCGCCCCGAGGGCTACGACGAGATTCTGGACCGGTTACGGGAGGAGGCGTCCAGGCGTCGGGAAACGGCCGGGGTGTCGACAGGGTTCGGCCCCCCGCCGAAAGAAGATGACCCCCCCGTTCTCCCTTAGGGGAACGCCTCAATGGCTTCTCCCGACAATTCGCCATGACGGGAGCCGGTCGGTAACGGGCCGTTATGGACCCCAACGCCTCGCCGCCGGAATTTGGAACTGGATATATGCAGTCCAATGGGGGCAACCATTGGAAAAAATTTTCTTGAACAGGTCCCCCTGCGGAAGACGAAGAAAAAGATATCGCCCTTCAGTCGAGAGTCCTAACTCCGTATTTTCTAAGCTTGGCTTGGCAGAAAGCTCAAACGGCGTAAGAAGGACCTGATTGACCGCTTACAGCAGGTCCGGCAGGACAAAACAAATTGACAAATCCGCTTAAGCGGATAAATAAGAATGTATGGAGAGTTTGTCGGAAGGTTTCAAGGCGCTCGCTGACCCTAATCGTTTGAGATTGCTTGGGTTGCTGCGGAATGGAGAGTTGTGTGTCTGCGATTTGATGGCTGCCTTGGAGATGCCACAGTCCACAGTGTCCAGGCATCTCAGCTATTTGAAAAAGGAAAAGTGGGTTTCGGGACGGCGGTGCGGGAAATGGATGTATTATAGACTGGCGACGCCGTGTGAACCAATACTGGTCGAGGTGATGGAGATTTTGCGTCACGGCATTGGGGATTATGAAACAATAATGCAGGACCAAGAAAACTTGCGGCGACATCTCAAGGTCAAGCCATCAAACAGTTGCAGATGAGGCAAAGGAGGTACGATCATGGCTGAAGCAATTGCCAAAAAGCTTTCTTTCTTTGATCGTTTTCTCACAGTATGGATTTTCGCTGCGATGTTCGTTGGCGTCTTTGGGGGGTATCTTTATCCTGGCGTCAGGGATGTTCTTAATATCTTTCAAGTCGGCACAACCAATATTCCCATTGCCATCGGCCTTATCCTTATGATGTACCCTCCGCTGGCAA
>CAZNUQ010000005.1:0-5393 GCA_964576235.1 uncultured Desulfovibrio sp.
ACTGGGAAACAGCGCGGTGAACGGAACCGCCGCCGGGACATTCCTGCTGGTGACCATGTCCGCCCGCAACACCGGCACGACGGAACGCACGGTCGACGCCAGCATCTTCACGATCAAAGACGCCAGCGGGAAAGAATTCGGCCTTTCCCAGCGCGGCGACACGGCGTTGCGGCTTTCCGGTGGGAAACCACTGTCCCTCAGGCAGTGCCCGCCAGGGACCACCGTCAAAGGCGTGCTCGTTTTCGAAGTCCCGGCACGGGATGCCCATGTGCTCGTCGTCTCCGGCGGCCTCTGGTCCGGACAGGACTTCGAAATTCCCCTGCAATGACCTCGCCGGCCCGGCGAACCGGAAGACGGTCTATCGGCCCGCCCCGGATCCGTTGCGCTTTTTGAGCTTGAGGCTGAGGGCCTGCTGGGAAATGCCCAGGATGCGCGAGGCCACGGTCTGGTTGCCGCCGGATATCTCCAGGGCCTGCTCGATGAGGATGTTGGCGACGCGCGTCGTGACCTCCTTGAGCTTGGGCATGGCGTCCGGATCGAACCGCAGCCCCGCCAAGGGGTCGTCCCCGGCCGTGGCCGCGGGCGCCGGGACCGGGGCATGGGTGGCGGCGGCGATGTAGTTTTTGAAGGACTCCGAGGAAAGCATCCGCGAGGTGTGGTTCGACAGGGCGTTGGCGGTCATGGCGCGCAGTTCGCGGATGTTGCCGGGGAAGGGGTAGACCCGCAGCAGGTTGACCAGTTCGGGATGGTAGGTCGGCGTTTTCATGGACAGTTCCCGCGCCTCGAGGTCGAGGAAATGGTCGAGCAGGAGCTTTATGTCCTCCGGACGCTCGCGAAGCGGCGGCAGCCGGACCTCGTGGGTGAGCAGGCGGTAATAGAGGTCCTCCCGGAAAAGATGTTCGGCCTTGAGGGTGCCGAGATCCTTCAGCGTCGAGGCCACGATGCGGACATCCGACTTCTTGAGGGAATCCGATCCGACCGGAAAGTATTCCTGCTCCTGAAGGAGTCGCAGGAGCTTGACCTGGGACACGGGGGACAGGTCGCCGATCTCGTCCAGGAAAAGCGTCCCGCCGGCGGCTTTCTCGACCAGGCCGGAGCGGACAGCGTCCGCTCCGGTGAAGGCGCCCTTGACATGTCCGAAGAGCGTGTCGGCGAACATGGCGTCGTCGAAGGCGGCGATATTGACCGCCACGAAGGCGCCCTTGCGGTTGCTCAGCCGGTGCACGGCCCGGGCGATCAATTCCTTGCCCGTGCCGGTCTCGCCCGTGATGAGGATCGGCTTGTTGCTTTTGGCCACGGCCTCGCAATACCGGAAAATGGTGCACATTTTCGGGCTTCGGGTCACGATCTCGGCGAAGGCATCCGGGAATTGCAGGGAATTCTGGAGAAGGGATTCCCGCAGGCGGGCGTTTTCCCGCTCCAGTTCATTGAATTCGAGGCACTTGCGGGTGCGGCTCTTGAACTGCTCCACCTCGACCGGCTTGAGGATGTAGTCCGTGGCGCCGTTTCGCATGCACTCGACCACGGAATCGATCTCGTTGACCGCGGAAACGATGATGACCGGCGTCTCCGGCCAGCGCCGCCTGATCTCGACAAGAAGTTCGCCACCGCTCACGTGGGGCATGATCAGATCGAGCAGGATCAATTCCGCCCCGTGCCGTTCCAGGAAGGGCAACACCTCGCGGCTGTCCTCCATGGTGACGACGTTGGTGTAGCCGGCCGTGGCCAGGGCGATTTCGAATCCGTCAAGGGCGGACCGCTCGTCGTCGACCACGAGAATGGGGTGGGCAGGGTTCGGCTGATACGGCATGTTCGAACTCCTTCGCGGGTATTGTCCTTGCCGATGCGGCGTCCGCCAAACGCATCCTCGCACGCTTCGCGGACCATTTTCCAAGACCATCGCATCCATCGAAAAGCCTGCGGATCGCCCAAGGGCGCGACGCCCCGCCGCAGCGCGGGGAACGGGGAAAATACGAGGAGGCGCCATCGCCCCCTTGGTTACGAAGACAAGCCCCGCTTGCGGGCACGCGTCACGGACGCGCCGCGACCGGGAAGGTCAGCACCACGCGGGTTCCCTTGTCGGGGACGGATTCGATGTTCAGCGCGCCGCCGTGCTCCTCGACGATGCCGGCCGAGACGGAAAGCCCCAGCCCGGTGCCGCCGCGATCCCGCTTGGTGGTGAAAAACGGGTCGAGTACATGGTCGAGGTCGTCCCGGGAGATCCCCCGTCCCTGATCGGCAATTTCGAAAAAGACCAGGTCATCCGCCTCGAACGTCCGGATGCTGATCGCCTGGGAACGGTCGCGCAGGGCCTGGTAGGCATTCTGGATGAGATTGACGAGCACCTGCTCGATGCGCAGCAGATCCCCCTTGAAAACGGGCACCGGCGAGGTATCGACCCGCAACGTGTTGGTCGCCTTGCGCAACTCGTTGGACAACAGTTCCAGCGACGTTTCGAGGGCCTTGTTGATGTCCACGTCGCCGGTCATGTCCAGAGGCGTCTGCTTGGCGTATTCCTTGAGGTTTCGCACAATTCCCGAGACGCGCACCGCGCCCTGGTTGATGCCCTTGAGGAGTTTTTCGATGCCCGTGCGGGCCGTGGCGTACGGCATCTTGCCGATCCAGAGGTCCGGCGCGGTGCCGTAGTGCTCGTCCATGAGACTGACCACGTCGCGCCAGGCGTCCTGGATGATGCCCGAGTTGAGCATGATGAAGCTGACGGGATTGTTGATCTCGTGGGCCATTCCCGAGACAAGGATGCCGAGGGAAGCCATCTTGTCCGCCTGCCGGATGGACTCGTAGCTTTTTTTCAGCTCCTCGGTGCGGCTGCGCACCTGGCTTTCCAGGCTTTCGTTGAGTTCCCGGAGGCGGTCCTCGCTCATGCGCAGGTTGTCCTCGGCCAGCTTGTGCTCGGTGATGTCGTTGAGCAGCCAGATGGAGCCGTCCCGCACGCGCTCCGGGTCCACGGCATTGATGGACAAGATGAACCAGCGGCTGTGGCCTTCACCATTTTTGGAAGGAAGGCCGATGGTTATCCTTTTGCCGTTGACGGACTGCCTTTTCGGGTCGTTGACGAGGTTCTCGTAAATATCGTCATCCTTGAATATCGCCCCGACATGCACGCAACAATCGCGTTTTTCCTCATCAACGTCGCCGTATATCGAGAACCTCTTGTTCTTCCATATCGTATAACCATTTTTAACATATGCGATGCCGATCGTCGCATTCTCCAGAATGAGACGCTGCAGTTTCTCCGTCTCCGCCAGGGCGGCGCTGATGACCTGGCGTTTTTTCACCTCGCTTTCGAGCTCGTTGATGTACTTGTCGAGCTCCCCTTCGGCGTTGAGCCTGTATTCCTGGATCAGGGAGAACCACCACGTCCACATGCCGATGATGACCAGGACGAAGACGAAGATCACGAGGAAAACCGCCGCCGGGGGCTTGGGTCCGCCGTCGGCGGCGGCCACGGCGAAATAGGCGTAGATCAGGGCGAAAACGACGGCCAGCACGCCGGCGATGCTGCCGAAATAGACGCCGAAGATCTTCAGCCGCCGCCAACGATGGGGGGATGCCCCGGAGGCGAGGCCGGGGATCAGGGCCTCCTGCCCATGCGAGCGTTTGCAAATGCCCTTGCAGACGCTGTCCAGGGAACAGCACAACGAGCAGACGTATTCCCCGTAGGCCGGGCACAGGACGATGTCCGCCGGTTCGTACTCCTTGTTGCAGGACGTGCAGGTAAGCAGCGTTCCGGCCTCCAGGGGCTCGGCCTCGCGGGCCAGATAGAACCGCCCCCGCGTCGCGGCGGCGATGCTCAGCGCTGCGGCGATGGAGACGCCCAGGGCCACGAGGGCGGAAAACGCCTTGAGATACAGGCCGAACCAGCCGAAATGGCACATGAGGGCGGCCGCGAACCCCAGGAGCATGCCGCCGAAACCCACGGGATTGATGTTGTGCAGATGGGCCCGCTTGAACTCGATGTGGGCCGGACTGACGCCCAGGGGCTTGAGGATGGCAAGGTCGGCGAAGATCGCTCCGATCCAGGCCATGGCGAACATGGCGTAGACCAGCAGGATGGTGTTGAGGATGTAGAGCACCCCGAACTGCATGATGAGAATGGCCAGGACGATGTTCAGGATGATCCAGATGGCCCTGCCGGGGTGGCTGTGGGCAATGCGCGAGAAGAAGTTGGACCAGGCCAGGGAGCCGGCATAGGCGTTGGTGACGTTGATCTTCACCTGGCAGACGATGACGAAAAGGACGGTGACGGCCAGGATGACGCCCGGATCATGGAAGACCTGGCTGAAACCCAGGAGGTAGAGATGCACGGGATCCGTGGCCTCGGGGCGGGAGTAGCCGATCCGGCTGATGAAGAAGACCGCCAGGAAGGAGCCGCACAAAAGCTTGATGCCGCCGGGAACGATCCAGCCGGGCCCGGCGCTGGCCAGGGCGGCCCACCAGCGGACCCTGTTCGCCGGGGTCTTGTCCGGCAGGAAGCGCAGATAGTCCGCCTGCTCCCCGATCTGGGAGATCAGGGCGAAGCCCACGGACATGGCGCTCCCGTAAAGGAGCGGGTCGAAGGCGTCGCCGCGATGCCCGACGCCTGAGAAATGGGTCCAGATGCCGACCGCGTCGGGATGCTTGGCGAGGATGTAGAGGAACGGCAGTACGGAAAGGATGATCCAGATCGGCTGGGTATAGAATTGCAGGCCGTTGATGGCGGTGATGCCGTAAAAGACCAGGGGGATGATGATGATCGAACTGAGGAGATAGCCGACCGAAACCGGCATGCCGAAGCCCAGTTGCAGGGCCTTGGCCATGATCGCCGCCTCGATGGCGAAAAAAATGATGGTGTAGGAGGCGTAGATCAGGGAGGTGATGGTCGAGCCGAGATAGCCGAAGCCGGCCCCCCGGGTGAGCAGGTCGATGTCCACGTTGTAGCGGGACGTGTAGTAGGCGATGGGCAGGCCGGTGACGATAATGACCGCCGCGACCGTGAGGATGGCCAGGGTCGAGTTCGTGAATCCGTAATCGATGACCAGCAGGGCGCCGATGGCCTCCAGGGCCAGGAAGGAGGCGCCGCCCAGGGCCGTGTTGGCCAGCACCCATTCGGGCCAGCGCCGGAAGGAGCTGGCGGCGTAGCGCAGCGAATAGTCCTCGATGGCCTCGTTGTCGACGAAGGCATTATAGGTCTGCTGCCGCCTGAGCACCTTCAGGGAGGGCTTCATACCTGCCCGCCACGCGCCGTGCGGCGGTCCGGCTGAACGGACACGCGCGTCTGAAACGTTCCTCGCATCGGTTGCACCCTCCGCCGCTCGCCCTGACCGAACAATCCCCGTCATTCGCCGAAAACCACCTAAGGCCATACGCGACGCGGCCGGGCGGTTTCCAGGGAT
>CAZNUQ010000005.1:5493-12109 GCA_964576235.1 uncultured Desulfovibrio sp.
CAAAAATCGAATTTTCTACCTCCCTGCCCCTGCATGAGCAATCCTACAAAAGATGTTCCGTTCCCGCCGGTCGCATTGAACCGCATACCGCATTGATCGCATGTCTTCACATTCTGCAGCAGGTAAACCTGCAGACAGCGCTCGGAACAACATGGAACATCTCCCGGCAGGACCGAGGCCACGCGCATGGGTTTGCCGCATGTGACACAGTGCGTTTCACGCTTTCTGCCGAGAAGATTGGCGCCGCAGGCCGGACAGAAACGCAGGGGCCGCGAGGTGGCCACCCGCCCGCAACCGGGACAGGTCCGGACGAGGGGGCTCTCGCAGTACGGACACTGCGGCTCGGGCTCGTCCGGGGCGACAGCCACCGCGTAGACGCTGTCGAAACCCGTTTCGAGCAGGGATATCCTGCGATGCTCGCAGAGAGGGTTGGCGCAATAGTGATAGTTTCGCGCACCGTCTTGCATAGGGGGCTCCGGGATGGTTCGCATGGATTGCTCCGGAAGGGAGGGGGCGCTTCTCGCGGGAAAGGCGCCCCCTGACCGGGTTGCGTCGCGATCTGCCTCACGAGGGCAAAACGGCCCCGGCTTCCTCCAGACGCAGGTTGTGTTCCGGAGTGCCGCACTTGTCCGCCGGCACTTCCTTGAGGTTCCTGAACAGCCCGCCCGCGAAAAGGAAGAACCACGTCACCATGATAAACGGCCACGTGAGGGCGGGCATGCCGATGGGGGACAGGAAGACGCTGATCGAGGCGGTGGCGATGGACCCGAGGATCATGCAGCCCAGGCAGTACAGAAGCGACTTCCAGTTGAGGAAGTAGAAGATGCCGCCCAGGGCGATGGCGCACAGCACGGAGTTGTACCCGTAAAGTCCCAGACGCAGGGGCGTATCCCCGACACCCAGGGCCAGGCCGGTCAGGAGTCCGACAAGGGAGCCGAGCACCGCGAACAAGGCGGAGATGCGCGAATTGACCAGGATCGCCACGACGAAGATGATGCCCGTGACGACGTTGTCCTGGAACATCACCTCGCCGATCCCCTTGGCCACGCCCTCGAAAAGGGCTTCGGCGGAGAAGGCGCCGAGGGCGGCCGCGGCGTGGGGGTCGGGAACGACCGGGGCGATCAGGGCGCCAGGCGTCAAGGCCGAGAACCGGTAGACGCCGAACATCAGCAGCCACGTGCCGAGCACGAAGGGCGCGGTCAGGGCGGGGATGCCCCACTTGGAGAAAAAGCGCATCAGCGAGGCCATGATGACGGTGGAAAAGGCGCCGTTGAGGACCACGTACACGAGAAGCATGGGATCGAAGGCAAAGTAGAACGGCAGGGCGATGCCGGCCAGGGTGCCGTTGAAACCGAAAAGGCCCGCCTCGATGGCATCCCTGTCCGCGCCGAGGAGGTGGGCGGTCAGCGTCGCGGCCATGGTTCCGAGCACGGCGCAGACGCCGAGGGTGACGGAGTTGTAGAATATCCCGGCGAAAAACAGCAGCCCCGTTATCGGACTGTTTTGGAACATGACCTGACCGCATCCGCGGCAGACGGAATCGAAAAACACGATGAGAGGATGTCGGAGGATCGTCGAATCGGTTGTCATGGCGATATCCCGCTTTCCGAGAAGGCGTTGCGGCGCCCCTCAGGTTCTTTTGGATTCGGCTTTTTGCTGATCGCGCTCCTGGGATCTGGCCAGGGCGCCCATCATGTCCTTTTGCCAGTGGTCCGCGTGACGGTAGTGCGTCAGGGAGGGACACCGCCTGGTTTCGGCGGAGTGGCAGTTCGGGCAGTTTGCCGTCGTCTCGCCCATGGGCGCCAACACCTCGAAGACCAACTGGCAGTCCCGGCAGAAGTATTCGTAAAGAGGCATGTTCAAACTCCTTCTGGGCTTTGGCCCGTTCTTAAGCCAGAACCGTGCCGTTCCAGCCGACTGGGCGCCAACACACCATTTTCACGGCGTACAGGGGGGGGAGGGAAGGACATGTGGCGCGCGGCGTTCCACAAGCCGGCTTGTAGGCGGCGCGGCGTTCCTGCGTTCCCGGGCCGATTTCCTGTCTTTTCCGGGGAACAAGCCAATCCCGGCGAAACAAGGAATCTTGTGGCAGTTCGGAACATGGCGCCCACACTCCTTCCTCCTCTCCCGCGTTTGCCCCGGCGTCTAGGCCGAGGCGCTCTCCTCGCTCTGCTGCTGGGCGTACCAGCGGCGTTTGGCCTTGATCTCCTGGGCCATCAGGCAGGATACCAGGAAGGCGAAGGCCAAAAACCCGGCGAAGATGTGCAGGGTCGTGGTGTAGCTTCCGGTGGCCTCGAGAACCTTGGTCACGATGGTCGGGCCGACGATCCCGGCGATGCCCCAGGCCGTCAGCTCGAACCCGTGGATGGTGCCGAGCTGCTTGGTGCCGAACATGTCACCCAGAAAGGCGGGCAAGGTGGAGAAGCCGCCGCCGTAACAGGTCAGGATCAGGAAGATCAGGCACTGGAAGGCGATGGGGTCCTTGACCGTGGAGAGCGCCAGGAAGGCGACCACCTGGATGACGAAGAAGGCCATGAAGGTGACCGGCCGTCCGATGAAGTCGGAGAAGCTGGCCCACCCGATCCGGCCGCCGCCGTTGAAAAGCCCCATCAGACCGACCATGGCCGCGGCCTGCATGGTGCTCATGCCCGCGACTTCCTGGGCCATCGGCGAGGCCACGGAGATCAGGGCGATACCGCACGTGATGTTGATAAACAGCATGACCCACATGAAATAGAAGCGCTTGGTACGGATCGCCTCCTTGACCGTGAGCTGGGCCAGATCCTTTTTCAAAACCCGTTTCGGGGCGGGTTCGCCGTCCGCCCCGGCCCGGGCCTCGCGCATCCCCTTGGGCAGCCAACCCTGGGGCGGGGGCGCGATGTAGAGGGAAGAACATGTGATGAGACAGAAATAGACGGAGCCAAGGACGATGTAGACCTTCCAGATATCCATGACCTGGAAGAGCTTGGCCATGATGGGGCCGAAAAGCATGGCCGCGAAGCCGAAGCCCATGATGGCCATGCCCGTGGCCAGGCCGCGCCTGTCCGGAAACCATTTCACCAGGGTGGACACCGGCGTGATGTAGCCGACGCCCAGGCCGATGCCGCCGATGACGCCGTAGCACAGGATGAACATCGGCAGGGATCCGAACTTGACCGCCAGACCCGAGCCGATGATGCCCATGGAATAGAAGACGGCGGCGAGCCGGCCGGAGTTGCGCGGCCCCATGCGCTCGACCATCGGGCCGAGGAACGCGGCGGAGAACCCGAGAAAAAGGATGGCGATGCTGAAGGCGAAGGTGATGTCGCTTTTGAGCCATCCGTGCAATTGATTGAGCGGGATGGTCATGACGCTGTAGGCGTAGACCGAGCCGATGGAGACGTGTATGCCCACGGCTGATAGTGCTATCAGCCAGCGGTTTTTGACTTTTTCCATAAGAACCTCTGTTTGGGGACCTTGTCCCGCCGGTGCGGCACAGCGCGCGGGGTCGCTCCCGGCGGCGTCGTCCTCTCCGCCTCCGCGGCGTCCGGGGACGTTGTTGTCGGTAACGGGAAGGCGGCGCCTTGTGGCCGCCTTCCCATTCCCAACCTTTCGGCGAGGTGCGCGAACTAGAGTCCGAAACGGCCGCCCGTGGTCGGGTAACCGTAGAAGGAGCCGTCTTTGACGCGGATCTTGTTTTCCCAGGGCAGGTGGTACTCGCCCTTCGCGAAGTCCTTGATCCAGGTGTAGGGGCATTCCTTGACGCCGCCCGGAACGGCCACGTAGCCGCGGGTGCCCACGTTGAAGATGTTGTTTTCCAGGGCCCAGTCGGTGCGCGCCTGGTCGGCCATCTTCGGATACACTTCGCCGGTCACGATTTCCCACGGATTGCGGTGACCCTGAACGAGGGTGGTGCCGTCGAAGTTGGTGATCTGGCCTTCGCCGAAGTAGTAGAAGACGCCGTCGTAGCCGGCCAGGTTGACCGCGGCGGTGTACATCAGGTTGTGCCAGGCGTTGGAGCGGTTGGTCAGGATCCACTGGTCGTTGACCTGGGTGCTGTAGCCGGAGATGCGGATGTAGACGTTGCAGCCCTTGTAGGCGGCTTCGCGGGCCTGCTCGGGGAACATGCCGTCATGGCAGATGCACAGGGACAGCTTGCTGCCGCCGGGGCCGTCGCACACGGGCTGGCCGAGGTCGCCGGGCAGCCAGGGCTCGACCGGAACCCACGGGTTCAGCTTGCGGTACTTCAGGACGATCTCGCCCTTGTTGTTGATGATGATGGCCGTGTTGTAGGGCATCTTGCTGGGGTCGGGGTTGCGCTCCATGATGGAGAAGACGCCCCAGACATCGTTGTCCTTGCAGGTCTTGGCGTACTTTTCAGTGACCGGGCCGGGCACGTCCAGCAGGAACTCCTCGGTCACCCACTTCTTGGTGTTGAGGCCCTGGGTGCTGTATTCCGGCCACACGATGAGATCCATTCCCGGGTAGCCAGCCTTGGTGTTGGCAGTGGCTTCGCAGATGCGATCCACGCTGGCTTCGATATCCCGCTTGGAGTTCACGACGGGGACGGGGTACTGGATAAGGCCCATCAACATGCCTTCAGTGGGTCTGCTCACGCTACCGATGCTTCCCATTGCACTCTCTCCTTTGCAATTAGTACGTTATCGCTGACTCACCATGGTATTATTGCGGCTTGCCAGCATTTTGTTGTTTTCAATATAGCCATAATCATGCCAAACACGATCACCTGACGAAAAACGTCGCCGCAACAAGGGATACAGGCATCGGACAATGCATTATTGATCGCGAGCTTCTACAACAAAATTTGTTGGCAATGCGTGAAATCAACGAAAACACCGGCCGCGCCCGCGACGAGGCGGACCGTGTTTTCGTTGTACCGACAACTTCGGTGAGGGGAGTTGAAAGGAACCGGACAGCCGGCCGCCCCACCGGTGGCGTCCGAGGGAGAGAAAGGGCCGACCGGGGGCTCCCGCGCGCGACGGCGGCTCAGCGGACCAGCCGGCTGGCGGGTTTTCTTCGGGACAATCGGACCGCGGCGTTGATTTCCGCATCCTCATTTGCCATAGCTACCCTGAGGTTCTCCTTCACAGGGTGGGACGCCATGCTCCGTCGGGTTCCGGTTTCCTTCCGGCTCTTCAGCCTCGTTGGCCTCGTGGTCCTCTTTTCGGCGGCCTCTTTCGTTGGCGCGGCCTTCATCGCCATCCCGCTGGAAAAAACGGTCGTGCGGCACACGCAGCAGACCATGCTCGAAGGGGAAAAGGGCAAGATCAAGGCCGCCGCGCACGCCATGGCCGTGGCGCTGGAGCAGGCCCTTCAGCCCGTCGCGACCGAGGCCGAGCGCAAAGCCCTCGTCCGGCGGTTCATCGATCCGATCCGGTTCGAGGACGACGCCTCGGGCTATTTCTTCGTCAACCAGGCGACCACCCCTGTCGCCCTGCCGACGCGACCGGAACTCGTCGGCCAGGACCTCAACGATTTCGCCGACCCGAACGGCGTGTACTACGTCCGGGAACTGTATCGCCGGGCCCACGGAGGCGGCGGCTTCGTGGCCTACATCTTCCCCAAGCCGCTTGGCCCGGAAACGAACAAGCTCTCCTACGCGGAAATGATCCCGGGCACGGATTTCTATATCGGGACCGGCGTCTACATCGACAACGTGCAGCGCGAGGAGGCCCGGATCGCCGGGGAGATCCGGGGGCACTTCGCCAGGGCGGCCACCGTTTTCGCGGTTCTTTTCACGGCCATGATGGCCGCGTTGTGCGCGCTGTGCCTCGCCATCGGCTACAGCATCGCCCGCCCCCTGGCCGAGGCCACCAAGGCGGCCGAAAGCATCGCAAGCGGCGATTTCGAGGTCCGGCTCACCGCGAACGGGAACGACGAGGCGACCCGGTTGCACGCCGCCCTCAACAGGATGACGCTCATCCTGCGGCAAAACATCAGCGAGATAGAGTCGCGCCGCGCCGAGGCCGAGGAAAAGTCGGCCCTGGCCCAGCAGGCCCTCCTGGAGGCTCATCGGGCGGGGCAGGAGGTGGTGGCCCAGGTGGCCCTGCGCCTGGAGAGCCTCCAGAAGATCTCCGCGGCCGTGGCCCACCAGTTGCGCAACCCCACGACCATCATCGGCGGCCTCGCCGGACTGCTCATCAAAAAAACCCCCACCCCCCGCCAGGACTACCTGGAATATCTCGACGGCATCATCGGCGCCGCCAAGCGCATCGAGCGCATCGCCACGTCGGTCAACGAATACAGCTCCATCCATCTGGACAAGCTGGAGACGACCCGGGCCGGGACATTTCTCGACGCGGGCCGCGAGGCGGGAGAGCAGGCAGCCAGGCGACTCGGCACGCCGGTGCGCTGGGAAATCGACGGCGGGGATGTGGCCGTGCTGGCGGACCGGAAACTGCTGGCGATGGCCCTCCGCGAAATCGTGACCAACGCCGTGGAGTCGCTGCCCGGAGAGGGCGGCACGATCCGCCTGACGGCCGTCACGGACGGGGAAACCGCCTCCATCGCCGTGACCGACAACGGCAAGGGCATCCCCGCGGAGGAATGCCAGTTCCTCCTGGATCCGTTTTACACCACCAAATCCATCGGCGTGGGCATGGGACTGACCAAGGCC
>CAZNUQ010000005.1:12209-49178 GCA_964576235.1 uncultured Desulfovibrio sp.
GGGTTTTGTGCATATACCTTTTGAGGAACACATAAACATATTGATGCACTACGAATTCATACCACGCCTTCCAAGGCATCGAACGGAGGAATGGTTTTCATGCAATCAAAAACGCATTGGGACTGGCAGCCGGGCAGAAGGATGGTGGTTCGGTCCGTCGACGCCATGGCGGGGCACCAGTGGCAGGAGGAAATCCAGGCTTCCCCGGACGGCGAGACGATGGCCGCCATCGTCCGGCTCGAGGACGACATGTTCGGGGTGCGGACCAACGACACCACCTGGGACGCGTCCTTCGACAAGGCCTGGCATCTCCGTTTCGCGCCGGACGGACGGCTGACGGCCCTGACCCAGGCCGACGGCGTCTGGACCATGGCCGTGGACGGCGAGACGTGGCCCGACACCTACGATTTCATCTGGAACACCATGTTCAGCGCCGACGGGGGCACCATCGCCGCCGCCGTGCAGCAGGGAATGCGCTACGGCATGGCCGTCAACGGCGAAACATGGGAAACGCTTTTCGAGAACGCCAGCGACTACGCCATGAGCCAGGACGGGGGCAGCCTCGCCGCCATGGTCCAGACCGCCCCCCTGGGCCAGGCCGACGTGGAGACCTTCGAGAAGGGCGTCTACAGCGTGGCCGTCAACGGCCAGGCCTGGCCGGTCAATTTCGTCAACTGCTGGACGCCGGTGCTCGACGCGGCCGGCGGCCGGGCCGCCTGCCAGGTGCGGCTGAGCCACCAGGAATATACCGTGGCCGTCGACGGCGCGCCCTGGAAGCGCATCTTCCCCTGCGTCTGGGAGCCGGTCTTCCATCCGGGAACCGGCACCGTGGCCGCCCCGGTCCGGATCGCCGGCAAGTGGGGCATGGCCCTGGACGGCGAAATCGTCTGGGATCCCGTCTTCACCCAGTGCTGGCAGCCCGCCTACGGCGGGGGCGGCGCGCATCTCTGGGCCATCGTGGCCCCGGCCTACGGCCGCTTCACCGTGGCCCGCGACGGCCGTCCCTGGGCGCCCCATTTCCCGAGCGTCACGGACCTGAGCCTGTCGCCCGACGGCACCAGGGCCGCCGCCCTTTGCAGCGCCAACAACGCCGATTTCCGCGTCATGGTCGACGGCGAGGTCTGGGACGGCGTTTTCGACATGGCCACCCGGCCCGTTTTCAGCCCCGACGGACGCCATGTGGCGGTCAAGATCAAGAAGAACGGCAAATACATGATGCTCTACGACAACAGGGCCCACCGGGAGAGCTTCGACCAGCTCTTCGATCCGATCTTCAGCCCGGACGGCACGAAACTGCTCATCCGGGCCGTGCAGCAGGGATCCTTCATGCGGCTGGTCCTCCCCGTTGTCGAATAGCAGTCGGAGAAACGCCATGAGAGACGTGTACGCATTCCTGACGGGACCCGGGGCCTGGCTGGCCTTCGGCATCTGCATCCTCGGGTCCATCGGCCGGCTCGTCCACCTGTGCCGCCTGGCCAGGGCCCGGGACGCATCCTCCATCGCCTACCTGGACGCGGGCTACGCCCTGCGTTCCATCGCCCACTGGCTCACGCCCTTCGGCACCCTCGGCTGGAAGGAAAACCCGGCCATGACCGTGGCCACCTTCGTGTTCCACGCCAGCATGGCGCTTTGCGCCCTGTTCGTCTCCGCCCACGCGGTCATGTGGGACTACGCCTTCGGCCTGCCGGTCTGGAGTCTGCCGGAAACCCTGGCCGACGCCCTGTCCCTGGCCGTGGTGGCCTGCTGCCTCTTTTTCGCGGCCCGACGCCTCTTCCTGCCGGAAGTGCGCTACGTCACCACGCCCATGGACTGGCTGGTGCTGGCCATCGCCGCGCTCCCGTTCCTCACGGGCTTCCTGGCCCGCCACCACCTCGGGCCCTACGAGCCGATGGCCGTGCTCCACGTCCTGTCCGGCGAAATATTCCTCGTCGCCATCCCCTTCACCCGTGCAAGCCACGCCCTGCTCGCCCCCCTGACCAGGGCCTATATCGGCTCCGAATTCGGCGCGGTGCGCCACGCCAAAGACTGGTAGCCAAGGGAGAAGCCACATGCCCGCAACCGAAAAAACCGTCGCCGCCCCGGTGAATCGCGCGCCGCAAGGCCGGGTCACCGCCGTCGCCGACCGGCGCATCGAGGACGCCAACCTCCGCCGCGCCGTGGCAAAGCTCGATCCGGACAAAATCGCCAAGGTCGCCATGGCCGTCCTGGAGGGCGAGGTCGGGGCCAAGCTCAAGTTCTACAACCAGACCTGCATGCGCTGCGGCCTGTGCTCCAAGGCCTGCCACTTCTACGTCTCCCACGACGGGGACCCGTCCTATTCCCCGGTGGGCAAGGCCAGCCAGACCATCTGGAAGCTCATGGCGCGCAAGGGCCGGGTCACGCCGGAAGAACTCTACGACATGGCCCAGATCGCCTACACCGAGTGCAACCTGTGCCGCCGCTGCGTCCACTACTGCCCCACGGGCGTGGACACGGGCTACATCATCTCGGTCATGCGCCGCATCCTCTACAAGCTCGGCGTGACGCCGCTTTACATCACCGACACGGCCCACAGCCACTCCGGCACCTTCAACCAGATGTGGGTCAAGGAAGACGAGTGGATCGACAGCCTGCAATGGCAGGAGGACGAGGCCAGGGAAGAGTTCCCGGGACTGCGCATCCCCCTGGAAAAGGAGGGGGCGGACATCCTCTACTCGGTCATCGCGCCGGAGCCCAAGTTCCGCACGCAGCTCATCTACCAGGCCGCCGCCATCCTGCACGCCGCCGGGGTCGACTGGACCATGTGCGCCACGCCCGGCTGGGACAACAGCGACATGGCCATGTTCCTCGGGGACAGCGAGATCATGGGACGGCTCAAGCGCAAGCACTTCGAGACGGCCCAGCGCCTGCGCGTGAAGCGCATCGTCATGGGCGAATGCGGCCACGCCTTCCGCTCCGTCTACGACACGGGCAACCGCTGGCTGGGCTGGCGCGACCATCCGGTGCCGGTGGTCCACTCCGTGGAATTCTTCTGGGAGCTCCTCGAAACCGGCAAAATCAAGATCGACCACAAGCTCGACGAGACCGTGACCATCCACGACCCCTGCAACATCGTGCGCGGCCGGGGCCTGACCGAGAAACTGCGCGAGGTGACGCGCGCCCTGTGCCGCGACGTGGTGGAGATGCACCCGACCGGCGAGCACAACTACTGCTGCGCCGCGGGCGGCGGCGTCATCAACTGCGGCCCTCCCTTCAAGAACGTGCGTCTGACAGGCAACCGGATCAAGGCCGAACAGCTCAAGGCCACGGGCGTCAAGACCATCATCGCCCCCTGCCACAACTGCCACGGCGGGCTCGAGGACATCATCAACCACTACGATCTCGGCATGCACACCAAGTTCCTGGGCGACATCATCTACGAGTGCATGGAAAAACCCGAGGCCGTCTGACGGCGGCGGCGAGGAGACGGCTATGAAGAAGAAGTGGCTCTGCCTGGCCCTTGTCGCGCAGATCGCGGCGCTCGGCGCCGTGACGGCGGCGCTGTCCCAGGAAGACATGAAAAACATCAAGGACCCGGCCTTCGCGACCCATCGGCGGGCCCCGGCGGCGTTCGCCCACGACGCCCACAACGAGAAGGCCAGGATCGACGACTGCGCCGCCTGCCACCACGGGGGCAAGGACGGCGTCATCGACAGGAACGCGACGAGCGAGGGCACGCCCTGCGCCGAATGCCACCCGGTCGTCGCCGGCAAGGGCGTCACGCCGCTCTCCAGGGCCTGGCACCGCCAGTGCATGGCCTGCCACGAAAAGGCCGGCAAGGGGCCCCTGGCCTGCGGCTCGTGCCACGCCCCCTCGTGAGGCGTCAATGGACGAAGTGCGGCTTTTCCCGGACGGGACCATCCGCGACGCGGGGGGGGCGGAAATCTCCGACCCGCTGGGCCGGCTCGGCCATGCGGTGACGCTGGAACCGGGGTACTCCCTGCGGTCGTTTTTCGCCATGCTCGGGCGGCATGGGGTGCTTGTGCGGCTGGGGGAGTTTCTCGGGGACGCCCTGGCCGAGGCCGGGGCCTGCCCGCCCGAGGGCTGCGTCACCCCGCTTTTGGGCGGTCTGGAATTGCAAAAGACCGTGCGGCTCATCGGCTTTCCCGGGGAGCCCCGGGTTGAGATCCTGACCGCGCTGCGCGGAGTGGCCGGCGGTGAGACGCAGGAGATCCGGTTTTACGACTTCGGGGCCATCCTGGATCTGCCGCTGCGGCTGGGCAGGCTGCGCCACGAGGTCCTCGGCGACACGGTGTCCGTCCTGGAATGCGAAACGGCCTACGGGCTGTTCGAATGTATCGAAGGCGTGGCCTGGGAACTCGGTTTCCACCATGTGCCGAAAAACTGCACACTGAGGAGGTAGCGTATGTTCAAGAAAATCCTGTTCGCCACGTCCGCTTCCCCGGCCAGCGACAACGCGGCCAAGGTCGCCTTCGACCTGTCGCGCAAGCATGGCGCCAAGCTGCATGTCTTCCACGTCCTCGGCCTCCCCACACGCGCCTTCAGCCTCGATGTCGACGATGTGCGGACCGGAGACAGGGAAAACATCTCCACCGACTATCACGAATGGGTCATGGAGGAGCTCAAGACCACCTACGCCGAACAGCTGGCCGAAGGCTCCGAGCATGTGGTCCTCAAGGCCGTTCCGGGCATCCCGGCCACGGAGATCCTGCGCTACGCCCGGCAGGAGGACGCGGACCTCATCATCATGGGCGCCAACACCCGCGACGAAAACGTCGGCTCGGCCAGGTCCCGCAGCTTCATCGGCAACACCATGCAGCGGGTGGCCAAGTCCGCCCGTTGCCCGGTGCTCATCATCAACCGGCCCTGCACCACCTGCTGGAACCTTTTCTCCAACATCATCTTCTGCACGGACTTCTCCAAGGCGGCGGACGCGGCCTTCGCCTTCGCCCGCAACACGGCCAAGGAAATCGGGGCCAAGCTTTACCTTTTCCACGCCGTGGACCTGAGTTCCCAGCTGCTCGGCCTCTATTCCGGACAGATCGAGATCGAGCGGCTCATCGAGAAGGCCCGGGCCAGGATGGAGGAAAAGTACATCGCCAAGCTCGGTGATTTCGACAACTATGCCATGGAGATCTGGGAGGGCACGCCCTACGTGGAGGTTCTCAAGTTCGCCCGTGAAAAGCAGGCCGACCTCATCGTCATGGCCCACCACGCCAAGGAGGTGCCCGACGAGGAGGCCGAAATCGGCTCCACCGTGGAACAGGTCGTGCTGCGCTCGGCCTGCCCGGTGGCCAGCGTGAGCCACATGGACAAGGTCGCGACCGCCTAGGGCGGCGGTTTGCAACATGGCAGCAAGTTGGTAATGAACATGCCGGAATCGCGGGAGGTTCCCGCGTCCGGCCGGACCGGGGGGATTTTCCCGGAAGCCGTTTCCAGGAACATGGGGGCGTAGGCCATGGAGCCCAAGCGAATACTGGTCGTCGACGATGAAATGAGCTTCAGGCTGTTCCTGAAAGCCCTGTTCGAGACCAGCGGCTACGCCCCCCGCCTGGCCCGGGACGGGACCGAGGGCCTGCGTCTGGCCCGGGAGGAGCCCCCGGACCTCATCGTGCTCGACGTGATGATGCCCCGGTCCGGGGGCCTGGACATGTATTCGCGGCTCGCCGCCGATCCCGTCCTCGCCAGGATTCCGGTCATCATGCTGTCGGCCGTGGCCGGCATGACCTTCGAGCATGCGCTCGGCATGCTGGGCGCGGCCGGCCGGGAACTGAAAAAACCCTTCGCCTACGTGGAAAAACCCCCCAGGCCCGAAACCATGCTCGCCCTCGCCCGGGCCGCCCTCGGGGAGGACGGCGGGGAAACGCCGGCGACGCAGGAGGTGGACGCTCATGGCGCATAAGATTCTGGTCGTTGACGACGATCCCTATGTCGTCAAATACATCGTCGGTCTGCTCGAAACCAACGGCTACCTGACCTGTTCGGCCTCGGACGGGCAGGCGGCCCTGGACGTGCTCAAACGCGAAAAGCCGGATATGGTCACCCTGGACCTGGAAATGCCCCAGGAATGGGGGCCGCGCTTCTACCGCAAGATGACCCAGATCAAGGAGTTCGAGGACACCCCGGTCGTGGTCATCAGCGGCCTCAGCGGCATTCATCACGCCATCCGCAACGCCGTGGCCTCCATGCAAAAGCCCTTCGACCCCGAAAAGCTCCTGGCGATCATCGGGGAGACCCTGGCCGGGCGGGAGCCCGCCTCGGAAACCGGGGACGCGTAGCGGCGGTCCGGAGCGCGCACGATGTCGGAATCCATCCTGCTCGTCGACGACGAGGAAGGCATTCGCAAGGTCCTCGGCCTGTCCCTGGCCGAGGACGGTTACGACGTGATCACGGCCGTGGACGGGGAGGACGCCTTGCGGGCCTTCGCCGAGCGGAATCCGGACATCGTCCTGACCGATATCAAGATGCCGGGCATTGGCGGCCTGGAGCTCCTCAAGCGCCTCAAGGCCGCCAACCCCGAGGTCGAGGTCATCATGCTGACCGGCCACGGGGACATGGAACTGGCCATCGAAAGCCTCAAGAACGACGCCACGGACTTCATCACCAAGCCCATCAACGACGATGTCCTGGAGATCGCCCTCAAGCGGGCCAGGGAACGCATCGCCATGCGGCGCCGGCTTCGCGAGCACACCGAGGATCTGGAGCGCCGGGTGCGCGAGCAGGCCGCGGCGCTGCTCGCCGCCGAACGGGCCCTGGCCGCCCGCCAGGTGGCCGACGGCCTTTCGGCCGGCCTGCGCACCCTGATCGCGAGTCTGGGCGAGGAAGGCGGCGTCTTCGGCGACCTGCCCTGCTTCATCGCCATCACCGACCGCGCGGGCCGCATCGTGGCCGCCAACCAGCTCCACCGGGAACGCTTCGGCAACCGCATCGGCAGCGCGGGCCGGGAACTCTACGCGGGAACCGGGCCGACCCCGGCGGATACGGCCCTGGCCTCGGGACGGGGGCACCGGGAAAACGCCGTGCTCGTGGACGGGGACGGCCGGGAGATCCCCGTCCTGGTGCATACCGCCCCCATCCTCGACAACGACGGCGAGGTGGAACTCGTGCTCGAGGTCGCCGTGGACGTGACCGAGGTCCGGCGCCTGCGCGAGGAACTCAAGTCCACCCAGGCCCGCTTCCGCCAACTCTTCGACGAGGCGCCCTGCTTCATCGCCGTGGTGGACCGGGAACTCGGCATCGTCGAGGCCAACCGGCTCTTCAAGCAGGGCTTCGCCCCGCCGCCCGGCGCCAAATGCCACGCCGTCTACATGCGCCGGGAAGCCCCCTGCCGCGACTGCCCGGCCGTCAAGACCTTCGACGACGGCGCCCCGCACCACCAGGAAACCGTGGTCATGACCCGCGACGGCCAGCGCCGCAACGTGCTCGTACGCACCGCGCCCATCCTCGACGAGGAAGGCGCGGTGGGGCTGGTCATGGAAATGTCCCTCGACATCACGGAACTGCGCCGCCTCCAGGACCGCCTGAGCTCCCTCGGCATGCTCATCGGCTCCACGGCCCACGGCATCAAGGGGCTGCTCACGGCTCTCGACGGCGGCATCTACCGCCTGGGATTCGGCCTGGCCAACGACCGGCGCGACTGGTCCGAGGAAGGGTTCACCGACGTGAAGCATCTCGTGGGGCGCATCCGCAAGATGGTCCTCGACATCCTCTACTACGCCAAGAAACGGGAGCTTGCCTGGAAACGGCTTTCCGTGGCCGACTTCGCCGCCGGGGTGGCGACCCTGGCCGAGCACAAGGCCGCGGCCCGGGGCATCGCCTTCACCACGGACATCCCCAGGGACGCCGGCGAATTCGAGGCCGACGCCGACGCCATTTCGGCCGGACTCGTCAACATCCTGGAAAACGCCGTGGACGCCTGCGTGGCCGAGCGGGAACGAGGCCCGGGACGCATCACCTTCACCGTGCGCCCCGGCGAGAAGGATGTGGCCTTCGTCGTCACGGACACCGGCGTCGGCATGGACACGGAAACCCAGGGCCGGCTTTTCACCCTTTTTTTCTCGTCCAAGGGGTCGAGCGGCACGGGCATCGGCCTTTTCGTCAGCAACCAGGTGGTCCAGCAGCACGGCGGCAGCATCGAGGTGGCCTCCGAGGAGGGCGTCGGCTCGACCTTCACGGTGCGCCTGCCCCGGGAACTGCCTCCCCAGGCGCGGGTCGCGTCCCGGGACGACGCGGCAGAGGCTCGCGGGGAAGCCGCAGGCTGAACCTGGCCCCCTCCCCCGGCCGCGAGTCCACGACGATGGAGCCGCCCATGGCCTCGGCCAGCTTGCGGGCGCTCATCAGCCCGATCCCGGTCCCCCGGTCCCCCTTGGTGGTGAAAAAACCGGCGAAAAGCCGGTCCCGCACCTCCTCGTCCACGCCCGGACCGTTGTCCGAGACCTCGTAGACCACCTCCTCCCCCTCCGCCCGGGTCGAGAGCTCCACGCGCGGCCGGGCCCGATTCCTCCCCTCGAAGGCCTCGACGGCGTTGCGCAGGAAATTGACCAGGCAGGCATGGACCGCCTCGGGATCGAGGACGGCCCGGCCGAGTTCCGGGTCCAGTCCGGACGCCAGCTCCACCCCGGCCCCCGCGGCCGTGGCCTCGAGAAGGCGCAGGGCCTCCCGGGCCGGCGCGTTGGCATCCACGGAGGCCGGGCGCAAGGCCACCGGCTTGGCGTAGTCCAGGAGCTGGAGGGACAGGTCCTTGAGGCGGGCCACGTCGCGCCGGATCATCTCCCAGGCCTTTTCGAGGTATTCGCGGTTGTCCTTCTCCAGCCCCTTTTCCATGACATACATGGAGGCGTCGAGGCCGCAGGCCATGTTCTTGATGGCATGGGACATGGCGGCCACGGTCTGGCCCACGGCGGCCAGCCGCTCGGCCTGGACCAGCCGGCGGGTCCTTTCCTCGACGAGCTCCTCGAGGCGGACGGTGTAGGCGGCCAGACGGCGTTTGAGGTCGCGCTTCTCCCTGGCCCGTTCCAGGGCGAAGCCGAGGAGTTCGTCGTCGATGGGCTTGGTCAGGAAGTCGGAAGCCCCGAGACGCAGGCTCTCGATGGCCAGCCGCATGTCGCCATGGCCGGTGGTGACGATGACCTCCACGTCGGGATCGAGCTCCTTGACGGCCCCGAGCAGGCCGATGCCGTCGAGGCCCGGCATGCGGATGTCCGTGACCACGATTCCCGGGCGGCTGCGCCGGAAAAACTCCAGGGCCTCCCCGCCGTCGGCGGCGGTCAGGGCCGTGAACCCGGCGTCGGCCAGCACGATGGCCATGACCCGGCGGATGCCCGGATCGTCGTCGGCGAAAAGAACGGTTTCAGTCATTGGGCTCCCTGACGGCCGGCAGGCGGATGGTGAAGACGGCGCCGCCCTCCGGCGCGTTGGCGACCTGGATCGTGCCGCCGAAATCCTTGACGAGGCCGTAGCTGATGGAAAGTCCCAGCCCGGTCCCCTTGCCGACCTTTTTGGTGGTGTAGAAGGGTTCGAAAATGCGGCCGCGAAGCGGTGCCGGGACGCCCGTTCCGGAGTCGGTCACCTCGATCTCCACCCAGGAATCCCGCGCCCGGGTGGCCAGGGTGATGCGCCGGGGCGCGCCCGGCTCCCGCTCCGCCCGCTCCTCGATGGCGTCCCGGGCGTTCAGGAGCAGGTTGATGCACACCTGCTCCAGCCGGTTGGACTCGGCCATGATTTCCGGCAGGGCCGGGTCCAGGCGCCAGACGACCTCGATCTGGCGCAACACGAGCTGCTTGCTGAACAGGTCGAAGGCCTTCTCCAGCACCGCGTTGGGGCGCACGCGCTCCACCGTGAGGTCGGATTTCCGGCCGAACTCCCGGAGATGGTTGATGATCTGTGTCGCCCGGTCCACCGAGGCGTCGATCTCCCGGGCCATGGTCCCGAGCACGTCGGAGGCGATGGTCTGGCCCCGCCCGATCTTCTTGATGAAAAAACGGCTGGCCGTCTTGATGACGGTCAGGGGCTGGTTGAGTTCGTGGGCCACGCCCGTGGCCATCTCGCCGAGGGTGGCCATCTTGCCGGCCTGGATGAGCTTGCGCTCCGTCTCCAGGCGCTTGGTGATGTCGCTTGCGGAGACGAGGAGCGCGTCGCGGCCGGGTTCGTGCTCGGAGACGGCCAGCCGGATGTCCACGTAAAGCGTCGTGCCGTCCTTCCCGAGGTTCCTGGCCTGGTTGATGACGGAGAAGGCCCGCAACTGGGAGGCGTATTGCTCGCGCTCCTTGGGATCGAACAGATCGAGGAAGGAGGTGCCGATCAGATCCCGGCAGACGTGGCCGTACATGGCCTCGACGGTCTGGTTGCAGTCGATGATGCCGAGGGTGTCCTTGTCCAGGACGAAGACGGCGTTGGGGATGTTGCGGAAGATGGCGTGGTATTTCTTCTCGGTGCGCTTGAGCTTGTCTTCCAGTTCCTTGCGGGCGGTGATGTCCAGGCTCATCTCCATGGCCGCCACGATCTCCCCGCCCGGTCCGAGGATGGGCGAGGAATGGACGATCCAGTGGGCCGGGGAGCCGTCCTTGTTGAAACCGCTTTCCTCGCTGATCTGGGGCTCTCCCGTGGCGAAGGTCTTTTCCACGGGGCAGTGCTCGCACTTCGAGAAACGCCCCTTGTAGGCATGGTAGCAGTAGTCGCCGGGAACCGGCTTGAACTTGTCCTTGAATTCCTGGTTGTAGCGCAAAAGCCGGTAGGAACGGTCCTGGACGGTGATGCTGCAGGGCACCTGGGCGAACAGCTGCTGGTATTCGTCGCGCTGCTTGTTGATCTCGGCCTGCTTGGCGGCGATCTCCCCGGCCATGGTGTTGACGGCCGTGGCCAGCTCGCCGATCTCGTCCTTTTGCTGGATGGAAAGGGGCGAGAAGAACATGCCCTTGCCGATCAGCCGCGCCCCCCGGGCCAGACGGCGCAGGGGCTGGGTGAGGAAGCGGGACAGGAAAAAGTAATAGCCCGTGGAGGTGAGCAGGAAGGCGGCGACGGCCAGGCCGATGACGTGGCGCTGGTAGTCGAGGAAATCGCGCTCCGTGTCCTCCAGGTCCATGACCACGTCGAGGACGCCGAGCACCGTGCGCTCGGGCGGATGGACGTGGCAGGCGTCGTTGGCGCACACGGGCTCGTTGCCGATGGGGGAAAGGCAGACCACGACCCGCCGTCCGTCGGCGTCGGTGGTCACCCGGGTGCGCCGGCTGGGGGACAGCGCCGTCCGGGGCGGCGAGACGCTGTGGCAGACCCGGCAGGCCTCGTGGTCGATGGTCACGGTCCGGTCCACCTCGCCGGGCAGGCTCGAAAACTTGATGGCTCCGTCCTTGTTGTAGATGCGGATGGCCAGGATTTCCTTCTGCCTGGAGACGTTGCGCACGATCTGGGCGATCTCGTCGCGGGAGTTGTTGAGCATGGCGTAATGCGCGCCGAGCATGATGGTGTTGCTCAGCCGCTCCGCCCCGGAGGTCAGCTCCTCCATGACATAGCGTTTCTGATACTGGATGGTGAAGTAGGAGAGGATGAAGCTGCAAAGGAACAGCGTCAGCCCCATGGCCAGAATGATCTTGGGGGCCAGGCTGCGTTGGATGAAGGCGAGAGGGTTGAACATGCCTGCTCCGCGACGTTCGGGGAAAGGGCGGACAGCCCGCGCGGCCCGTCACCGCGCCCGTCGGCCGTCCCGCCCTTGCCAGGCCGTCTTGTGCCGGGCGCTCAGGGAGCCGTCGCCCCGCTCGCCATCAGATCGGCCACGTCCTCGGCTCCCTCGGCCAGACAGAAGTCGCCGAACTTGATGCCCTGCTCGGCGTAGCGGATCAACTCGGCGAAGGTGATCTGGTCGAACTTGCGGAATATGGCCTGGCTGCCTTCCTGCCAGATCATGCGGGTGAGGCAGCGGGAGACGTTGGTGCACGTTTCCGGCCGTTTGAGGCAGTCCACGAGAAACATGTCGCCCTCGAGGACGCGCACGACCTCGCCGACGGTGATCTCCTCCGGCGGCCGGGCCAGGAGATGCCCCCCCTTGGGACCGCGCACGCTCACGATGATGCCGGCCTCCTTGAGGATACGAATGATTTTTTCCAGGTATTTCTGGGAAATGTCCTGGTTTCTGGCGATCTCGCTCATCTGCACGGGCCCCTTGCGGCCTTTGAGGGCGATGTCGAGCACCATTCTGGTCCCGTACCGGCTGTAGGTAAGGAGGCGCATGGTTCCGACCCTCTGTCATGGTACAGTGTGAAAGCAATCCGCCCATCCCATGATGGCACATCCCTCAACGCAGGCCACGGGGAAGAAAATTATTTACCCCCGATCACCTACGCTTTTTGCCGGATAATTACAACCACAGCCGGCAACGAATAATCCTGCATACCATAACTCAAAAATATAGTTTATAGCATTTACTGTTTTTTCCCTATCCTTCCCGCAACTTCCCCCGCCGGCAGCCATCTCGCGGCCGGCCTTCCCGATTGTCGCGCACCGTTTCCACCGACGCCCTCCGCCGTCTACGGTCCCCGGAAAACCCCTTTCACGGAATCCAGGACGTTTTTGCCCGTTTCCTTGACGCCCTTTTCCAGCATGCGGGGAACGGACGTGACGGCCTGTTTGGCCAGGGCGCCCTTGTCCACCGAAACATCCGGCGAGGCGAACCCGCCCCCGACCAGCAGGGGCACGGAACCCACGCCCGCGATGTCGGCCCGAAGGGCCAGGTCGAGCCGCTCCCGGCCCAGATCCACGCTGCCCGCCCCGGTCACCTGCCCCTGGGGGGCGCGGACCAGGACATCCCGGGTCGTCCCCACGCCGCCGTGAAACTGGAAAGCGGCCGAGGCCAGGGAGATCGGGGTGCTCCCCTGGCGCGAGGCGGACACCGCCTGACCAAGGGTGCCCGTGGCCTGCACAATGCCCTGGGGGCTCAGATCCGCCAGTCCGACGAGCGCCTTGAGACTGGCCAGAAGCTGCGGCGAGACGGAAAAGCCCTCCACCTGGCCGTTTTCCAGCCGCAGGGACACGGGGCCGGAAAGCGACGCCCGCAGCGCCTCCGGCGAGCCCCCGGCGCAACTGATGTCCGCCTTGGCCGACAGGGTTCCGGAGAGGGCCGACTGTCCGGCCAGGGCCGCCAGGACGGGCTTGACCGCAACCCCGGAAACCGTGGCGCCAAGCCGCAGGGAGGGGGCCGCCCGGGCCGTCTCCAGGCTCAGGCCGCCGGACACGGTGCCCCCGGCAAGGCCGAAAGAGACGGGCCGCGCCGTCACCGTGCCGCCCGAGGCGGCCACGTCGGCCTGGACGTTGGTCAGGGCCAGGCCGCGCAGGCCGAGCCGCCCGAGGCGGATGCGCCCGGTGACGCTGGCCGAAGTCGATGGCGCCGCGCCGCCCGTCTCCCGGTCGGAGCGGGGCCCGCCCTCCCTCCCGGCGGCCAGGTAGCGGTCGGCGTCCAGGGCGTCGGCCGTCAACTCGAACCGGATGGCCGGCTTGTCGAAATGTTCCACATGGACCGTCAGGGCGATATGCTGACCGTCGAGGCGCAGGGGGTCGACGGCAAGCCCCAGGGCCGACGGTGTAAATACCGCCTCGCCCCGGGTTTCGAGCAGGGACAGGGCGCCCTCGGGCAGGCCGGAGAGGGTGATGCCGACGGAGGCCAGCAGGGCCCTGGGATCGAAGGCGTTGGTGGCAAACTGCCACACGAAACGGGGCGGGGCGCCGGCGGGGCCCGTTTCGCCGTCGAGGCGGCCCGTGGCCCGCAGCCCGGATCCCTCCAGAACCATGTCCGAAAAGACGAGCCGCCCCTCGGTGGCGCTCCAGTCGAAATTCCCAGAGAGCGTGGCCGTCGTCCCCTCCTCCGGAAACATGCCGCCGGCGGCCGTGGCCGACAGGGCGATACCTTTCACCGACACCCGGGCGTCCTGGCCGTTGACCGTCACGTCGGCCCGGCCCGTGCCCGAAAGCCGCCGCAGGGGCAGGTCCGGGGACCGGGCGTCGAGGCCGAGGTCCGCATGGTCGAAGGCGAAGACGAGATTGCCCGGGTCCGCCCGCAGTTTTCCCGTCAGGCGCGTTGTCGCGGCGACGCGCGGCCGCTCCGCCTCCAGCGTGAACCCCAGGGTGACATCGCTGGTTTCCCCGGTGGCGATGCGCCCCACGTCGACGCGCACGTCCGAGGCCCGCACAGTGCGTCCCGAGGCCCGGTCCTCGAACGTCAGGCGGCCGCCGGACACGGAAAGCCCCTCCAGCTGGTAGCGGAAGGCCGCCTGCCCGGCGTCGGAGCGCACGACGACCCGCTCCCGCTCCAGGCGCACCTCCCGCACGGGAAGGGCCTGCCAGTTGGCCCGGCCGTCGGCGGCCCTGACAAGGGTGATCTCGGGACCGTCGAGACGGATGGCACCGGCTTCGAGCTCGCCCCGCACCAGGGCTGCCAGCCGTACCTTGATGGCCGCGCCCTCCACCCGCAGAAAGGGCTCCTCCTCGAAACCCGCGACGCCGCCCAGGCTGGCCCTGCCGATTTCGATGCCGAGCCAGGGGAACCAGCTCAGCCGCAAGGGGCCTTCCACGCGCAGGGAAAGTCCCGTGGAATGTCGCACGAACTCCTCGATCCCGGGCTTGAAGGCTTCGGGGTCGACCCAAAGGCGCAGGGCGGCGGCGCCGACGAGTGGCGCCGCGACGGCAAGGGCCACGACCAGAAGGAGCTTTCTGGGAAGCGCCATGCGCGACCTCGGCATCCGGCCGGGAGACGCCAAGGTCCGCCGGCGGGGGAGTTGAAAGGGGAAGGTCTATGGTATGGAATGTTACCTCGGCGGGGAGCCGGGTCAAGCGAAAATACGGGGCGAAGGGAAAAGGGGAACGGCCGGGGCGCGCGAACGAAAGCGGCAACCCGGCGGGAGGACTTCCCGGGGGTTGCCGCCGGCAACGTCAAAAACGGGTGCGGCGCATCGGGGCACCGCGCCCCCGCGACCTACTTGTTCTTGTATTCCCGCTGCTTGGCGGTATAGAGTTCCTCAAGGTAGTCGGCATGTATCTTGACTTTTTCCGCCTTGGTCACGAGGGCGCCCAATTTGGCGTCAAGGGCCCGCAACTCGGCCTCGGCCGCTCCGGCCGCCCCGCGGGCGATCCGTTCGTTTTCCGCCGCGTTCACCTCGTCCATGATCTTGCGGTACTCGCTTTCGGCCTTGCGGACCTCGCGGCCGAGTTCCGCGGGCAGCATGGCCTCGTATTCCTGGGCCAGGACCACGGTCGGCCGGGAACAAACCATGACGCCCGCAACCAGCAAAACGAGAACCAGCACGAAGGCGCGAAGACCGCGCCCCGTCAACGTGTTCACAGTGCCCATGGCATGCCTCTCGATTCAAAAATGTCGTTCGCCGGCCACCGCCAGCGCGGCCCGGACCGGAACCCCTTTCTTGTAGGCGCCCGTTTCCAAAAAGACAACCGGTTCGCGCCGTTCCTCCCGCGCCGGTCCCGCCATTGACCCGCTTGCCGGATGCGGGGTACACCCCGGCACGAAATTTCTCGGCGCCGCGCCGCGCGCGGCCGAAGGAGCGCTTCATGGCCAGGTACGAGACGGTCATCGGCGTGGAGGTGCACGCCCAACTCAAAACCGAAAGCAAGATTTTCTGCGGCTGCTCCACGCGTTTCGGCGAGGATCCCAACGAGAACGTCTGCCCGGTCTGCGCGGGCATGCCGGGCGTCCTGCCCGTCCTCAACGCCACCGCCGTCGAATACGCCGTCAAGATGGGCCTGGCCACCCACTGCGCCATCAACCCCGTGTCCGTTTTCGCCCGCAAGAACTACTTCTATCCCGACCTGCCCAAGGGCTATCAGATATCCCAGTACGAGCAGCCGTTGTGCGAGCACGGCCACATCGACATCTCCGTGGACGGCGTGAACCGGCGCATCGGCATCACGCGCATCCACATGGAGGAGGACGCCGGCAAGAACATCCACTCGGCCGCCGACAACCGGAGCTACGTGGACCTGAACCGGGCCTGCGTGCCCCTGATCGAGATCGTCTCCGAGCCGGACATGCGCGCCCCGGAGGAGGTCGTGGCCTACCTGAAGGCCCTTCGCGCCATTTTGGTCTACCTCGACATCTGCGACGGCAACATGGAGGAAGGCTCGTTTCGCTGCGATGCCAACGTGAGCCTGCGCCCCGTGGGCCAGGAGGCCTTCGGAACCCGGGCCGAGCTCAAGAATCTCAACAGCTTCCGCCACGTCCAGAAGGCCCTCGAATACGAGGTGGAACGCCAGGCCGACCTTCTCGACGACGGGCTGCCCGTGGTCCAGGAAACCCGCCTCTACGACGCGGCGAAAAACGTCACCGCCTCCATGCGCGGCAAGGAGGAGGCCCACGACTACCGCTACTTCCCGGACCCGGACCTGGTGCCGCTGCGCATCGAGGCGGCCACCGTCGGGCAATGGGCCGCCGAGCTGCCGGAACTGCCCGTGGCCCGCCGGGAACGTTTTGCGGCCAGACTCGGCCTCTCCGATTACGACGCCGACGTGCTGACCGCCGAACGCGACGTGGCCGACTACTTCGAGGCGGCCGTCGCCGCCGGGGCCGATCCCAAGAAGGCCGCCAACTGGGTGCAGACCGAACTGATGCGCGAGCTCCACCAGTCCGGGACCGCCCCCGCCGCCTGCGGCTTCACCCCGGACAAGCTGGCCGCGCTCATCAAGCTCATCGACGACGGGGTGATCTCCGGCAAGATCGCCAAGCAGATCTTCCCCGAGCTGTTCGCCGGGGGGCTCGACCCGGCCGTCTACGTGAAGGACAAAGGCCTGGCCCAGATCTCCGACACCTCCGCCCTGGAAGCCGCGGTGGACGCGGTGATCGCGGCCAATCCCGCCGAGGCGGAGGCCTACCGGGGCGGCAAGACCAAACTCATGGGATTTTTCGTCGGCCAGATCATGAAGGCCACCAAGGGGCAGGCCAATCCGGGCCTGGTCAACGAACTGTTGCGGAAAAAGCTCGGGTAGGGGCCGCCGGGGGCCTTCTCCCCGCCGCTTCCCGCCCTCCGGGGGAATCGTTCCCCCAGCGCCCCGCCTTCCGGGGCGGCGTGGAACCGTGTTTCGGATCTTGTTCACGGGTAGTACAACAATGACCGACCATATTGTCTTTTCGGCCGACCGACATGCCCTCCTCCTGCTCGACCAGCGTTTTCTCCCGGACCGCGAGGAATACTTCGTGTGCCGCAACACCGCCGATACGATCTACGCCCTGCGGACCATGGTGGTGCGCGGCGCGCCGGCCATCGGCGTCACGGCCGCCTACGGCTGCCACCTGGCCGCCCGCGAGGCCGGCGAGGCCGGGAACGCCTGGGCGGATCGCCTGGAGGCGCTGCTCCTGGAACTGGAGCAGGCCCGGCCCACGGCCGTCAACCTGCGCTGGGCCGTGGCCCGCATGCGCGCGGCCTGGCGGACGATGGGCGAGGTCTCCCGCGACGCCCTGGTTTCGGCCTGGCTCGGCGCGGCCCAGGAGATGCAGGCCGAGGACATCGAGATCAACAAGGCCATGGGCCGCAACGGCGCGGAACACATCGCCGACGGCGACACGGTCATGACCCACTGCAACGCCGGGGCGCTGGCCACGGCCGGCTACGGCACGGCCCTCGGCGTCATCCGCGCGGCCTTCGAGCAGGGCAAGCGCATCAAGGTCGTCGCCAACGAGACCCGGCCCTTCCTCCAGGGCGCCCGGCTCACCGCCTACGAACTGGCCAAGGAGGGCATCCCGGTCACCGTCGCCTGCGACAACGCCGTGGGGCACCTCATGAAGCAGGGCATGATCCAGAAGGTGGTGGTCGGCGCCGACCGCATCGCGGCCAACGGCGACGCGGCCAACAAGATCGGCACCTACACCGTGGCCCTGGTGGCCAAGGCCCACGGCGTCCCCTTCTACGTCGCCGCCCCGGCTTCGACCTTCGACCTCGACATCGCCACCGGCGCCGGCATCCCCATCGAGGACCGCCCGGCCCGCGAGGTCACCCATGTGGGCGAACACCGCATCACCCCGGAAAACGTTCCGGTCTTCAACTACGCCTTCGATGTCACCCCGGCCGAGCTCATCACCGGCATCATCACCGAGCGTGGCGTCCTGACCGCGCCCTACCCGGAGTCCATCCGCGCCGCCATTGGCGGGAAATAGCCATGTCCGGGGAGGGGGTTGCGCCCCTCCCCGGCGGCCCCGGCGAACCGCCCCTTGTCCGGGCGCCCGATTCCCCTTATAGGCCGTCATGGACGTGCCGTCTTGACAGAGGCCCCCCGGCCGTGGTCAAGCCTCTGGCTCGCCCCGCTGGCGCGGGTGAAAACCGCGCAGCCCCTTCTTCCCATCCCAAGGAGAGCCGATACCTCATGCCCCCCATCGTGGCCATCGTCGGACGCCCCAATGTCGGCAAGTCCACCCTGTTCAACCGGCTGGCCAGACGCCAGCAGGCCATCACCCACGACCGCCCGGGCGTCACCCGCGACCGTCTGGAAGCGGCCGTCGAACTCGACGGACGGGTGGTGACCCTCGTCGATACCGGCGGCATGGACTTCGACGCCGAGGAGGGGCTGGCCCGCCAGATCGTGGTCCAGGCCGAGATCGCCCTGACCATGGCCGACGTGGTGCTGTTCCTGGTCGACGGCAAGTCGGGGCGCACCGCCCTCGACGACGAGATGGCCGAACGGCTGCGCCGCATCGGCAAGCCGGTCGTGGTCGCCGTCAACAAGGTCGACGGCCTGGAACGCGTGCCAGCCCTGACCGCCGAATTCCACGCCTGGGGCTTTCCGCTCTATCCGCTTTCCGCCGCCCACGGACACGGCCAGAAGGAACTGGTCGAGGCCCTGGCCGGCCTTTTGCCCGAGAAGGACGAGGAGGCCCCGGCCGAGACCCTGGAAAAGGGCCTGCGCCTGGCCGTGCTCGGCCGGCCCAACGCCGGCAAGTCCTCCCTGGTCAACGCCCTGGTCGGGGAGCAACGGCTCATCGTCAGCGAGGTGGCCGGCACCACCCGCGACGCCGTGGACGTGGCCGTGGCGCGCAAGGGGAAACGGTACGTGTTCGTGGACACGGCCGGCGTCAGGAAGCGCACCCGCATCACCGACGGACTGGAACGCTACAGCGTCGGCAAGGCCCTCGGCAGCGCCAAGCGGGCCGACGTGGCCGTGGTGGTCATCGACGCCACGGGCGGGGTCGGGGTCCAGGACAAGCGGCTCATTTCCTATCTGGACAAGGAGCGCACGCCGTTTCTGATCGCCGTCAACAAGGTGGATATGGTGCCCCAGAAGGACATGCTCGCCCTGCGCAAGGACATCCAGAACGAGTTGCGCATCTGCCCCCACGTGCCCGTGCTCTACATTTCGGCCCAGAAGGGCAAGGGCGTGGGCAAGGTGCTGCCCCTGGCCGAGGACATCTGGGCGGAGTGCCATATCCGGGTGGGCACCGGCGCCCTCAACCGGGCCATGCGCGAGGTGCTCGACCGGCACCAGCCGCCCCTGGTCAACGGCCGCCGGGCCAAGTTCTACTACCTGACCCAGGCCTCGGATCCGCCGCCGACCTTCGTCTTTTTCGTCAGCGACACCGAACGCGTGCGCGACTCCTACGTGAAATACCTGGAAAACGGCCTGCGCAAGCTCTTCGGCATCACCATGGCCCCGGTCAAGGTGGTCTGCCGGGGAAGCCACACGCCCAAGGAATAGGCCGTTCGCGGACTCGTCCCGGCGTCCTACCGGCCGCCGATGGCCGAATCGAAGAACTTGCCCACGCCGTATTCCCGGCGGCGGAAGAACTTCTCCGGGTCCGGACCGATGATCTGGAGCTCCGGCTGGCGGGCCTGCATGGACAGGGCGATGCGCATCTCCTTGGTGCAGCCCGTGGAGAAGGTGGCGTCCTTGCCGGCCCACACCGGCGGCACCTTGCGGCCGAGGAGCTCGAAGCTCTTCTCGATGTCGAAATGGGTCTGGAAGCGCCAGACGTCGAGCAGGCCGCTGCGCTGGACCTTCTCCCACATGAACATCAGGTCGTCGGCGTCCATGCCCTGCTCGAAGTGCTCGGCGGGGTTGATGACGTGGGTGTCGGCCAGTTTCTCCCGCAGGTGGGCCACGAAAGCCGTCACCAGGGCGATGGCCGTCTGGGTCTGGCCGGGGATCGAACCGATGACCGCGCTGTAAAACATCACCGACTTGCCGGCGGCCTTGGCCGCGCGCATATCCTCGATGATCTCCTCGGCCTTGGCCGTGATGTCGCCCTCGGTGAACGACCGGGCCCCCGGGGCCCGGGGCTTGAAACGCAGACGGAAATTCCCCGCCTGGTCCCGGTGGAAGACAAGCACGTCGCGGGTGAACAGGTGGCTCGTCTCCATGAGCCGGCGATGGTTGAGCGGCCCCTTGGCGATGACCAGATCCGCCTCCTTCCAGGCCCGGGCGAAGGCGACCGAGACGCGGTAGAGGTTCAGGCGCTCCCTGGTGCCGTCGGAGATCACCGTGAGGGGATTCTCGCGCATCACCTGGAGCAGGTCGTTTTTGCCCACGTGCTGGTCGGCCAGGAAATGGGCGCCGTCCAGGGCGGCGTCCAGGACGGGGTCGGCGTCGACATCCCACATGGTGGGCGCGTCGAAATAGAACCCGTCCTTGAGCGCCAGGATCACCCGGTGCCCCTGGCGCAAAAGGGCCCTGACGATCAGCAGGTCGAAGAGCACGCCGCCGGCCGTGGCCGGCAGGTAGAGGATCTTGCGCCCCCCGCCCCGGCGCGGATCGAGCATGGCGGCGAACCGGTCGAAATCCCCGGGGAAGTCCCGCAGGGCCGTGTCGAGGGTCGCGGAACCGGGCGGAGTCCCCTCCCCTTCCCAGAGGGCCGGCATGGTGCTGAGCCAGAAAAGCCTCTTGAGCTCCAGCATGTCCAGGGCGAAGCGCAGGTCCGGGATGGCCCGGCAGCCCGGCAGATCCTGGGGGCAGGCGTGCAGCATCTCGTCGAGGGCCCGGCTCTGGATGAAGGCCGCGGCCCGGCGGTTGAAAAGGCGCTTGCGCTCCCGGTGGGGATCGTCCAGCCCCGACTGGGTGAGGAAAATGGTGTTGAGCCGCTTGGCCAGCCGCGAGGGGATCAGGGTCGGCTTGACCAGGGCCTGCCGGTACTTGAGTTCGCAAAGCGTCCGGATCTTCCGGCCGGCGTAGGCGTCGGGAACGAAGGCGTCGATGAGCCGGCCGACGCGGGCCAGCCGCTCGTCGTATTCGGTCACGACCATGGAATCGGCCCGTTCGCTCAGGAGATGGGAGAACATGGCGTCGGAACACGGAACGTAGATCTGGTCCTGGGGGAGGGACACCATGAAGCGGAGCTGCTCCGGCGAGGCGTTCTTCTCGGGGTCGATGGAGTGCTCGAGGTTGTTCTCCGTCATGAAATGGAGCAGCCAGGCGTCGAGCACCGGGTCGACGCCGTAGCGCGGCGGCTGGCCCGGCACGGGGGAAAGGGAAGGCGAGTCCTTGGTCATGGCCTGTTGATGAACCCCTTGAGTCGCAGCCGTTCGAAGTAGCTGTCGTTTTTACGCTTGGCCAGTCGCAGGCAGCGTTCGGACTTCCTGATCACCACCACGTCGTTGTCGTCGAGGGGAAAAAGTTCCTGGCCGTCGCAGGTCAGATACATGTTGGTTTCCGGCGCCGCCAGCGCCAGGCGGACAGGGGCGTCGGCCGGCACGACCACCGGTTTGAAATCGCTCAGGAAAGGGCAGATCGGCACCACGCACAGGACATCGAGCCCGGGGTAGACGAGCGGGCCGCCGGCCGAGACGCAGTAGGCCGTGGATCCGGTGGGCGTGGAGACCACCACGCCGTCGGCCCGCAGCGTGCAGACATCGGCGTCGCCGAGGGTCACCTCGAAGGAGGCGAGCCGGGCCATGGCCCCGCGGCTGATGACCGCGTCGTTGACCGCGGTGGTGGTGAAAACCGTTTCCCGGCCCCGCTGGACGGCGATCTCGATCAGCAGGCGCCTGGCGACGACGAAACCGTCTTGCAGGGTTTCGGTCAGCACCTCGGGCCAGTCGTCCAGGCTCGCCGTGGTCATGAACCCGACCCGGCCCAGATTGATGCCCAAAAGCGGCGTTCCCTCGGCCACGCCCTGCCGGACGGCCGAAAGCATGGTGCCGTCGCCGCCGAGCACCAGGGCCAGATCCGGGGGGGCGGCCACCGTCGCCCCCGCAGGGGCGACGACGCGGGGCGCGTCGGGAAGGTTTTCCCGGACAAGGACGGTCACGCCGCGCTCGACCAGCCAATCGGCCACGACCCAGGCAACGCCTCGGGCTTGTTCGTGATCGGCCTTGTAGATGACGAGAACGGTCTTGATGTCGGGCTGCATGCGTCCGGGCCCACTCCTTGTGCGTTCTTTCCCCTTCGCGGCGGAAGAAGCGACTTATAAGGCAAAGCCCGGTCCGGCACAAGAAAGGCCGGGAGGCCGCGGCGCGGCTTCGGCGTGGATTTTTTTCCGCGCCTGGCCTAAAGGTATGGCGCGGCTGTCCGATAACACGAGAGAAGGAGTCGAAAAGCCTTGACCGCGTTCCCCTACCAGGTCCGCGCCATGCTGCGCACCTACGGACGGCAGGTGACCACGGCCAGGCGCCTGGCCCGTTACCGCCGTTCGCTCCGGGCCGCCGGAGCCGAGGACGAGGTCAGGATCTCCCGGGAGGCGAAGCGCCGGGAACTTGTCGGTCGGGTGGCCGCGGAAATCGTTGAAAACTGCATCGTGACCGGCTCCGACACGCCGGTCGTGGAGGAAATCAAGGCCGAACTGGAAGAGGAACTCGGGTATCCTCTCGTTTTTGCCTACCCTCCGGAAGAACAGGAAATGCAGCTTTTCAGGATGAACGCCGGAAGAGAACCCGAGGAAATCGTTGGCGAGGAAAAGGCCCGGGTCGTGAAGCGGCTCTGGGAATTGGCCCTGGAAAAAGTCGACGAAACCATGCTCTAATGATCGGTCCCCCCGCTGCCGATACGTATTGCGAGGGTGAAACGCGGGAGGGGGGTAACCATGGACATCAAGACGGTATTCGGAATCAAGCAACCCTACGGGCAAAGCCGGGTCGGCCGAGGCGAATCGGGCGAATCCGCGGGCGTTACCCGGGGCAGGAGTTCGGAGGCCGAGCAGCCTTCTTCCTCCGACAGGGTCACCTTGTCCGACGACGCCCGGCTGGTTTCCCTCGCCAGCCGTAGCGCCCAGGAAGCCCCGGACGTTCGGGCCGACCGGGTGGCCGCCCTCAAGGCGCAGGTGGAAGCCGGCACCTACCAGCCGGATTCCAAGAAGATCGCGGAAAAACTGCTGACCATGGAGTCCGACCTGTTCGGCTAGCCGGCAGCGGACAGCGTGAGAAACGACGCCTTCCCGGCCGCCAGACGCGCTGGCCGGGGAGGCGTTTTTTTATGCATGGTCCTTGGTGGGAACGGAGCCGGGGGTGAAATGCGCCGGGTAGCGCGCGTCGGTCTGGGGGATCTGCAGCCCCATGCGGGTTTCGTTGTTGATCACGATGGGGCCGCTCAGATTGAGGGTCGTGCGCTCGGGCATGCCCTGGGGGATGGTCACGGTGACCAGGATCGTGGCCTGCTCGCGTTTTTCGAGGCCCAAAAGCCGCTGCTCGACCTCGCCGATGACCACCTCGTAATCCGACATGAACATGTAGGGGTCGGTCACGAGCAGTCCGAGCTTGGGGTCGGACAGGCTCTGGAGCACCATGAAGGGGGATTCCTCCCGGAGCTGGATCAGGGTGAACTCGTGATGCCCCATGAAACCGATAAGGCCCCGGGGGAAGTTGAGCACACGGTCCTCGGGAAGGCTCATGCGCCCAAGGCGCGTCTCGACTATTCGTTCGTCTTTCTTGGCCATAACTTCGCCGCCGCCAGGACATCGGAATCCGTGGCGCAAAGCGCCTGCCGGTTCTGCTCGAGCACCCGCAGATAGACCTCTTCGCGATACACCTGCATATCATCGGGCACTTCCAGCCCGATCTTGATCTGCTTGCCCTGGACGCCCAGGACCGTGATCTTGATATGGTCGCCCAGGTGCAGGCTTTCGCCCGGCCGGCGGGTTAAAATGAGCATGAACGCCCGCGCCCCCGATTGTGGTTCCGGACGCGAAAAATGCCGTCATCGCGCCCTGTTACGAAATCTCTTACGCGCCAGTCCCCCTCTTTGTCAACCGGGGGAACGCCGCGACGGCTATATGTAGCTGACAAGCGACAGATTCATGACCGTGCTCGAGGACTTGAGCACCGCCTGATAGGCCAGTTCCTGCTCGGCCAGGCGGGTGATGAGCTCGGTCAGGTCCGCGTCTTCCACGTTGCTAAGCGTCGTGGTGGAATTCTCCTTCAGGGTCTGGACCATGGTCCCGGCCGCGGTCACCCGGTTCTCCCGGGCGCCGACCGAGGCCGCCACGGTGAGGATCCGGTTCTGGGAGGCGGTCAGGGCCTCCAGGGCCTCCTGGCAGCCCTGCTGGTTGTTGGTCTCCAGGTAGCCGATCAGCTTGCCCACGGTCTCGAACAGGTTGCCGGCGTTGGACCCGCTAAACGCCACGGCCTGGCCGTTGTAAATGCCGCCGAAGATGTCCTTGCCCACGCCGTTGACCACCACGGAATCCGTCGGGGAGATGGCGATGGTGATGTCGGCCGTGGCCGGCTGGATGAAGAACTGGTTGCCGGCCACGATGCCGCCGCCGTTGCTCGAGAGGGTGAGGATGCCGCCGGGGACGGCCAGGGTGACGGAATCCCCGTCGGCCACGCCCGAGGTGTTGCCCGTCACCCAGGTCGTGCCGCCGTCGAGGCTGTAGGAATAGCCGAAGGTGGAGCCGGCGGCGAAGCTGCTGTTCGAATCCGCCCGCACCATGACGTTGCCGGCGAAGGTTCCGTCGGCCGCGGCGTCGACGACGCTTGTGCCGATGGGGCGCGCCGTGACGGAGTCTTTGGCGTTCCCCTGGTACACGGCGCTCGGCCGGATCCACATCCAGGTGCCGTTCGCGTCCTCCGTGGTCGCGCTGGGGGTCACCGCGTCCAACGCGGCGTCGGGAACGTCGACGGTCAGCCCGTTGCCCAGTTGCAGGCGCTGGGCCGTCCCCGAAGGGGCCGTGGCGGCATAGCTTCCGGTGGTCCAGGTCGTGCCGCCGTCCGAGGAATACCGGAAGGCGGGGCGGTGGGTGGCGGGGTCGGTGCCGGTGAACTGCACGAGCACGGCCGTATCCGAACCGCCGGCGATGGAAAACCCGCCGTTGGAGGCCACGGCCGCGTCGAAGGCTCGGTCGTTGGAATGCATCCACAGGGTCTGGGCGAAAGCCTCGGTGTCGGTCTTCTGGCCGGCGAACAGGGATCTGTCGTTGTAGGTCGTGTTGGCAAGGGAGATGAGCTGCTGGAAATACTGCCGCACCGCGGAGCATATCTCGCCGCGGTTCTCCTTGGTCACCGTGCCCGTGGCGCCCTGCTCGGCGTATCCCTTGATGGAGGTGATCAGCGTGCTGACCGAGGTCAACGTGCTGTCGGTCTGGGTGAGCCAGCCTTTGGCCGAGGTGATGTTGCGCTGGTACTGGGTGAGCTGGCTGATGTCGGTCCTGGTGCCGAGCACCTGCACCGCGCCGACGGGGTCGTCGGAAGGAGCGTTGATGCGCTTCTGGGTGGAGGACTGGAGGTTGGTCGAAATCAGCTTGGAAAGCGACGCGTTGTTGTGGCTTATGATGTTGCCGTAGATGCTTTGCTGGGTGACGCGCATGACCATGGGAACCTCCGGGGGCTAGTTCTTGAGCCCCAAAAGCGTCTCGAACAGCGCATCGGCCGTGCTGATGAGCTTGGCCGCCGCCTGGTAGGAATGCTGGAACTTGATGAGGTTGGTCAGCTCCTCGTCCAGGCTCACCCCGGACACCGAAAGCTGCTCGTCCTTGAGCTGCGAGGCCAGGGTGCCCTGGTAGCTGGCCTGATAGGATGCGGAGGACGTGTCCGAGCCGATCCTGCCGACCAGGGCGCCGTAGTAGCCGCCAAGCGTCTGGCTGGATACGGCCTTGCCCGTCGCATGGAAATTCACGGACTTGTCCTGGAGGGCCGCCATGGCCTTGGCCGTGGCGTTGTCGCCCGCGGCCACGAGGCCGTCGGCTCCCACGTGTCCGATGCAGACCCGGCCGGGATCGCTGGTCACGACGCTGTTTATGGCCACGTCCGAGGCGGTCGAGCCGCTCAGAAGCGTGTTGACGCCAAGGGCCGCGAGCAGCCCCGAGGAATCGTCGCCGAACTGGAAGGTGGCGGCGCCGACGCCGGTGATGGAAAGCTGGTTGTTGACCACCGAGGCGGACAGCGTCCCGGGGAACGCGGCGTTGATCTTGTCCACGACATCGTTGAGGGAATCGACGGCCGGGTCGATGGAGATGGCCGCGTTGGACACCATCTTTCCGCTGGCGTCGTAGGCGTAGATCATGGTCGCCCCGGCGACGAGACGGTCGCCGAACACCAGACCGGAGGCGTTCGAACCGAGGGCCGCGTCGGGGTCGGTGACGCCGTAGGAGCCCCGCACCGAGGCGAACGCCGACAATCCCGCGCCCTGCGAATGGACGCGGTTGACCTCCCAGACCATGGTTTCGACCATGGCGTCGAGGGAATCCCGGTAGCCCCCGAGCTTCGTGTCCCGGAATTCGAATCCGCCGGCCAGGGCGCCCCCCGTGAGCCGGGTGGGGTTGTCCGTGCCGTCGGGGTACTGTTGCGGGGTGACGTTCACGGGCGTGCCCGCGGTCGTGTACCAGTACAGGGCCTTCTTGGGGACCAGGGTGAAGGTGTCGCCGACATTGAGGTCGCTTGCCGGCAACGTCCCGGCGTTGCTGGTCGTGCCGAACCAGATTTCCAGGTCGCCCGCCTTGACCTTGCCGTCCTCGCCGTTGGCCGCGAACGTCGCCGTCTTGCCGGAATCGTCCGTGATCCAGGTCCTGCCGCCGTCCAGGGACACCTGGAAGGCCGCCGTGCCGCCGACGCCGCCGTTGCTCACCACCTTGACCGTGTATTCGTGGGAGTCCGCCCCCTCGTAGTAGCACTGGACATCGGAATCCGCCGCCCGGGAGGCCGAGGAAAGCTGCCGGACCGTCTGGCCCTGCTCGAACTTGAATTCGTAGGACACCGTGCCGTCCACGATGGTCTGGCCGGCGTTGGTGTTGACGGTGATGTTGCCCTTGCCGTTGTCGATGACGTTGACATCGAGCAGGGAGGCCAGGTCGCGAACCTTCTGGTCACGCTGGTCGTAAAGGCTGTTGGGGTTGTTGACCCCGTCGATCTGGATCTGGTTGATCTGCCGGTTGAGGTCGGCGATCTCCTCGGCCAGGGAGTTTACGGTGTCGACATCGGCGGCGATGGACTCGTTGGCCTGCTTTTCCAGGTTGGCCATGGCGTCGGAGGTGGAACGGAAAAGGCGCAACAGGGTCTCGGTGTTGCCGAGCATGGCTGTCGCCGAGGCGTTGCTGGCCACGGCGCTGGCCAGGTCGCCCCAGTTGTCGAAGAAGGCCGACAGGGACTTGTTGATGCCGTCGGTGTTGGATTCGTTGACCAGATTCTGGACGCTGGTCAGGCCGCCGTAGAGGGCCTGGAAGCGGTCCCTGGCCGAAATCTTCTGGATGTACTGGCCCTCGATGAAGGAATCGTGGGAACGCACCACCTCCTGGGCCACCACGCCCGAACCGAGCTGGCCCGGCGCCGTGTTGACGTAGGCGCCGTCCTTGAGCACCACCGTCTGGCGGCTGTAGCCCTCGGTGTCGACGTTGGCGATGTTGTTGCCCGTGACCTGGATGGAGGCCTGGGAGGCAAAAAGGGCCGAACGCCCGATGGAGAGCAGGGAGTTGAGGCTCGACATCAGAGTCTCCCGCTGATGAGCCCCGGCGGCGGCGTCGCCGTGGCCATGCGCCCCTTGGCCCCGTAAACGCCCTTCTTGGGTACGAGCAGCTTTTGCAGATTGTCCAGGCTGCCCTTGGCGACATCGAACAATCCGAGGGCCAGGGCGTAGTTGCGGCCGGCCTGCTTGGCGCAACGCTGCTCGGCGGCGTCGATGGCGGCGAGGAGTTCCCCGGCCTTGCCGCGCTGCTCCGGAGAAAAGCGGTCGAGAAGGTGGACCAGACGGGACGCCTTGGGGTCAAGGGCCGCGTAGACGCGGTGCAGGCTCTCGCGTTCGACGGTCAGCTGGCGCAAAAGCTCCTGGATGGAAAATTCGACCGTGGCCACGCCCCCGGGATCGCGGGCGGTAAGATGGGCAAATTCTTCCTGTTGCAATTGCTCCAGGAGCATGACGGCCCGCAGTTGCCGTTCGAGGTTGGAGAAAATCCTGGCGATCATGGCCGTCCCCCCTTTATCCCAATGAATACCGACTGGTTACAGGTCACCCTGCAGCAGCCCGGCCTGGGCCAGCATGCCTTTGGGATCCACCGTGCCATCCTCGCGCCGCAGTTCGAAGTGCAGGTGCGGGCCGGTGGAACGCCCGGTACTACCCACCTCTGCAATTTTTCCGCCAGCCGCGACGCGATCCCCCTCCCGGACGGAATATCCCCGCAAATGCCCGTAAACACTCTTCCATCCCCCGGCGTGCCGGACCTCCACCACGTTGCCGTAGCCGCCCTTGGTCCCGGCAAAAACCACCGTTCCGTCCCAGCAGGCCGCGACCGGATCGCCCTCGGCCGCCGCGATGTCCATGCCGGCGTGCCAGGCGCCGCGCTTTTTGAAGGGGTCCGTGCGCCAGCCGTATTCCGAACTGATCTCGCCCGTGACCGGGGCGGCCATGGGCGATCCGGCCTGGGCCTCGGCCGCCTCCCGGCCGGTGGCCGCCGGGACGTGGGACGGGGCCAGGCCGAGGCCCGGAGACGGAAGAAAATGCTGGGCCGCGACGGAACGGTGCCCGCCCTCCGATCCCGACGCGGCCTGGGGGATGCGGTCCGTGGCCGGGGTGAAGACCTCGCCGGTGCCGACCGGACGGTTGGCCGGCAGGATATCGCCCTGCCCGGCCGCGCCGGCGTTCTTGCCGAGCACCTTGCCCCGCAGCTGCCGGTACATCATGTCGGCCAGCCCGATGCCCCCGCCTTCGGCCATCTTGTCGCACATGGCCTTGTCGAACATCGAATAATACTGGTCCTCGTACTGGCCGTGGAGCAGGCCGTCCTTGGGCACGGTGGCCCGCATCTGATTGAACAGCTTGGAGATGAAGACCGACTCGAACCCCTGGCAGGCCTCGCGCAGCTTGGCCTCCTTGGACTTGCCGCCGGCGAGTTGCTGCTTCAGGGCGTCGATGCGCAGCTTCTGGGACACGTCGGCCGACAGCGCCGCCCCGGCGGCCAGGTCGTCCATGCCATCGGGAAGGCTCACGGCTAGTTGACCTCCAGGTCGGCGGCCAGGGCCCCCGACGCCTCCAGGGTGCGCAGGATGCTGATGAGGTCGCGGGGCGTGGCCCCCAGGGCGTTCAACCCCTCGACCAGCTCCTGCAAGGTGGCGCCCTCGATCATCTTCAGCTTGCGGTTCTCCTCGTTGACCGCGATGTTGGTCTGTGGCGTGACCACGGTCTGCCCCCCGGAGAACGGCAGGGGCTGGGAGACGTCGGCCGACTCCTGGACCTGGATCTGCAGGTTGCCGTGGGTGACGGCCACCGGGGAGATCTGCACGTTCTGGCCGAGGACGACGGTGCCGGTCTTTTCGTCCACCACCACCCGGGCCCGGTGGTCCGGGGTGACCTCGATGTTCTCGATGGAGGCCACCAGGGGCGCCAGGTTGCCCTGGTGCTGGGGCGGCACGGCCAGGCGCACGGTGCCGGCGTCGAGGGCCGTGGCCATGGCGGCGCCCATGACCTCGTTGACGCGCTTGGCCATGCGGGTGGCCGTGGAGAAATCGGGATTGCGCAGGGAAAGGGTCAGGTCGGGCTGCTCGTTGAAGGAGAAGGCCACCGCCCGCTCGATGTTGGCCCCGCCGGGCACCAGCCCGACGGTGGTGATGTTCTTCGAGACCGAGGCCCCGGCCCCCTGGGCCGAGACGCCGCCGACCAGCACCGAGCCCTGGGCGATGGCGTAGATGTTGCCGTCCACGCCCTTGAGGGGCGTGACGAGGAGCACGCCGCCAAGCAGGCTCGAGGCGTCGCCGAGGGAGGACACGGTCACGTCGATGCGGCTGCCGGGCTTGGCCGAGACGGGCATCTGGGCCGTGACCATGACCGCGGCCACGTTCTTGGGCTTGAGCGTCGTCTTGTCCACGCGCACGCCCATCTTGTCGAGCATGTTGAAGATCGACTGCACCGTGAAGTCCGAGCCGCGCTGGTCGCCGGTGCCGGCGAGCCCCACCACCAGGCCGTAGCCGACGAGCTGGTTGCGGCGCATGCCCGAAACGCTGGCGATGTCCTTGATGCGCGCCCCGTGGACGGCCTGGGCGGCCAAAAGCAGGGCGGCGGCCAGAGCCAGGCCCGTCAGGAAAATGACCGGCAGCCCCGGCCGGGTCGCGGCGAATCCGCCTCTCGCATTCCGTGCGGTACTGGGATGCATGTCCTTACGCTCCCTCGTGCTATCCTTAAAACGGCCAGACGTTGTCGAGGATGCGGGCCAGCCAGCCGCTCTTCTGGCGGTCGGCCAGGTCGCCCTCGCCGTAGTATTCGATCTGACAATCGGCCAGCTGGGTCGACGGCACGGTGTTGTTCGGGCCGACATCGATGGGCCGCACCAGCCCCTTGACCACGATGATCTGGTTTTCGTTGTTGACCCGGGTCTGCCGGGCTCCTTCCACCTGCATCACCCCGCCGGGCAGGATGTTGACGATGCGGCAGCCGATGGAGGCGGTCACGGCGGACTCGCGCTTGGTCTCGCCCTTGCTCTGGAACTTCTCGGCGTTGGAAACCTTCACCAGGGGATCGGAGCCGGTGTAGCCCTTCATGCCGAAGGTCGGCCCGCCGAGCTGGCCGGACAGGTTGCCGGCGATGGTCTTGTCGCCGAAGTAGTTGGACACCCCGAACTGCTGGCTGGAGGTCTTGTCGTTTTTCGTCTCGGCCTTGAGGTCGGACTTGGAGGTGTCGACGATGTTGATCGTCAAAATGTCGCCGATGCGCCGGGCCCGGGTGTCGTCGAAAAGAAAGGTGGGCTGGTTCTGGCTGTAGATGGAACCCGGGTTTTCCGCCGGCGGCGGGGCCTTGGCCACGCTCGGCGTGATCTGGGGCATGGTCGCGGCCTGCTTGCTGGCCGGGCTGCATCCGGCCAGGGCGCACCCGACCAGGGCGGGGGCCAGGGCCAGGGAGAGGAAGTTCTTGGGAGTCATGGCGAATCCATCCTTTATAACGGGGGCGCTCACGCGCGACATGTCCTTGCCTGCCGTCCTGCCGACCGGTCCTACCGGATCACGACCGTGCCCTTGTCCCGGACCACGCCCACGATTTCCCGGGAACTCCTGGGATTTTTCACCGTGATCTTGCCGCCCTGGGCGCCGTCGGTGACGGCCTCGGCCAGAAGCGACAGGCGGACGGCCCGGCCCTCGTACACGAGCCGCACCTGGTCGCCCCGCAGGATCAACGGCATGGGCTCCATGTCGTCGGCCATGATGACCTGTCCGGCGCCGACGCCCCGGCGGGCCCGCCAGGACCCGTTGCCCGGCTCGAAGATCCGGCCCTTGATCCCGGCCATGTTGCGGCGTTCGTAGACGTAGGCGATCTGTTCCATGGCGGCTCCGTCCCTGGGGAGAATCAGCTTGATGGCCACCGGCACGCGGGCGAAGTGTTCGACCACGGCCTGCGCTTCGACTTGTTGCAATATCCTTGCCCCGGCTCCGGAAACCACGAACCGGAAGGGCACGCGGCCGGCCGTGACATCGGAAACCTCCACGGAAACGCCCGTGGCCTGGTCGTCGACGAACAGATGGTCCGGCACGGAAACCGACACGAGCCGGGCCTCCCCGGAAAGGGCCGCGATCTTGGGCGTCAAGGCTTCGACGGCCTTGGCCCGCAGGTCGTCGCCGGACACCACCCTTCCGCCGCGCGTGAGGGTGAGCCTGGACGGCAGCGCGTATTCCACCGGGGCGTCGCGCAGGTAGTAGCGCAACCCCTCGAGCACCTTGTCCGCGGGGATGACCATCTGCTTGCCCACGGTCTCCGGAGAGAACCACAGGGGCGTCGCCCCGAGCGTCGCCCAGGCGTCGGGCGGAAATTCGCCCTGGGGCGCGGCGATTTCGGAAAGCAGCACCCGTTCCCCGGCCGCGGTGGCCGCGTCCTTGACGGCCAGCCGCCACAGGGCGGCTCCGGCCGCCGGCGCGACAGACAGCCCGGTCAGGGCGGCGACGACCAACATGGCAAGCATCCGGCGTTTCATGACATTCCCCCCGTGGATTCCTCTTTCGCGGCGGCGCCGGGCCTACCGCTTCACGTTGACGGCCGTCTGGAGCATGCCGTCGGCCGTGGTGATGGCCTTGGAGTTGGCCTCGTAGGCCCGCTGGCCGACGATCAGGCCGACCATTTCGTCCACGAGCTCCACGTTGGACATTTCCAGGAAGCCCTGGGCCAGGGTTCCGGCGTTCTTGTCGCCGGGAGTCACTTCCTGGGCGTCGCCGGAGGCCTGGGTCGAGGAATAGAGGTTGCGGCCCTCGGCCGTGAGGCCGGCGTTGTTGATGAAGGTATAAAGCGGGATGTCGGTCGCGGCCAGTTCCGCGCTGTTCTGGTCGAGACAGGAGAGATGGCCGTTTTCGGTGATGGTGATGGTCTTGGTTTCGGACGGCACGGAAAAGTTCGGCTGGAGGGGGTAGCCGTTGGCCGTGACGATGGTGCCGTCCTGGTTGAGCTTGAAGGAGCCGGCCCGGGTGTAGAGTTCGCGGCCGTTGACATCGACCTTGAAAAAGCCCTGCCCCTGGATGGCCACGTCGAGCTGGTTGCCGGTGTTCTGCAGGTCGCCCTGGGTGAAGAACTTGTGCACCGTCGTGGGCTTGACGCCAAGCCCCACCTGCAGTCCCGTCGGCAGGCGGTTGCCGCCCACGGTTTCGGTTCCGGCCACCTGGAGGGTCTGGTACATGAGGTCCTCGAACTCGGCCCGGCTTTTCTTAAATCCGGTCGTATTCACGTTGGCCAGGTTGTTGGACATGGTGTCTATCTGCATCTGCATGGCCACCATGCCGGTAGTGGCCGTCCACAGCGATCGCATCATGGCGGATTGCCTCCCTTATTCCGTTACGACCTGTCCGAACCCATGCGGATGGCCTTGGTGTCCAGCTCGTTCGAGCCGCTCATGACCTTCTGATAGGCCTCGAAGCTCCGCTGGGTCTCGATCATGTTGACCATTTCCTCCACGACCTCGACGTTGGGCTTTTCCAGGTAGCCCTGGGCCACCTGGGTCTGGTCCAGGGTGGTGCCGCCCTCCTGGACGGTCGCGCCGGGCCGGGCCATGTAGAGGTTGGCCCCGAACTTTTGCAGGGTATCGGGGTTTTGCACGCGCACCACGTCGATCTGGGCCACCTGGGCCCCATCGACATAGACCGCGCCCTGGCCGTCGATGGAGATGTCCCGGCCGTCGGGAAGCTGGATGGCCCCGCCGTTGCCGAGCACCGGATAGTTCTGGTCGGTCACCAGCAGCCCCTGGGCCGACCGGTGAAAGGCCCCGCTGCGCGTGTAGCAGCTTTGACCGCCGTTGGAGACCTTGAAGAATCCGGGCCCCTGGATGGCCAGATCGAGGGGGTTGCCCGTGAGCTGGAGCGCGCCCTGGCTGAAATCGATCCGCTGCTCGGCCAGCCGCGGCGTGGCGATCAGATCGGCCCTGGGCAAAAGCTCCTTCTCCCGGATGCTGCCGCGCGGGTCGGCGTGGTAATCGTGGGCGAAACGCCGGAAGGTGTCCTCGAACGAGACCTGGTCCCGCTTGTAGCCGGTGGTGTTGACGTTCGCCAAATTATTGGCGGAGACGTTGAGACGCGTTTCCGTGGACAGTGCCCCGAAAAGCGCGCTGTACATGCTCATTTCCATGGGCGCGGCCCTCCTCGGCCCGAGAGAATGCAACATGCGGGCCATGCCTCCCGAAGGTTCCCCGAGGGCGCCCGGCCGGCAAATTTTCCGGAGGACGCGATGGCTGCTTGACAAAGACCGCCGAAGTGATATTTCCTCCCATTCGAGCGGGCGTAGCTCAGCTGGTAGAGTACAAGCTTCCCAAGCTTGGTGTCGCGAGTTCGATCCTCGTCGCCCGCTCCAAACCTGAGTCTCCCAACCGAACGGTTGTCGTGACAAGGTGGGCCTGACGATCGGTCCACTTTTTTTTTGCTGACAAAGGACGCCATGCATCGCACAAGCGCCGTGACGGAGAACATCCGGGAGCTCATCGCTCCCTATCTCGCCTCGTTGGGGCTCGTCCCCTGGGGGGTGGAACTGGCCGCGGCGGGCCATCGGCAGGTGGTGCGCCTTTACATCGACCTGGCGCCGGACACGCCGAAAACGCCCGGGCGTCAGGGCGTGACCATCGACGAATGCGCCAAGGTCAGCCGGCATCTGGGCACCCTGCTCGATGTCGAGGATCTGATCCACGGCCCCTACGTGCTCGAAGTGTCCTCCCCGGGATTCGGCCGTCGGTTCTTCGAACCGGGGCAACTGGCGGACTACGTCGGCCGCGAGATCGAGGCCAAGCTGACCGTCCCCCGCGACGGCCGCAAGCGTTTCCGGGGAATTTTGACGGCGGTCGCGGGCAGCCAGGTGACCATGACCGTCGATCCGGGCTCCAAGTCTTTCCCGCTTTCGTTTGATTTTGAACAGGCCGACAAGATCCGGCTCATCCACGCCTTTGACGCCATTTCCGAAGGAGAGGCCGGCGACGACGGCGCATCGCCCGGGACCTCGGAGGTAACCCCATGACGGACCTGAAGAAAGCCATCGATCAAATCAGCAAGGACCGGGGCATCGACCGCGACCTGCTGATCGACACCCTGGAAGAAGCCGTGCGCTCGTCGGTGATCCGCAAATACGGCGAGAACCTCGATGTCGAGGTCAGCTACAACGACGAACAGGGCTTGATCGAGGTATATCAGTTCAAGGTCGTGGTGGAGGACGACGACGTGGCCGATCCGGCGGCGGAGATATGCCTGTCCGACGCCCGGGCCCTCGATCCCAACGTGTCCCTCGAGGACGAGATGGGCTTCAAGCTCACCGTCGAGGATCTGGGGCGCATCGCCGCCCAGTCCGCCAAGCAGGTGATCATCCAGCGCATGCGCGACGCGGAGCAGGAGATCATCTACGAGGAATACAAGGACCGGAAGGGCGAGATCATTTCCGGCATCATCCAGCGCCGCGACCGCTCGGGCTGGATCATCAACCTCGGCCGCACCGAGGCGCTCCTTCCCAAGGAGGAGCAGATCCCCCGCGAGCGCTACAAGCGCGGCGACCGGGTCCAGGCCTACATCATCGAGGTCCTGCCCTCCGGGCGCGGCCCGCAGATCCTGGTCTCGCGCACCCACGCCGACTACATGAAGGCCCTGTTCGCCCGGGAGGTGCCCGAGGTGTCCGACGGCACGGTCAAGATCGTGGGGGTGGCCCGCGACCCCGGCTCCAGGGCCAAGGTGGCGGTCATCTCCAAGGACCGCGACGTGGACCCCGTGGGCGCCTGCGTCGGCATCCGCGGTTCGCGCATCCAGAACATCGTGCAGGAACTTCGCGGCGAACGCATCGACATCGTCGTGTGGAACCCGGAAATCGCCAGCTACGCCGCCAACGCCCTTTCCCCGGCCCGGGTCACCCGCATCTCCGTGGACGAGGACGAAAAGGCCCTCGAGGTGGTGGTGTCCGACGACCAACTGAACCTGGCCATCGGCCGCAAGGGTCAAAACGTCAAGCTGGCCGCGAAGCTCCTCGGCTGGAAGATCGACATTTTCACCGAATCCCGTTTCCGCGAGGTCAACGCTTCCAAGAAATACCTGGAGCAGTTGGCCAGCGTGGCCGAAATTCCGGTGGAGAACATCCTGGCCGCCGGCTTCGAGTCCATGGAGCAGCTGGCGGGGGCGCCGGACGAGGCCATCGACGCCATCGCCGGCATGACGCCCGCCAAGCGCGAGGATCTGCGCGCGGCGCTCAAACTCATGGGCGCGACGGCGCCGGCGCCGCAGTCCGCCGAGGACGAAGACGCCCCGGGCGACCCGGCGGGCCAGCCGGAAACGGCCGACGACGACGCGGCCACAAGCACTCCGGAGACGGACGAGACCCGATGAAGCGACACGAATCGCCGCGGGACGCCCGCGAACCCGTGCGCACCTGCGTGATCTGCCGGGGGCGCTTTCCCAAAAGCGCCCTGCTGCGGCACGTGGCCGCCGACGGCGGGAGTCCATGCCTCGTGCCCGATCCCCGGGCAGTGATGCCCGGACGGGGGCACTATCTCTGCGCCAACCCCGAATGCGCCGAGAAATTTTCGAAATACTCCGGACGGCCCAGGCGCCGGAGGGGGGGGTCAAGGTGAACAAGATCAGAATCAAGGACATTGCCAGGGACCTTGGCATCGGCAACAAGGAGATGCTCCAGGTTCTGCGCGAACTCGGCATCCCGGTCAAAAGCCAGATGGGGACGCTTTCCGACGAGGAGGCCGCCCAGGTGCGCGCCCGTATCCGCCAGGGCGACGCCAACCGCCCCCAGGTCATCGACACCGAGGTCCAGCCGGGCGTCATCGTCCGTCGCCGCAAGGCAGCCCCCGCCCCGACCCCCGCCGCCCAGGAGACGCCCCGGACCGAACCCGTCCAGGCCGCCCCGACTCCCGCCGCCCCCGAACCGGAAGCGCCCGAGGCGGCCGAGCCCGAAGCCGGGACGCCCGTTGTCGAGGCTCCCGAGGCCGCGCCCCGGACAACGCCGCGTCCGTCCCGGCGCCCCCTGGTGGTGGAAAACGCCCGGGTGATCCGTCCGGCCGGAGTCGAGCCGCCGGCGAAACCCGTCGCGCCCGAGACCGAAGAGGAACTCGACTCGGTCGGCGCCGAAAAGGATGTCTCCGGCATGGAACCCCTCCAGGAAGCCGATTTCGCTCCGGCCGCCCCGGAAACCGCCCCCGAAGTCTCCGAACCGACGCAGGCCGCGGAG
>CAZNUQ010000005.1:49278-56666 GCA_964576235.1 uncultured Desulfovibrio sp.
GCCGACAAGCGCCGCAAGAAGCCGCGCCGGCCCGAACCGGCCGCGCCCAAGGTGCGTATCATTTCCATGCCCGCCCCGAAAAAGGAGCCCGCCCCCGAAGCCAGGCGCCCCGCCGGCGAGGCGCCGCGTCCCGCCGCCGGCCGTCCGGCTCCCGGCGGCGCCCCGCGATTCGCGCCCGGCGGAGCCCCCCGTCCGGCCGGACGCCCCGTTCCGGGCGCGCCCCCCGTCTCCGACGACGCCTCCAAGAAACGCAAGAAGGACCGCCGCGTCGTGGAATTCTCCGCCCAGGGAGGAGACGAGGATGCCCGGCGCAAGGGCGGCAAGAAGAAGGTCGGCGACGTCCAGGACCGCACGGGCGGCCGGGCCGGCGGCAAGTTCAAGCGCAAGAAGACCCGCGAGGATTTCCTGCCGACCAAGATCGACGCCGGCGCCCAGCCCATGAAGGCCGCCAAGCGCAAGATCCGCATGGAGGAAACCATCCGGGTTTCCGACCTGGCCAAGCAGATGGGCGCCAAGGCCCAGGATCTCATCAAGGTCCTGCTCGGCCTCGGGGCGCTGGTCACCATCAACCAGTCCCTCGATGTCGAAACGGCCACCCTGGCCGCTTCGGAATTCGGCTTCGAGGTTGAAAAATTCGGCTTCTCCGAGGACGACTACCTCATCGCCTCCGAGGCGGACAGGCCCGAGGACCTGAAGTCCAGGCCCCCGGTGGTCACCATCATGGGCCACGTCGACCACGGCAAGACCTCGCTGCTCGACGCCATCCGGGCCTCCAACGTGGTGTCCGGCGAGGCCGGCGGCATCACCCAGCATATCGGCGCCTACCACGTGAGCACGGCGCGCGGGAACCTCGTGTTCCTGGACACCCCCGGCCACGAGGCCTTCACCGCCATGCGCGCCCGCGGCGCCCAGGTCACGGACATCGTCGTCCTGGTCGTGGCGGCCGACGACGGCGTCATGGACCAGACCCGCGAGGCCGTGAACCACTCCCGGGCCGCCGGCGTCCCCATCGTGGTCGCGGTCAACAAGATCGACAAGCCCGACGCCAACCCCGACCGGGTCAAACGCGAACTCGGCGAGCTCGGGCTCGTGCCCGAGGAATGGGGCGGCGACACCATCTTCGCCAACGTCTCGGCCAAGCAGAAGCTCGGCCTCGACGAGCTGCTGGAAATGATCCTGCTGCAGGCCGAGGTGCTCCAGCTCACGGCCAACCCCGACAAACGCGCCCGGGGCCACATCATCGAAGCCCGCCTGGACAAGGGCCGGGGCCCCGTGGCCACCGTGCTCATCCAGGAAGGCACCCTGCACCAGGGCGACGCCTTCGTGTGCGGCGTCTTCTCCGGCCGCGTGCGGGCCTGCTTCGACGACCAGGGCCGCAAGATCAAGGAAGCCGGTCCGGCCATGCCGGTCGAGGTCCAGGGCTTCGAGGGCGTGCCCGAAGCCGGCGACGAGTTCGTCGGCCTCGAGGACGACAAGGTCGCCCGCCGCATCGCCGACGCCCGCGCCACCAAGCAGCGCGAGCGCGAACTCGGCAAGGCCTCCAAGGTCACCCTGGAAACCTTCCTGGCGAGCAAGCCCGAGGCCGAGGCCCAGACCCTCAACCTCGTGCTCAAGGCCGACGTGCAGGGCTCCCTCGAGGCCATCGCCGACGCCCTCAACAAGCTCTCGACGGAAAAGGTCAAGGTCTCGATCATCCACGCCGGAGCCGGTGCCATCACCGAGTCCGACATCCTGCTCGCCTCGGCCTCCCAGGCCATCATCATCGGCTTCAACGTGCGCCCGACCATCAAGGTCAAGGAGATGGCCGAACGCGAAAGCGTGGACATCCGCTTCTACGACATTATTTACAAGCTCGTGGGCGAGATCAAGGACGCCATGTCCGGCATGCTCGCCCCGGTGATCCGGGAGCAGTACCTGGGCCAGGCCGAGGTGCGCGACACCTTCAGCGTGCCCAAAGTGGGCACGGTGGCCGGTTGCGCCGTCCTCGACGGCAAGCTCACCCGCAATGCCGGCGTGCGGCTTCTGCGCGACGGCGTGGTGGTCTACACCGGCAAGCTCACCTCCCTGCGGCGCTTCAAGGACGATGTCAAGGAAGTCACCAAGGGCTACGAATGCGGCGTCGGTCTGGAGAACTTCAACGATATCAAAATCGGCGACGTGATCGAGGCCTTCGAGTCAGTGGAAGAAAGGGCCACGCTCTAATACGCGCGCATGCGCCGGGGGGCGGCCGACGCCCCCCGGTCGCACCAAGCCCCCGGCTCCCCCCGGCGGCGGGGGAAGGCAGACCATGGTCGTAGGTGTTTTGACCCTCGAATTCGCCCTCCACGGCAACGACTCCCTCAAGGGCAAACGTCGCGTGGCCCAAAGTCTCAAACGCAAGCTGCGCAACAAGTTCAATGTCTCCGCCGCGGAAGTGGCCATGCAGGAATCCTGGGAAACCCTCGTGCTCGCCGCGGTGACCGTCTCCGCCGACGCCACCCACGCCCGGGGCCTGCTCCAGAAGGCCCTCAACATGGTCGTGGCCGCGGCCGAAGCCGAACTCGTTGGCGACGACATCGAGATACTCACGCTCTAGGCACGGAAACTTCATGAAAATCACGGCATCGCGGCGATCCACACGGCTTGCCGACCAGATATTGCGGGAGATGGCCACCGCCCTGATCGAGGACGTGCGGGATCCCCGCCTGGAACTCGTCACCATAAGCGGCGTGGCCCTCAACCCCGACCTCTCCGTGGCCCGCATCTCCTATACCTTAAGCGGCGACGCGGCCCGCCTGGCCGAAGCGGCCAAGGCCCTGGAGCAGGCCAAGGGATTTTTGCGCACCCTGCTCGGCCAGCGGCTCCGCATGAAATTCGTGCCCGAACTGCGCTTCGCCCGGGACACCTATCTGGAGGACATGGTCTATGGCCGACCCGAGGCCTGAGATCGTCCGCCGGATCCGGGAAGCCCGGAGCTTCGTGGTGGCCGCCCACGCCTCCCCGGACGGGGACGCCCTGGGCTCCACCGCGGCCATGGGCTTCGTCCTGGCGGCCCTCGGCAAGACCTTCGTCCTGGCCAACGACTCCCCGGTGCCGGGCCAGTTCGGCTGGATGGAGATGCCTGCCCCGTTCGGCCGTTTTCCGGAAGGGACGGGTTACGACCTGGCCCTCGTCCTCGATTGCGGCGACGCCGCCCGTCTCGGCGGCCTGCGCGATCTCCTCGACCCGGCCCGGATGATCGTTCTCGACCACCATCTCGGCAATCCCGGCTTCGGCGCGGTCAACTGGGTGGATCCCGGGCGTTGCGCCACCGGCGAGATGGTGGCCCTGCTCGCCCGGGACCTCGGCGTGCCCCTGACCGGCCCCCTGGCCGAGGCCATCTACACGGCCCTGGCCACGGACACCGGCTTTTTCAGCTTCGGGAGCACCACCGCCACCTGCATGGAGATCGTGGCGGAACTCATCCGCGGCGGCCTCGATGTCGGCGCGGTCGGCGCGCGCATCAAGAACCAGTGGAGCATGAACCGCATCCGGCTGTGGTCCGAAGTGCTCGGCGACCTGCGCCTGCATCACGATGGACAGGTGGGGACGATCAGGATATCCCAGGACGTGTTTCGCCGTACCGGCACCGCCGCCGAGGACTGCGAGGGGCTGGTCAACAACGCCCTGCGCGTCAAGGGCGTGGCGGCCGCCGTCCTGATCCGGGAACTGCCGGAGGGCGGCGTGAAATTTTCCCTGCGCTCCGTGGGAGCGGTGGACATCCAGGCCGTGGCCGCCTCCTTCGGTGGCGGCGGCCACCGGAACGCCGCCGGCGGGCACCTGGCCGCGCCGCCCGAGTCGGCCGAGGAAGTCCTGGTCGCGGCCGTCGGCCGGGCCGTGGAGGCCGCCCGTGCCTAGGCCCGATCTGCCCCAGTTGCACGGGGTGCTCGTGCTCGACAAGCCCTCGGGGCCGACCTCCAACCGGTGCCTGACGGCCATCAAGCGCCTGGGCCAGAAAAAGATCGGCCACGCCGGGACGCTCGACCCCCTGGCCGCCGGCGTGCTGGTGGTGCTCCTTGGCGAGGCGACGAAGATCGCGCCCTATGTCATGGAGGGGGAGAAGACGTACCTCGGCGGATTGCGCCTGGGCCAGACCACGGACACCTACGACGTGCAGGGAGCCGTGACCGCGGAGGCTCCCTGGGAGCACATCCCGCCCGGGGCCGTCGCCGAGGCCATCGAGTCCTGGCGCGAGGAGACAAGCCAGGAGGTGCCGCCCTACTCGGCGGCCAAGCATCAGGGACGGCCGCTGTACGAACTGGCCCGCAAGGGTCTGGCCGCCCCGGTGAAACGCAAGGAAATTTCGGTTTTCGACGCGCGGGTCGTGACGCTCGATCCGCCGTCGGCAACCTTCCGGGTTCGGGTCTCATCCGGCGTCTATATACGCTCCCTGGTCCACAGCCTGGGGAAGCGCCTTGGATGCGGCGCCGTCATGACCGCCCTGACCCGGGAAGCGAGCCGTCCCTTCGACCTCGCGCGGGCGCACGGCCTGGAGGACATCCTGGCCGCCCCGGAGACCCTGGCCGACCGGATCATCCCGCTCGGCCAGGCGCTCCCCCACTGGCCGACGGTCGTTTTGGCCGACGACACGGCCGCCCTGGTTCGCCAGGGCGTGCGCGTGCGGGCCGACGCGGCCTACGCCCCGGGCACCTGCGCCCTGCTCGCGGACACGGAGAGCCGCCCCCTGGCTCTGGCCAGGGCCGAGGCGGCGGACGGCGGTCCCAGGTGGGCCATCCTGCGGGGCCTTTTCGGCGACCCGCAGCCGGCCCGGCGCGGCGGAGACACCTCCCCCGCGCGTGCAACCACCCCCAACAATGGAGGATAGCGCTGTGGTCATGACCGCCGAGAACAAGGCGCAAGTCATTGGTGAACACAAGAAGCACGACGGCGACACCGGGTCCCCCGAGGTCCAGATCGCGCTGCTGACGGCCCGCATCGGGTATCTGACCGATCACTTCAAGGCTCATCCCAAGGACTTCCACTCCCGGACCGGCCTGCTGAAGATGGTCGGCCAGCGCCGCAAACTTTTAAACTACCTGAAGAAAACGGACGTGCAACGCTATCGCGACCTGATCGCGAAGCTCGGCATCCGCAAGTAAGACGCCAACCGGGGTCCGGTTCGCCGGACCCCGGCCTTCCCGCGCATGCATTATGCGCGCCCGCTGCCGGGACGGCGTCCCGGCAGCCGTCGCGCCTGCTGCATGGCGGGAGGGCCGGCCCGAAACCTGCCGTTCCCTTTCTCCAGCGAGGTGTCCATGACAATGACCTTCTCTCCCATCCGACTCGAAACCACCATCGGCGGCAATGCCATCACCCTGGAAACCGGCCGTCTGGCCAACCAGGCCGACGGCGCCGTCTGGATCCAGTCCGGCGGCACGGTGGTGCTGGTCACGGCCTGCACCCAGGCCCTGGCCGAGGAAAAGGGCTTTTTTCCCCTGGTCGTCGACTACCAGGAAATGTCCTACGCCGCCGGGCGCATCCCGGGCTCCTATTTCCGCCGCGAGATCGGGCGCCCCTCGGAACGCGAGGTGCTGGTGTGCCGGCTGATCGACCGTCCCTGCCGGCCGCTTTTCCCCAAGGGCTTCCGCGACGAGGTGCAGATCATCGCCACGGTGCTCTCGGCCGACGGCCAGGTCGAGCCGGACGTGCTGGCCCTGACCGCCGCCTCGACCGCCCTGCACATCTCCAAGATTCCGTTCCAGGGACCGATCGCCGGCGGCCGGGTGGGCTACGTCGACGGCCAGTTCGTCCTCAACCCCACCGTGCCCATGATGGGCCCCGACGCCGCCCTGAACCTGGTCTTCGCCGCCTCGCGCGACGCCGTGGTCATGGTCGAGGGCGGCGGACGCTTCGTGTCCGAGGAGCTGCTGGCCGACGCCCTGGAGTGGGGCCACAAGGCCATCCAGCCCCTGCTCGACCTCCAGGAGGCGTTGCGGGAAAAGGCCGGCAAGCCGAAGATCGCCTTCACCCCGCCGGCCCCCATCCTCGAACTCGAAGCCAAGGTCCACGAAGTGGCCGAGGCCGGCCTCAAGCAGGCCTTCGCCATCCGGGACAAGCTGCCCCGGCGCGAGGCCCGCAGGGCCGTCAAGGAAGCCGTCATGGCCGCCGTGGCCGAGGCCTTCCCCGACCAGCCGCTCTACAAGATGAAGGCCGGCGATATCCTCGAGGCCATGGAGAAAAAGCTCCTGCGCTCGCTCATCAAGGAGACCGGCATCCGCCTCGACGGCCGCAACACCAAGACCGTCCGCCCCATCGGCATCGAGGTGGGCGTTCTGCCCCGCACCCACGGTTCCACGCTTTTCGCCCGCGGCGAGACCAAGGCGCTTTGCGTGGCCACCCTGGGCTCCACCGGCGACGAACAAAAGATTGAGACGCTCAACGGCGAAACCTATAAGCGGTTCATGCTCCATTACAACTTCCCGCCCTACTGCGTGGGCGAGGTGAAGATGCTGCGCGGCCCCTCCCGCCGGGAAATCGGCCACGGCGCCCTGGCCGAGCGGTCCATCGTGCCCGTCCTGCCCGGGCCGGACGAGTTCCCCTTCACCATGCGCGTGGTTTCCCAGGTCATGGAGTCCAACGGCTCCTCGTCCATGGCCTCGGTGTGCGGCGCGTCCCTGGCCCTGATGGACGCGGGCGTGCCCATCAAGGAGCCCGTGGCCGGCATCGCCATGGGGCTTATCAAGGAGGGCGACGACTTCCTGGTCCTCACCGACATCCTCGGCGACGAGGACGCCATGGGCGACATGGACTTCAAGGTGGCCGGCACCGCCGACGGCGTCACCGGCATCCAGATGGACATCAAGATCACGGGCATTCCCCAGGCCGTCATGCGCCAGGCCCTGCGCCAGGCCCACGAGGCCAGGATCCATATCCTCGGACGCATGGCCGAGGTGCTCTCCGCGCCGCGTCCGGAACTCTCGCCCCTGGCCCCGCAGCTGGCCGTGGTGTACATCAACCCTGAAAAGATCCGCGAAGTGATCGGACCCGGCGGCAAGAACATCAAGGCCATCACGGCCGAGACCGGCGCCTCCATCGACATCGAGGATTCCGGCAAGATATCCATCTTCGCCCCCACCCTCGACTCCCTGGAGAAGGCCCGGGCCCGCGTGGAATACTACGACCAGCACGCCGATGTCGGCGCCAACTACAAGGGCAAGGTCAAAAAGATCATCGAATGCGGCGCCATCGTCGAGATCCTGCCCGGCCTCGAAGGGCTCGTGCACGTCTCCCAGCTCGACGTGGAACGCGTGTCCAGCCCGGCCGACGTGCTCCAGCTCGGCCAGGAGATCGAGGTCAAGGTGCTCGAGGTCGAGCCCACCGGCCGCATCCGGCTTTCCCGCAAGGCCGTCCTCAACGAGGAGCGGGGCATC
>CAZNUQ010000005.1:56766-73630 GCA_964576235.1 uncultured Desulfovibrio sp.
GTAGCTTTGCACGTAGTTGTCCACGCGCAGCATCACCCGGACGGAATGGATGCCGACGTTGGCCGGGAAGTAGAGGTAGCCCGGAACCAGGGCCTGGGGGGCGATGGGCGCGGGACGCCAGGCGTAGGTGGCCATTTCCTGGTAGAGCGACGCGCGGTACTGCTCCAGGGAAGGCCTCTGGGCCATGGCCGCGCCGCCGACGGCGCCGATGCCGGCGCCGATCAGGGCGCCCGGTCCGGCGCCCCAGCCGTGGTCGAAGCCGGAACCGATCAAGGCCCCGAGGCCGGCGCCCACGGCGCCGCCGGTCAGGCCGCCGACCACGGCCGCCTCGGCGCTTTTCTTGTAGGCCGTGGAGGCGAAAAGGATCTCCGCCGCGTGCTCCATGGGATAGGGGGCGTATTCCGCCCCGCCCGCGCCGATGCCCCGGCATTCCTGCGGATAGATGACGGGATAGCGGCCCGAGTGGTTGCGGAAAAGCAGCAGCACCGGCAACACGCCGGTCTCGACGTAGTTGAGCCCCTGGCCGCGCCAGACGTAATACTCCGCCCCGATGTCGAATTCCGAGGTGCGCACGGCGCCGGGCAGGGAGGACGGTTCGACCACGGGGGAAAGTTGCGGCTGCGGAGCCGTGTACGTGGCGCACGAGGCCAGCAGCGTGGCGAGCAGCACGACCGGAAGCATGCGGCCCGCGAAACCGGTTCGGAAAATGTGTCTCTTCATAAATCCTCTTGGGAAATGTTCACGGCAAGGGCCAGCGGCCCGTGTCGCGAAGGCGACTATAACGGCGGGCGGAGGCCGCGTAAAGAATCCGGCTGGGCCCCCCGGGAGGCGCGGTTACCAGGCGAGGATCCCGGCGTACCCCACCACCTGGTCGAAATCCCCGGTGGTTTCGCCCGAGGTGGCGTAGTCGACCAGGGCCGCCTCACGGGCGCCCAGGGCCTTGGCCAGATGGATGCCGAGCACCATGGGGAGGACGCCGCACATGGAGATGCCCTCCTCCCGGACCACGCGGTACAGACCCTCCGGATCCAGGGCGACGGCCCGGGCCAGGGCCCGGGCGTCCAGGCGCCGGGCGGCATCCTGGGTCACGTAGTGGCTCATGTCCGAACTGACCAGGACGGTTGCGGCCTGGTCCCGCTCCAGCAGGACCCCGGCCATGGACAGGGCCACGTCCCGCAGGGCCTCGGGGCCGGGCTCGGCCACGGCCACGGGCACGATGCGGCAGTCCGGACGGCGGACGCATACGAAGGGCAGCACCACCTCCAGGGAATGCTCGTCACGATGGGCCGCCCGGTCCGCGACGAGCCGGGGCTCGGCGGCGAGGAAGGCGGCGGCGAGCTCCCCGTCCACGGGAACCGTGAACCCGGGGACGCTCCAGGCCCCGGACTCCCAGACGGCCAGACGCCTCCCGAGGCCGGTGTGGTTGGGGCCGAGCAGGATCAGGGTGTCGGCCAGCCGGGCCGCGCCGATGGTCCGGCCGGCCACGGCGCCGCTGAAAACGTAGCCGGCGTGCGGCACCATGGCCAGGAGCGTCGGCGCATCGCCCTCGGGGCGCCCCGGGACGAGGTAGCCCTCGACCTCCCGGCGCAGGGCCGCGGCATCTCCCGGGTAAAACCGCCCGGCGACGACGGGGCGGCGGATCGAGACGGCATCCGGCGGCTGGGGCTGGTTCATGTGGGCGTCTCCTGTCTCCTGGGTGCAGAATGACAGCTTTATTCAAATAGCCCGTTTCGGCCGCCGTTGACAAGCCCCGGACGCGATCATTCCCCGCGGGAAGGCGGCTTATTGGGTTCTGGTCAGGGCGTTGAGGCGGTTTTGCAGGCCGTTGGCGGCCAGATCAGAGGCGGCCAGGCGGCCGTAGAGGGAATCCGGGGCGGCGTCGCGCATGGCGGTCAGGGTCTTGCGCCAGCCGTCCATGTCGCCCATGGCCCGCTGGATGGAGGCGATGCGCAGGCGGTTGGACGCCCAGTCGTCGTCGCCTTCCTTGCAGGCGGCCGCATATTCCCCGGCCCATTTGAGGGCCTTGGGATACTGGCCGAGTCCCTTGGTCGCCTCCACCAGGATGTTGAGGGTGGCCTTGAGCTTGTCCGGGTCCTTGCCCGTCTCGCGAAACATGAAGGCGGCCTCGCCGGCGTAGAGTTCCGCCTTTTCCAGCTCCTTTTTGGCCATGGCCTCCTTGGCCATGAAGTACAGGGCGAAGCAGCGCTTGCCCGATTCCAGGGACTGGTCGCCGGCGAGCTTGCGCCAAAGGGGCATGGCCCGGTCCGACTCGCCCAGGTTGTCCAGGGCCACGGCCACGGAAAATTCCAGGTCGCGCCGCTGGGTGGGGGCGAAGCGCCAGCCCTGGGCCTTGCGGGCCAAATCCACGATGTCCCGCCAGGAACGCTCGTTCTGGTAGATGGTCATGGCCATGGTCAGAGCCATCATGCCGTTGTCGTTTTCCTTGGGACCGATGAAGGGCAGGGCCTCGGCCAGGGCCTGCCGGTTTTTCCCGGTGCGGAAAAAGGCCAGGGCCAGCCCGAGCCTGGTCTGGTCCGAAAGCAGGCCCCGGTTGGCGGCCACGAAGGGATTGTCCGTGTAGGCCTTGGTCAGGCGGTCGTAGTCCTTGTGGGCGAGCATTTCCCCGGCCATCTTCTCGAAGGAGGTGATGGCCACCTCCTCGGCCTTGGGCGCCAGTTCGTTCTTGGGATAGCGTTCCAGGAACCGGGCCGCCTCCTTGAGACTTTCGGGATAGCTCTTGCGGTAGAGCTGCCACATGGCCAGCTTGATCTGGGCCAGGGGCGCCAGGGGGCTCGCGGGATGGTCCCGGATGATGCCGGCGTAGATGTCCTCGGGGCTGCCGTACTCCGGCTTGTCGAAAAGCGAAAACATCTCGGAGATGCTCGGCTGGTCGTGCACGCCCTGCTCGGCCAGCCGCATCCTGGCGATGAGTCCGCCCTCCAGATCGGGATAGTCCTTGACGGCCATGTTGTAGAAATCCACGGCCGCCGGCCGGTTGCCCAGCCTGGAATAGATGTCGCCGAGGCGGGCCAGGACGAGGTCGGCGTCCTTGACCTTGGGCGAAATGTTGTAAAACATCAGGTAGTCGTCGCGGGCCCGCTTGAAATCGCCGTTCTTGTAGGCGATGTCGCCGTCGATGCGCAGGATCGGCGGGAATTCCACGTAATAGCGCGGCCAGCGCTTGTTAATGTATTCGGCGATCTGGGCGGCCTCCTTGTAGCGTCCGAGACGCACCAGGGTCTTTGCCAGCCCCATGGCCCCCTCACGGACGTACTTGCTCTCCGGATACTTCTCGACGAGGGTCTGGTACTCCTCGGCAGCCTTCTTGTAATCGCCTTTGTCGTAATAATACTCGCCCCAGTGGAAATTGACCATTGGAACCCCGGCGTCCGTTGGATACTTCTTGGTCAGGACGTTGAAATACCCCCTGGCCTCGGGGATGTTGCCCACACGCAGGTTGAGCATGCCGAGATACAGCAGGGCCTCTGGCACTCTGAAGGAATTCGGGTTGATGTTGATGGCTTCCTGCAGGGCGCCGGAAATCTCGTCGTAATGGGCGGGCATCTCGTCCTTGTACATGTCCATGTAGACCCCGGCCAGGGAATGCACCACCTCCTCCCGCAACTCCTTGGAGATGTCCCGTTTGGCCTTGAGGTCCGCCATCATGTTCCTGGCGCCGACGAAGTTTCCGGCCAGCTTCTCGGCCTGGGCGGCGACCAGGGTGTTGGCGTCGTGGTCCTCCTCCTTGGGCGGAGGCATCTCCTTGGCGGCCTGGGCCGGTCCGGCCGGCGTGGGACTGGCAGGGGCCGGCGTGGAGGAACCGGGCGGCGACGGCGGCGCGGCCGTGCCGGGAGCCGACACGCCTCCCCGGGTTTCGCCGGCCGCGATGACCTCCGGCGGTATGGGCGGCAGCTTGACCCGGTACTCGGAGCCGGGCTCGGGGGCGGAGGCCCGGTCCTGGCCGGGGGCGGCCTGGACGAGCCGCTTGTCGGCTGGAGCCGCCGGCTCCAGTCCGGCCGGACGCAGGATCGGAGATTTTTCGGGCGAAACGCGAAGGGCCGTGGCCCGAAGCGACGAGGGTACGGCGTAAAACGGCTCCTTCGGGCCGTCCGGCGCCGCCTTGGCCGCCTGGGGCGCCGCGCCCGAAGCGGACGGACCGCCCAGGGAGGCGAGATCCGGTGGCAGCGGGGGCAGATCCAGGGGACCGGGCTTGTTGTCCGGCGGCGTGACCGGCAGGGTCACGGCCGAGGCCGGGGCGTTGGTCGTGTCCGGCGGCGAGGTGGTGCCCGGCCCGGCCCCGGAGTGCGGCGACCAGTTGGCTCCGGCCGGATCGCGGTAGACCTGCAGCTTGAGGTTCCTCTCGCCCTCCGGCCAGCCCACGTAGCCGAAAGCGTCGGTTTTCAGGCGCACCACCACCGTGTCCCCGGACAGGCGCACGCCCTCGACCAGCCGCGAGGCCGAAAAATCCATCCCTTCGGGTTTCTGCTCCCCGGCCAGGGCGCCGGGAGGAAAGGTCAGGCTGATCTCGACCGGGCCGGTACGGGCTATGGCGGGATAGGCCCCCCGCGCGGCGAACTGGAAAATGAGCGAATCGGTATCCGGGCGCGTGACCGTGGCCACGGACAGGGCCCAGGCGGCTCCGACGGGCAGGACGGCCAGGACGGCCGCGCAAAGGAGGCGCCGGATGCCGGCGCGCAGGGAATGGTTCACGCCCTTCCCCTTTGCAAGGACCATGCAACAACCATGGGGCGGTCCCGTCCGGCCCCGGGGCTCACTCCGAGGCCATGTTGCGCTTCTTGAGCTTCTCGATGAGCGTGGTGCGCTTGATGCCGAGCAGTTCCGCCGCCTGATTCTTGACGCCCCCGGCCTGTTCCAGGGCCTCGATCAGGAGCTTCTCCTCGAGGGTGTCCAGGAAGTCCTTGAGCCCCATGGACTTCTCGGCCAGGTCGGCCAGCCGCGGCCAGCGAAACCCCGGAGCGGCCGCCGCCAGAGGGGGCGGCGGGGCAACACCGGCGTTGTCCAGGATCTTTCGCGGCAGATCCTCGACCACGATCACATCGTGCTCGCACAAAATCGAGAGCCGCTCCATGAAATTTTCCAGTTCGCGCACGTTCCCCGGCCACGGGTAGGAGAGGATCAGCCGGGCGGCCTCGGGAGAGAAGGACAGGGTGAGGCGTCCCTTCTGGCGGCAAAACCGCCCCAGGAAATACTCGGCCAGAAGCAGGATGTCCCCGCCCCGTTCCCGCAACGGCGGCAGATGCAGCGGGATGACGTTGAGCCGGTAGTAGAGATCCTCGCGGAAACGTCCGGCCTTGACCTCCTCTTCCAGGTCGCGGTTGGTGGCGGCCACGATGCGCACGTCGGCCTTGAGGGTCTTGCCCCCGCCGACCCGCTCGAACTCCTTTTCCTGGAGCGCCCGCAGGATCTTCACCTGAAGGCTGAGGTCCATCTCGCCGATCTCGTCGAGAAAGATCGTGCCGCCCTCGGCCAGCTCGAAACGCCCCTGGCGCGTGCGCACGGCCGAGGTGAAGGCCCCCTTTTCATGGCCGAAAAGCTCGGATTCGAGGAGTTCGCGGGGGATGGCCCCGCAGTTGACCGGGACGAAGGGCTTGCCGGCCCGGCCGCTGTTGGCGTGCAGGGCCCGCACGAGCAGTTCCTTGCCCGTGCCGGATTCGCCCGTGACCAGGACCGTGCTGTCGGTGGGCGCGACCTTGGCCAGCACCCGAAAAACCTCGTCCAGGCACGGGCTCTGGCCCACCATGCCGGAAAGATTCAGTTCCATCTGACCTCCGGGAAAGACCGCCCGATCCAGGCGGTCCTGTCAGCTCTATAGCTTCGCCCCGTGGCTGTCAATTTACTGACAGGAAAAAGCCCGAACGACACGGAACCGGGACGCGAACGGATGGAAGGGACGGGACGCGGCGTGACAAGAGGCCGCCGCCCCGGCCGGGGGAAACGGGCACGGGGCCGGGGCGTCGCCTACACCTTCATGTCCAGGAGGGTGCCGGCCATGTCGTCGGAGGCGCGGACGACGGCGACGTTGGCCTCGAAGGCCCGGGAGGCCTCGATCATGTTCACGGATTGCCGGGCCAGGTCGACGTTGCTCATTTCCACCATGTCGACGGTGGGCTCGTAGACGCCGGCCTCGTTCTGGGCGCTCACGGTCTCCGGGCGCAGGCCGCCGGACGAGGAGTCCTCGACCACGCCCGACACCCGCACGCCCTGGCCGTCCCTCCCGGTTTCCAGGCGGACTTCCCGGGACTTGTAGCCGTCGGTGTCGACATTGGCCACGTTGTTGGCCGTGGCCGCCATGGAGGTGGACATGGCGCCGAGGGCGGAACGGGCGGAAGCAATGGCGTCGATCATGACCTGACCTCCCGGGCGCGGCGGGCGCGCGCATCTGAAAAATAATGCAGGCCCGGGCCGAGGGCAAGGCGTGCCGGGCCCCTCCGGCTTCGGTTGAGGCGGCGCCCCGGGCGTGATAAGGGCGGCCATGCGCCGTTTCGCCCCCCTGCTCCTGGCCGCCGGCCTGCTTTCCGGCTGCATCGACACAGACCCCGCGCCCAGGCGCTATGTCGACTCCCGCTATCTTTTCAGTTTCGTCCCCCCCAAGGGCTGGACCGTGGCCGCCGAGCGGACGCCGGCCTGCCTGGCCTCGGTGGAGGCCCGGGGCGGCGAATGCCGGTTTTACGTATGCGTGAGCGAACGGCCCGAGGACTTCCTGCCGACCTCCTCGGATTTCGCCAACTGCGCCCTGGTCGAAAGCTATGTCGCGGAAAACCTGAAGGGCTACAACATCCGCTGCCGGCCGTCGCTGCTCCAGGGACGGCGCGCCTACGACGCCATCTATCTGCGCAACGTGGAGGACGGGGAAGGCGGCGTGCGGCTCCAACTCGTCCGCCAGACGTTCCTGGCCCGGGGGAAACTTCTCTATACGCTCACGTCCTACGTTTTCGGACGTTCGGAGGAGGAGCTCAAGGCCGCCGTCTTTCCCTGCGACGACGAGATTCTGCGGTCCCAGGCGACATTCTTCCTGCACCAGCCGCCCCGCGCCCGGGACACCGCCCCCTAGACCGACGGACGCCCCGGACGTGCGTCACCAGGGGACCGGCGCCGTGTCGGATCGCGGCGCTAGGCCCGGTCCGCCTGGCCGGATGCGCCCTCCCCCCCCTTGAGGTTGGCCTCGACCACTTCCGCCAGTTGCTCGAGGGAATGGGGCTTGGCCAGATAATCGTTCATGCCCAGGCGCAGGAACCGCTCCCGGTCCTGCTCGCTGGCATAGGCCGTCAGCGCCACGATGGGGATGCGCTTGGACAGGCCCGGAATCTCGCCGTTGCGGATGTGGTGGGTGCATTCGATACCGTCCATCACCGGCATCTGGATGTCCATGAGGATGATGTCGGCATGGGTACCGGCGAGCAGGGACAAGGCCTCCTGGCCGTTGACCGCCTCGAGGACCTTGTAGCCGAGCTTGGCCAGGGCGCGGCCCGTGGTCAGCCTGTTGATGCGCTCGTCCTCCACCAGGAGCACGGTGCGCCCCTGGGGGGAGAAGGCGGCGCCGGCGCCGGCGCCGTAGACCACGGGGTCTTCGCGGCATTCGCAGCCCGGCAGGGCGAGGGGTATCGTGAAATAGAAGGTGCTGCCCCTGCCCGGCGCGCTTTTCACCCATATCCTGCCGCCGAGCATCTCCACCAGGTGCCGGGAGATGGAAAGCCCGAGCCCCGCCCCGCTGACCCGCTTGGTCAGGTAGTGCTCGGCCAGCTCGAAATCCTCGAAGATCTTGTTCTGCAACTCCTTGGCGATGCCGATGCCCGTGTCCCGGACCATGAACAGCAGGACGCAGTAGTTCGGGGCGCAGGTCATGCGGCTTGTGGATATCTTCTTGGCCCGGATTTCGATGCTTCCGGCGTTGGTGCACTTGAGGGCGTTGTCCACGAGGTTCGTGAGCACCTGGCGCAGCCGGAACACGTCACCGACCAGACGGTCGGGAATCCTCGGATCGAGCCTGGTCGCGAACCCGATCCCCTTGGCCTTGGCCCGTACGGAATAGCTGCGGGCGAGGGAGGCCAGGAGCCCGCCCACGTCACAAGGCGACAGCACCGGCTCGATGGCCGCCGAGTCGATGTCCGCGAGTTCGAGGACGTTGTTGATGATGGCGAGGAGGCGCTTGCCCGAGCTTTCGACGATGCGCCAGAGTTCCTGCTGGTCCTCGGTGTCGCCGCCCTGCAAGGCGAGTTGGGTGGCGCCGAAGATGCCGTTGAGGGGGGTCCGCAACTCGTGGGTGATGTTGCCCAGGAACTGGGACTTGGCCTGACTGGCCGAAAAGGCCAGTTCCCGTTCCCGGATGAGCTGGCTCTCCGTCTCCTTAAGCGGCGTGATATCGCGGGAATAGCTGGCGATGTAGCGCACGTCGCCGGCGTCGTCGACGATGGGGCAGATGCTGACCAGGCTGTACCGATCCCCCTGGCGCTCCTCGTAGATCACCAGCCGTTTCTCCTGCACCGCCTTGCGCAGGTGGAGCCGCCGCCTCGCGACCAAGTTCTCGTCGATGTACTTAAACAGGCTGACCCCGACCAGGGCCTCGACGGGCCGGCCCCGGCGCCGGGCCGCCTCGTGGTTGAGCACGAGGATGCAGCCTTCGGTGTCGGACAGGACGATGGAATCGTGGGTGGCGTCGAGCAGGGCCTCGAAGACCGCTTGGTTTTCGGCCAGCAGATGCTCGGAAAGAACGAGCTTGGTCACGTCCTCGCGGATGATGACGCCGCCGGTGACCACGCCGTCCTCGACCACCGGGATGCCCCGGATGTTCTGGTAGGCCGACTGGCCGCCGCTGCACTCCTCGCTGTAGACCGACTCCAGGTAGACGGGCTGCCCGGCCAGGATGCGGCGCATGTCGTCGGCGAGGCCCGCCGAGACGATCGCCGGCAATTCCTGGATCTTTTTCCCGATGAAATAGTCCCTGCCGTGCCTGCCCCGGGCGAAGTTGGCCAGATGCCACTCGTTGACGTAGGTGATGACCCCTTCGGCATCGATGGTCATGATGGACACGGGGGCATGTTCGAGAATGTGCGCGCAGTCGATCATATGCGGATCGCGATTGTTCGTGGTCCTTGGAGGAAAGGGCATGGGATCACCGGGCTCCCTCGTTGCGCCTCTCGATACCGGCGAAGGCGCTGTGGTTGTGGATGGACTCGAAGCTTTCCACCTCAACACGGAACCAGGTCACCTTGGGATGGGCCGCGAGGGCGCTGGCAACCCGCCGGGCCACGTCCTCGACGAAGGTCGGATTGGCGAAGGCCTGTTCGGTGACGTGCTTCTCGTCCTCCCGCTTGAGCAGGGCGTATACCGGCGACGACGCCGCCCCTTCGGCGACCTCGATGAGTTCCTCGAGCCAGACGAAGCCGGAAAAACGGCAGCGGATGGACACGACCGCCCGCTGGCTGTGGGCCCCCTGCTCGGAAATGGCCAGGGAACACGGGCACACGGTCATGACCGGAACTTCGACGCCGAGGGTCTGGCGGAACTTGCCGCCCACGAATTCGCCGGACACCTGGCAGGCGTAATCCATCAGCGCCTCGGCCCCCGAGGACGGCGAGGCCTTGGACAAAAAATAGGGAAACCGCAGGGTCAGATGGGCGTTTTCGGCGTCGAGCCGGGAACGCACATCGGAAAGCAGGGTCCGGAACGACACGAGGTCGAGTTCGCCGGTGAAACCGGCAAGGGCCTCCACGAACCGGCTCATGTGCGTGCCCTTGAACCGGGCCGGCAGGTCGACCGAAAGCTCCACGTCGGCGACGGTGTGCTGGCGGCCCTGCACCCTGTCGCGCACGACCAGGGGAAGCCTGAAATTCTTGATGCCGACCCGGTCCACGGCGATGGCCACGTCCGGGGGACCGCTTTGGATGTCTCGCATGTGGGTGCCTCCGACGCCCGGGCGGGGGAATCCTGCTCCGCAACGCCAACCCCGTCCGGCCGCCGGGAGATGGTTCTCCAACGCCCAGGGCGCGCCTCCGAGAGGGGCAAGCCCCCTGGCCCCACGGAATACGGATTGGGGGCGACGGGGAGGGATTCTCTACGTTTGGGCGCCCGGCCTGTAAAGAGAAATGCTCCGGCCCGCCGGGCCCAGGAGAAACGTCCGCCCCGGACCTTCCCACCTGGAAGGGCCGGACGACGCTCCGCCTCCTTTCATGGTCGCCGCGCGACCGGCCGTCAAACGATCTCCTGGCCGGTGGTGGCCAGGGTGAGCTTGCCGTACTTGACCCCGCGCGTGGAGATGAGCTTTTGCGAAAGCTTCTGCACGGCCTCGCCGGGCCCCTTGAGGGCCAGGGCCTCCAGGCAGTTGTGGTGGTCGAGGTGCACGTGCATGGAGCACAAAATGACCTCGTGATCCTCGTGCTGGCTCTCGATGAGCCGTTGGGCCAGGTCCGAGGTATGGTGGTCGTAGACGAGCGTCAACACGCCGGCGACCTCCTTGTCGGACTGTTCCCATTCCTTCTGCACCAAAACGCCGCGGATGAGGTCGCGTATGGCCTCGGAGCGGGTTTGATAGCTTTTCTCGTCGCAAAGCGCGTCGAACTTCTCCAGAAGCTCGGAGTTGAGCGACACGCCGAAACGGATGGTCTGACCCATGCGCTCTCCTGGCGGTTTAGGGGCTGATCTCGTACAGGCTCACCGTGCTGCGGTAGTTCGAAAACGCCACCGGCTCCTCGTGGATCTTGGCCACGGAGAAGCCGTCGGCCGCGAGACGCTCCCACACGGGACGGGAAACCTCCCGCCACGGTTCGGACAGCCAGATGCGGCCGCCCGGCGCGGGCAGTTCCCGGAAAAGCCGGGCCAGGGGCTCGTAAAACCTGGATTCGTACAGGATGTCGCTGCCCCAGATGATGTCGAAAGAGGCCGCCGCAAGGCAGGGCCGCCGCCAGTCCATGACGGCCAGGGACAGATCCAGGCCGTTGATCCGGGCGTTACGCGCCGCGTGGGCGATGGCCGCCTCCTCGTAGTCCACGGCCGTCACCCGGCCGCCGCCGGCCGCTCCGGCCAGGGCCGAAAGCCCCATGCCGCAGCCGAGGTCCAGGCAGCGCCTTCCCGCGATCTCGCCCCCCCGCCTGCCCAGCCAGGCCGCGAGGAGCAGGCTGGCCGGCCAGATCTCGGCCCAGTACGGCATGTGCTCGTCGGCGCCGAACTCGTCCTGGCCGAGCCGTTCCCACAAGGCATCCATGTCCTGTTCCCGGCGCAATTCGAAATCGCGCCCGGCAAGGCGCAGGCGCAACCGTCCCGCCTCCCATTCCGGCGCTTTCGAGGTCGGGGACAAAAGGGGCGAGGCGGCGAGTTGGCGGGACATGAAAGACTCCGAAAGGGGAACACGCGACATGATCCATCGCGCCATTCGTGTTATCAAACAACCAGACGACACGCAACAGGGCACACCCGGAACGATTTCCCGGCATGACAACCGATCGGGCCCCGGCCATGGCTTGCCCCAGGTCACGCAAAGGGGTATTTGTGGCCCGCCCGTCCCAAGCCTTCCCGTGGCCGGGCGCAAGCACCATCCCGCGGAGGAACAAGCGCCATGCACAAAGACCTGCTCTACGCCAAGACCCATGAATGGGTACGGGTCGAGGACGAAACCGCCGTGGTCGGCATCACCGATTTCGCCCAGGAACAGCTCGGCGACATTACCTATGTGGAACTGCCGGCCGTGGGCGACACCGTGGAAGCCGGACAGGAAATGGGTTCCGTGGAATCCGTCAAGGCGGCCAGCGAACTCTACAGCCCGGTTTCCGGCGAGGTCGTCGAGATCAACGAGGAACTCGAGGCCTCCCCCGAAAAGATCAATACCGATCCCTACGGCGAGGGCTGGCTCATCCGGGTCCGCCTGTCGGCCGAGCCGACCGGCCTGCTTTCGCCCGAGGAGTACGAGGAAATCGCCAAGGCCGAGCATTAATCCGGAGTCGGACATGCCCTATATTCCCCACACCCCGGACGAGATCCGGGAGATGCTCTCCGTCATCGGCGTCGGCGACGTGGACGATCTGTTCGCCGGCATTCCCGAGGCGCTGCGGCCCAAAAGCTACAACCTGCCCAAGGGCGCCACGGAAATGGCCGTGCGGGAAACCATGGAATGCCTCGCCGCCAGGAACCGGACGGACATGGTGAGCTTTCTTGGCGGCGGCTTCTACGACCACTACGTTCCTGCGGCCTCGGACCTGCTCCTGTCGCGCGGGGAATTCTACACGGCCTACACCCCCTACCAGCCCGAGGCCTCCCAGGGCACGCTCCAGGCCATCTTCGAGTACCAGACCGCCATGTGCCGGCTGCTCGGCATGGACTGCTCCAACGCGGGAGTCTACGACGGGGGCACGGCGCTCTACGAGGCGCTGATGATGGCCGTGCGCCACACCCGGCGCAAGAAGGCCGTGGTCAGCGAGACCGTGAACCCCATCTACCGCATCGTCCTCGCCACCTACACCAGAAACCTGCATATAGAACTGGTCACCGTGCCTCACCGGGACGGCCTGGACGACGTGGCGGGCCTCGCGGCGGCCATCGACGACAAGACCGCGGCAGTGGTGGTTCAAAACCCCAACTTTTTTGGAAATATCCAGGATTTCACCGAGCTTTTCGCCATGGCCCGGGAGAAGGGGGCCGTCTCCGTCGTCTCCTGCTACCCCGTGCTCCAGACCGTCCTCAAGACCCCCGGCGCCATGGGCGCGGACATCGCCACGGCCGAGGGGCAGAGCCTCGGGCTGCCCCTGTCCTTCGGCGGCCCCTACCTCGGCATCATGACCTGCGCCAAGCCGCTGGTGCGCCAGATGCCCGGCCGCATCGCCGGCCGCACCCGGGACGCCGCCGGCCGCGTCGGCTACGTCCTGACGCTGCAGGCCCGGGAACAGCATATCCGGCGCCAGAAGGCCACCTCCAACATCTGCTCCAACCAGGCGCTTTGCGCCCTGCGGGCCCTGATCAACCTCTGCCTGGCCGGCGACGAGGGACTGCGGCGCCAGGCCGCCCTGTCCATCGAAAACGCCAACTACGCGGCCTGGAAACTCGGGGAGCTCCCCGGAGTACGGCTCCTGAACGACGCGCCCTTCGGCAACGAGTTCGCGGCGATCTTCCCGATCAAGGCCAAGCTGGTGGTCAGAAAGCTCATGGACGAGGGCATCGTTCCGGGGTTCCCCCTGGGCCGGTACTATCCGGGCCTGGAAAACGCGCTGTTAATCTGTTGCACGGAAAAGCACGGCCGCAAGGCCATCGACCGCCTGGCCCGCCGGATGGAGAAACTCCTATGAGCACCGTTTTCGCCAAGTCCGTTCCCGGCCGGGAAGGCGTGTGGCCGCAGCGCCCCAAAACCGAACCCGTGGACTTCATTCCGGCGGGACTCTTGCGCGAGGGGCCGACCCGGCTGCCCTCCCTGTCCGAGCTCGACGTGGTGCGCCACTTCACCGGCCTTTCCCGCAAGAACTACGGGGTGGACTCCAACTTCTACCCCCTGGGGTCGTGCACCATGAAGTACAACCCCAAGTTCACCGAGGAGGTGGCCGCCCTGCCCGGCTTCGCCCGGCTGCACCCCCTCACCCCCCAGCTGCCCGGCGGCGGGGACATGACCGCCGGCGCCCTGGAGGTCATCTACGAGATGGAGCGGCTTTTGTGCGAGATCACGGGCATGGCCGCCTTCACCCTGCATCCCATGGCCGGCGCCCACGGCGAACTCACCGGGGCCCTCATGATCGCCGCCTACCACGCCGACAAGGGCCACCGCAAAACGAAGATCATCTGCCCGGACTCGGCCCACGGCACCAACCCGGCCTCGGCCTCCATCGCCGGTTTCGACGTGGTGAGCGTCGCCTCGCGCGACGGCATCATCGACCCGCAGGCCCTGGCCGCCGCCATCGACGACGAGACGGCCGGCCTGATGATGACCATGCCCAACACCCTCGGGCTCCTCGAAAGCCACCTGCCCGAAATCGTGGCGCTTTGCCGCAAGGTGGACGCGCTGCTCTACTACGACGGCGCCAACCTCAACGCCGTCATGGGCAAGATGCGCATGGGCGACGCCGGATTCGACGTCATGCACATCAACCTGCACAAGACCTTCGCCACGCCCCACGGCGGCGGCGGCCCCGGCTCCGGCCCGGTGGGCGTCTCCGAACGCCTCGTCCCCTACCTGCCGATCTCCCGTGTGGAAAAGGACGAGGCCGGCCGTTTCTCCCTCAGCTACGACCATCCCAAGTCCATTGGCTACGTGGCCCCGTTCTACGGCAATTTCGGCGTGGTGCTCAAAGCCTACGCCTACATCCTGCGTCTGGGGGGCGAGGGGCTCAAACGGGTTTCGGAATCCGCCGTCCTGGCCGCGAACTACCTGCGCAGCCGCCTGGCCGACGCCATCGAGGTGCCCCACAACCGGCTGTGCATGCACGAATTCGTGGCCTCGGCCGGGAAACTGGCGGCCGAGAACAACGTGCACGCCCTGGATATCGCCAAGGCCCTGCTCGATCGCGGCTACCACGCTCCGACCATCTACTTCCCGCTGATCGTCAAGGAAGCCCTCATGATCGAGCCGACCGAGACCGAGAGCAAGGACACCCTCGACGCCTTCGTGGCCGACCTTCTCGACATCCTGGCCGAGGCCCGGACCGATCCCGAGGCCGTGCGGGCCTGTCCGACCACCCTCCCGGTGGGTCGCCTGGACGAGACCCACGCCGCCCGGGCCATGGAGATCACCGAGGATCTCTAGGCTTCCGTCCCTTGCCCAACAGCAACCCGAGGACGCCGTCATGCCCCAACGCACTGGCCCATCCAGCGAAGCCCGCCGCCTCGTCGTGGCCGGCGCCGGCCCCGGCGGCTACGAGGCGGCCCTCGCCGGCGCGGCCGCCGGTCTGAACGTGACCCTCGTCGAACGCGGCAAGCTTGGGGGCACCTGCCTCAACTGGGGCTGCGTCCCCACCAAGCACCTCCTGTGCACGACCCTGGCCGTGGAAGCCCTGGCCGCCCAGTCCCGGCAGAAACTGGCCACCGGCGCCGTCGCCCCCGACCTGGCCGCCATCCAGGCCAAAAAGCGCAAGCTCCTGGCCGCGACCCAATCGGCCATGGCCGCCAACCTGGCCAAGGCCGGGGTGCGGCTGGTCACGGGCAATCTGGCCGGCGTGGCCCCGGGCATGGCAAAGGTGGCCGCCGGCGGAAAACAGGAGGACATCCCCTTCGACGCCCTGATCCTGGCCCTGGGATCGCGGGCCGCCTCCTTTCCCGGGGTCAAGCCCGACGGCCAGGCCGTCCTCGGCGTCGCGCCGGTGCTCGACTTCGACCGGGCGCCGGAAAGCCTCGTCATCGTCGGGGCCGGGGCCATCGGCATCGAGATCTCGGAAATCTACCACCGCCTCGGGACCAGGATCACTCTCGTCGACGCCGCCCCCAGGCTGGCCCCCGCCGAGGACCCGGACGTGTCCAAGGTGGTCGCCCAGGTCATGCGCCGCAAGGGCATCGACGCCCGGCCGGGAGTCAGGGTGGAAAGCCTCGTCACCGAGGACGGCAAGGCCCGGCTGACCCTGGCCGGCGGCGAGGTCGTCGTGGCCGAGAAGGCGCTGGTCGCCATCGGCCGTTTCGCCCCGACGCCCGTACCGGGGCTGGCCGCCCTCGGCGCGTCCTTTGCCAGCGATTCGCCCGCCCGGGCCTGGATCGCCACCGACGAGACCCTCCGGACCGCTCCGGGCATCTATGCCGTCGGCGACTGCAACGGCCGCCTCCTCCTGGCCCACGCCGCCTCGAGCCAGGGCGCCTACGCCGCCCGCCACGCCGCCGGCCTGGAAACCGGCCCGTACGCCCCCGGCCCCATTCCGGGCTGCTACTACGGGGTGCCGGAAATCATGCGCGTCGGCGCCATCGCCGCCCCCGGCGACACCGTCTCCGAGGCCGCCTTCGTCGCCAACCCCATCGCCCAGGCCCACGCCGACACCGCCGGTTTCGTCCGGGTCACCTGGAAGGACGGCCATGTGACCGGCATCACCGCCGTCGGGCATGGCGCCTCCACCATGGGCTCCCTGGCCACGGTCATCGTCGCCGAAGGCTGGACGCGCGCCCGGGCCGAGGCCCTCGTCTTCCCGCATCCGGGCCTCGACGAGACGCTTCGCGCCGCGCTCCTGGGGGAGCTGAAGACGCGGCGGTAGGCCCGTCGACACACGTTCCTTTCACGCACGGACGCCTCGCAGCATACGGCAAGCCGGCCTGACGCCGTTTCCCGTCCTCCGCTGTTGCCTGGCGCCCGGTTGCGGCGCGCCGCGCCTGGCGTGCCGTTTGGGATTTTATACTAAATATTCAAAGAATTTATGTACAAAACGAACATCCCCGTCATCCTGGCCTCGACCTCGCCGCGCCGCCGGGAGTTGCTGTCACTCCTCGGCATCCCCTTCGAGATCGTTCCCAGCCCGGCCGAGGAGCCGGCGCCGGACGCGGGCGAGGCCCCGGCCGCCTACGCCGCCCGCATGGCCCGGCTCAAGGCCGGCGCGGTGGCCCGGCAGCGCCCCGACGCGGCGGTCCTCGGCGCGGATTCGGTGGTGGCCGTCGGCGAAACGATCCTCGGCAAGCCGGCCGACGCCGCCGACGCCCGGCGCATGCTCGGTCTGCTCTCGGGCCGGACGCATCATGTCGTCACGGGCTGTGCCCTGTTCCTTCCCGGCCGGGAGCCGGAGATTTTTTCCGTCGCGACGGCCGTGACCATGACGGCGATCCCGGAAGCGGTCATCGCCGCCTACGTGGCCACAGGGGAGCCCATGGACAAGGCCGGGGCCTACGCCGTCCAGGGCGGAGCGGCGGCCTTCGCCACCGGCATCCACGGCTCGTATACCAACGTGGTGGGTTTGCCCCTGGCGGA
>CAZNUQ010000006.1:0-1359 GCA_964576235.1 uncultured Desulfovibrio sp.
CCCTAGCGCTGCTCCCGGGGCACGTAGGCGCGCCTGGGCGCGCCGGTGTAGATCTGGCGCGGGCGGTGGATGCGGGTGGTCGGGTCGAGGTTTTCCTCGCGCCAGTGGGCGATCCAGCCGGGCAGGCGGCCGATGGCGAACATGACCGGGTACATGTTGACCGGGATGCCCAGGGCCCGCAGGATGATGCCCGAATAGAAGTCCACGTTGGGATAGAGCTTGCGGCTCTGGAAGTAGTCGTCGGCCAGGGCCGCCGCCTCCAGTTCCAGGGCGACGTCCATGAGCGGGTCGGAGACGCCGGACTGGGACACCAGTTCGTGGGCGACCTTCTTGAGCACCCTGGCCCTGGGGTCGAAGTTCTTGTAGACCCGGTGGCCGAATCCCATAAGCCGGGTTTCCTTGCGCTTGACCATCTCCAGGAAGGTTTTCACCTTGTGCCGGCCGGAAAGCATCTGCTGCAACATGTGGATGACGGCCGCGTTGGCCCCGCCGTGCAGCCGGCCCCACAGGGCGCAGATGCCGGACGAGACGCTGGCGAAAAGGTTCGCCTGGGTGGAACCGACCATGCGCACCGTGGAACAGGAGCAGTTCTGCTCGTGGTCGGCGTGGACCACCAGGAAAAGGGACAGGGCGGCCACGGCCTGGGGGGTGGCTTCGTAGTCCCGGTTGGGAACCGAAAACATCATGTGCAGGAAGTTGCGGCAGTAGCTGAGGTTCGGGTCCGGGTACATGAACGGGAGCCCGAGGGACTTGCGGTAGCTGAAGGCGGCGATGGTGCGCACCTTGCTGATGAGCTTGGCCACGGCCAGGAGGAAGTCGTCCATGCTCTGGATTTCGAGCAGTTCCGGGTGGTAGTTGCCAAGGGAGTTGATGACGGCCGACAGGATGGCCATGGGCTGGCCGCCGGGCGGGAAGCCGTCGAAATGGTGCAGCAGGCCCTCGTGCAGCAGTTCGTGCTCGGACAGCAGGGACCGGAAGGCCTTGCGTTCCTCGGCCGTCGGCAGCTTGCCGAAGATGAGCAGCATGGCCGTTTCGATGAACGTGCTTTTCTCGGCGAGCTGCTCGATGGGGATGCCGCGATAGCGCAGAATGCCCTTTTCGCCGTCGACGAAGGTGATGGCCGACTGGCAGGAGCCGGTATTGGCGTAGCCGGGATCGAAGGCCAAAAGGCCCATGTCCTTTTCCAGCGAGGTGATGTCGATGCCCACCTCGCCTTCGGCGCCGACGATGACGGGCAATTCCACGGTCGTGTCGCCGTAGGTCAGGGTGGCGGTCTTGTGTTCGCGCATGCGGCTCCTCGTGGCGGGCGATGATGGGGGAAAACGGCCGGAAGCGTCGCGGAGGCCGCCCCGAATGGTA
>CAZNUQ010000006.1:1459-7094 GCA_964576235.1 uncultured Desulfovibrio sp.
ATAGGAAAAAACGGCGGCCTTGTCTTCCCCCCGCCGCGCCGACCGCCACACCGGCTGCCGCCAGTCCGTGGTGGCCGGACATGGCCGTTGCGGCGGGCCAGGGGTTCCAGGGGCACCAGGGCCGGGAGCACGCCCGGGAACGGATCGCCGCAGGCCCGGGCGTGGGGGCGTTCCCGGCGCAGTCCGGCCACGTCGTCGGAAACGGAGGAACGGGATGCGGCATGTCCCGCCATGACGTCTCCTTGCGGCGCACCCGGGCGGAGGTTCCGGCTCCGGGGAATGTCCGGCCCGATGACCGCTCGCACTACAGTGCCCGGCATCCGGCGCGACGTGTCAAGCCATCTGCACTACAGCGCGACGCCGCTCCCCAGGCGATGCCAACAATCGAAGCCGTCTTCGACCGACACAACGGAATTTTCATGGTGCTTCTCCGTTGCCGTGATATTTTCCTCATTATATTTAAAATAACCTAAACACTTCCAACAGCCTGACAACGTCAAGTATCACGCTATTTTTTATGATGAAGATCGTATTTTTGTGCCAGAAAGCGAGCAATGCGTTTTATTTTGACTTCCAGAGACCTTTATTTTTACAAACCAGTGTGTATGCTCCGGCTGAACACGCCCAGCCAACGGACGAACGTCCGCCAGCAACCCTGACGAAACGGCGAAAGGAGGCCATATGCACATTTCACGGCGGGGATTCATGAAACTGACGGGGGCCGGCCTGGCCTGCCTGGGACTCAAGGACCTGGGACTCGACCCCCGGCCGGCGGCGGCCTACGCCACGTCGCTGCGCATCGAGGGAGCCAAGGAATACCAGTCGACCTGCCCGTTTTGCTCCTGCGGATGCAGCATCCTCATGTTCGTCAAGGACGGCAAGTTCGTCAGCTCCGAGGGCGATCCGGACTATCCGGTGAGCGAGGGGGCGCTTTGTCCCAAGGGCGCGGCCTTCCACGCCATGCACGTCAGCCCCCACCGGGTGCTCAAGCCCCGCTACCGGGCGCCGGGCAGCGACAAGTGGGAGGAAAAGGACTGGGATTTCGTCCTGGACCGCATCGCCAGACGGGTCAAGGAGACGCGCGACCGGGATTTCATCGAGAAAAACGACAAGGGCCAGACGGTCAACCGCGTGGAAACCCTGTTCCAGCTCGGCACCTCGCAGATGGACAACGAGGAATGCGCCGTCGCCCACCAAATGCTTCGGGGCCTGGGGGTCGTGCATATCGACCACCAGGCGCGGGTCTGACACTCGCCCACTGTACCGGCTCTGGCAGAGTCGTTCGGACGCGGCGCGATGACCCAGCATTGGATCGACATCAAGAATGCGGACGTTGTGCTCATCATGGGCAGCAACGCCGCGGAACACCATCCCATCTCCTTCAAATGGGTCCTGGCGGCCAAGGACGCCGGAGCCACGGTCGTGCACGTGGATCCGAAGTTCTCCCGCACCTCGGCCCGGTCCGATTTCCACGTGCCCCTGCGCTCGGGAACGGACATCGCCTTCCTCGGCGGCATGCTCAGGCACATCCTGGACAAGGGAGCCTATTTCAAGGAGTACGTCCTGGAGTACACCAACGCCGCCTTCATCGTCGGCGACGGCTACGCCTTCAACGACGGCCTGTTCTCGGGCTTCGACCCGGCCACCAAGACCTATGATCGGACGCGCTGGGCCTTCGCCAAGGACGAGCGGGGCATTCCCCGCCGCGACAGGACCCTGGCCGATCCGCGCTGCGTGTTCCAGCTGCTCAAGGCGCATTACGACCGCTACACCCCGGACCGGGTGTCGGCCATCACCGGCGTGTCCAAGGAAAACCTGCTGCGGGTCTGGGAACTGGTCGCCTCCACGGGCAGGCCCGACAAGGCCGCGACCATGATGTACGCCCTGGGCTGGACCCAGCATTCGGTCGGCGTGCAGAACATCCGGCTGGCGGCCATGATCCAGCTGCTCCTCGGCAACATCGGCGTGGCCGGCGGCGGCATCAACGCCCTGCGCGGCGAGCCCAACGTCCAGGGCTCGACCGACCACGCCCTGCTCTACGACTCCCTGCCCGGCTACCATCCCGCGCCGGTCCCGTCCTGGGGCACCCTGGCCGACTACCTCAAGGCCAACACCCCGGCCTCGGCCGACCCCAGGAGCGTCAACTGGTGGCAGAACCGGCCCAAGTACGTGGTCAGCCTGCTCAAGTCCTGGTTCGGCGAGGCCGCCACGCCGGAAAACGACTTCGGCTACGGCTGGCTCCCCAGGATCGAACCCAACGTCGAGTACGCGAGCCTTTTTATGTTCGACAAGATGTTCAAGGGCAAGATCCGGGGCGGCTTCATCTACGGCCACAACCCGGCCCAGTCCATGCCCAACACCCACAAGATCAGGAAGGCCCTGACCAACCTCGACTGGCTGGTGGTGGGCGAGGCCCACGACACCGAGACCTCCTCCTTCTGGCGGCAGCCGGGCTACGATCCCAAAAACGTCAAGACGGAGGTGTTCCTGCTGCCGTCGTGCCAGCGCGGCGAAAAGGACGGCACCACCTCGAACTCCGGCCGCTGGCACATGTGGCACTACAAGGGCTACGAGCCCATGGGCGTCAGCAAGCCCATGGGCTGGATGGTGGTCGAGATCATGAAGCGGGTCCAGGCCCTCTACAGGAAGGAAGGCGGCGCCTTCCCGGAACCCGTGGTCAGCCTCGACTGGTACGACAGCTATGACGCGGACCTGGTGGCCAGGAAGATCAACGGCTGGTTCACCCGCGACGTGACCATGGGCGACAAGCAGTACAAGAAGGGCGACCAGGTCCCGGCCTTCGCCCTGCTCGCCGCGGACGGTTCCACCACGAGCATGTGCTGGGTCTACGCCGGCAGCTACGGGCCCTCCGGCAACCTGACCAAGCGCCGCGACCACGGCCAGACGCCCATGCAGGCCAAAATCGGGCTCTTCCCGAACTACGCCTGGGCCTGGCCCGTCAACCGGCGCATCATCTACAACCGGGCCTCGGTCGACCTGGACGGCAAGCCGTACAACCCGAACAAGGCCGTCATCGCCTGGGAAGGGGACAAATGGGTCGGGGACGTGCCCGACGGCGCCGCGCCGCCCATGAGCCAGCCCAAGGGCACCTACCCCTTCATCATGCACACCGAGGGCCACGGCCAGCTCTACGGCCCCGGACGCATGGACGGCCCGTTCCCGGAACACTACGAGCCGGCGGAAACCCCCGTCACCGCCAACCCCTTCTCCGGCCAGATGCACAATCCCTGCATGAAGGTGGCGGAAAGCGACATGGACGCCCTGGCCAGGCCCGGCGATCCGCGCTTCCCCATCGTGCTGACCACCTACAGCATGACCGAGCACTGGTGCGGCGGCGGCGACACCCGCAACACGCCGGCCCTTCTGGAAGCCGAGCCCCAGCTCTACATCGAGATGAGCCAGGAGCTGGCCAAGGAAAAGGGCATCAAAAACGGCGATCCGGTCATCGTCGAAAGCCTGCGGGGCAAGGTCGAGGCCATCGCCATGGTCACCGTGCGCATGACCCCGCTCCAGGTGGCGGGGAAGACCGTCCACATCGTCGGGATGCCGTTTTGCTTCGGCTGGACCACGCCGGGCGTCGGCGACGCCACCAACCGGCTCACCGTCTCCGTGGCCGACCCCAACACGCGCATACCGGAATACAAGGCCTGCCTGGTCACCCTGCGCAAGGCCGACAAGGTGACGGAACTGCGCCGATAACCCGCGTCCCGGCCGGGGACCGTCGCGTTCCCGGCCGGATCCCACATGGAGCGCGTCATGCCCAAGGCATTTTTCATCGACACGTCCCGTTGCACGGCCTGCCGGGGTTGCCAGGTGGCCTGCAAGGAATGGCACGAGCACGGGGCCGTGCCCACCCTCCAGACCGGCACGCATCAGAATCCGCCGGACTTCACGCCGCTGAACTTCAAGATCGTGCGCTTTTCCGAGCACAAGATCGACGGCCGCGTGCGCTGGCTCTTTTTCCCGGACCAGTGCCGGCACTGCCTCGTCCCGCCGTGCAAGGACGCCGCCGACGCCTACGTGCCCGGGGCCGTCGTCCGGGACGAGGCCACCGGGGCGGTGCTCTACACCCCGGAATCGAAAAAACTCACCGCCGACCAGGCCCGGCAGGTGCGCGACGTGTGCCCCTACGACATCCCCCGCCGGGACGGAGCCACGGGCCTGCTGACCAAGTGCGACTGGTGCATCGACCGTCAGCGCGCCGGCCTGAAGCCGGCCTGCGTCAAGACCTGCTGCACCGGGGCCATGCAGATCGGCGAACGCGAGGAGATGCTGGCTCTGGCCAGGAAAAAACTCGCCAAGGCGAAGGAAACCCATCCCGGGGCGCAGCTTCTCGACGAGGACTACCTGGGCGTCATCTACCTCGTCACCGAGCCCCGGAACCTCTATCACGAGTACGCCGAGCGCCGCCCCGCCCCGGGGCCGATGACCCGGCAGGGATTCCTGGCCATGCTGGCCCGTCCCGTCACGAGGCTTCGCGGCTAGCCGCGCCGTCTTATCCCCGGCGGCCCGCCACGGCGCGGGCCGGCCGGGAACCCAGAGGAATTCCCATGGTGAAACGCTTCCCCCCGCCCCCCCTCGCCGACGACCGGCACGACCAGCCCGAGGCCCCGCCGCCGCCCGGGTTCGAGGAGGCGCTCCGGGCCTTCGCCGCCCTGGCCCGGCTGCGGCGCGAAACCGCCGCCGCCCTGCCGGAGGCCGGTCCGGACCTGGCCTTCGACCCCGAGGCCTTCGCGGCCGGGGAACCCCTTCTGGCCGACCTCGCGCCGGCCGCCCTGGAAGCCGGCCTTCTCCGGTCGGCGGCGGCCATGCTGCCGCGCCTCGGCGCGATTTTTCCGGCGCTGGCCGGGGAGGCGGCCGCCCTGGCCCGGGCCCTGGCCGCACGCCCGGACCGGGCCGCCGCCCTTCTGACCGCGGAGGCGGAAGGCCGGGAGGAGGACCTGGTCGGGCTTTCCGACGCCATCGGACTGCGGGGGGCGACGTTGCGCTTTTTCGTGCGCGAGACACTCGCGGCCGTGTTGCGCCGGGAGGCCGAACGGCTCGCCCCCCTGGCCGAGGACGCCCTGTGGCACAAGGGGTATTGCCCGGTGTGCGGGGCCGCTCCGGACATGGGGGTGCTCAGGGAGGAGCCGGAACCCTCGGAATTCCTCGTGGCCAAGTCCGGCAGGCTGTCGCTGCACTGTTCCCTGTGCGGCCATCTCTGGCGCTTCACCCGGCTCAAGTGCCCGGCCTGCGGCGAGGAGGACCACGAGAAGCTCGCGCTGCTCATTCCCGCCGGGCGCGGCCGGGAACGCATCCACGTCTGCGGCAGCTGCCGCCGCTACCTGCCGGTCCTCGACCGGGTGGAGCTGGCCGGCGGCATCGACCTGGACGTGGCGCCGGTGGGGCTGGCCCATCTCGACGCCGCGGCCAGGGCCCGGGGCTACGAGCCGCTGTGCGAGACTCCCTGGAACCAGTTCCCGGCGGTCTAGCGTCACGTCCCCGGAAAGAGCGCGTACTCTTTTCGGGGACAACTCGTTCGCGGAGTTTTTTCCGTAAAAAATACTGTCGTGGTTTTTACGGGACGCCGGGCCTGGCTTTTCAGGAAACGCGTCCCTCGTGGCGGCGCAGCAGG
>CAZNUQ010000006.1:7194-39062 GCA_964576235.1 uncultured Desulfovibrio sp.
CGGGACGCCGGGCCTGGCTTTTCAGGAAACGCGTCCCTCGTGGCGGCGCAGCAGGAACATGCCGTAGGTGGCCAGCAGATTGGGAAGATGTTTCACGATCACGCCCTTCTCGTGGTGGTGCGGCGTGCTGATGGCCGTCTCCCGGACGATGTCGAAGCCTTCACGGCGGCAAAAGCGCCGGAAATCCCGGATGGTGATGGCCCGGATGTTCGGCGTGTCGTACCATTCGTAGGGAAGCTCCCGGGACACCGGGGCGCGGCCGCGCAGGAGCAGTTGGCAGCGGATGCGGTAATAGGCGAAATTCGGGAAGCTCACGATGCCAAGCCGCCCCACCCGCAGCATTTCCCGGATGAGCCTGGCCGGATCGAAGACCTGCTGGAGCGTCTGGGACAGGATCACGTAGTCGAAGTGGCCGTCGGGGTAGTCCCGGACCTCCTCGTTGATGTCCCCGTGCAGGATCGAAAGCCCCCGTTCGATCCCCCGCGTCACCTTGCCCTCGTCGTGCTCGATGCCCGTGCCGCGCACGTCTTTGCGCTCGGCCAGGATGTGGAGCAGGTCGCCCGAGCCGCAGCCGAGGTCGAGGACCGAGGCCCCGGGCTCGATCCAGGAGGCGATCAGGGAAAGGTCATAGCGCATGGCCGGCCTCCTTGCGCGCGTCCTCGGCCGCCCGTTCCAGAAACCCGGCGATCATGCCCGAAAGCCGGGCGTTGGGCAAAAGGAAGGCGTCGTGGCCCCACTTGGCCTCGATCTCGACGAAGCTCACGTCCAGGCCGTTTTTCTTCATGGCCTGGACCATGGCCCGGGACTGGTAGGTGGGGTAGAGCCAGTCCGAGGAGAACGAGGCCACGAGGTAGCGGCAGCGGGCCTTGGCGAAGGCGGCCATGGCCGAACCGCCGCCGTGGCTGGCCTCGAGGTTGAAGTAGTCCGCGGCCTTGGTCACGTAGAGAAAGGAATTGGCGTCGAAGCGGTCCACGAATTTCTGGCCCTGGTAGCGCAGGTAGGACTCGACCTGGAAGTCGGCCTCCTCGAAGGTGAACGAGATCTCGCAGCGGTCCTGGAGCCTGCGGTCGAATTTCTGGTGCATGGCCTCGTCGGAGAGGTAGGTGATGTGCCCGATCATGCGGGCCACGGCCAGCCCGTGGGCGGGTTTCCCGTCGTCGTAGTAGTCCCCGCTGTTCCACTTCGGGTCGGCCATGATGGCCTGCCGGGCCACCTCGTTGAAGGCGATGGCCAGGGCCGAATGCTTGGTGGTGGTGGCCAGGGGCACGGCGGCGCGCACCATCTCCGGATAGCGCACCGACCATTCGAGCACCTGCATGCCGCCCATGGAGCCGCCGATGGCGCACAGGAGCTTTTTGACGCCGAGGTGCTCCACCAGCCGCTTCTGGGCCCGCACCATGTCGGCGATGGTGATGACCGGAAAGCCCAGGCCGTAGGGCCGGCCCGTGGCCGGGTCGATGGAGGAGGGCCCGGTGGAGCCCATGCAGCCGCCGATGACGTTGGAGCAGATGACGCAGTAGCGGTTGGTGTCGATGGGCTTTCCCGGCCCGATCATGATGTCCCACCAGCCGGGTTTGCTGTCCGTCTTGTCGTAGTAGCCGGCGGCGTGGGAATCGCCGGTCAGGGCGTGCAGCACGAGCACGGCGTTGTCCGCCCGCTCGTCGAGGGTGCCGTAGACCTCGTAGGCGAGGGTGACCGGGCCGAGGCTCCGTCCCGATTCCACCACCAGGGGTCGCCCGCCGTCGGCGAAGGTGAAAAAGCGCTTTTCCACCCGGCCGACGCTGCATCCGGTCGAATCGTGTTCCACGTATTCGCTCATGAGGGCCTCCGGGGGCCTCCTACCAGAACGGGACGGGAAACTCCAGGGCGCCGCCTTTGACAATCCCGGGCGGGAACGGCACAATTGAAACATTCGGGAGGTGTGCCATGAACGCTGAGGAACGCCGCGCCGAAAAACGGGTGCGCCCGCCCGGCGACGCCCTGTTGGATTTCGCCCTGTGGCCCGCGTCGCTCTCGCCCCCGCCGCGCCTGCCCCTGTCCGCCCTGGGGCCGCCCGCGGCCTGCCTGGCCGCCGGGGACCGGGTCATCCTGGCCGACATCGCGGCCATCGGCCTGGGGCTGCGCCTGGTCGCCCCGCCTCCGGCCTGCGACAGCCTGGGCGCCGCGCCGGCGGTCCACGTCTATCTCAAGCTGCGCGACTACCGCCCCCAGGCGCCGACCGACCGGCTCTCCGTCTTTTTCCACGCCAGTGCCATGTTCGTCCAACCCACTCCGGCGGGACTCGGGCTCGGGTTGCGTATCCTGCGCCAGGGACACGGCTCGTCCTTCGAGAAGGCCCTGGAACTGCTCGATGTCAGCCGGTTCGGGGTCCCGGAGCTCGTGCCCTGGATCGACGCCCTGGTCCGCCAGTCACGCCAGGGAAACCACCTCCGCGAAACCGGTCTCGATCTCGACGTCCTCCTCGAAGAGCCGGAACTCGCCCTGCTCCCTCCGATCGGGAAAGGGACGGAAGAATGATCGTTCTCGTCGGCATCATTGTCGTCGTCGGCTCGGTATGCCTCGGGTATCTGCTGGAAGGCGGCATGTTCGGCGTCCTGATGCAGCCGGCCGAATGGCTCATCATCGGCGGCGCGGCCGTGGGGGCCATGCTCATCGCCTCCACCCGGAATTCCCTGCGTCTGGTGCTCGCCGGGCTCCCCCGGGCCCTATTCCCGGCCCACACCGGCGCCGAGGACTATCTCGAAGTCCTGGCGGCCCTGTCGCGCCTTCTGGGCAAGGCCAGGCGCGAGGGACTCATGAGCATCGAAAGCGACATCGAGCGCCCGGAATCGAGTCCCGTCTTCACCCAGGCCACCCGCCTCTCCCGGGACAAAACGGCCCTGGCCTTCATCTGCGACACCATGCGCGTCTATCTCGTCACCGGCGACGCCCAGGAGATCGAGCAGCTCATGGACCTGGACATGCAGGCCATCCACCAGCAGGCCGCCGGCCCCGGCCACAACCTGGGCAAGGTGGCCGAATCCCTCCCCGGCCTCGGCATCGTGGCCGCCGTGCTCGGGGTGGTGCTCACCATGGGCAAGATCACCCAGCCGCCCGAGGTCCTCGGCCACAGTATCGGCGCGGCCCTGGTCGGCACCTTTCTCGGCGTGCTCCTGTGCTACGGCTTCGTCGGCCCCCTGGCCACCAACCTGGAGAACCAGGCCATGGAGCGGCAGACGTTTTTCGCCGTCATCCGGGCGGTCATCGCCGGGGCGGCCCGCGGGGCCACGCCGCTTATCGCCGTGGAGTACGGGCGCCGGGCCGTGCCCGAGACCCTGCGCCCCTCGTTTGCCGACCTCGAATCCCTGTTGCGGCGCTGACGGGACGCCGGAGCCATGCTCAACGAAAAAAAGCGCCCGGCTCCGGGCAAGCCCCCGAGCCTGCCCGGCTTCGCCCAGAGCCACGGATCGAGCTGGAAGGTGGCCTACGCCGATTTCGTCACGGCCATGATGGCCTTTTTCCTGCTCATGTGGATCATGAACATGGTGCCGCCGGGCACGCAGAAGCAGCTCGAGCAGTACTTCAAGGACGAACCCAGGCCCGCCGGGGAAGCGCCCCCGAAGACGGACACGGCCGAGGCCCAGCGGCTGGCGGCCCTCAACCGCGACGAGGCCATGCGCTACGCCATCGCCGTGCGCTTCAAAAAGATCATCACCGAGGACCCCTTCTTCAAGGCCTCGACCGGCGTGAGCACCGACGACGTGGGGGTGCTCCTGCGCATCCAAAACGGCATGCTCTTTGCGCCCGGCTCGTCCGAACTGACCGGCGCGGCCAGACGCATCCTGGCCGACGTGGTGGACGTCCTCAAGACCTACAACCTCTATCTGGTGATCCGGGGACACGCCGACGCGGCGGAGGCGGCCCAGGGACGGCAGGCCTCCGACTGGGAGCTGTCCGGAGCCCGGGCGGCGGCCGCCGCGCGGTTCCTCGTCGTCGAAGGCGGCATCCAGCCCTCCCGCATCCGGGCCGTGGCCTACGGCGACTCCCGGCCGCTCCTGCCGGAATCCGCCCCGGGCGCCGCCGCGGGCAACCGGCGCGTCGAATTCTACTTCCACCGCCCCGAGGCCCTCTCCTCCCGGGTGCTGTACTGAACCGGCCCTCTGGCGTACACTGCCGGCAAACAGACACGGAGGCTCGATCGCTTATGCGTCCACGATATCTGGCCGCCCTTTTCGTCTGCCTCGCCCTGGCCGCCCCCGCGCGGTCCGCGATGGCCGCCGATCCATTGAAGAAACCGGATGATTTCCGGGGCATGCGCTGGGGCGCCCCGCCCTCCTCCCTGCCCGGCCTTGCGGCCATCGACCGCGACGGCGACATCGTCCATTACGAGCGCGCCGGCGAAAAGAAGGAAATCGGGGGCTTCCCCCTCCACCACGTCACCTATTCCTTTTTCAAGGACCAGTTCTACCATGCCGAAATCGGCTACGAGGGCGACGGCGCCTTCGACGCCCTGCAAAAAAGCCTGGTGGACAAGTACGGTCCCCCCGACGCCCTGCGCGAGAAGACCGACCCGCGGGGCCATCCCTACGAGGTGGCCACCTGGAACTGGCCGGGCCACGCCTTCATCGGCAACCGCCGGGACAAGGACTCCCCGCGCGGCCGCGTCTTCTATTTCTACGCCCCCCTGACCGACGCCTCGGCCAAGTCCCAGGGCATCGCCCCGACCGCGCCCCAGGCCAAGGGCGGCGCCAACACCTACCTCGTGCAACGGGGCGACAGCCTGGAACGCATCGCCAAGCGCTTCGGCGTGACCACGGCCGACCTCACCGCCGCCAACCAGGGCCTCACCGACAAAACCCTCAAGGCCGGCGCGACCATCGCCATTCCGGCCGCAGGCGCCAAGGCCGCCCCGGCCGGAGCCGGTCCCGGCCGGGGAGACGTCCCCCCGCCCCCGCCTTCGGGCGCCGTCATCGAATACCGGGTCAAGGACGGCGACGTGCTCTCCAAGGTGGCCAATGCCCACGGAGCGCGGACCCGCGACGTCATCGCCGCCAATCCGGGCGTCAACCCCGACGCCCTGCGCCCGGGCACGATGCTGAAAATTCCGGTCGCCCAAAAGGACGCTCCGTCAACGGCGGCCTCCCCGCCGGCGGCGCCCCAGCCGGCGGCCCCGGCCGAGAACGCTCCGCCACCGGCCGCGCCCTGACGCGGTCAGTGACGAGTCGGATATCGTGCCCCGCTTCCCCATCCCCTGGGCGGCGGCACGGGATGCAGGAATGGGGAACCGGGGGGAATGCTTCCCCCCGGCGGGGGCCGGGGCGGCGCCCCGCTCCGTCAATGTCCCGGGCAACGGGCGGTTCGCTCCACGCCTTTTTCAGGACCCAGCCATGCTGTTGTTCGATTTTTTCAGACGCAACCGATCCCGGCGGCAACCGGCCTGCGACTTCCAACCGACCGAAGACGCACCACTGCCGCCCCACGCCCCGGAAACGGCCCCGACCGAAAAAACGACAGAGGCGCGTCCGGGGTCGGCCCTCCTCCGGCTGCTCAGGCGCCTGGCTTCCTTTTTTTGCCGTTGATTCCCTCCCGCGCCCGGCGCTATCGTGCCGCCCGCCTGAACACAAAGGAGACTGGAATGCCGCCGCGCCGCCACGTTATTGCGCTCGTCCTGCTTGCCTGCCTGTTTCTGGCCGTCCCCTCGCCGGCCCAGCCCCTGTCCCCCGAGGCCCGTCGGGATCTCGCCGTGCTGGCCACGGCCTATCCCGGGATCATGGCGGCCATCGAGGTGGACCCGGCCGGCCGGGCCACGGTGGTGCTGCGCGACGGAACGCGCCTGGCCTACGACGACGGCCGGCCGCGCACGCCCGAACAGGCGCCCGACGATCCGGACATCCGGACCATGCTGGCCCAGCCCTATGCCCTGGGGCCGGTGACCGACGAGCCGCCGCTGTGGTTCTCCCCCGGCCGCAGCCGCGTCCAGGCCCTGTTCCTGGCCCTTTACGGCCACACCCAGGCCGAGGTGCGGGCCAACTGCCGCCCGCAGGCGTTTTTCGACCAATCCCTGCTGGTGAACACCCGCTTCGGCGCCGCCGACGCCTTCGGCCGGGTGGAGGCCAGACTGCGCCAGCTCGCCGCCGCCGATCCGTCCATCAAGCGGTTTCTGCTGCCGGCCTCGGGCGGCCTGGTCTGGCGGACGATCGCCGGCACGGACCGGCTCTCCGTGCATTCCTTCGCCGCCGCCGTGGACGTGAGCCCGCGGGGCAACCCCTACTGGCGCAATCTCCCCCGGGGCACGAACATGCTCGCCACGCGCCGGGCCTTTCCGGTCCAGGTGGTGGAGGCCTTCGAGCGCGAGGGGTTCATCTGGGGCGGCAAGTGGGCGGAGTTCGACCTCATGCACTTCGAATACCGTCCGGAGTTGATCCTGCTCGCCCGCCTCGCCCGGGGAGAAACCCTGCCACTGGTCGATATCGGCCCTCTGCTGCGCGCGTCGCGCTGAACATGCGGCATACGAATCAATAAATAGTATTCATTTTTTGGCATTTTTTATTAATTCATATTCACAACTTCTTCCTCATCCATATTGACGTAACACCCCTGAATCATGTGAAAAATTTGCCATACCCCATTGACGTCTTCAGGGTTTCATGGTCAAGTACGAGAGCGACAAATACTCGGGCGGATGTCTTTTTTTCAATCACCACTGAAACATCGGAACAAGGCGGCCACGGCCGCGAACGCCCGATGCGGGCCGAAGCAAGGGATGGGGTGCCACACACGTTCCGGGTGCTTCCAGCGGAATGCCCCGGTCGTGGCCTTTCGTAAAACAAAGGAGGACGTTTATGAACTTTTCCGTGGGTCTTGGCAGGGATGATGCGGAAAAACGGCTTGAGCGCAACGGCGTCTCCCGCCGCGACTTCATGAAATTTTGCGCCACGGTGGCCGCGGCCATGGGCATGGGGCCCGCGTTCGCGCCCAAGGTGGCCCAGGCCCTGACCGCCAAGCGGCGTCCCTCGGTGGTGTGGCTGCACAACGCCGAGTGCACCGGCTGCACCGAAGCGGCCCTGCGGACCATCAAACCCTTCATCGATTCCCTGATTCTCGACACCATTTCCCTGGATTACCAGGAAACGATCATGGCCGCCGCGGGTGACGCCGCCGAGGAAGCCCTGCACAAGGCCGTGGAGTCCCCGGACGGCTACTATCTGGTCGTCGAGGGCGGGCTGCCCACCATCGAGAGCGGCAACTGGGGCATGGTTTCCGGCAAGCCCATGCTCGAAACCACCAAGAAGCTGGCCCCCAAGGCCAAGGGCGTCATCTGCATCGGCACCTGTTCCGCCTTCGGCGGCATCCAGAAGGCCAAGCCCAATCCCAGCCAGGCCGTCAGCATCTCGGAAGCCACGGGCATCAAGACCATCAACATCGCCGGCTGTCCGCCCAACCCCATCAACTTCATCGGCGCCGTGGTCCACGTCCTCGAAAAGGGCATCCCCGAGCTCGATTCCAACGGCCGGCCGAAAATCTTCTTCGGCGAGCTTGTCCATGACAACTGCCCGCGCCTGAAGCATTTCGAGGCTTCCGAATTCGCCCCTTCCTTCGATTCCGAAGAGGCCAAGAAGGGCTACTGCCTCTACGAACTCGGCTGCAAGGGCCCCGTTACCTACAACAACTGCCCGAAGGTGCTGTTCAACCAGGTCAACTGGCCCGTCCAGGCCGGCCATCCCTGCATCGGCTGCAGCGAGCCGGACTTCTGGGACACCATGACGCCGTTCTACGAACAGGGCTAATGCCGCCCCGCGTTGACACGGCCAGGACCCGGACACCTCAAACAGCACCGAACGTTTCGTGACGGAGGAAGCAATGGCAGAGAGCAAACCCACGCCGCAATCGACCTTCACCGGCCCCATCGTGGTCGACCCCATCACCCGGATCGAAGGTCACCTGCGGATCATGGTCGAAGTTGAAAACGGCAAGGTCAAGGACGCCTGGAGTTCCTCGCAGCTCTTCCGCGGCCTCGAAATCATCCTCAAGGGCCGCGATCCCCGCGATGCCCAGCATTTCACCCAGCGCGCCTGCGGCGTGTGCACCTACGTCCACGGCCTGGCCTCGACCCGGTGCGTGGACGACGCCGTGAAGGTGAAAATCCCGGCCAACGCCCGGATGATGCGCAACCTGGTCATGGGCTCCCAGTACCTGCATGACCACATCGTCCACTTCTATCACCTGCACGCCCTCGACTGGGTCGACGTGACCAACGCCCTGAAAGCCGATCCCCAGCAGGCCGCCAAGCTGGCCGCCTCCATCGCCCCGGCCCGGCCCGGCAACTCGGCCGAAAGCCTCAAGGCGGTCCAGGACAAGCTCAAGGCTTTCGTCGAATCCGGCCAGCTCGGCATATTCTCCAACGCCTACTTCCTCGGCGGGCACAAGGCCTACTACCTGCCGCCCGAGGTCGACCTCATCGCCACGGCCCACTACCTGGAAGCCCTGCACCTCCAGGTCAAGGCCGCCAGCGCCATGGCCATTCTCGGCGGCAAGAACCCCCACACCCAGTTCACCGTGGTGGGCGGCTGCTCCAACTACCAGGCCATGGAGAAGGAACCCCTGGCCAACTACCTGGCCCTGACCAAGGAAGTCTGCCAGTTCGTCAACGATGTCTACATCCCGGACCTGCTGGCCGTGGCCGGCTTCTACAAGGACTGGGGCGGCATCGGCGGCACGACCAACTACATGGCCTTCGGCGAATTCGCCACCGACGAAAGCTCGCCCGAAAAGCACATGGAGTCCTCCTACTTCCCGGCCGGCATTCTCATGAACCGCGATCTGGCCAAGGTGGACAAGGTGGACCTCGGCGCCATCTACGAGGACGTCAAGTACTCCTGGTACAAGCCCGGCGGCGACGGCCTGCATCCCTACGACGGCGTGACCGATCCGAAGTACACCAAGCTCGACGACAAGGACCACTACTCCTGGATGAAGGCTCCCCGCTACAAGGGCAAGGCCATGGAGGTCGGCCCCCTGGCCCGGACCCTCGTCGCCTATGCCAAGGGACAGCCGGATTTCAAGAAGGTCGTGGACATGGTCCTCGGCAAGCTCTCCATCCCGGCCACGGCCCTGCACTCGACCCTCGGCCGCACCGCCGCCCGCGGTGTCGAAACGGCCATCGTCGCCAGCCAGATCGAAGGCTGGATCAAGGAATTCGCCGACAGCTCGGCCAAGGACAACACGCTTTGCGCCAAGTGGGAGATGCCGGCCGAATCCAAGGGCGTCGGCCTTTGCGACGCGCCCCGTGGCGCCCTGTCCCACTGGATCCGCATCAAGAACAAGAAGATCGACAACTTCCAGCTCGTGGTTCCCTCCACCTGGAACCTCGGCCCCCGGGGCGCCAAGGGCGACAAGAGCCCGGTGGAAGAGGCGCTCATCGGCACGCCCATCGCCGATCCCAAGCGTCCCGTCGAAATCCTGCGCACGGTCCACGCCTTCGATCCCTGCATCGCCTGCGGCGTGCACGTCATCGAACCCGAGACCAACGAAGTGCTCAAGTTCCGCGTTGTCTAGCGCGCGGCCTTTTGTCCACGCAGGGAACCCGGCTTCGGCCGGGTTCCCTTTTTCCAAGGAGGATCCATGCCCCAGGCCCCCCAAAAAGTTCTCATCCTCGGCGTCGGCAACATCCTCTACACCGACGAGGGCGTCGGCGTGCGGGCCGTGGAGCGGCTCCTGGAAGCATACGATTTTTCCGAAAACGTGACGCTGATGGACGGCGGCAACCTGGGCATGCGTCTGATGGCGCCGCTGATGGACGCCGACTACTGCATCGTCCTCGACGCCGTGCTCGGGGGGGATGCCCCCGGCACCATCTACCGGCTCACGGGCGAAGATCTCCGCAAGTCACTGGCCTTCAAGGATTCCATGCACCAGTCCGACCTGGTGGACACCCTCATCTACTGCGAACTGGTCGGCAAGCGGCCGGATACCGTGGTCATCGGCATGGAACCCTTCGATTTCAAGACCATGAGCATCGAACTTTCCCCCACCGTGGCCGAACGCGTCCCGGCCATGCTCGACATCGCCCTGCGGGAACTGGCCGCCGTCGGCGGCACCGCCACGCCAAAGACGGAAGCGCCCGCGGTCTCTCCGGCCCCCGAAGCCCAAGGCTGAGCCATTCCCCGCTTTGCATCCCGGCGGCCACAGACCCGGCAGGGGGGGCGGGACCGTTTCCGCTCAGGCGTAGTCCGTGGCGGCGATGCGATGCTTTTGGATCTTGTTCCAGAGATTCTTGGGGCTGACACCGAGGAATCGGGCTGCATCCTTCTGAACGCCGCCGGCCTTCCTGAGAGCGGTGATGATCATGTTGCGTTCCATGTCCTGGAGGGTGTCGCGCAGATTGCCGGTATCCCCGGACGCGGCGGGAACATCCGAAGGAACTTCGGCCGGTTGCCGGGTCGGCCCGCCCAGGGCCCTGGAAATGTCCGAAGCCGTGAGCACGTCGCCTGAGCTCAGGATGGCGGCCCGTTCGAGGACGTTCGCCAACTGCCGCACGTTGCCGGGCCAATCGCAGTCATACAGAAGCTGCATGCCTTCCCGGGACACGCCGCGCAGGTCCACGCCGACACGGGGGTTGATGCGCTCCAGGAAATGGCCCACCAAAAGGGGCAGATCCTCCTTGCGCTCACGCAGCGGCGGCAGGGGGATGGTGGCGACGCTCAGGCGGTAGTACAGGTCGGCCCGAAACTTCTTTTCGGCCACCAGGGATTGGAGATCCTGGTTGGTGGCGGCCACGATGCGGATGTCGATGTCGATGGGACGCGTGCCGCCGACGCGCTCGATCTGTTTCTGCTCGACGGTCCGCAGGATCTTGGGCTGCAGGAAAAGCGGCATGTCGCCGATTTCGTCGAGCATGATGGTGCCGTTTTGGGCCAGCTCGAACTTGCCTTTCTTCTGGGCCACGGCCCCGGTGAAGGCGCCCTTCTCGTGGCCGAACAACTCCGATTCCAGGAGATTTTCCGGAATGGCCGCGCAATTGACCTTGATAAACGGGGAATCGGCCCGCCGGCTGAGCGCCTGAATGGCGTCGGCCACGACCTCCTTGCCCGAGCCGGACTCTCCGGTGATGAGCACCGTGGAATCGAGAGGGGCCACCCGGCGCACCATGTCGATCACGGCCCGTATGGGCGGGGACTGGCCGACGATGGCCGGGCCGCGGCCGGCGGCCATGGCCGACTTGAGACGATGAAGCTCGTCCTTGAGTTCCCGGCGTTCCAGGGCCCGCCGGATGACCACCTCCATCTCGGCCAGGGAAAAGGGCTTGGCGAAAAAGTCGTAGGCGCCGAGCCTGATGGCCTCCAGGGCCTTTTCCTTGGTGGCATAGCCGGTCATGACGATGACATCCGAGCGGGGGGAGGCCTCCTTGAGTCCGGAGAGCCCCTCGAGGCCGTCCATGCCCGGCAACATGACATCGGTCAGCACCAGATCGAAGGACTCGGCCCTGGCCCGGGCCAGCCCCTCCTCGGCCGAACCCACGCCGACCGGATCGTAGCCCCGCGAGGACAGCGCCTCGCACAGCATGGCCCGGAAGGCCGCGTCGTCGTCGACAACCAGGATTCGGGCGGACATCAGTGCTCCAAGGACCGGCCGGACCGCCTCACGGGGGGCCCTGCCTGTCCGGGAAAAAACTCCTCATGGTTTCGGCGATCCTGGCCTCCATGACCGGCACCATGTCGGCCAGGTCCTGGCCGGTCAGACCGAGGGTCTCCCAGGCGGACGCGGACAACGGCGGCGCGTGCCGGTTGCCGCTGTTGCCCCAGCCCATGGCCGTGGCCACGCAGTCCGCCAGATGCACCACCGCCGGCTCCTCGATGAAAAGCGGCTCCTCCAGGTCATGGTGGTAGCGCACCATTTTTTCCAGATTGGTCGGAAACTGCCATTTCTGGAGAAGGTGCCCGCCAAGATCGGCATGATCGAATCCCACTCGTTCGCGCTCGGCCAGATAGAGGGGCTGCTTCCCGGCGACCGCCTGCCGCATGGCGGCGGCCACGTGATGCGGCGCCTGCTTGAACATGATGAGCCGGCCGATGTCGTGCAGCAGGCCGGCGACGAAGGCGGTTTCGGGATTGACGCTCCGGGTGGCGGCGGCGATGGCCTGGGCGGCGGCGGCGCAACCGACGCTGTGCTCCCAAAAGACCCGCATATCGACCCATTGCGGGGGGATGTCCTGGAAAAGCGGCAGCACCGAGACACCCAGGGCCAGGGTGGCCAACTGGCGGGCGCCGAGGACCATGACGGCCCGGGACAGGCTGTCCACCTTGGCCGGGAAACGGCCGCGAACGGCACGCATGGTCCGGGAATAATAGGAGCTGTTGACGAGACGCAGGAGCTTGGCGGCCAGGCTCGGGTCGTGCTTGATGCTCTCGGCGGCGGCCTCGACCGTGCTCGCGGGGTCGCGCAGCACCTCGCTTATGCGCAGATAGACCTCGGGGGGCGAGACGAGCTTCGGCTCCTCGCGCAGGAGCGCCTCGGGCGAAGCGAAAGGCGGCGGGGCCTCCTCGGCCCGGACCGGGCCCATGTCGACTTCGCCCGGGCCGAAATCGCCGGCCGCAGCCCGGAGTTTTCGAATCTCATGGTCCAGGGCCAGCCGGTAAAGCACCCGCCCCGCCTCGTGTCCGGGATCCAGGCGGCACAGCCGCTCCCGGACCACTGCCTCGGCGGCCTCCCGGAGGGCATCCGGCTCCCCGGCATCGTCGGCCGACGCCGCCGGCGGCCGCTCTTCCTCGACGACGAGAACCGCGGACAGATCCCAGGCGAGCAGGGATTTGAGGTGCCCGGAATCCAGGGTAGTGCCCTTGGGCATGAGGAAACGCCCGCCGGGCGTCAGCACGTCCTCGGCCAGCACCATCCCCGGATGGAGTTCGGTAACCCTGCGTCTGCCCATTGCCGACCGCCCGATATCTTACATGAACAATCATGCAATCATACGGCATTGCGGCACGCTGTCAAGAAAGCGCCAGCGCGACCGCCCACGATTCAGGAAAGGCTGCCGATCTCGATGATGAGTCGGGAAGGCTGCCCCGGGCCGCCGCTCTCGAATCGCGACGACCCGTTGTTCTCGTTGAGAAAATTGATGAAGGCGGCCACCACCGGCCCCGACAGGGCGGATTCGGGCACACCGGAGACGACCAAGGCGGCCCGTCCGTTGACCTCTCCCTCCAGCCGCACCACGACAGGGCCGGTGGCCGAATCCAGGGCTTGGCGCAGCAGGGCGGCGAGTCCCGTCAAAAGCGGATGTTTCCTGTTTCTGATCACGACGGACGGCGCCAATTCGCGCACAAGGGGATCGCTGCCGGCGGCCCGCGGCATCCTGTCCAGGATCGCGGCGACCTCCTCGCCCACCTGGATGTCGTGCAGGTACGGGGCGGACTTGCCGTACCGCTCGAATTCCCCGCGATGGCGTTCCAGTTCGCCGACCATGCGGTCCTTGAGTTCGCCCAGGGCGGCGGAACTCTCGGCCAGCCGGGGCACGGCCCTCCCGAGGACGGCCTCGCGCAGGGACGCGACGTGGCGCCGGGCCTTGGCCGCATCCCCGGATTCCAGGTCGCGCAGCAGCACGTCGAAGGCGGCATCGAGACGGGCCGCGCCGTCGAGAGTCCTTCCGAGACGCAGCAAGGCCAGTTCAAAAGCCGAAAGGGCGTTCCCCACGGCATGCAGGTAGGCTCCGGTGGCCTCGAGCTGACCGGCGCTGAAGGCCACTTCGGCCTCCCGTTCCTTGATCCGTTCCCGAACCCGGGATTCGTGAAGGGCCTTGGCACGGCTTTTCAAGGCGTCCGTACGCCGTTCCATGCGGCGCGCCAGGGCCTCGTTGGCCTTGCGCAACTCCCGTTCGGCCCGCCGTCTGCGCCGCGCGTCGCGGGACGCAAGAACGGCCAACCCCAGGCCGCCGACGCTCAGAAGCGACATCATGAGGCGCACGGAGGCGATCCGGTCGGCCAACGCCGGCACCAGGGGCACCACCGCCAGCACGGCCCGCTCGTAATCCAGCACCACGTACCAGCTCAGGGCGATGCAGATGGCGGCGGCCATGGGCAAAATCAGATCGACCTCGCGCCGGTCGGCGTCGGAGGGAGGGGTGGCCCTGCCGTCGGATGGCTTGGGCATGGACAACCTCGAAGACGTTGGCGCCGTCCGGCCCTGCCCACGGGGAGCCTGCATCGCAGGCCCCCGGCGAGGCGCCGTTCTCTCGAGAACAGCCGGACACGCTGCCCGGGACGACGCCCCGGAACCGTTGCGGAACGCGCGGGATATTGCCGCGCCCCGGCCGTCTTGCGCTGAAACCGGCCGGGACGCCCGCCCTATTCGGGCAAGTTGATACCGAAATCCATGCGGCCAAACGAATCGAGGCCGTCGTCCATGCCGCCGCTGTCCACGTTTTCCTCCACGGCGCGGGACGCGGGGGCCTTGGTCTTGCGCCGGCGACGGGCGATGATTTCCTTGAGCAATTCGTCGCGGCCCATGTAGCAATCCATGCACATGTCGTCGCGCGGCGAGAATTCGGAAGCGCGCTTGCGCAGATTGCACACCTTGCAGGTACGCACGTCCGCGACCACGGCGAGGGAGTCCTCGTCGTCGTCCTCCTCCTGGGGAACGTCGTCAACCTCATCGGAATCCGGCAGAATTTCGACGGGTTCCTCGCGTTCCCGGCGCGGGTGCTTCTCCTTGCGGGGCTTTTGCGCCGATGCCGGCTTGACCGGCGGTTCGTCCTCGTGGTCGTCGGCCTCTATGCGTAGCGAAAACGGCCCTTTGCGGGTGCGCACCAGGACTTCGGCGCCCAGCAGTTCCGGGAAGAGCTCGGAAAAAATGCGCACGAGCTGAAATTTCTTGTCCACACCCTTGCGACGCACACGGATATAGGCCCTGCTGCCCTGCACCGTCGGCCAGATGGCCTTATCCAGATTGGCCGCATCGTCTTGCAGAAAGCGGCCCTCGACAACGAACCCTTCCTCACAGATAAAATACTCCGTGCCTGGTTCGGAGTGGAAATAATCCGCTTCCGGGGGTATTTTCTTCCAAGCCAAAGCCCGTCCCTCATCCGGCCGTCGCGACGGCCAATTTACAGTCCCAAATCCTGATTGATGCAGATCACCGTAATACGTCCCCTGGGGAAGGACTTTTCGGTGATGGTCCATACGTTACAGATGCGTTCCGGGCTGCCGCAATCCTCGCAACGCGAGGTTTTGGCGCACGGCGTTTTCTTGGACAGCCGCATGGCGTTGGCCGGAGCCGCGTATTCCTTGATGCGGGCAAATGCCGCGGACACGTCCGGCACGATCTTGTTGCGCCCGACCAGGACCACAACCCGGCGCGGGCCGAAGGCAATGGCGCACGCCCTGTTGCCGATCATGTCCAGATTGACCAGGACGCCTTCCTCGGTGACGGCGTTGGTGCCGGTGATGAAAAGGTCCGCGAGCAAAGCCTGGCGGCGGCGTTCGTAGGACGCCTCGGGGGTCAGTGTCCGGTCCAGGGTGTCGATGACGGAGATGCCGGGCATCGCGGCCAGGGCCGCCGGCAAGCCGGTGGCGCCCAGCGTCATGGAACCGCCATAGGCGACAGTCCCCACGCCCGAGGCGGGCACAATCTCCTCCAGGACGAGGGCCTTGGCGGCCGCGGCGTCGGGCACGACATGGGCATCGAAATGATTGGCCCGAAGTGCCTGGGCCAGATCCTCCAACCGCTTGGCATAATAGGATTCAACAGGATCCTGCATATCTCTTCCTCCTCCCTTCCGCCGTGCGGCGCAAGCCCTTTTAATCGCGCCGGCCAAAAAAGCAAGGCGCCACGGTCCTAGGGGTACGAATTTCGCAATTCCTTAAGAAATTCACTGAGGCTTGGATCCTTGCTGTTCTGGCGCACCACCACCCAAACACCCCAGGATACCGGAATATTCCTATTCCTTTTGTTCGCATAAAAGGAATCCAGGGCGGAAACGATGCGTCCGGCAGGCATGTCCGCGAAAAAAGCGTCGGACTGCCGCATGATGCTTTCCATGATGTCGGAACAGATGGTGTATTCGTTCTTGAGCGTGATGCCCAGGATGTTCTCGTTGAGATTGAATCCGTCAAAAATCCCAAGGACAAGATCGGTTTTTTGCTCCCGGGACAGTCCGGCCCAGTACGCCCCGGCCCTCTTCCCCACCGGAGCCCCGGCGGCAACGGCAAGCTCCGCCCAGACAAGGAGCATGAGCAACGCGGCGGCAAGCCCCGCCCGGTGAACGAAACGTCCCTGCGACATTGCCCTCTCCCTTTCGTTCTATCGAGATCCCTTCGCGAAGCGTACTTGTCTTGTAGTGCAAGGGAGGCGCCATTTCAATGGGTTAGACACCAAAAGAGCCGCTTTTCACGTGGAAAGCAATCGCGGGGGGAGATGGTCGGTCGTCACAGGGCCAAGCAGTCGGTGCCGGGACGAAATCTGAAGCAACACCATTGCGGCGTTCGGCATGTCGATGGCCTGCCGGAAGGCCCGGAAACGGACCATGGCTTCCTCCACGCCGAGTTCCCCGCCAAGGAGTCGCAGCATCACGCCGCGAAGAAACTGTCCGTGGGTGAAGATCGCGACATGGCCGCGCAGGCCGAGGCAGCGGTCCAGAAAGGCTTCCACCCGGTCCCAGAACTCGACGAAGGTTTCGGCGCCCGGACCGTCGCGGTGCCCTGGATCGAGACGTTCCCAATACTCGATCACGGCGCGGCCCCGGTCCGGACGACGGGTTCCGGCGTAGCGGCTCGGGGCGAGATAGGCGAACTCCTGGACAGGCCACACGGCCACGGGAACGTCGGGATACCGGTCGCAAAGGGGCATGGCCGTCTGCACGGCCCGGTCGTAGGAGGAAAAAACCACCAGCCGCGGCGATGTCGCGAAACATGACGCCACGATCGCCGCCTGGGCATGGCCGAGGGAGGTCAGCGGAATGGTGTCCGGATAGCCGGTCACCTCGCCGGCGTTGGAGGCGCTTTGCCCATGGCGGATCATGCGGATAAGCGGCATGGCGACCCTAGAAGATGACGAATTGCGTGAAATAGACGCGCACCGCGCGCGGACCGCCCACCGCCTTGTTGATCACCCCGACGAGCTCGGTCTTCAACTTCTGTTTGCCCGAAGGGGTGGCAAGCTCCGTCGCGGTCTTGTCCCGCAAGAACATGACGACGGCCTCGCGTGCCTGGGGCGACGCCACCATCTCCGCGGCGCGCTCGTCCACGCACTGAACCTCGAAGGCCAGACGCAGGCTGGCCATCCCGCTCCGGTCGGCGATGGTGACATCGAGTCCCGGATAAAAGGCCGAGCCGCCCCTGGCCACAGCGTCGGACTGGGCCGAGACCGCCCCGGCTCCCGTCGTCAGGCCGAGCATGAGGGCGAACAACAACACGGTGGCAAAACGCATTTCCCCTCCGCGGGAACCCCTCACCCGTCATCCCCCGTCCCAAAAACGCCGCGCGGCCGGCACGCATTCGCCTTGCATTCCTCGAACCGGGGCAGTGCCGGCCCCCGGCGGCGGCTCCAAGCCCCCGCCTGGGGCATTAAAACGAAATATGCCGACCGATGACAAGCCCGTTGTGGGCGAAATCGCACCGACGGCAAGGCGGCGCCCGCCTTGCGGCGACCGGCCCAAAGGCCGAAGCGGCTGCCCCGGCCCCGCCGCCCTCCCTGACGGAGCCGCCTCAGGACAGGCGGTCGATGTCCAGGGGTTCGCCGCACCACGGGCACCGCGCGACCCTGGACCGGAACAAACGCCTCTTTCGAAAAAACACCGCACGCCAGGTCGGACCGACCGGACGGAACTCCACCAGGATGGGCTTGCCGCACTGACAGTAGCGCCGTTGCATGGAGCGTCTCCTTGTTGCACGAGTTCGCAACACGTGTTTATTTAAATATACAGACCGGACAAAAAAAACCGCCTACAGCTCGCGCCCCACCCACAACACCCGGCCGATGATCCGCAGCGCCTCCAACTCGTCGCCGGCAAGGACGATAGGGGGATAATCCCTGTTGTCGCTCAGAAGGACCAGGACCCCCGGCCGCTTCTCCACCCGCTTGACCAGCACCGTGTCCTCGACGCCCACGGCGTAAACGCCGTGGGCCACAACCGAAGTCTGCCCCTGGTCGATGAGCACCGTGTCGCCGTGGCGGATTTCCGGCTCCATGCTGTTGCCGACCACATCCATCAGCACCATGCGGGACGGCGACCCCTTGCGCCGCAGCCAGTCCCGGCGGAACGGATAAAACCCCCGCACCCCGCCGTCGGTTTCGAAGGATCCGCCACCGGCCGAAAGCCTGGCCCCCACCTTGGGAACGCTCTCGAAATCGCCCTCGCCCTCCCCGCGACGCGGGACGCGCGGCGGCCGGCCGTACTCCAGCCAATCCGGATCCACACCGGCCCGCCTGGAGAGGGTCAGCACCCAGGCCTTGGGCACGGCGTCCTTCTTCTTGGCCTGGGTGACCGCCGAACGATGCACGCCAAGCAGCGCGGCCAACTCGGCCTGGGAGGCAATGCCCGCCGCCCGGGAGGCCCGGGAGAAAAAACCCTCGAAACCGCCTTGCGGGGCTGCATCGTCGTGGTGTCCGCTCATGTTGTTTTTTATAAACAACCCAACGCCGGTCCGCAACCATTTTCTTGCCCCGCATCCGGGGAAGGCGACCGTTTTTTGTCGTCCCGGCTAAAGAATCACGGCACCCGGCCGATAAGACCACTGACAACGTCCCTTTCGGGAGTCGGAGGGGAAGGATAGCCGCAGACAAGGATGTCCGCCATGACAGTTCCAGAAAAGGTGCGCCGCGCATCCGGCGTCGAGGCCGCGCAGCGGGAGGATCCCCAGGAACGGGCCCGCCGCATCGCGGATCTCAAGCGCCAGGTGCAGTCCGGAACCTACCTCATCCAGCGCTACGAGATCATCGAAGGCCTGCTCGACGCCCTGTCCGCCGAAAGCGAATAGCCCGTCCGGACGCCGTCCGGTTCTATCGCGCGGCCTCTTCCGTATCCTCCAGCACCGTCCGGACCGCGTCCGCAAGGGACCAGGGCGGCTCTCCTTGCGCCGCGAACACCGGGCAGCGCAGGGCGGCGCAGTGCAGGAAAAGCCGCCTCCCTTCCCCACGGCCGTAGAGCGGATCCCCGACCAGGGGATGGCCCGAGGCCGCCAGATGGGCCCGGATCTGATGTCTGGCCCCCATGCCGATCCGGCAGCGCACCAACGACAGCCCTTCCCTTTCCGAAACGGGTTCCAATGCGGTCCACCGCAGAGGATCGGAGGTTTCCCGCGATCGCACCCGGGTTTTGGCCCGGTCCCGCGCATCGAGCTCGAAGGCGACGGTGAAAGCGCTTCCGATCACGCCATGCGCCACGGCCAGATAGGTCTTCTCCACCTCCCCTTCCGCCTCCAGGCGGCGATAGAGGGCGGCCGCGCCGGGCGCGAAGGCCACCGGCACGAGCCCCGTGGTCAGGCGATCCAGCCGGGAGAGCAGCACCGGCTCCCTGCCAGGGAAAAGCTTCGGCAAAAGCGCCTCCAGACTCGGCCCGCCCCCGTGGGCGATGGCCGCGCTGTGCAGGCCCGCCGGCTTGGCCACCACGGCATACTCCCCCGTATCGGCCACGACCGGCACGTCCGAGGCGACGAACGTCGTCACGTCCGGCCCCCCGGCGACCAGTTCGAGCACCTCGCCGACGCGCACCCGGTAACCGGCCGGACGGGGCCTGCCGTCCACCAGCAACCTGCCCGCCTCGATCAGCCGACGCCGGCCCCGCAGGCCCGCCTCCGGCAAAAGCGCTGCCGCCGCCCGGTCCAGGCGCTCCCCCCCGACTCCCTCGGCAACGCTCCAACGCCTTCCGCCCTCTTCCATTCCGCTCTCCCGTTCTCCCATGGGACGATCATAGACAAGGCCGGCCCGAAAGCAATCCGCCAATCGGCCGTGTCCCCCGCATCCGGGGCGGCGCGCCCCGGCCTTCCCGCCGGGACATGCCGACAATGATTGCCGAATCGGGATGTTACGGGTAGCCTGGAGCATCCCTTGCCGCAAGGAGCTCCGCCATGCTGATCCAGGTCAAGGCCTCGGCCGGTTCAGGCAAGACCCATGCCCTGACGGAACGGTTCATCTCGCTGGTGCTGCGCACCTCGCGGGATATCCCCCTGGCCTGCTCCAGCGGCTTGGAAAACGGTTTCGCCCTGCAGGAAATCCTGGCCGTCACCTTCACCAACAAGGCCGCCGCCGAGATGCGCCAGCGGGTGATCGGCCGGCTCAAGGCCATGGCCCTCGGCCTCGACGGCACCGATCCCGAATGCCGAGGCAAGGCCCGGGACGAACTGGAGCGGCTGCTCGTTTTCGCCCAGCGGCTCAATATCCGCACCATCGACAGCCTGCTGTTCCTGCTGGCCCGGGTGTTCGCCCTGGATCTCGGCCTGCGCCCGGATTTCGAGCCGGCCTTCGACGACGCGGCCATCCTCTCCGACCTCTACGACCGTCTGGCCGCGACGCTTCCCGAGGACCCGGCGCTGGCCCGGCTTTTCGGCGAGGCCGCCTCGGCCCTGTTGCGGGGGACGACGGGGTTCTTGCCGGCCGAGCCCTTCCGGCGCCGGCTCCTGGCCGTGGGACACCGGCTGTTGACCGCCCCCTTCGGTGAAACGGCGGAGCCCGAGGCCCTGCGCCTGGGTTTCGAACGCCGCCTCGGGGCGCTCAGGAACACGGCCGAAGCCCTTCTGGCCGCCCTGGAGGCCACCGGCGTCGCCGGCACGTCCCATTTCCTGACCTTCCTGAAAAAATGCCGCGACGCCGAACAGTCCGACGCGCCGCCCCGTTCCAGCTTCGAAGCCAAGGCGGACCTTGCCGCATGCGTGCTCAAGGCCTCCCGGAACAACGTCACGGCCGACCTGGAACAGCTCTACGCGGCCTTCAAGACCGCACACGACGCCTGCCGCCGGGAACTGCCCCTGCTGCGCGGGGCCATGGGCATCGCCCCCTTTCTGACCCTGGCCCGCCGGCTCGCCCAGGATTTTCCGACCTACCTCACCCAGATGCGCATCCTTCCCCAGTCGCAATGGTCCCGTCTGATCGGACAACGCCTGGCCGGGGACTACGGCGTGCCGGACGCCTGGTGCCGCATGGGCGCGGGACTGGCCCACATTCTCATCGACGAGTTCCAGGACACGGCCAGGGACCAGTGGGAGGTCCTGCGGCTCCTGGCCGTGGAATGTCTGTCGCGCGGCGGCAGCCTCTATCTCGTCGGCGATGTCAAACAGGCCATATACGGCTGGCGGGGCGGCGAGGCGGCCCTGTTCGACGAGGCGCCCGCCGACCCGGAAATGACGGCCATCGCCGATGTCACCAGGAAGAATCTCCCCGTCAACTGGCGCAGCGCCCCGGCCGTGGTCGCCGCCAACAACCGCTTCTTCGCCCCCCTGGCCGATCCGAAATCCGCCCGGGATGTCGCCGAGGCCTTGCTCGGTCCGAACCTTGACGCAGCCCTGCCGGAATTGTCCGAAAGCCTGACGCGGGCCTTCGCCGGCGTCGCCCAGGCCCTGCCCGAGGGCCGCGACGGACCGCTGGGGCATGTCCGGGTGACGGCCCTGCCCGCGGCCTCGACCGAGGAATACGAGGAAGCCGCCCGCGAAAAGCTCGTCCGACTCCTCGAAGACGAACTGATTCCCCGCCACGGCGTGGGCGGCGTGGCCGTGCTCACCCGGTCCAACCCCCAGGCCGCCAGGGCGGCCTCGTGGCTGATCGAGGCGGGCATCCCCGTCGTCACCGAAAACAGCCTGCGCCTGGCCGACCATCCCCTCATCCGCCAGCTCGCGGCCATGCTGGCCTTTCTGGACTATCCGCCGGACAGCCTGTCGTTTTGGGCCTTCGTCTCCGGCCGGGAACTGTTCGGCGACCTCGCCGGCATATCCCGCGACGAACTGACCGAATGGCTGGCCGGACTGCCGCGCCACGCCTCCCTGTCCCTGGCCTTCAAGGCCCGCTGGGCCGGGGCATGGCGGCGCTACATCCATCCCTTCCTGCGCCAGACCGGGCTTGCCACCCCCTACGATCTCCTGCGCGAGATCGTCACCGGCTACAGGCTCCTCGAACGCCGGCCCGGCGACGAGGCCTTCCTGCGCCGTTTCCTGGAAATCGCCCACCTGGCCGAAAGCAAGGGCATGGCCTCCATTTCCGCCTTCCTCGACTTCTGGCGCGACCTCGGCGACGACGAAAAGGTGCCCCAGCCCGAAAATATCGAGGCCGTGCGGGTCATGACCATGCACAAGGCCAAGGGCCTGCAATTCCCGGCCGTGGTGATCCCCTTCCACCACTTCTGGACCCAGACCCTGGAGCCGGAACTGGTCCCGGCCGAACTGCCGGAAGGTCCGGTCCTGGTGCCGGACCAGCCGGGCCTCGGCCGGGACCATGCCCTGCGCCGGGCCCGGGAACTGGCCGAACAGGTCCATCTGCTCTACGTGGCCTGGACCCGGCCGGAATTGGAACTGCACGCCTTCGTGCCGGGCTTCGGCAAGCTGCGCGACGACTCCCGCTATCCCCTGCCCAAGGCCATGGCCGTCCTGTTCGCGGCCTTCGGACGCGACCCGGCAGACGGGGAACCCATCTTCCTCGGCGAGGCGCCCGAGGTTTCCCCCCCGCCACGGGAGACGGGCCCGGCGCCGGCACCGGACATCCCCGCGCCCGAGGAGGCGCCGCCGCCCATGGCCTGGCTGCCGCGCCTCAAGGTCTACCGCAACGTGGCCCGGGACATCCGCGACGCCATGCGCTTCACCGAAAAACGGCGCGGCGAACTCGCCCACAAGGCCGCGGAAACGTTCGCGCGGACCGGTTTCGACCCGGCCGACCCCATGCCGGCGGCGGCAAGGGCCGCCCGCGCCACCCTCGGCGCCGAACGGCTGGACGCGGGACTTCGCGCCAGGCTGGCCGAGGAATTCACGGACATGCTCGTCTGGCTGGCGGGGCTTTCCCCCTGCCGCGAAGCCCTGGCCTCCGGCATGTGCGAACGGGAACTCCTGGACGCCTCCGGCGAACGCCACCGGCCGGATCTGCTCTTTCTCGGCGAAACCGAGACGCTGGTCATCGACTTCAAGACCGGCATGGAGCACCCGGACCACGCGCCCCAGGTACGGCGCTACCTCGAACTGGCCCGAAACCTGCCCGGCAGGGCCGCCCTTGCGCTGCGCGGCCACCTCGTCTACCTCGACCGCCGCCAATGCCGCGCCGTGGAGGCCGCCTCATGAAACCCGTGTGCGTCATTCCCTGGACCGAGGACTTTTTCACGGGCGTGGCCAAACGGCTCACGGCCGCCACCGGAGGCGATTTCCGGGACACCCTGGTCCTTTTCCCGCTACGCCGGGCGGCCCGGCATCTGTGCGACCGGCTGGCCGCGCTCCCGGAAGCGCCAATCCCCCTGCTCCTGCCCGAGATCGCCGCCGTCGGGGACTGGGCCGGCACCCTCGGGGCCTCCTTTTCCCCGCAGGCGCCGGTCATGCTCGACGTGCTCGACCGGGTGGCCATTTTGCACGACATCGTGCGCGACCTCGGCCCGGAAACCGGAGCGCCGGGGGAATTCCCCACCGAGATGACACGCTTTTTCCCCTGGGGGCTGGAACTTGCCGAACTGATGGAGGAACTTTTCCGCCAAAACGTCCCGGGCAAGGACCTCAAGCACATGGAGGGGCAGGTGCTGCCGCCGGCCGCCGCGCTGCTCGGCCGCCTGGGAGCCATCCACACCCGCTACCGGGAGCGGCTTATGGCCGAGGGGCTGGCCACGCCGGGACTCTGCCTGGGGCTGGCCGCCGAGAACGCGGCGGCCATCGCGGCGGCCCTCTCGGGCAGGCGCGTCTTCGCCTGCGGTTTCGCGGTGCTTTCCGGCGCTGAAAAAACGCTCTTCAAGACCTTGTGGAAGCAGGGCCTGCTGGAAATGATCTGGCACGGCGACCCGGCCCTGGCCGATCCCGGCGGCCGGGTGCACTTCGCCTGCCTGGAGCAGCGGCGCTGGCTCGGCGACCTGAGCGCCCGGGCCGTGGTGCTTTCCGACGGCCGCCCCCGGCGCGCGCGCCACAAGGCCGATCCGTCCCGCCCCACCCTCGTCCTCGACGCCACCGACGCCAACCTTTCCTCCAAGCGCCTGCGCTTTTTCGAGGGCCACGACCTGCACGCCCAGCTCCGGGCCCTGGAAACCTGCCTCGACGAGGCCGACGATCTGGACGGCACGGCCATCGTGCTGCCGGACACCGGCCTCCTCTCCCCGGTGCTCCACATCCTGCCCAGCAAGGATGTCAACATCTCCATGGGCTACCCGTTGTCCCGGTCGTCTTTGGCCCGGCTCCTGGAAACCATCATGATCCTCCAGGAGACGCGACTCGGGGCGGGCCGCTACCATTGGCGGGAACTCGTGGCGCTGTTGCGCCATCCCTATCTCAAGATGCTGCGCCTGGGTGAGGAGGAGCCGCTGCGGGCCATCTTCCACGCCCTGGAGGCGGCCATACGCCGCGGCGGGGCCTTCGCCGACCCCTTCGCCATGGAGTTCGCCTCGGAGGACGCCCCCCCGACCCCGGACGCGGCGGCCTTGTGCCGCCGGGCCCTCGGCGCCTGCCTGACCGCCTTCGAATCCGTGGACACGCCCAGGGCCCTGGGGAACGCCCTGGCCGGACTGGCCGAATTGCTCCTCGATCCGGAGCACGCCGGAGACGCCTGGGAACGCTTTCTCATCGACGCCGAATGCCTTTTCCGCCTGGCCGGAACCATCGTCCCGGTCCTGACCACCGGCCGGCTGGCCGACGCCGCCCTGCCCCAGGCGACACTTTTCGCCCTGCTGCGCCGGCTTCTGGCCGACGAGCGCGCCCCCTTCGAGGCCGAACCGCTGACCGGCTTGCAGGTCATGGGCGTGCTGGAGACCCGGCTGCTCTCCTTCCGGCGGGTCTACGTCCTCGACGCCGTGGAGGACAAACTGCCCGGCACGCCGCCCTACGAACCGCTTCTCCCCGATACGCTGCGCCGGATGCTCGGCCTTCCCGACGCCCGTGAACGCGACCTCGTCGCGGCCTACAACATCTACCGGCTTTTTTTCGGGGCCGAGGAGATCACGGTGCTCTACCGCACCGGGGCCACAGGCACCGGCCTTTTCGAGGACAAACCCACCCGCAGCCGGTACGTCGAACAGCTTTTATGGGAGGAGGAAAAACGTCTGGGACGGGTGCTCGCGCCCGGCGAGCCGCCGGTGTCCCTCATCCGGCTGCCGCTGTGCCCCATCCCGGCCACGGACCCGGCCATGCCCGTCACCCCGGCCGTGGCCGCGCGTCTCGAAGCCCATCTGACCGAAAAGAAGCTTTCGGCCACATTCCTCGATACCTACCTCGCCTGTCCGCTCCGCTTCTTCTACCGCTACCTGTCGCCGCTTTCGCCGCTGGACGAGGTGGCCGAGGAAGGCGACCGGGCGGCCGTGGGCGAGGTTGTCCACGAGGTGTTGCGGGAATTTTTCACCCCCCTTCGCGGCCGCGACATCGACGGCGCCGACCTGGACGCCACGGCCCTGGCCGACCTGTACGAGTCCCGGCTGCGGCAAAGCGAGGCTTTCGCCGCCCTGCCGCCGGACGGCCAGCTGCTCCTCGTGCGCTCGGGACGCGCCCGGCTGGCCGACATGGTCGCCGGCATGCCGCGCACCACGCTGATCGACTGCGAAACAGACCTGGAAGCGGGCCTCGATGTCGCCGGTCGCCACTACCTGCTTGGCGGCCGGGTGGACCGCATGGACCGCCGCGAGGCGGGGGTGGTCATCCTCGATTACAAGACGGGCTCGTTTTCGGCTCCCAAGGCGGCCGTCTGGAGCGATGCCGCCTTCTGGAGCAGGCTTGCCGCCTGGCGCGGCCCCGGGGACGACCCGCGCCTTCTCGACGAGGCCGCGACACGCCTGCCAAGCGTGCAGCTGCCGCTTTACTGCTGGCTGTACGCCACGAGCCGGGGGGAAGCGCCGGCCGATGCCGCTTTCGTGGAATTACGGGACGCGGGCGGGGAAAAACCGCTGTTCGGGGCCCGGTTCGATCCGACGGCCAGGGAGGAGGCGACGCTGCGCCTGGTGCCCGAACTGCTCGGCTTTGTGCTGCGCCACATGAGCTCGGCCCGGTCCTTCGTCCCGCGCCCCGACACCCGGCGCTGCGGCTTCTGCGATTACCGCGCCGCCTGCGGCGCGGTGGCGTAACGCACGCGCCGGGGAAGAAGCTTCCGGGAGACAGGGAGGAAAGCCTCCCCCTCGGGCGGAGGAATCCGGGCGGGCCTAGGCGGCCCGGTCGGTCGGGCGATTCCGGCCGGCCAGGGAGGTCAGCATGACCCGCAGATTCCGGGCCCGGGCCGTCGGGCGGGTGAGGGCCAGGCGCACCGTGCCGATCACCACGTGCAGGATGCGCGACGCCGTATCCCCGACCGGCTCCTCCCGCACCGAACCGTCGAGATGGCCCAGAAGCAGAAGCACCTCGAACTGCTTGGCCACGCGCCCCCACAGACGCCCCAGTTCCTGGCCGCTCGCCGTCGCCTCGCCCAGAGGGGCGGACGCAAGACGCAGGACATCGAGAAAATGGGCCGGCCGCTCCTCCAGGAAGCAGGAGTAGGCCTCGGCCAGCCCCAGGATCATGGACAGGGCGGATTCGCCGGGAACGACGGGACAGCACGCCTCGACGGAAGCAAAGAGATCCTCCTGCACCTGCCGCAAAACAGCCGCGAACAGCTCGTCGCGGTTCTTGAAATGCTTGAATACCGCCCCAGGCGGCACGCCAAGCCGTTTCACCAGATCATGCGGCCCGACCCCGGCGCGGCCGGCTTCGGCAAAACGCCGCGATGCCGCGTCGATCAAGGCCTGTCTGGATACGTCCATGCCATTCCCCCGGTTATCGGTTGGCCACGGCTACAACGGCTTTTCTTTCATAAACAGACGTACCGAGTTCGCGGGGGGCTTGCAACAAAAAAGCGGTGCGGCGGACGGCTACTTGCCGGACTCGTCGGAGCGGGGATGGGCCTTGTCGTAGATGCGCATGATTCTTGAAAGATCGAGATGGGTGTACCGTTGCGTGGTGGTCAGGCGGGCATGGCCGAGCAGTTCCTGGACGCTGCGCAGATCGGCCCCGGATTCCAGAAGGTGCGTGGCGAAGCTGTGGCGCAACATGTGGGGGAAGGCGTGCCTGGCGAGCCCCGCCTGCCGGGCCAGGGCGTCGATGATCCGATCCGCCTGGCGCCGGTTCAGCCGCCCTCCCCGGCTGCCCAGGAAAAATGCCTTCTCCGCGGGTTCCGGGGAAAATTCCCCCCGCCGCCGGGCATACTCCCGCAGCCGTTCCCGGGCCGCGTCGCTCAAGGGGGCCAGCCGTTCCTTGCCGCCCTTGCCGAACACCCGGGCGATGCCCTGGCCGATGTCCAGATCGTCGAGGTCCAGGGAGACGGCCTCGCTCACCCGCAGCCCGGAGCCGTAGAGCAGCTCCGCCAGGGCCAGGTCGCGGCAGGCCTCACGCGAACCGTCGGACGCCGGAGCCCCCGGCGCCGGGGAAACCAGGGCCACGGCCTCGTCGACGTTGAGGGCCTTGGGGTGGCGCTTTTCCGCCTTGGGATTGCGCACCCCGGCCAACGGATCGCCGGTCACCCTTTTTTTTTGGAGCAGATAGGTGAAAAGCCCGCGCAGGCTCGACAGCTTCCGGCCCATGGACACCTTGGCCGCGCGGCGGCGGTGCAGTTCGGCCAAAAATCCCCGGACATGCTCCCTGCCGACCGCCTCGGGCGCGGCCAGGGAAAGCCCCCGGGTGGCCAGAAAGGCCTCGAACTGGGCCACGTCCCTGGCGTAGGCCGCAACCGTCGCCGGGGAATACCCTTTTTGCACGGCGAGGTAGGCGACAAAGGCGGCGGCCGGCTCCGGCAGCCCCTCGACGGGAAGGCCCCCGGCCCCGGGGTCAGGCTTGCCGTTTGTCGAGGACATAGCAGCTCCTGGGGTTTTCCTTGGCCTTTTTCTTGAGTCCCATGGCGGACTGGGAGGCCTCGCCGTAGTGCTTGAGCCGCCCGTCGCGGTTGAAGACCACCGCGATGGAGATGGCCATGAGCGGAAACGTCCGGTTGTTGCCCTCCCGGTCGACGGACTGGATGTAGCCGCGGGCCCGGTCGCCGGCGTCGTAGAAATGGGGCACGATGTCGTCGAAGCTGGCCACCACCGCCTTGCAGGCCGCCTCCACCCGGTCCGGGGCGAGGATGAAGACGAAATCGTCGCCGCCCACGTGCCCGATGAAGGCCTTCGGCCCGCCGACGGCCCGCACGGTATTGACGATGATGCGCGCCGTCATCATGAGCACCTCGTCGCCGCGGGAAAAGCCGTACTTGTCGTTGAACGACTTGAAGTAGTCGAGATCGGCGTAGGCCAGGGCGAAATCCTCCCGGCGGTCGATCAGTTCCTGGATGCGGCCGATGATCGAGGTGTTGCCGGGGAGTTTCGTCAGCGGGTTGGCGTCGAGGGAGCGCGCGGCCCGGGCCAGGGTCAGGGTCACCCGGACACGCAGCATGGCCGGGGACAGGGGCCGGACGAGCAGTTCGTCCACCTCGGCGGCACACCAGTCCACGTCCTCCCCGATGGCCTCCTCGTCCAGGAGCAGGGCCACCGGCAACTGGCGGTAGACGTTTTCGCTCTTGACCATGGACACCAGCACCAGCCCGGGGATGTCGGCCAGCCGGTGATCGACGACGAGCAGGTCCGGAGGATCGTTGAAAAGCTGCTCGATGGCCCCGCGCCCCTCCGGCAACGCCACGACCTGGGCCTCGGCCGGAGAAAAGGCCCGGCCGAAAAGCCCCATGATTTCCGGATCGGGGCTTACCACCATGATCTTCTGGACGCGCTGGAAAAGGCAAAGCGGGGATTCGACCATGGGGCATCAGGCGAAGCGCAGGTCGGCGATCTCGACGAACTGCTCGCAGAGGTGGTCGAGAAGCTTTTCGAACTGGGCCGGCTTGATCTTGAGGATCTTGAGCGCCTCGGGGCGCAGGTAGGTGACGCCCACGTCCCCGGAAAAACCGTATTCGAAGGCCCGCGCCAGGAAGTCGCCCAGATGCACGACGCTGGCCATCTCGGGGTACAATTGGGCCAGATGCGGCTTGTGGTGGTAGGAAAGCCCCTCCTTGATGTTGGCGGGCAGCTTCCAATGGTCGGCCAACCAGGCGTTGATGCGGTCATGGCCGAACCCCAGGACCTCGCGCTCGGCCTCGAGGTAGAACAGATCCTTCTCGGCCGCCACCCGGGCGATCTCCGGCTTGAGATCGGGCAGTTGCACCGTGGCCACCACCTTCCCGAGGTCGTGCAGCAGCCCGGCCACGGAATACTCCTCGGCGTCCTTGAACCCGAGCATCCGGGCGGTGGCGCCGCAGGCCATGGCGCAGCCCAGGCTGTGCTCCCAAAGCCCCACCATGTTCTCGGTCATGACCTCGAAGACCGAGGTGGACACGATGATCGAGCGCAGGACGTTGAACCCCAGGAGCACGAGCGCGTGCTGGATGGAGCTTATGCGGCCGGGGAAGCCGTAGACCGGCGAGTTGACCATCTTGAGGACCTTGGCCGAAAGCACCTGGTCCATGCTGATGAGCCGGGCCACGTCCTCGGTGGAGGAATCCGGGCGCTCCACGAGCTTGGAAACCTCGTCGAGGACCTTGGGCAGGGTGGGCAGGTCGCGCACGGCCAGGATGCGGCCCTTGCGCTCGGTGCGCAGATCTTCGGCCATGATCAGGCTCCCTTGCCGGCGCCGGGCGATTCGGCGTCCTTGGCCGCCTGGGCCATGGCGGCGCTGGAGGCCGCCTTCATGCGGAAATAATGGTCCAGCAGGCGCCGGATCTGGGCCATCCAGGCGTCGTCCGGAAATTTCCGAAAGAGATGGTCCAGCCGTTCCAGGCGCTTGTCGAAGGAGGACGAGCCGGCGGGACCGTCCAGCCTGACCGGTTCGCCCTCGACCACCAGATGGGTGACCCCCATGGTGTCGAAGCGGTCAAGGAGGCTTTCGGAGAGTTCCGAGCCGGCGGCGGCCACGGCGATGCCGTCCGGGCGGGTCACGGGCTTGGCCAGGACCATGCCCGGCCGGGCCAGATTCAACGGGATCTTCTGCATGGGGCTTTTTGTCCTTGCACTTCCCGGGAGTAGTACATTCCCGGCCACTTCCGCACAAGCCCCCTCAATTCCAACAGGACCAGGGTCTGGCTCAGGGGCCCGGCGGAGGCTCCCAACTCCCTGGCCAGCGCATCGATATGGCGGCGGGCTCCGTCGGCGAGCGCCCCGACCACCGCGGCCTCAAGCTCTCCCAGACCCGAAGGGGTGGCGTCGTCGACCGGCGTGACGGCCGTTTCCGGGGCCGGCCGCTTCGTCCCGGCGGGCGGGGACTGGCGCCGGGCGGGCCTCCCCGTGGCGTCCTGGACGCGGACGGGCGGGGCGGGGCACCCCGCCCGGGGCGGCGGCGCGGGCAGCGGACGGCCGACATAGGCGGCCAGTTCCCGGCCAAGCGCGGTCACGACATCCTCGGCCGACTGCGCCAGGCGCGCGCCCTGGGCCAGCAGGGCGTGGCAGCCGGCATAGGTGGGCAGGGTCACGGGGCCCGGCAGGGCGAAAACCTCACGGCCGAGTTCCAGGGCGAGACGGGCCGTGATGAGGCTTCCCGAGCGGGCGGCCGCCTCCACGACCAGGACCCCGAGGGAAAGCCCGGCTATGATACGGTTGCGGATGGGGAAATTGCGGGCCTGGGGCGGCGTTCCGGGGGCGAATTCGCTGACGATGGCGCCATGTTCGGCCAGCTCCCGCCACACGTCCAGGTTGGCGTCGGGATAGACCAGGTCGAGCCCCGTGCCGCACACGGCCAGGGACCGGCCCGGACCGGAGAGTCCGCCGAGATGGGCCTGGCGGTCGATGCCGAAGGCCAGGCCGGAAACCACGGTGATGCCGGCGTCGGCGAGGCCGACGGCGATATCGCGGGCCGCGGCGAAACCGTAGCGCGAGCACTGGCGGGCGCCGACCACGGCCACGCAGGGTCCGGCCAGAAGCCGCGCGTCGCCGACGACATAAAGCAGGGCCGGAGGATCGGGCAGGTCGCGAAGGCACGCCGGGTAGGCGGGATGATGGTACGGCAGGGGCAACAAGCCCTTGGCGGCGACGGCCTCCAGTTCCCGTTCCGCCGCCGGCCGGGAGGCCCCCCTGGCCAGGGCGCCGGCCAGGGCGTCGTCGCACAGCCCCTGGGGTCCCAGGGACCGGGCGTCGGCCAGGGCCTTTGCCGCCGCGTCGTAACGGTCGAGAATCCGTTTCCAGCCCCGGGGACCGAGCCCCGGGAGGTGGCGCAGGCAAAGACAGGCCAGCACCTCGGCCACGAAGGCCGCGTCGTCCGTCCAGGCGTCCGCCGGCATGTCCGCCGCGTCCCGGTTCATTTGGGCAGGGACTGGAGTTTTTGCCGAACGACGCCGGCCAGCTCCGCGTTGGGATAGTCCTTGAGGTAGCGCTCCAGCGTGGCCCGCGCCCCGGCGATGTCACCGGACTTCTCCTGGGCCGCGGCCATCTTGTAGAGGGAGTCGGCGGCCTTGTGGTGCCCCGGCCATCCCTTGGCCACCTTGTCGAAATCGTCGATGGCGGTTCTGTAGTCGCCGCTGGCGAAAGCGCCCTCCCCCACCCAGTAGAGGGCGTTGGGAGCGAGGGGACTGCGGGGATGGGCGGCCAGGAACTGGTCGAAGGCGGCCTTGGCCTCGGGGACCCGGCCGTTGATGGCCAGTTGCAACGCCTTGTTGTATTCGGCCTTTTCCCCGGGCGTCGCCGCCTCGGCGTTTCCGGGCACGGGAGAGGCGGCCCTGGCCTCGGCGGCCGGGGGCGTGGCGGCCGGCTTCTCCGGTTCCCCCCCCTGGGG
>CAZNUQ010000006.1:39162-42015 GCA_964576235.1 uncultured Desulfovibrio sp.
TGGCCTCGGCGGCCGGGGGCGTGGCGGCCGGCTTCTCCGGTTCCCCCCCCTGGGGGGAGGCAGGGGGCGTGGCCGGCGTCTCGGCCCGGTCCGCGGCAATGGCCGCCTCGGGAGTGGACGGCGCAGGGCCGGCAGATCCGATCCGGCCGTAGCCGCGCCGCCCCTTGCCCTCCGGCGGGACGACGGGTGCGCCTTTTGGGGCCGGCGGCGCCGCCATGGCCGCGGCACTGGCGGGCTGGGCCGGGGGCGTGGCGGCGTCCGCCGGCTGGGGCGACACGGCGGCCCCGGTCGTACCGCCTTCCTGGCCTTGGGATGGCGGGGGACCCGGCTCGCCCGGACGTTTCTGGTCGGCTGGGAGGGAGCCCGACGGCATGGCTTCGGCGGCGTTGACGGCCCCGGGCCGGGCGAAGCCGACACCCAGGGCGCTTCCCTGGGACGCGCCGGCAGGCGGCTTCATGCCGTGGGACTGCAGCAGGGCCATGAGTTCGCCGAGGCGCTTTTGCATCTCGACGACACGGGCGTCGTTCTGGGTCTGTTTGCGTTCGATGGCCTTGAGTTCTTCCTGGGCCTTCTGCAGGGAGGATTCCACGGCCTTGAGGCGGAAATCCACGCTGCCACCCTGCCGGGGCAACGTATTGCCCGGCCCGCAGGCGCCAAGCAGGACGCACAGGCTCACCGCCGCCAGGGCTCGGTTTCCGTTCATGGACATTTCGGCTTAAAGTTGCGAGTCCCTTTACTTTCCAATGGGACTACGTCACGGAACCGGTTTTCGCAAGTCGATTCTCGCCCACGGACGGCCCGCAACCGCCGCTTTGTTGCATCAAGCCGAAAATTAGGGCAAAAGCCGTCTGCGAAGCGGGTGTCGGCGACCTGTCCCGCGCCACGCCCTCGTATCGACAACGAGGCCCCAAGGAGAACACTCCACATGCCCGAGGCTATCCCCGCCGTCGTTTTCTGGGCGGCCATGGTCCTTTTCGCGACACACCTGGGCCTGGCCCTGGCCGCGGCAGGCATACCCTGCATCACGTCCCTGGTGGGTCTGCGCACCGTCAAGCGACTGAAAATATTCATCGACAAATTCGGCCAGCAGGCGTCCACCTTCGCCTTGCTCGGCGGATTCTGGGCATTCCTGGCCCTTTGCGCGGTTCTTGCCCTCGTCCGCTTCCTCCTGCCGGCCAAGGCCCCCCACTACCTGGGATTCCCTCTGCCCGCAGCGGCCGTGGCCGGCCCGCTTTTGGCCGGCGCGGCCATGTTCCTGGCCTACCGGGGCCTGTGGCAGCGGCTCAAGACGCGAAAGGCCCTGCACGCCGTCATCGGCCTGTCGGCCACCCTGCTTTTGTGGCTGGCTTTTTACGCGGGCCTGGCCGCCTCGCGCGGACTCGTTCTCGGATTTGCGCCCGCAACGGACGCGAGCTTCCTCTTTCCGCCGGCGGGGGCCCTTTTCTGGCGCTTCCTGGCCGACGGACTGGCTTTTTCCCTGGCTCTGGCCGGCACCTTCACCGGGGCGTGGCTGGTCTGGCGTCGCGCCAAGGACGATTTCGGCCGGGACTACTACAATTTCACCATGCGCCTGGCGGCCAGGGTGGGATTCGCGGGTCAGGCCATGGCGCTTGGAACCACGGTCTGGACGGCGCTGGGCCTGCTTCCCCTGGCGGGGGAGCTGACCTCGCGACTCTCCATGGCCCTGGCGCTTTACGGAACGGGCACCCTCGTCTCGCTGTTGTGCCTGGGCATCGTCATGCCGCGGGAAAACACCCTGCGCTACAAGTTCCTGCTGGTCCTGGCCTTCCTGGCCGCGCTGGCGGCGCTGACCGGCCTTTGCGCCGGCCTTTGCGCCATTGTCGCCCCCGGTCTCCTGTAGGCATCCGCCTTTCCCGCGTCTCCGTCGCGCGCCGCCGGGAAGACCTCCCATAAACCACCGCACGCTTGCCGCACGGAGGACTTCTCCGGCGGCCAACAGGCCTGGCCGTTTGAAAACCGCATTGTTTTTTATGCGCTTTCAATTCCAGGTCTGAGGCATCGGCATGTCGTCGAAAAATTGCGGGGCAGGCGCACGCGGCAAGACGCCCCGCGACGCCACAGACAGGCTCCCGGAAGACATCTTCCGGCCGTTCACGCTCCGCGGGGAGACAGGCGCCACCCCCTAAAACCAACGGAGTTCCGGGACACCGCGCTATATCCGCGCTCTGATGGCGCCGATCTGCCCGACAACTTCTTTGTAGTATTCCTTGAGATGGTACGCGGAAAGGTTGTTGAGACTGAAGATGATGTTGAGGGCGTTGACCGCGGCGTCCTTGTGTTGCAAGGATCTGGCGTCATCAAGGATACACACCAGTCGCTCACGAAATTCCTGCATCATCACTCTTACTTCTGAGAAGATATCTATTTTTTCGTGAACCTCATTCAAATCAAGCTGTCGCTGCAGCAATGACGTTGTCAACACGAGGTGCATGAATATTTCATATGTAATATTAACTTTGTAGTATTTCAGCAAGAAATTGAACTGATTGAAGAACTCACATGACGAATGGAACATTGCATAGATACAGACAACGAACCCAGCCTTCTGAGCGCTTTCGACACACTGAACAAAACAATTTTCGTTCTTATATTCAATAAGCACCGTTTCATACGACAATATATCCGAAAAATATACGAGAATCGGAACAAGCGCATCGAGAAGATTACATGTATTCGTTGTCTTACTTTTTGCGCATTTCCGGCACATTTTCATTCCCTTGGCAGTGCACGAATCGACCTGGACATTCGTCACCACCCTGGACTCGTCCGGATATATCTCAACATGCAACTTAGGATGCCCTTGGGGACAAACGGTGAATTCCAACATCATCG
>CAZNUQ010000006.1:42115-64436 GCA_964576235.1 uncultured Desulfovibrio sp.
GAATCCAGATAGATGTAATAGACAGGGGTAAAAAAGAGCGTCAACACCTGGGACACCACCAGCCCTCCCACCACGCACAGCCCCAACGGCCGCCGGGCCGCCGCCCCGGCCCCGAACCCCAGGGCGATGGGCAGCGTGCCCATAAGCGCCGCCATGGTGGTCATCATGATGGGCCGAAAGCGCACCAGCGCCCCGTCGTGGATGGCCTGACGGGCGGACAGCCCCTGGCCGCGCTGGGCCTCCAGGGCGAAGTCGATCATCATGATGGCGTTTTTCTTCACGATGCCGATCAGCATGATGATCCCGACGAAACCGTAGATGTTGAGGTCGAGACCGAAGAGCATCAGCGTGGCCAGGGCCCCCACGCCGGCCGAGGGCAGGCCGGAAAGGATGGTCAGGGGGTGGACGAAGCTCTCGTAGAGGATGCCGAGCACGATGTAGATGACGAGCACCGCCATGCCCAGCAGCAGGGAGAGGCCGGTCAACGAACTCTGAAAGGCCTGGGCCTCGCCCTGGAAGCTGGTGAAGACCGAGGCCGGCAGTTCCTTGCGGGCGAGGTTTTCGACGGACGCGACCGCCGGCCCCAGCGAGGCGCCGGGGCGCAGGTTGAAGGAAAGGGTGACCGAGGGCGTCTGTCCGGAGTGGTTGATGGACAGCGGCCCGACGGTCACGTCGCGCCGGACCAGGGTGTCGAGAGGCACGAGCTGGCCGGTCGCGGCGCGCACGTAGAGCATGGCCAGGGCGTCCGGGTTGGCCTGGTAGGGCCGGGCCAGCTCCATGATGACCTGGTAGGTGTCGTCCGAGGCGTAGATGGTGGATATCTGGCGATTTCCGTAGGACGTGGCCAGGGCGTCCTCGATCTGGAAGGCCGTGATGCCGAGGGCCGAGGCCTTGTCCCGGTCGATGTCGATGCGCAACTCCGGGTTTTTCACCTGAAGGTCGGAGGTCACGTCCTGGAGGTCCGGAAGCCCGCGCATGCCGGCCTCGAAGGCCCCGGCCGCCCGGAAGAGCTCCTCGGTGTTCGTTCCCTGGAGAGTGAACTGGTACTGGCCCTTGGAGGCCCGGCCGCCGATGCGGATGGGCGGCGGGTTCTGGAGGTAGGCCCGCAGGCCCGGTATCCGGGCGAATTCGGCGCGCAGGCGGCGCATGACCTCGTCGGCGCTGGCCGACCGCTCCTCCAGGGGCTTGAGGGAGATCATGAGCCGGCCGGTGTTGCCGGTGTTGTTGGGACCGCCCGAGCCGATGACGGACATGTACTCGGCCACGTCCGGGTCCTTGGAGAGCAGCGCGTTTATCCGCTGCTGCCGCTGGCTCATGACATCGAAGGCCACGCCCTCCTCGGCCTCGGTGGTGACCACGAGCTGTCCCGTGTCCTCGCTCGGCAAAAAGCCCTTGGGGATGACCCGGAACAGCCAGACCGTGACCGCGAGCAGGGCCAGGGAAAAGAGCATGGTGGCCCGGTGGTGGCGCAACACCAGACGCAGGCCCAGGTCGTAGAGGTCGCGCAGGGCGTCGAAGGCCCCCTCGATGGCGTTGTAGGCCCGGCCGTGGCGTGCCTCGCCCCGGGGCTTGAGCACCAGGGCGCAGAGCATCGGGGTCAAGGAAACGGACACGAAGCCGGAGATGAGGATGGACACCATGATGGTCACGGCGAATTCGTGGAAAAGCCGTCCCACCACGCCCCCCATGAAAAAGACCGGCAGGAACACCGCGGCCAGCGATATGGTCATGGAGACGATGGTGAAGCCGATCTCCCGCGACCCCTCCCGGGCGGCGGCCAGCGCGCTTTTGCCCATCTCCATGTGGCGCACGATGTTTTCGAGCATGACGATGGCGTCGTCCACCACGAAACCGACGGAGAGCGTCAGCGCCATCAGCGAAATGTTGTCGAGGCTGAAGCCCAGCAGATACATCGCGGCGAAGGTGCCGACCACGGACATGGGCAGCGCCAGGCTCGGGATGACCGTGGCCGGAATGTTGCGCAGGAAAAGAAAGATGACCATGACCACCAGACACACCGTCAAGACCAGCGTGAACTTCACGTCGGCCACGGATTCGCGGATGGAGGTCGAGCGGTCGTAGAGCACCTTGAGGGACACCGAGGCCGGCAGTTGGGCCTGGAAGGTCGGCAGCAGCCTTTTGACGGCGTCGACCACCTCGACGGTGTTGGACCCCGGCTGGCGCTGGATGGCCAGAACCAGTCCCGGCGTGCCGGAAAACCAGTTGAAACGGCGGGTTTCCTCCACGCTATCCGTGACCTTGGCGATCTCGGCCAGACGCACCGGCGAGCCGTTTCTCCAGGCCACGACAAGCGGCCGGTAGCCTTCGGCGGAAAGGAGCTTGCCGCTGGAGCGCACGGTGTATTCCTTGGAGGGGCCGGACACCGTGCCCACGGGCAGGTTGACGTTGCCGTTCTTCACGGCCGCGGACGCCTCGTCCACGCCGATGCCCTTGGCGGCCATGGCCTCGGGATCGAGCTGGATGCGCACGGCGTATTTCTTGGAGCCGTAGACCGTGACCTGGGCCACGCCCGGCACCATGGAGATGCGCTGGGCCATCATGTTCTCGGCGTATTCGTTCACGTCGGAAAGCCGCATGACCTCCGAGGAGATGGCCAGATAGAGGATGGGCGCGTCGGCCGGGTTGACCTTGCGGAAAAACGGCGGCGAGGGGAGGTCGTCGGGAAGATCCCGGCCGGCCGTGGTCATGGCCGACTGCACGTCCAGCGCGGCGGCGTCGATGTTGCGGTCCAGGGAGAACTGGAGGGTCACGCGGGTCGAGCCGAGGGTGTTGACCGAGGTCATGGAATCGAGGCCGGCGATGGTCGAGAACTGCTTTTCCAGCGGGTTGGCCACGGAAGCGGCCATGGTCTCGGGGCTCGCCCCCGGCAGCGACACCCGCACCTCGATGGTGGGGAAATCGACGTTGGGAAGATCGGACACCGGCAGTTTCACATAGGCCAGGACGCCGAAGATGAGGATGGCGGCCATGACCAGGGTGGTCATGACGGGCCGCGAGATGAAGACGGCGGCCGGATTCATTTCGCGCCCCCTCCGTCCGGTCCGGCAGCGGCCGTCCCGGCCGGGGCCTTGATCTCGGCCCTGGCCCCCGGCGCCAGCCGGATCTGGCCGTCAACGACCACCCGCTCCCCCGGGGAGACGCCCTGTTCCACCACGGTCTCGGCATCGACGATGGGACCGGGGGCGATCTGCCTGGCCTCGACCAGGTCGTCCGCGCCGATCACATAGACATAGGGCCCCTTGAGACCGTCCATGACCGCCTGGGTCGGGATGACCACGGCATTTTCCAAAGTGGCCAGGGCAAGCCCGATCCGGATGAACTGCCCGGGCCACAGCCGGCGGTCGGCGTTGTCGGAGACGGCCTTGAGACGGATCGAGCCGGTCTTGGCATCCACGGCGTTGTCGATGGAGGCGAGTCTCGCCGTGACCGGGGGCTTGCCCTCCTCACCGGCCGGCGTGGCCGTCACCTCCAGGGCGCCCTCCTTCTGCCGGGCCATGACGGCGGGCAGATGCCGTTCGGGCACGGAAAAAGAGATGAAGATGGGGCTTACCTGGTTGATCACGCACAGGGTGTCCTCGTTGGCCTTGGCCACGTTGCCGGCGGTCAGGAGCACGGTGCCCACCCGGCCGGCGATGGGGGCCCGGATGTCGGCGTATTCGAGATCGAGGCGCGCCCGTTCCAGGGTGGCCTGATCGAGCCGGATGGTGCCCTCCAGGGTCTTGGCCTGGGAATAGGTGTCGTCGTACTGCCCCTGGGCCACCACGTCCTTGGCCCGGAGAGTGGCGTAACGCCTGAGGTCTTCCTCGGCCTTGACGAGCAGGGCCTTGTCGCGGTCGAGCTTGGCCTGGGCCTCCCGGATGGCCAGTTCGAAGGGCCGGGGGTCGATGCGGAAAAGCGGGTCGTCTTTTGCCACCTCGGCGCCGTCCCTGACGAACTGGGCCGCGATGGCCCCGCCCACCCTGGGCCGGACGGCGACGGACGCCATGGGTTCGACGTTGCCCACGGCCTTGACGACCAGGGGCAACGTCCGGGTGCGGGCCTCGGCGGCCACCACCGGAACGGGGCGTCCCTCGGGGCCGGCTTTCCGCTCGCCGTCGCCGCCGCAGGACCAAAGAAACAGGGAACCCGCCAAAAGGATATACGGTACAAGACGCATACGGCTCTCAAGTCCTCTTCGAAAAGGGGTTCGGGCGTTGCAACGGGGAGGCTCCGGGGAAGACGGCTCCCCTGGATGAAAACGGCGCGCCGCCGGGATACGGCGGCGGTATCGGCATTTCGTTCGCGCGACCGCGGATGCGCATCGTTCCGCCTTGCACAACACACTCGGATACCCCGTCAACTAAAAGGGATGCGAAAGCCGGTCAATAGCCGGGGGTCACGGAAGGAATCCGTTACGGTTTTGACATGGAGACGGGAGACGCCTCTTCCTTTCCCTGCCGCTTCCGGGCTATGAAAAAGCATCGCCCTTCCGGGCGAAAGACGCGGCCCGCCGCCGCGCCCCCGACGCACACCAAGGAGGACACGCGCAATGGATGAAGGAACCGTCAACGTCGTGGCCAAATTCGTGGCCAAGGAAGGCCGGGAGGCCGAGCTCAAGGCCGCCCTGACCGGACTTGTCGCGCCGACACGGAAGGATCCCGGCTATCTTGCCTACGATCTGTACGCCTCGACCGAGCGGCCGGGCGAATTCGTCCTGGTCGAGGCATGGGAAAGCAAAACGCTGCTGGAGGCGCACCTGGCGACCCCGCATCTGAAGGAATTTCTGGCCGCAGGCCCGGAACTCCTGGCCCAGCCCGGGGAAATCAAGCTTTTCGCGGAACTCCCCGGCCTGTGATGCCCCGCCTCGTTGTCCGCCGGACGGACTCCGAGGCGCGAAACCCGTGCCACGTCCCCGAAAAGAGTCTTGGCTTTTTTCGGGGACAACGCATTTGGATAATAATTTTTTCTTAAAAATACCGCCGTATTTTCAAGAGTCGCTACGCGAGGGGGCCGAGGGCAGGCGCAGGAAGAAGGTGGTTCCGGCGGTTTCGTCCGTGGAAAACCCCACCTCGCCGCCCAGGTACTGTTCGGCAAAAAGCTTCATGCCGTAGGTGCCAAGCCCCCTGCCCCGGCCCTTCGTGGAAAAGGCCCGGCGGAAGATCTGGGGCCGGGCCTCTTCGGGCACGACGCCGGGATTGCGCACCCAAAAGCGCACGTGCCCGTCCTCCAGGGCGCACCCGGTGGTGACCGTGCCGCCCGCCGGCGTGGCCTCGAGGGCGTTTTTCTGCATGTTGACCAGGACGCGGGTGACCAGCTTGCGGTCGGAAGTGAAAAAGGCGTCCGCGCTCTCCGCATCCACAGCCAGGCTTTTCCCCCGGCAGGAGGGTTCGCGGCGCATGAGCTCGGTGATGTCGGTAAGAAACGACAAGGTGCCCATCTTGTTGACGGCGACCTCGTATTCGCCGCGCTCGGCCAGGGTGAAGTCGCGCTGGGACACGATGAGGTCGGTGACCCGCTCCACGGCGAAAAGCAGCAGGTCGAGCTCGGCGTTGCGGGCTCCCGCCTCCTCTTCGCGCATCAGTTCGCACACCCCCCGCATGCCCGAGACGATGTTCAGGATGTCGTGGTAGAAGATGCGCTCCATGAGCGCCAGACGCCTCTCGGCCCGGGCGTCGGAAATGACGGCCGCATGGAACCGTTCCCCGGCATGGGTAATGTCCCACAGCCGGATATGGAAATCGAGGCGCTCCAGGCGTCCCGCCCCATGGCGGCCAAGGGAGCATTCGCCCTCGGAGGTTTCCGCCCCGGTCAGGTTGACGGCCATGGCCTTGGCCGCGCCGCAGCTGCGGCAAAGGGGGCCCGTACCGCACTCGCCGATTCCCAGCCCCACGCCCAGACACGAAAGCGCGTCGCCCAGGCGCAATCCGAGAACGTCGCGGGAAGGCCCGGCATCGGCGGCCAACTCGCCGAACTTCTCGTTGGCGTAGACGATCTGGCGCGTCGCGTTGAACACGGCCACGCCCAGGGGCAGGCGATTCAGGACTCCCGCAGCCGGAGACTCGGCGAAAAGCCGCGCTTGACGGGCAATCGTCTCCTTGGGGGTTCGCTCGCCCGGCAACGACGAGGCAAGCCGCACGTTCACGATAGCACCCTCCATTGACGGCAACCGCCGCCATGCGGCACGGCAATACCCCAAGGCCGGGGCGGGCGTCCAGCGCGGCCAGCGGAGGGGCGCCCCCGGAATGTCCGTCCGCGCGCCCCGGTCCGTTGCATCAAGGCTCCCTGGTCCGCGGCAAGCCACCGTCTTTTCGAGAAATCCGTCTAGGCGGCCAGAGCCTCGCCAGCGAAAACCGCCGCCAGGGCGTCGGCGCCCGCATCGCCCAGACGCGCCCCGGCCACTTCGGGCAGCGCGGCCAGTTCCGACACCAGACGTTCCAGGCGGCCGTCATCGGCCACGGCCACGAGCAGACGGCCGGTGCCGTCGGCCCCCCGCAGGCAGAGCAGCCCGAGCAGGGAGTGGGCCCGTCTGGCCAGGCAGGCCGCCACATGGCGCACGGCCGACACGGGGTCGCCGGTGGACAATTCCAACACGGCCCGGGGTTCAACGTCGCGTTTCGTCTCATTTGGCGCAGGCATGGCGTTCCTCCAGAATCATTTCGTTGTTGGCGGCGCCGGGGGGCACCATGGGATAGACATGGGCGTCGGGATCGACGGCCACCCGCACCAGGGCCGGCCCCGGGGCGGTGAGCGCCGCGGCCAGGGCCCCGCGCGGATCGCGGCAACGCTCCAGATCCACGGCGGCCATGCCGAAGGCGGCGGCCAGGGCCGGGAAATCCGGCCGGGCGCCGAAGGTCGAGGCGGTGTAGCGGCCGCCGACGAAAAAGGCCTGCTGCTGGCGCACCAGTCCGAGCACGCCGTTGTCCATGAGCAGGATCTTGACCGGCAGGCCAAGTTCCACCGCCGTGGCCAGTTCCTGGACGTTCATGAGCAGCCCGCCGTCGCCGGTCACGCAGACCACCGGCGTGCCGGGAGCGGCCAGGGCCGCCCCGATGGCCGACGGCAGACCGAACCCCATGGTGCCGAGCCCCCCCGAGGTCAGAAAACGGCCCGGACGACGGCACGGCCAGACCTGGGCCGCGCGCATCTGGTTCTGCCCGACATCGGTGGTGACGATGGCGTCCGGCCCGAGGATGCCGGCCACGGCCCACAGCACGCCATAGGGACTCCCGGGATCGTCGAGCCGGGGCAGGCTCCAGGGATGTTCGCGGCACAGCGCGTCACGGCGTCGCGTCCACCCGGGACGGGGCCGGGCCGGCACCAGCGGCAGCAAGGCGTCCAGCACCCGGCCGGCGTCTCCGGCCAGGGCCACGTGGGCCCGCCTGTTCTTGTTGTGCTCGGCCGGGTCGATGTCGATGTGCACCACGGCCGCGTCCGGACAGAACCGTTTGGCGTCGCCCGTGGCCCGGTCGTCGAAGCGCGCCCCCACGGCCACGAGCAGGTCGCAATCGTCCAGCAGATGGTTGGCGGCGGGCCGGCCATGCATGCCGATCATCCCGGCGTTTCTGGGATGGTCCGGCGGCAGGAGCCCAAGCCCCATGAGCGTGGTCACCACGGGCGCGTCCAGGGCGTCGGCCAGCGCCGCCACGGCGTCGGCCGCCCCGCAGCCCACGGCGCCCCCACCGCAATACAGCACCGGCCGCTCGCTTCGGGCGAGCAGCGCCGCCGCCCGGGCCAGGTCGGTGGGATCGGGCATGGGCCCCGCCTCCGCCTCCCCGGCAGCCGGCCATTCCTCCATGAGGATTTCCTCGGTCTGGACGTCGCGGGGGATGTCGAGAACCACCGGTCCGGGCCGCCCCGAGGAGGCGATGCGGAAGGCCTCGGCCACGAGGCGCGGCAGATCGGCCGCCCGGCGGGCCAGCATGTTGTGCTTGGCGATGGGGATGGTCAGGCCGTAGACATCCACTTCCTGGAAGGCGTCCGTGCCCATGAGCCCGCGCGGCACCTGGCCGGTCAGGCACACCAGCGGCACGGAATCGGCCTTGGCGTCGGCGACGGCCGTGAGCATGTTCATGACCCCGGGGCCGGAGGTGGCGATGCAGACCTGCGGCTTCCCGGAGATCCTGGCCATGCCCTGGGCGATGAACCCGGCCCCCTGTTCGTGGCGGGCCAGGACGATGCGGATGGGCGTTGCGGCGATGGCGTCGAAAAGCGGCAGGTTGGCCCCGCCGGGAATTCCCGCCACGGTGGTGATGCCGTGGCGCACGAGGCTTTCGGCGATGATGCGCGCGCCTGTGATCTGCATGTCGGTCTCCCGAGTATGCCCCGGACGCGCGGCGGAAACGCAAAAAAGCCCCCTCCGGCGCGCCGGCGGGGGCTTGGACAAACGAATGAGAACGAATTTCCCCGCTAAGGCGTCGCTATGGCGACGCCTACTACGACCACGCGACCAAGCGAGGAAAGGGCTAGGCAGTTGCGGGTCGAAGCGGCCATGACGGGGATTCCTCCGATGATTTGGTTTTTTCTATGTCGCCACGCCGTGCATGTCAAGGCGAAAGAAAAGCAGCGGGGCATCGCCCCGGGAGCCGCCGGGGGGCACGATGCCCCCGGCCCCTTCGACGGGAAAGGATGCCTCCGGGAACGAAAAAATTTCGCCGCCCGGTGGCGTCAGGTCATTTCGAGCGGCTGCCCGGCGTGGACATCGTGTAGATCTCATGCGGGTCGAGGATGAGCACGACCGAGCCGTCGCCCATGATGGTCGCGCCGGAAATGCCGCGCATGTCGAATTCGGAGAGGTAAGTGCCAAGCGGCTTGATGACGATCTCCTGGCGTTCGAGGAGCCGGTCGACGATCAGCCCCAGACGGCGGTCGTTGTCCTGGAGGATGACCACCGGCACGATGTCCTGGCCGCCGTCGCCGGAGGGCAGGTCGAGCACCTCGGCCAGTTCCACGATGCCGAGCACCTCGCCGCGGAGCGTGACCGCCTTGCGCTTGTTGACCTCGGTCATGCGCCGGACCTCGATCTTCGTGGTCTCGGACACGGAATCGAGCGGCAGGGCGTAGGTCTGGCCGGCCACGACGACCATGAGGGCGTCGATGATGGCCAGCGTCAGAGGCAGGGCCAGGGTGAATTTCGTGCCCTTGCCCACCTCGCTGGTCACGTTGACCGTGCCCTTGAGGTTCTTGATGTTGGTGCGCACCACGTCCATGCCGACGCCCCGGCCGGAGATGTCGGTGATCTTCTCGGCCGAGGAGAACCCCGGCAGGAAGATGATGTCGATGGCGTCGCGGTCGTCGAGGGCCTTGGCCTCCTCGGGCGACATGAGGTTTTTCCTGACGGCCACCTCGCGCATCTTGGCCGGGTCGATGCCCTTGCCGTCGTCCTCGATCTCGATGGCCACCGAGTTGCCCCGATGGTAGGCGCGCAGCCACACCCGGCCGACGGGAGGCTTGCCCGCGGCCACGCGCTCGGCCTCGGTCTCGATGCCGTGGTCCACGGAGTTGCGGATCAGATGCACGAGCGGATCGCCGATGACTTCGACCACGGACTTGTCGAGTTCCGTCTCCTCCCCCTCGGTGATCAGCGTGACCTCCTTGCCGGACTTGCGGGAAAGATCGCGCACCAGCCGGGGAAAGCGCGAAAAGACCGTGGACACCGGCACCATCCGCACCTTCATGATGGTGTCCTGGAGGTCGTCGGAAATGCGTGCCATGGCGTAGGTGGTTTCGGTGAGCTGCTGGCCGATGTGGGCCACGTCGTTCTTGCCCTCCTCGAGGGACCGGGCCAGCATGGCGAAGCGGTTGCGGTTGATGATGAGCTCGCCGATCAGGTTCATCAGGTGGTCGAGCTTTTCGTGGTCCACCCGGATGGTGGCCGACACCTTGGGCTTGCCGGCGTCGCCGCCGGCCGGGGCGGCGGCCGGAGCCGGGGCGGGGTCCGGCCTGGCTGCCGGTTTGGCTGCCGGTCTGGCGGGTTCGGGGACCGGTGCCGGCGTTGCGGCGGGCTTCGCTTCCGCAACGGGCTCCGGCCGTGGTTCCGGGGCCGGTTCGGGCGCCGGCGCGGTTTCCGGAGCCGGCTCGGACGGCAGGGACGCCGGGGATTCCCCGGCCGGCGTGCCCGTGCCGGCACGCAGCTTCTCCAACGCGGCCGCGATCATGTCCGCCAGGATCGAGCATTCCTGACGCAGGATGTCGAGCAGGGCCTCGAAGGGCAGGCCGTTCTTGCGGGCCTGATCCACGAGGCCGGCCGTGCGTTCGGCGTGGATCTTGAGATCGCCAAGCCCCATGTAGCCCGAGGAATTCTGGATGGTGACCAGGGCCCGGTACAGGCCGTCCACCATGTCCTTGGAGTCGGGGTTTTCGGCCAGGCCGGCCAGGGCCTGGGTCATGTAGGTGATCTGCTGGTCGATGGTGGACTCGAAGACGGCCACGTCCTCGGGATCGTATCCGCCGACAGCCGCGGGGGGCGTCTCTTCCCTGGTCGGAGGCGCGACGGATTCGGGTTCGGGCCCGGGTTCCGGAGCGGTGGTTCCGGCCGGCCCGGAGGCCGGTTGCGGCGCCGACGCGGCGGGTTCGGCCACCACGCCGTCCTCGGTGGCCTGCTTGAGCCTGGCCACCAGGGGGCGGATATCCAGCGGCGTGGCCACGCTCGTGGCCGGCTCGATATGGCTGACCAGGGCCTCGACCTGGTCCACCACGGCCAAAAGCAGGTCCACCATGGCCGGACTGGTCCGTATCTCGCCCTTGCGGACCCGGTTGAGCAGGGTTTCGGCCTCGTGGGTCAGGCCGTTGAGCTCCTTGTGCCCGATGATGCCGCTGTTGCCCTTGAGATTGTGAAAATAGCGGAAGATGTCGTTGATGCTTTCGGACTGCCCGCCGCCGGTGGATTCGAGTTCGAGCAGGGCGGCGTTGAGGCGTTCGATGATTTCCCGGGCCTCCTCGAGAAAATCGGCCATGTGGCCCTCGCCGATGGAGGTGAGCGGGTAGGGCTCGGCCGCAAAGGGCGGCAGTTCCTCCGCCGGGGGAGCCGCCTCCTGGGCCGGGGCCGGTTCGGGTTCCGGCTCGGGCGCGGGCGCGGGAGCGGCGGACGGCGGAGTCGCGGCGCGGGGGGCGGCGGTCCCGCCTTCGAGCTGGGCGGCGATGCGGGCGATGACCGGCGCGGTGTCCACGGTGCCCTCGGATCCGGTCTGCTCGAGATTCTCGATCATGGTCCGCAAAAGATCCGTGGCCGAAAGGATCACGTCCATGATTTCGGGCGTGACGGCGATGTTGCCCTTGCGCAGTTCGTCGAGGATGTTTTCGGCCTTGTGGGCGAGGCCGTTGATCGCGTTGAGCCCGAGGAAGCCCGACGCGCCCTTGAGGGAATGCATGGGCCGGAAAATGTCGTTCAAAAGTCCCAGGTTGCCGGGATTGCGTTCCAGTTCCAGGAGGTTGGGCTCGATGGTTTCGAGGTGCTCCCTCGCCTCCACGATGAAGTCGGCAAACAGTTCCGGATCCATGAAATCCTGGCTCATCAGGGTACCTCGCGACGTAGCGGCGACAGTGGTTGTCCTACCCCAGCAGCATCTTGACGTTGCGCACCATCACCTCGGGCTGGGCGGGCTTGACCATGTACAGGTTGGCCCCGATGGACAGCCCGGCATGGATGTCCCGTTCCTCGCCCTCGGTGGACAACACCACGATGGGGGTGTCCCTGTAGGCGTCCTGCTCGCGCACGGTCTTGATGAACGTGATGCCGTCCATGCGCGGCATGTTGATGTCGGTGATGATCAGATCGACCTGGGGATCGGTGTAGAGCTTCTCCAGACCGTCCAGCCCATCCTCGGCGGCGGTCACCTTGAATCCTTCCTTGCGCATGATAAACGCCACCAGATTGCGCACGGTTTTGGAATCATCAACAATGAGGATATGCTTGGGCATCATCGACCTCCTCAACTCTTCAAAACCTTTTGGAAAAGGCTGTCAACGGAGAGAATCTTCACCAGGGAGTCGCCGACCTTGAGCAGGCCGGAAATCATATCCGCGGTCACGCCCACCCGGGTCTCCACGCCCCATTCGACGTCCTGGCCCCGGGCCTGGTGCATGGCGGCGATGGCCTCCACCATGAGCCCGACCAGCATCCCCCGGCAGCGGCACACGATGATGAACCGGTTCTCCCCGCGCTCCCCTGAAAAATGCATGACCTCGGCCAGATCCACCATGGGAACCACCCGGCCCCGCAGGTTGAGGATGCCGAGGATGTGGCGCGGCGCGGCCGGCAGGCGCGTCACGGGAACGGCCCGGATGACCTCCTGGACCTGGGCGATGGGCACGGACAATTCCTGGCCGGCCACGCGGAATCCCACGAGCTTGATCTCCCGGGCCTCGCGCAGGGAGGCCTCGAGGGCCGCGTCCTCCGAGAGGCCGTCCCCTGCCCGTTCCTCCGTGGCGCCCTCCCCGCCGGAAGCCAGGGGGCCGGTCACGGACTCGACGGCGGCCGGACGGGCGAGCCCCTTCCGGGCCAGGGCCGCCTCGAAATCCGCGCCCATGTAACGCTCGAGAAAGGCCCGTTCCGCCTCGGTGAAGGCCCCGGAGCCCTGCTCGGGCAAAAGGACCCGCTCCTCGAAATACTGTTCCAGCGTCGAACTCACAGGGCCAACACCTCCTCGGCCAGACTGGCGTATTCGCGGGCCCCCCGGCACTCCGGGGCCGCATCCTGGATGACCCGTCCCTCGGCGCTGGCCTCCCGGAACTTGGTGTCGAGGCCGATGACCGTGGCGAACATGCGCTCGCCGAATTTTTCCCGCAACAACCCGAGGACCCGCAGGCAGGCGCTCGCCCGGCGGTCGAACATGGTGGCCAGGGCCCGGTAGGCGATGGGGCGGGGCAGGACCCGGTTGAGGGCCCGCATGGTGTCGAACAGCAGGCGCACGCCGTGCAGGGCCAGAAAATCCGTCTGGATCGGGATGACGAGCAGATCCGAGGCCACCAGGGCGTTGACCAAGACCACCCCCGTCTGGGGCGGACAATCGAGCAGCACGTGATCGTAGGCGGGACCCGATTCCAGGGCTAGCCGAAGCAGCACTCCCTTCCCCCTGCGGTCTTTGAGGTCAACATCCAAGTCCGAGAGCCTGGTGTGGCTCGGCGCCAGATCGAACGGGGCCTGGGCCGGCCGCAGCAGCAGGTCGGACCAGGGAACGGCCGCGGGGTCCCCGGCCAGGAACACGTCGGCCGAGGAGGCCGCCACGGCTTCCGGAAAAACCCCCATGTGGACCGAGGCGCACCCGTGGGGATCGAGGTCCATGACCAGGACCTTCCTGCCGCGTCGGGCCAGGGCCGCGGCCAGGGACAAGGCCGTGGTGGTCTTGCCCACCCCCCCTTTCTGGTTGGCTATGGCCAGGACCTGGGGCATCGGCGCTCCCGGGACACCATGGCCACCCGCGACATCATATCCTGCTACTCCTCTTTACTGTAGATGATGGCCCCGGGGTAATGCTTGGGGCGAAAGGCCCTGGAAATGTTGTGCAGGGATTCCGAGTGGCCGATCAGCAGGTACCCACCGGGCAGCAGGTTGTCGTAAAAGGCGGCAATGACGTTCTTCTTCATTTCGTCATCGAAATAGATGATCACATTGCGACAAAAAACGATATGCGACCGTTCCGTGCGCTTGAGTTGCAGGCGGTCGCTCAAATTAATCTGACTGAACGAAACCAGGCGCTTCACTTCCGGCTTGAGGAGGAAGTTGGCGCCGTCTTGCGTGAAGTAACGGGCCACGATCTCCTTGGGCGTGGTGCGCAGGCTGTACTCGCTATAGACGGCCTCCCGGGCCTGGGCCAGCACGGCCTCGGAAAGATCGTTGGCCGTTATGCGGATATCCCAGCTCGCGATCTCCGCGCGCAGCACCTCGTGGAGGATGATGGCGATGGTGTAGGGCTCCTCGCCCGTGGAGCAGCCGGCCGACCAGATGCGCAGGCGCCGCTGCTTCTGGGCCCGCAGCTTCTCGATGGCATCCTTGAGCACCATGTCCTGGAAGACCTTGAGCTGGGGAGGATTGCGGTAGAAACTGGTCTCGTTGGTGGTGATGACCTCGAAGAGCCGGTTGAGTTCCTGACGGCGGCCGGGATCGTACTGCAGGTAGGCGTGGTATTCGGCGAAGCTCTTGAGGTTGAGCTCCTTGAGCCGCGCGGCCAGCCGGTTTTCCACGAGGTACTTGCGGTTGTCGGCCACGTAGATTCCGGACTGGGCGTAGATGAAATCCCGCAGCAAGGCGAATTCCGCGTCGGAAATCTTGAGATCCTTGCGCAAGGATATCGTCTTGGAAAAAAGCGAGGTCATGGACTAGCGCTCCCCTTGCTCGTCCTGCAGCCTGGCGATTGCCGTTTCGGCGGCCCCTGCCAGTTCCTGGTCATCGCCGGAAATAAGCCCCATAAGCGCCTGGAAGGCTTCCGGCCCGCCGATCTCCCCGAGAGTCTCCACGGCCTTGAGGGCCACGAGCTTGCTCGGCTGTCCGGCCAATTCCACGAGGCGCGGCACGGCGTCGCGCTCCCCGCGCATGCCCAGGGCCTCCACCGCCCGGATGCGGACCCAATCGTCGGGGTCGGACAGGGCCTGCTCCAGGTACGGAAAGACGCGGTCGCTGTCGCAGGCGCCCAGAAGCTCCACCACGGCCAGGCGCACGTCCCGGTTCTCGTCGGCGAGGCGGCTGACGATCAGGGGCAGCCCATCCTCCTCGTGGCCGCACATGTCGGCCAGGGCCTCCAGGGCGATCTTGCGGATGTCCGGCACCTCGTCGGACAGGGCCGACTGGATGATGTCCATGTGGTCCCGCACGCCCATCTTGCCCAGGGCATAGACGGCCATCAGCCGGTCCATCGGCTCCGCGCTGCCGAAAAGTTCGCGGAACCTGGCGTCGAGACGCGCTCCGCCGATGGCCACGCAGGCCTCGAGGGCCGCCTCCTTGACCGTGTCCGAGGGATGGCCGAGCAGTTCGAAGAGGCGGTTCCCGGCGGCGTCCAGGCGCATCCGGCCCCCGAGGAACGCCACGGCCTCGAGCAGCAGGCTCTCGTCGGCGCTGCCGAGCATCTCCAGAAAAAAGTCCACGGCCTCCGGCCCGGCGATGGCGGCCAGGGTCCTGGCCGCGGCGGGCCGGGCATCGTCCGGCAACCTCTCGAAGGCGTCCATGACGAGCCGCGAACAATCGGGGCACGGCAGGGCGGCGAGCACGTCCAGGGCCACCGCGCGCCGCCTTTCGTCCCCATCCCTCAAGGCCGCGCCGAGAGCCCCGGTCAGCCCCATCCCCCGCAGGGACTCCACGGCGTGCTCGTACCGCTCCGGATGGCCGTCGCGGTCGATGCGCGCGGCATGGCCGAGCACCGCATCGGCGGCGGTTTCGCCGCCGATCGACCCCAGGCCGGAGACGGCGGCGTCCTGGATGTCCTCGTCGTCGTCGCCGAGGGCGGCCAGGAGGTACTCGCGAAAGCGCTCCCGCTCTTCCGCGGAAAGCAGGCTCAGGGCCTTGCCGCCGAGGATGCGCACCACGGCCTTGACGATCTTGTTGCGCAACACCTCCGGCGAGGCGTCCATCCGTTTCAAGAGCATGGCCACGGCCTTGACGTTGCCGATCTCGCCCAGGGCGTCCACGATCATGGACGCCACCAGATCCGAACTGCGGTCCAGGGCCTTGACCATGACGCCGACAGAGGAGGCGTCGCGGATCTTGGCCAGGGCCTCGATGACGGCGAACTGCACCCATTCGTCGTCGCCGAGGGCCTTGCCCAGGGAGGCGGCCGCCTCGGGGAAGGCCAGCTCGCCGAGGCTCACGGCGGCCTGGTAGCGGACGTTGACCTCGGGGTCCTTGAGCAGCGCGTCGCAAAGGGGGCCGACGGCCGACCGGCTGTCCGTGGAGCCCAGAATGTCCGAGGCGAAAATACGGATGTCGGGGTCCGCGTCATGCAGCAGGTCGAGCAGCGTGGGGAAGTCCTGGGCGCCCACGTCCCGAAGGATGTCCATGGCGGCATTCCGGGAGGGGGCGTCGTCGGAGCGAAGCAGCGACTTGACCGCGGCCACGACCTCCTTGCCGCCGATCTTGCGCAACGCCCGGTCGGCCGCCTCCTGAACGCCGAGGTTGTGGGAGCACAGCAGTCCGGCCAGCAGGGAAACGGCGTCCGGGCAGCCGCTCTCGCCGGCCTCGTAGGCCGCGTCCCGCAACACGTCGGGATCGTCGCTTCCAAGCCTTTGGCAAAGATCCTTGCAGTCCACCATGCCGCGTCCTTGCCGGTCCCCTCCGGGGACGGTCATTTGTAGAGGTTGTGCAGGATGGCCTCGCCCATGTCGTCGATATCGACGATCTCATCGGCCAGGCCGGCGTCCACGATGGCCTTGGGCATGCCGTAGACCACGCACGTGGAATCGGACTGGGCCAGGGCCCGGCCGCCCTTGGCCTTGAGCACCCGCATGCCGTCGAGCCCGTCGCTGCCCATGCCGGTCAGCACCACGCCGAGGCCCCGGCGGCCGACGCCGGCGGCCACGGAATCGAACAGCACCGAGGCCGAAGGCTTGTAGAGGGCCTCGCGCGGCTCCTCGACCACCCGGATGTCGATGCGGCTCACCTTCTGGTCGATGCGCAGGTGCTTGCCCCCCGGGGCGACGTAGGCCACGCCGTGCTGCAACCGTTCGCCGTCTTCCGCCTCCTTGACCGTGATCCGGCACACGCCGTCAAGGCGCTTGGCGAAGGGGCCGGTGAAGGCGGCCGGCATGTGCTGGGCGATGAGGATGCCGGCCGGAAAATCCTGGGGCAGGGCCGAAAGCACCTTCTGCACGGCCGGCGGGCCGCCGGTGGACACGCCGATGGCCACCAGGTCGCGGGTCTGGCTCCCCGCGGGCCGGAACGCCGGACGGGGCGCGCCCTCCGCAGTCGCCGGGGCGCCGGCCGCCGCTGTCCCCGCCAGCGGCGCCGGGCGGGATCGCGCCGCCAGCAGCGAACGGGAAAGATGGCTCATGCGCCGCCGGGCGATCAGCTTGACCTTGGCCCGAAGGTCGTCCTCGATCTTCACGATGTCCAGCGACACCTTGGAAAGCTGTTTGGGAATGAAGTCCACGGCCCCGAGTTCCATGGCCTTGAGGGTCGCCTCGGCGCCCTCCGTGGTCAGGGAACTGACCATGAGCACGGGACGCGGCATCTCCATCATGATGTGCCGCAACGCCGTCAGGCCGTCCATGCGCGGCATCTCGATGTCCATGGTGACCACGTCGGGCTGGAGCCGCCGGATCGTCTCCAGGCCCTCCTCGCCGTCGCGGGCCGTGGCCACGACCTCGATTTCCGGATCCTTGGCCAGCATGGTGCTGAGCGCCTTGCGCATAAAGGCCGAATCATCGACCACCACTACCTTGATCACGCCACTCTCCTGGGATGCCTGCCCGGGGCCGTCCTCTCCGTCTTCGCCGGCACTGTAAATCTCGCGGCCCGTTGCGTCCGCAATGATTAGATGACTCTCGCCGTTCTGACAACCGAGATTAGTGCTTGCCAAAGTCCGCGGGATGGTCTAAAGACTTCTCTTCCACGACGGGATGTGGCTCAGTCTGGCTAGAGCGCTGCGTTCGGGACGCAGAAGTCGGAGGTTCGAATCCTCTCATCCCGACCAGACAATCCAAGGGGTTATGCTTCGCATAGCCCCTTTTTTCGTTGCCGGTCCAGGCGTAAAAAACCTAGACCCCTCCGTCCCGGGGGCAGGGGCCGGCCAACTCCCGCGCACGCTCCTCGGCCAGGGCTTCGACGACGCGGCCCAGTATGTCCAGCGCCGCACCCAGGTGATTCCCGCAGTACCGCTCCAGGCCGTCCGAAGTCGCGGTATCGACGCCAAACCAGTCCGGATCGGGGAAAAGGTTCGAGGCTTCGGCCAGACGCTGTTCCAATTGCTGGAGCAGGTCATCGACACCGCCCGGGCAAAGCGCGGGCCTATCCAGAACCATTCGCAGTTTTTCGAAGACATCGCGCAGCCGTTCCCAACGATGCGGCACGCGGCTTTGGGCCTCCCCGAACAAGGCCATGGGATCGGATTGCATCGGCCTGACTCCTTTGCCGTTTCCCGACGTCCATACCCTCGCCGGCCGCCAATTGCCAGCGTCCGCGAGGCGCCGGCGCCGCCGGGCTTGCCTTCCATTCGAAATTGACTATCATCTTCGCATGGAAAAACCGCGCGCCACGCCACACGTCGTCCAGGTTCCCGTCGCGGGCATGCACTGCGCCGCCTGTTCCGCCCGCATCGAACGCGCCGTCGGCGCCATGCCCGGAGTCGCCGCGGTCAGCGTCAACCTGGCCGACGCCACCATGCGGGTGGACTTCCACCCCGAGGCCACGAACCTCGACGCCATCGGCGCCCGCGTGGCCGAACTGGGATTTTCCCTCGGCCCGCCGCCTCCGGAACACGCCACGCTCACCCTGGCCATCACGGGCATGCACTGCGCGGCCTGCTCCGCGCGCATCGAACGCGTGACCGGACGGCTGCCGGGCATGATCAAGGCCGAAGTCAACCTGGCCGGCGAAACCGGCTCCTTCACCTTCGATCCGAACGCGCTCTCCCGACGCGCCCTGCGGCAGGCCATCGCCGACCTGGGCTTCGGCACCCAGCCCGTCGACGCCGCCCAGGACCGCTTCACCGCGCGGCAACAGGAGGCCAGGGGGGAACTGTCCCGGAAACGCCGGGAGCTCGTCCCGGCCCTGGTCTTCGGCGGCGCCCTGCTCGTCCTCTCCATGGGGCACATGCTGGGGCTGCCCCTGCCCCATTTCCTGCATCCGGACACGGCCCCGGCCACCTTCGCCCTTATCCAGCTCGGGCTGACGCTCCCCATCGTCTGGATCGGACGCCGCTTCTACCGCGACGGCATCCCGGCCCTGCTGCGCGGCGGCCCCAACATGGATTCCCTGGTCGCCGTGGGCACCGGCGCCGCCCTCGCCCACAGCCTGGCCAACCTTATCCTTATATTGGCCGGATCCGATCCCGCCGCCCGGGCCATGGACCTCTATTTCGAATCCGCCGGCGTGCTGCTGGCCATGATAAGCCTCGGCAAGTACCTGGAAGCCTCGGCCAAGTTCAAGACCTCGGGCGCCATCGCGGCGCTTATGCGCCTGGCCCCGGACACGGCGACCATCGTGCGCGACGGGGTCGAGGAAGTCGTCGCGGCAAGCGAAGTCGAGCCCGGCGACACCCTGATCGTGCGGCCCGGCGAACGCCTGCCCGTGGACGGCGAGGTGGCCGACGGCGAAAGCCGGGTGGACGAGTCCATGCTGACCGGCGAGCCCATGCCGGTGACGAAACGTCCCGGCGACGCCGTCACCGGAGGCACCCGGAACACCACCGGGGCGCTCGTCGTGCGGGCCACGCGCGTCGGCGAGGACACGACCCTCGCCCGGATCGTGGACCTCGTGCGCCAGGCCCAGGGCTCCAAGGCCCCCATCGCCAATCTGGCCGACACGGTGAGCTTCTATTTCGTGCCGGCGGTCATGGCCGTGGCCCTCCTGTCCGGGCTGGCCTGGCATTTCATCGGCGGGGCGGATTTCTCGTTTTCCCTGCGCATCTTCGTCGCGGTCATGGTCATCGCCTGCCCCTGCGCCATGGGGCTGGCCGTGCCCACCTCCATCATGGTCGGCACGGGACGGGGCGCGCGCCTCGGCATCCTGGTCAAGTCCGGCGCGGCCTTGCAGACCGCCGGGGACATCGACGTCGTGGTCTTCGACAAGACCGGCACCCTGACCCACGGCAGGCCGGAACTGACGGACACCATCCCGGCGGCGGGCGTCGACGCCGGAACCCTCCTGCGTCTGGCGGCGGCAGCCGAGGCCCGCTCCGAACATCCCCTGGCCAAGGCGGTCACGGCGGCGGCCGCGGCCCGGGGGCTCGCCCTCCCTCCCCCGGAACGCTTCGAGGCCGTCCCCGGCCACGGCGTCGCCGCCGTTGTCGAGGGTGCCGCAGTGCTCGTCGGCACGGCGGCCTTCCTGGCCGAGCGCGGCATACCCGCCGACAGCGGGGCCGACGCCGCCGAGGAGGCCCTGGCCGGGGTGGGCAAGACGGCCGTGCGCGTGGCCGTTTCCGGTCTTCCGGCCGGCGTCCTGGCCGTGGCCGACACCCCCAGGCCGGAGGCGGCAGCCGTGGTGGCGGCCCTCGCGGACAAAGGCATCGACGTGGCCATGCTGACCGGAGACGACGAGCGCACCGCCCGGGCCGTGGCCAAGGGCCTCGGCATCCGCGAAGTCATCGCCCGGGTGTTGCCCGAGCGCAAGGCCGAGAACGTCAACGCCCTGCGGGCCTCGGGCCGCAAGGTGGCCATGGTCGGCGACGGCATCAACGACGCCCCGGCCCTGGCCGCCGCGGACCTCGGCGTGGCCATGGGCTCGGGCATCGACGTGGCCGTGGAGTCCTGCGACGTGGTCCTCATGCGCAACGACCTGGGCGGCGTGCCGGCGGCCCTCGAACTCTCCCGGGCCGTCATGGGCAACATCAAGCAGAACCTCTTTTGGGCCTTCGCCTTCAACACCATCGGCATCCCGGTCGCGGCCGGCGCGCTCCACGTCTTCGGCGGCCCGACCCTCAACCCCATGATCGCCGGCACCGCCATGGCCCTCAGCTCGTTCACCGTCGTCTCCAACGCCCTGCGCCTGCGTCTGTTCGAACCGAAAGGCCTCCGCCAGACTTCCATGGGAAAGGTGTAGCCGCGCCGCCCGGAAACCCCGGCCGTCCCTCCCCGGATGGCCGGCCGGGGGGCCGCTCACGAGCCCTCAAGATGAACGTTTTTTTCATCTTCCTGTAATCTTTTGAAATTGGAAAATTATTGCCCCTCGTCCCGAGGTAGTCTAAAGTCACACCTTCACACTCGTATACACGAACTCCTCCTGATCATAACCCGACAGCGCAAGGTGGTGCCATGCATCGAATATCCCGTTTCACCATCGCCCTCGTATGCCTAGGCCTGCTCGCCATCGCCCTCCCCCAGGCAGCCGGCGCCTATACCGTCCAGGCGGGGGACACGCCGCAATCCATCGCCAAAAAACACGGCGTCAGCGTCAACGACCTCCTCAAGGCCAACAAGGATCTCAAGCCGAACAAGATGCGCGTGGGGGATTCGCTGACCATACCGGGCGGATCGACGGGCAAAAACGACAAGAAACACCCGGAAACGACAGGCCGGCAGGACAAGTCCGGAGCCAGGTCCGAGGGGGGGACGGCCAAGGAGCGCGCCGCCGAGTCACGCGACCGTGAAAAGGAACAATCGTCCCATACCGCCCGGAGCGCGGCCGGCTACACCGTGAAAAAGGGCGACACCCTGGGCGGCATCGCCGCCAAACACAACGTCAGCGTCGACGACATTCTCAAGGCCAACAAGGGCCTGTCGCCGAGCCGCCTGAAGGTGGGGCAGGAACTCGCCCTGCCCGGCGGAGCCCCGGCCAAGACCGAACCAGCCGAGAAGACCTCCCGTAAAGCCGAAAAGGCCCACGAAGCCAAAGAAAGCGCAGGGACTACCGTCTACACCGCCCACAGGCGCGACACGCCCGGCTCGGTGGCCCGCAAGTTCCACATCAGCTCCAAGGAACTGGCCCGGCTCAACCCGGACATGGGCAAGAAGCTGCATTCCGGCCAGAAACTGGTCGTTCCCGCCGGCTCGCCCCGCAAGGGCGGCGAAACCGAGGAACCGACCGTGACGGCTTCCGTGGCCGAACCCGAGGCCGTGCCCGAGGTGGTGGAACGCCCGGCCAAGGCCGCGCGCCCCCCCGCGGCCGCCGAGGCCGTGCCGGCCGTTCCCGAAAGCCGCGACACGGCGGAAGCCGAAACCTTTTTCGAGAAGGGCATCGATCTCGGCAAGCGGAACAATTTCCAGAAAGCCATCGAGAACTTCGACAAGGCCATCAAGCTCAATCCCAACAGGGCCGATTTCTATGCCAGCCGCGGCCACGCCAACTACTACATGAAGGACTACACCAAGGCCGTGGCCGACTACACCAAGGCCATCGAAAAAAATCCCAACTACGCCCTGGCCTACTCCATGCGGGGCTTAAGCCGCACCCGTTCGGGCCAATATCCCCAGGCCATCGAGGACTTCAACCGGGCCATCAGTTTCGGCCCGGAAGAGGCGGACTACTATAAGGGCCGGGGATTCACCTACCTTCTGCTCGAAAAATACGGCCCCATGTGCCAGGACTACCAGAAGGCCTGTTCCCTTGGCGATTGCGAACTGCTGGAAAGCGCCAAGAAGGAAAAGAAGTGCCAGTGACCCGGTCCTGACCGCCGGTTCAAAAAGCCCCTCGCGGTTGGCCGCGAGGGGCTTTTTCGTTGGCCGATCCACCCGGAATGCCGGA
>CAZNUQ010000006.1:64536-73470 GCA_964576235.1 uncultured Desulfovibrio sp.
CCGGTCGACCAGCCGCTGGATCATGCAATACAGCGCCGGCACGAAGTAGACGCCGAGCACGGTGGCGGCGACCATGCCGCCGAAGACGGCGGTGCCCAGGGCATGGCGGCTGGCCGCCCCGGCGCCGGTGGCCACCATCATGGGCACGACACCAAGGATGAAGGCGAACGAGGTCATCAGGATCGGCCGGAAGCGCAGGGTCGAGGCGCTCACCGCGGCGTCGGCCGGGGTGTCGCCCGCCTCGCGGCGCATCTTGGCGAACTCGACGATGAGGATGGCGTTTTTGGCGGCGAGCCCGATCAGCATGACCAAGCCGATCTGGGCGTAGACGTTGTTGTCGAGCCCCCGGAGCATCTGCGCGCCCATGGCCCCGAACACGGCCAGGGGCACGGCCAGGAGGACGGCGAAGGGCACGGCCCAGGATTCGTACTGGGCGGCCAGGACCAGGAAGACCATGACCAGGGCCAGGGCGAAGATGTAGATGGACTGGCTGCCGGACTTGATTTCCTGGAAGGCTATGCCGGTCCAGTCGTACCCGTAGCCCAGGGGCAGACTTCCTTTCGCCAGATCGGCCATGGCCGCGAGGGACTGGCCGGAGGAGAATCCGGGAGGGGTTCCGCCGGAGATCTCCACGGTGCGGAACAGGTTGAAGCGGCGGATGTATTCCGGACCCCGGGTGCTGGTGGTCTGGCCGAGGGTGCTCAGGGGGGCCATGGAGCCGGAGGCGCTGCGCACGAAGAAGCGCTCGATGTCCTCGGGGCTGCGGCGGAAGCGCGGCTCGGCCTGGAGCATGACCCGGTAGGTGCGGCCGAACTTGTTGAAGTCGTTGACATAAAGTCCGCCGAGGTAGGTCTGGAGCGCCTCGAACACATCGCTTGGCGGAATGCCGAGGGTCTGCACCTTGTCGCGGTTGAGGTTGTAGAAGAGCTGGGGCACGTCCACGCTGAAGTCCGTGAAAAGCCCGGTCACGGCCGGCTGCCGCCTGGCTTCGGCCAGGAAGGCGTAGGCCACGCGGGCCAGATCGGCCACGTTGCCGCCGGCACGGTCCTGGAGTTCGAACTGGAAGCCGCCGGTGGTGCCGAGCCCCGGGATCGGGGACGGGTTGAACGCCATGATCAGGGCTTCCTGGATGTCGTCGACGCGGTCGCGGACGCGGGCCATGACCGCGTCCAGGGCGAGCGCCGGCTCGCGACGCGCCTCCCAGGGTTTGAGGATCACGAACAGCACGCTGGAATAGGAACTGTAGGTGCTGGTGAGCAGGTTGTAGCCGCCGAGAGCCAGGACATCGGCCACGGCCGGGTCGGCGGAAAGCATGTTCTCGATGCGCCGCACGACGGCATCGTTGCGCTCGAGGGAGGCGCCTTCGGGCAGAAGCACGTTGACGATGAAATAGCCCTGGTCCTCGTCGGGGACGAAACCGGTGGGCAGGGTCTTGAGCAGCCAGCCGGTACCGACGACGACGGCGCCGAGGCAGACCAGGGTGATGAGGAAGTAGCGAATGGCCACGCGCACGCCCCCGGCGTAGCCGTTGGTCGTCAGTTCGAAAAGCCGGTTGAACCCCCGGAAGAAGGCCCCGAGCGGCCCCCGGGGCAGATGGGCCGGCCGCAGGATCAGGGCGCACAGGGCCGGCGAAAGCGTAAGCGCGCAGATGGCCGAAAGGGCGACGGAGACGGCGAGGGTGAGGGCGAACTGCTGGTAGAGCCGCCCCGTCACCCCGCCCATGAAGGCGACCGGCACGAAGACGGAAATGAGCACCAGGGAAATGGCGATGACCGGCCCGGCCACCTCGGCCATGGCCGCGCGCGTCGCCTCCCGGGGCGCCATCTTCCCGTGGTCGATCTTGTGCTGCACGGCCTCGACCACGACGATGGCGTCGTCGACCACGATGCCGATGGCCAGCACCAGGCCGAAGAGGGTCAGCGTGTTGATGGAAAAGCCGAAGACCTGCATCAGCGCGAAGGTGCCGACCAGGGAGACCGGCACGGTGAGCATGGGAATGAGCGTGGCCCGCCCATTTTGCAGGAAGATATAAACCACGATGAGCACCAGCGCCACGGCCTCGAACAGGGTCTTGACCACCTCGTGGATGGAGGCGGAGACGAACTTCGTGGTGTCATAAGGGATTGTATAGGTCACCCCGGACGGAAAATACCCGGCCTGCTCGGTCATGACGCCCCGAATCCGCTTGACCACGTCCAGGGCGTTGGCGCCGGGGAGCTGATACACCTGAATGGTACAGGTGGGCTTGTTGTTCAAGCGGGTAAAGGCGCTGTAGCTCTGGCTGCCGAGTTCCACCCGGCCGACATCGCGTACCCGCACGATTTCCGCGCCGGTTCCGGTGCGCACGATGATGTCGGCGAATTCCTCGGGATCGGCCAGCCGCCCCTTGACCTGCACCGTCAGCTGGAACTCCTGCCCCGGCGGCGCCGGCGGCAGGCCGATCTGGCCGGCCGGGGCCTGCACGTTCTGCTGCCGGATGGCATCCGCCACGTCCGAGGCGGTCAGCCCCAGACGCGCCAGCTTGTCCGGGTCGAGCCAGATGCGCATGCCGTAGTCGCGCTCGCCGAAAACGGCCACGTTGCCGACGCCGGGGATGCGGGCCAGGGCGTCGGTGATGTTTATTTTCGCGTAGTTATTGAGGAAAAGCGTGTCGCGGCTGGCGTCCGGGGAATTCAGGTTGATGACCACCAGCATGTCCGGGGACTGCTTTTTCACCGAGATGCCCCGGCGGGTCACCTCCGAGGGCAGGCGGGAATTGGCGAGGGCCACGCGGTTTTGCACGTCCACGGTGGCCAGATCCAGGTCGCGGGCGATGTCGAAGGTGACGTTGAGGACCATGCGGCCGTCGTTGGAACTGACGGAGTTCATGTACAGCATGTCCTGGGCGCCGTTGACCTCCTGCTCGATGGGCGTGGCCACGGACTCCTCGACCACCTGGGCGCTGGCGCCGTCGTAGGTGGCCGAGACCTGGACCGTCGGCGGCACGATCTGGGGATACTGGGCCACGGGCAGGGTCAGGATGCAGATGGCCCCGACCAGGGTGATGATGATGGACAGGACCGCGGAAAAAACCGGCCGGTCGATGAAGAAATTGACCATGGCGCCCCCCTATGGCTTGGCCGCTTCGGGAGCGGTTTCGGACGCCTGGGGCGCCACCCTGACCGTGGTGCCCGGACGGACCTTGGAGACGCCCTCGACCACGACCGTGTCCGTCGGGGCGAGGCCCGAGTCGATGACGAAGAAGCTCTCGCGAATGCCGCCGATGGCCACGGTCCGGGCCTCGATCTGCCCCTTGGCGTCGACCACGTAGACGGACTTGCTGCCCTGGATGTCGATCACGGCCCGTTGGGGCACGAGCAGCGCGCCCTTGCGGTTTTCGAGCAGCGCCCGGACCTTGGCGAACTGCCCCGGCTTGAGCATGCCGTCGGGGTTGGGGAACACCCCCCGGACGGCCAGGGTGCCGGTCTTGGGATCCACGGCCCGGTCGGCCATGTCCGCCCCGCCGGTGAGAGGATAAGGCGAATCGTCGGCCAGGATGAGGGTCAGGGGATAGTCGCGCCCCTGGCCGCCCCTGGCCTTGAAGGCCCTGGCGAACTCCAGGTAGTCCCGCTCGCTGATGGAAAAATCCACGTACATGGGGTCGGTGGAGGATATCTCGGCCAGAAGCGTGTTGTCGCCCTTGCCGACCAGGTTGCCGGCATTGACGTACGCCTTGCCGATGCGGCCGGCGATGGGGGAGGTGATCCTGGTATAGCCGAGGTCGCGCTCGGCGGCCTCCACGGCGGCCTTGGCGCTCTCGGTGTTGGCGGCGATCTCGCGCTGGTTGGTCAGCCGGGTGTCGTACTCGTCGCGGCTGACGGCGCTTTGCCTGTACAGGGCCTCGAAACGCCCCAGGTCCACCTGGGCCTTGGCCAGGAGGGCCTGCTGCCGGGTCAGCTCGGCCCGGGCCTTTTGCAGATTCTCCTGGTATTGGCGCGGCTCGATGACGAAAAGCAGGTCGCCCTTCTTGACGAGGGCCCCTTCGGTGAAAAGCCGTTCCCGCAGATAGCCCTCCACCCGCGCCCGGATCTCCACGTTTTCCTTGGCCGCCAGCCGCCCGACGTACTCGGCGTACACCGGAACGTCGGCCACCACCGGCGCCTTCGCCTGCACCATCACGGCCGGAGTCTCGGGTGCCTTGGCCGGGGTTTTGGCCTTGTCCTTGTCGTCTCCGCCGCAACTCCAAAGCAACGACAACGCCAATACCACGGGGAGGAACGCGAAACGCGAGAATGCCGGGAAGTGGTGGTGCATGAAAGGCATGGCGGGCTCCTTGGATGGATTTTACGCTATTTTTCCGATACGTCAGGACCGCCCAGCCCGCAACCGAAAATGCGTGGACGCCTCGCCGGCCGCCCCGGTCCGCCGGTGACGTTCAAGCCGCCCGGGAAACCGGAAAGGTTGACAGCGGCGCCCGATTTGCCGCACTTTTTGAAGTTAGTCCGGTACCCGGACCGCAACGCCGGCAAGGAGTCCGCCATGCTGCATCCCGCCCTTCGCTTCCTCGATCCGCGCCGACAGGATTACCTGCCGGGCCTGCTCGACCACTACCAGCCCATCGCCCGCGGCATGGCCCTCCTCGACGAGGCCCTCGGCCGCAGCCTCAAATGCAGCCAGGACCTGGGGTTCAAGGTCCTGACCACGGAGATCGACACCCTGGAGGCCGAGGCGGACAAGATCAAGCGGCGCATCCGCAACCACCTTCCTGCCGCGTCCCTCATGGTCGTGGACAAGACCCTCTTCCTCAACTACACCCGCGCCCAGGACAACATCCTCGACGCCGTGCAGGAGGCCACCACCTGGCTCGGCCTTGGCGCCTTCGCCGTGCCGCGCCCCCTGGCCGAGGCCATGACCGAATGCGTCGACGAGGCCGCCCGCACCGTCGAACTCCTGCGCCCGGCCCTGATCGACACCATCGACTTCATCCAACGCGGCAAGCGCGACCGGGGCGAGGTCAAGGCCCGCATCCACGAAATCCGGCTCCAGCACCTCAAGGTGCTCAAGGCCAAGCGCACCCTCATCGCCGCCGCCTACGCCTCCGGCCTGGACTTCGCCCACGTCTACCAGATCATCCGCTTCGTGGAGTACGTCTACCGGGCCAGCCACAACGCCGAGGGCTGCGCCGACAACCTGCGGGCCATGCTGGCCCGCTAGGACCGGACCCCGTTTCCGGGACGGCGAGGTAAAAACGTCCCGGAGCCATGCGGCGCGCAACGCCCAAGCCCGACGGGGGGCTTAGGAGGCCTTCCCCGGGACGGGGAAGGAAACTTTGCGCTTTCGTTTGCCATCCCCTGCCTGGCTTGCTATTTTCCAGCAGGTTTTTTTGCGGTTTGGCGACCAACCGCCCCGTAAGGAGGCGTGTATGCCACGCATGATCGCCCCGATCGGGGGCGCGGGGATCGGGCGGTAAGCCATGGCCCGGCGCAAGGCACCTCCGGGCCCCGGACAGGCACTCGCCGCCTGGACGGTCCTGGCCGGCCTGGCGGTCCTGGCTGGCTGGCTTTTCATCCGCCAAAGCGCGCCCAATCCGGCTGTGGAGGCTATCCTGCGTCCGCCGGTCCCGCCCGGAACCGTGCGCCCGGCCGGCGCCGCCGCATTCGCCACGGCCGCCTTCCTGGACGCCCTGTCCGGGGCCGCCCCGGCCGGCGCCGTCGAAAGTTACGATCCGGACACCCTTTCCGACCGGATCGACGGGAAGGCCGAACTCTACCTTGCCGCGCATTTCCGGGAAATGTCCTGCCGGGCCTTCGCCGCCCCGGACGGGGCCAGGGTCCAGGCCTCCGTCTACGCCATGGGAACGCCCCGCGACGCCTTCGCGGTCTTCAGCGCCCAGCGACGCTCCGGCGCCGTGCCGAACGCCGTCGCCGAACATGCCTACCAGACGGAAAACGCCCTTTTTTTCGCCAAGGGCCGCCACTACGCGGAACTGGTGGCCGACCGGGGCGGCCCGGAAGTCCTGGCCGGCCTGACGGCCATGGGCGCGGCCCTGGCCGGACGCCTGCCCTCCGGTGACACGGCCGGCCAGGAGAGTGGATCGTCCGAGGCCGGTCTTTTCCCCGCCGACGGCCTGGACCCGGCCAGCGTGCGGCTGGCGGCCGAGGACGCCATGGGCATGGCCGGCTTCTCCAACGTCTACACCGCCGAATACGCCCTGCCCGAGGGGCCGGCCACGGCCTTCCTGGCGGTCCGGGCCTCGCCCGGAGCCGCCGAAGCCGACGCCCGGGCCTTCGCCGCCTTCCTGACCCAAAACGGCTACGTCCCGGCCGCGGCCGACGGCGCCCCCGAGGGGGCCACGGTCCTGGCCATGGACGGTTCCGTGGAAATCATCCTCATCCGGGGGAACGCGCTGGCCGGCGTCCACGACGTCCCCACCCGCCCGGCCGCCCTGGCCCTGGCCGGCCGGCTGTCCCGGGCTCTCGAGGGGAAGCTCCCGTGACCGGCCCCCACCACGCGGAGAACCAGGCCGCCATCACGGCCCTCAACCGCCGGGACTTCCTGTGGCGCCTGACCGGCGCCTCGATCCTGGCCCTGGGCTTCGGCGGCATCGGCTGGATGTTCCATTCTCCCGAGGCGCCGCCGCCCATAGCCGGCCAGGCCGCGCTGCCGGGACTCGGTGATTACGCCCCGCCGCTTCCCGCGGCCGGCCGCCCCAGGCTGGCCGAGGTCCACGGCACGGACCGGGCGGTCATGTTCGCCGCGGCCATGGCCGCCCTCGGCGGCATGGAGACCTTCGTCGGCCGGGGAGACACGGTGCTCCTCAAGGTCAACGCCGCGTTCGCCTCGCCGCCGGCCCTGGCCGCCACCACCCACCCCGACCTCCTCGCCGCCGTGGCCAAGGCCTGCCGCGAGGCCGGGGCGGCCAGGGTGCTCGTCACCGACAACCCCATCAACAGTCCGGAATCCTGCTTCGAGGTCTGCGGTCTGGCCGGCGCGGCCAGAACCGCCGGAGCGAGACTCGTGTTGCCGCGTCCCGCACTCTTCGCGCCGGTCACGGTGCCGGGGGCGAGACTCCTTGCCGACTGGCCGGCCATGGCCGGGGCCTTCGCCGGAGCGACCAAGGTCATCGTGCTCTCCCAGGTCAAGGACCACCACCGGGCCGGAGCCTCCCTGGGACTCAAGAACCTCTACGGATTCCTCGGCGGCCGGCGCAACGTCTTCCACCAGGACATAAACGGCGTCATCGCCGAACTGGGGCGGCTCGTGCGGCCGACGCTCTTCGTCCTCGACGGCATGGTTTCCATGATGACCAACGGCCCGACCGGCGGGTCGCTCTCGGACCTCAAGGCCACCGGAACCATGTTCGTCTCCCCCGATCCCGTGGCCACGGACGTCCTCGGCGCCAGACTCCTCGGCCGGACGCCGGACGATCTGCCCTACCTGCGCCTGGCCGAGGCGGCCGGCGTCGGCAGCCTGGACACGGCCGCGCTTTTTCCCGTGGTCGTCAACACCGAACCCGCGGCGGGCTGATTTCCATGCGCATCGTCACCTCCCGGCGCATCAGCCAAGGCTTCTTCCTGGCCTTTTTTTTCTGGCTGGCCGTCGCGGCCACGGTCGGCGACAAGGCGTGGCAGTGGCGGGGCTGGCCCGTGGCGTTCTTTCTCACCCTCGACCCCCTGGCGGCCCTCGGCAGCCTCCTTTCCACCGGCACGCTCCACGCCCCGCTGCTCTGGGCCGTCGGCCTCCTGGTCCTGACCGTCTTCCTGGGCCGTTTTTTCTGCGGCTTCGCCTGTCCGCTGGGCACCCTCAACCAGATCGTCGGCTGGGCGGCCCGGCGGGGCCGCGGCCAGAGCGAACGCGTGGCGGACAACCGGCCGGGGCCTGGGCAACGCCTGAAATACGCCCTCCTCGTTTTTTTTCTGGCCTGCGCCGTCGCCGGCTCCCTCCAGGTGGGACTCCTCGCCCCGCTGCCGCTGCTCACCCGGGCCGTGGACGTGGCCGGGCTTCCCCTGGCCGACACCGGCGGATGGCTTTTTCCCGACCCCCGCCACCATGCCGGGGCCTGGAGCATCGGCGGCCTGCTGCTGGCCGTTTTGGCCCTCAATCTGGCGCGGCCCCGTTTTTTCTGCCGGGTCCTTTGCCCCCTCGGCGCTCTTTTCGGGCTTTCCGCCCGTTTCGCCCCCTGGCGGATGGGCAAGGCCACGGCGGGATCGTGCGGCGGTTGCCGCCTGTGCGAGGAATACTGCGAGGGCGGCTGTTCGCCCTCGGGCGAAATCACGCTTTCCGAGTGCGTGCTGTGCTGCAACTGCCTGGACCGCTGCCCCACCGGCCGCATCGGGTTCGCCGGCCGGCCGTCCGTGTCCGGAGAACGCCCCCTGCCCGACCTGTCGCGGCGCGGGCTCGTCACGGCCGTGGCCGCCGGCGTCCTGGCGGCGCCCCTGTGGCGGGTGGGGGCGCTTGCCGGCCCGGGACGCGATCCCTCGCTCATCAGGCCGCCCGGCGCCCTTGACGAGGAACGCTTCCTGGCCCGCTGCCTGCGGTGCGGACTGTGCATGCGGGTGTGCCCCTCCGGCGTCATCCAGCCGGCCCTCCTCTCCGCCGGCATCCAGGGGGTGTGGACCCCGGTCCTGGATTTCCGCCTGGGCCGGGCGGGCTGCCTGCAAAACTGCATCGCCTGCGGCCAGGCCTGCCCCACGGCGGCCATCCGCCCGTTGTCGCTCGGGGAGCGGCTCGGCCTGCCCCCGCATGCGGACAGGGGCCCCGTGCGCCTCGGCACCGCCTTCGTCGACCGCTCGCGCTGCCTGCCCTGGGCCATGGGCCGGCCGTGCATCGTGTGTCAGGAAGTCTGTCCGGTCAGCCCCAAGGCCATTTTCACCCGGCCCGTGTTCGAGCCGTTGCGGGACGGACGCTTCCTGCCCGTGGCCGCGGAAGGCGCGACCGTGCGCCTGGGCGCGCCCC
>CAZNUQ010000007.1:0-2020 GCA_964576235.1 uncultured Desulfovibrio sp.
GGGGGAAACGGCCAGGGCCTCTTCCCGGTACACGCGCTGCAGGGAGGCTTCCGGCTCCCGGGCCAGGACGGAGAGCGCCTGTTCCACGTCGGCGGGGTACACGGGTTTCCCCTGGCGCAGCAACCCGTAGAGCTGCACCAGCACGTTGGCCACATGGGAAAGCGTTTCCTCGGAATCGGCGCGCAAAATGACGGCGTTGCCCCGGGTGTCGAGCCGGGCGCCGGACTTGCCGGCGATCAGCGCGATGTTCTCGTTTTGGGGTCCGAAGAGATCCCTGGCCAGCTCCGGATCGTCGAACTCGATCCGGCGCTCATGGCCCAGCGATTCGATCATAAGTCTCACTACGTCCGGTTGCGACGCGTCGCGGTCCGGCCAGCCTGTGCCCGGCCGCGAAACGGCGACAGGATTTCCGCACGCATGGTCCGGTCAGGCAATAATACAAGGTTTCACCGAGTACAAGCGAAACCGGCCGATCCTCACGGTTCGCGCAGGCCTTCCAGCGCGGGGTCGAGTCGCGCCCGGACCGTCTCCAGGAGGGCCTCCACCCGCACCAGGCCGGCCGGGGCGCCCTTTTCGCGTCGCACGTCGGCCACCCGGGCGACCATGATCTCGGCCGTCCCGGCCTCGGCGGCGAAGCTGGCCAGCCCGGCCAGGCCGGCCGCCTCCTCGATGCTGCGCCGGGGAACCTCCCGCCGCGGATGGTCGCGCCGCAGGATCACATGGGCGCCGGGCCCTCCCGCCGCGTGGAACCAGAGGTCGAAGGGGTTGGCGGAACGCAGGAGCCGGTCGTTGGCCTTGGCGTTTTTCCCGCGCAGAACCAGGAAGCCGTCGGAGGTTCGGTAGGCGTGGGCCGCCACGCCCGCCACGGCGCCGGGGGAGGTGTTGGCCGGTCCGCCCCGGCCGGCGCCGCTTCCCCGATCTTGTAAGTCTTTTTCGGGTGCGCGCAAGTCCCGGCGCCGCGCGGCGATGGCGGTCAGGCCCCGTTCCCCTTTGGCCGCCAGCCGGTAGAGCTTTTGCATGTTCTGGAGCACCGTGAGCGAGGGGTCCAGGGACAGCGCCACGGTGCCGCCGTCGCCGGTCGGCAGGGATAGTCCGGAGAGCCTGGCCTGTTTGTCCAGGGCGTGGAGGTTCGCGGCCAGGATGTCGGCCTCGGCCCGCCGGGCGATAAACGCCCGCATGCGCTGCTCGTCCTCGGCGAGTCTGGCCAGGGAACGGGCCAGCCGGCGCCGGCCAGCGGCCCGGGCCGCCGTTTCCGGGGCGGCCTCGCGACCGGAGACCTCGCCGAAAACGAGCGGTTCCCCGAAGGCTGCCGCCGCCTCGAGGGCGGTCTCGAACCGCCGCGTGGAGACGCCGGAGGCCTGGGGCCAGGCCAGGGGCCAGACGCCGTGAGGTTCGCCGTTTTTCGTTTCGAGGTGAAAGCCGTCCGGGCTTCCCTCGATCAGGCGGTCATACGTGGCCCGGGCCTGCCCGGGAGGAAGGCCGGCCAGGCGGCGGCGCAGGGTGGGGGAAAGTTGGGGATGGGCCCGCCAGATGTCGGGATCGGCGAGCACGGCCTCCAGGGGCGGCCAGACGGCCTCGTCCGGGGGCGCCTCCGGGGCGGCGGTCAAGGCCGGGAAGGCCTGGGGATCGAGGACGAGGGCCGGGCCGTCTCCTGCCAGGATCAGGGTCAGGCGGCGGCGGGGCCAGTCGGAAACCACCGTGGCCACGCGCCGGCCGCCGAGATGTTTGCGCAGGCGCATGGCCGTCGCCGGCGCCCGCTGGGGCTGGACGGTCTTCTGGGCGGAAAGGAACAGGAAAAAGCGCCCCGTGCCGTACCGGGCGTGCAGGTACAGCGTACGCTTGCCCGCATGGCCGGGAACATCCAGGCCGGACGGGACGTAAAGGGCCACGGTGATGACGTTGGGGGATGGCAGGTAGATTTTCTCGATCCGGGCGCCGGTCAGCGCCCGGAGCATCTCTCTGCCCAGGAATCGGAAGAATACGGCCTCCATGCTGCACGCTCACCGCTCGGCCGGCCCCG
>CAZNUQ010000007.1:2120-5697 GCA_964576235.1 uncultured Desulfovibrio sp.
CCCCGCAGGTTCTCGTCGGCCTCCTGCTTGCTTTTGCACTTGATGCAGAGGGTGGTGACGGGTCTGGCCTTGAGCCGGGCGACGCTGATCTCCTCGCCGCATTCGCCGCATTCGCCGTAGGTGCCGTCGTCGATGCGCTCGATGGCTTCCTTGATTTTCTTGATGAGCCGGCGTTCCCGGTCGCGGAGACGCAGGGTGAAGGCCCTGTCGGACTCGGCCGTGGCCCGGTCCGCGGGGTCCGCGTACACCTCGACGGTGTCCGTCATGTCCTCGATGGTTTCCTCGCCCTTCTTGAGGATGTCCTGCAGCATGCCGTTTAGGAGTTGGCGGAAGAATTCGGCGTCCTTGGGATCCATGCAATCCTCCTGGCCCCCGGCCATGACAAATCCGGTTTTGAAACTGCCTTCTGTAATGCAAAGCCCTCGCGAGGTAAAGGGGGGACGCCCAGGGAAATATTCCGATCGGGAACGGGGGCGCAAGACCAGCCAGCCGGAACGGAAACCGGGCAAAAAAGGAACGCAAGGGGGCGGGGCGCTTGCCTCCTGGGGGATTTCGGCTGTATGCTGGACAATGCCCATGAAACAGAGCGTCACGGGAGCCAAAGGAACCGCCATGCCCAATTCCTGTCGGGAACAACCGTGCGGCATTCGCAATGTCTGCCAGGAACTGCGCAAAATCGGCTGCGCGGCCGATCCGTCATGGATGGCGATCCTGCTTTTCGCACGCAATCTTTTGCGGGAGTTTTCCATCTTCAGCGACACCCAGAAGAAAGCTGTCCAGCAACTGGTGTTCGCGGAGTTCTCCAAGCGGGATTCTTCCGAACAACATTTCAAGAGTCTTGTCGCCGATGTTGAAACATTCCTGGCCGAGAATTCCAGGATGGTCGCCCTGCGCGAACAACTTGCGTCGGAACAGGAGGCGGCCCGTTCCCTGGTCCTGTCCGTCAACCGGTTCCTGCGGGAGTCCCTGGCCTCGGAGCAGGAACGGGGAAAACTGGTGCGACGCTTCGGCGGGGAGATCATGGCGGCCCTGGATGGCGGGGAGCCGCCGGATGTCCTGTTGCCGCGGCTGCGCGACCTGGTCACGGAAATGCTCGCCCACTACCGCGAGGAGGCCCTGGCCTGGGAGCGCAAGGCCCTGCTCCTGGAAAAGATCGTCCGGTTCGACCCGCTGCTGGCGCCGCTGCACAACCGCCGGGCCCTCGACGAATATCTGGAAACCGCCGTGGCCGATGCGGAAGCCGGGAGCAAGTCCCTTTCCGTGCTCATGATCGACGTGGACAATTTCAAGGCGGCCATCAACGATGTCTATGGCCACGCCGTGGGCGACGACGTGTTGCGCGCCCTGGCCAAGATCGTCGAGGCCCACGCCGGAAGGTTCAACTGGTTCGCGGCGCGCTACGGCGGCGACGAGCTGGCCCTGGTCTGCGACATCGACGGCGGCGAAGCCGCTTTTCATGGCGACGCCCTCCGGCTGGCCGTGCAGCGCTACGAATTCGTGCCCCGCATCAACGGCCGTCTGGCCGAAACGCCCCTCCGCTTCACCGTCTCCATCGGCGTGGCTTCGTTCGTGCCCGGCATGACCGGGGAGGCCCTCCTGGCCGCGGCGGACACGGCCATGTACCGGGTCAAGCAGGGCGGGCGCAACAACGTGGCCCGTTACCGCCCGCCGGCCGGTTCCTGACGCGGCCGGACCGTCCCGCCTTCCCCCCTTTTTTCGGGAAGGCTTTTCATTTCAAACGAAATACGTATGGTGGCATGGAATCGCCATGCGGCGATGGCAATCTGTCGCCGCGTTCCGTTTCCCGTCTGGCGGATCGTCCGCCGGCGGGAGGAGGCGGCTTTTTCCGGGAGGAAACCATGAGCGAAAAGGAACTCGCCTACTACCGCACCCTCTATGAGGTGGCCAAGGGCATCAATTCGAGCCTGGAGCCGGTCGTCGTGCTGCGGGCCATCGCGGAACAGGTGGCCCGGGCGCTCGGCGCCAAGGCCTGCTCCATCCGGCTTCTCGACCGTCAGGGGCGCAGGCTCCTCGCCAGCACGTCCTACGGCCTCAGCAAGGGCTACCTGCACAAGGGACCGGTCGAGGTGGCCAAAAGCGGCTTCGACCAGGAAACCCTGACCGGCAAGGTCGTCCAGATCAAGGACGCCACCACCGACTCCCGCTTCCAGTACCCGGACGCGGCCCGGGAAGAGGGCATCGCCTCGGTCATGGCCCTGCCGCTCATGGTGGAGGGCCGGGCCATCGGCGTGCTGCGCCTGTATTGCGACGAGCCCCGCGAGTTCGACCAGGCCGAGGTGGATTTCGCCACGGTCATCGCCAACCTGAGCGCCATCGCCATCGAGAACGCCCGGCTGCATCAGGCCCTCAAGACCGATTACGAGCTCCTGACGGCCTATGACTACACCATGCACGAGTAGCGGGAGGAGGCTCATGCAAAAACTGCGCATCGCCATCAACGGTTTCGGCCGCATCGGTCGCCAGGTCCTCAAGGCCATGCTCGAACGCCACGCCGACACCATGGAGGTCGTGGCCATAAACGACCTGTTCGACGTGGCCACCAACGCCCATCTGTTGAGCTACGACACCAACTACGGCAAGCTGCCCGTGGCCGCCTCGGCCGACGGGGACATCATGGCCGTCGGTCCCTGGAACATCCGCAACTACGCCGAGCGCGATCCCCACGGCCTGCCCTGGCAGGAACTCGGCGTTGACGTGGTCATCGAATCGACCGGCATCTTCCGCACCGGCCCCAAGTGCCAGGCCCACATCGAGGCCGGGGCGAAAAAGGTCCTTATCACCGCGCCGGCCAAGGAGGAGGACCTGACCGTGGTGCTCGGCGTCAACGAGGAACGCTACGACCCCGAAAAGCATCACATCCTCTCCAACGCCTCGTGCACCACCAACTGCCTGGCCCCGGTGGCCAAGGTCGTCCACGAGGCCTTCGGCATCGTCAAGGGCGTGATGACCACCATCCATTCCTACACCAACGACCAGCGCATCCTGGACCTGCCGCACAAGGACCTGCGCCGGGCCAGGGCCGCCGCCTGCAACATGATCCCGACCTCCACCGGCGCCGCCCAGGCCGTGGCCCTGGTCATCCCGGACCTCAAGGGCAAGTTCTCGGGACTGTCCGTGCGCGTGCCCACCCCGACCGTCTCCCTGGTCGATTTCGTGGTGCAGCTCGAACGGCCGACCACCACCGAGGAACTGCGGGCCAGGCTCAAGGCGGCCTCGGAAGGTCCCCTGAAGGGCATCCTGGCCTTTTGCGAGAAGCAGCTCGTGTCCTCGGATTTCAAGGGCGACGCCCATTCGAGCATCGTCGACGCCGAGTACTCCACGGTCCAGGGCGGCGACATGGCCAAGATCCTGGCCTGGTACGACAACGAATGGGGATACTCCTGCCGCGTGGCCGACCTCGTGGCCCTGATGGCCCGGAAGGGTCTGTAGGCTTCTTCCCGCCTTGCCGGTCCGTCGCCGCGTCCGTCCGCTCCCTTCCGGGCGGGCGCGGCGGCGGATCGTGAAAACGCTTCCCGATCAGCGTCACGATGCCGGCTGCCTTCGGCGGCCGGGCTCC